>NZ_JACJTO010000009.1 GCF_014698755.1 Aphanizomenon flos-aquae FACHB-1287 | reverse complement strand
AAATCAGTTATGTTCATTGGATGGAAGATATTATGAAATGTTGACATTTTTACCCTTGATAATACTAGTATACTTAAATATGTAAAGTTTTGTAACGACATTCAACATTTCTGGGTATGTCGTAAACGCACCAGTGCAGAAACAGCCTATTTTGAAGAAATAGAAACCGAAATACAGGAAAAAATCCAAGAAAGATTAGAGCATTTTTGGAGTCAAGGAATCAGCGGTAGTGATTTCTTTATTTCTGCTATTGGTCCTGCATTAGAAATAGTGGGAAAATATGCGACTGTGGAAACCTACGCAGGAGAGACCATAGCAGCAGCAACTCTATTAGAATTTATCCGTAAGACTGTTAGTGAATACGCATTAACTAAAATTCTCAAAAACCCCCAAGAACTAGGAGGAATTGACCCCCAAACCCGATTTTATTTACTATGGCGCTGGACATTTGGTAATAGTAAAGTCATATTTGACGAAGGACGAAAATTAGCCTCAGCTTGTGGTATAGAAATTACGGAATATTGGAATAAGGGATTTATTAAGAAAGATAAAGAATTTATTACTGTCCTCAGTCCCAAGGACAGAGATAAAAAATTTATTGACCAAGAAAAACTAGAAAACATGATTGATATCCTGCATCAAATGTTATTATTATGGGAGAAGAATAATAGAGAGAAAATTACAGAACTTTTAACCAACACGGGACAATTAAACAATAATGCCTTTTGGCAAGTAGCACAATCTATTTCTGAGGTATTACCAGATGGTGATAAGGAGAAGCAGATGTTACAAGGTTTACTTTATGGACGGGAAAGTTATCAAAAAGGGGGAAATGAAGCTAAACAATTAGGGTTATTTTAATTAGGACTTACGCAAAAAGAACCGAAAGTAGGGGTAATTCATGAATTACCCCTACGCAAGAATAAGGTGTTCAGCCACATCTTATGTAAGTCCTATGAATGTTGGGTTTCCTTCCTCAACCCAACCTACGGTAAATATAGTCAATCAAAAATCAACAGGAGAAAAAAACAATGACATTACCAGCATGGTGGAATATTGCCACCCCAAGAAAAGAAATTTGTGACGGGACATTTAACGAATCATCCTTTGCTGTGGATATTGTAGAAGTGGTTAAAGGTACAGCACCCCAAGAATATTTAGACGCTCGTTTATTCTTTGAAAAAACCTATTTAACTAGCGGTTTACAAAGATTAATTTGTAACGTTTTAACCTGTATAGCTAATAGTACGGGAGATAAAGTTATTCAACTACAAACCCCTTTTGGAGGTGGTAAAACCCATTCTTTATTAGCAGTTTATCATCTAGTTAAATCATTTCATGAAGTCAAGCATTTATCCCAAATTCAATCTTTAGCTAATAACTTATCAATTCCTAGTACCAAAGTTGCGGTATTTGTAGGAACAGAAGCTGATGTAATTAATGGTAAAACTCCCTGGGGAGAAATAGCAGAACAACTGGGTTGTTATCATTTAATTAAAGACCATGACCAAAAACGTATTGCTCCCGGAAAAGAGATTTTAAGAGAAATCATCAAACAAAGTGGCTCAGTTTTGATTTTAATAGATGAATTATTAGCATATATTACCAAAGCTAACGAATTAGAAAAACAGGAAAAAATTGCCCAAGGACAAACGTTAGTCTTTTTACAAGAAATTACGGAGGTCATTGCTGCTTCTAGTAATTCCGTATTAATTTTAACTTTACCAAAAAGTGATTTAGAAAAATTTGATGAGGCTGCAACTAGAGCATTATCTCAATTAGAAAAAGTATCGGGTAGAGTAGAGAGTATTTATGTACCTGTAGATGGTATAGAAATTTATGAAGTTGTCAGAAAACGGTTATTTGACAATATAGGAGATATTAACCAACATAAACAAACAGCAGAAACCTATTTTCGTCTTTATCAACAATTAGGTAATGATGTACCCTCGGAAGTTAAAGAACTTAGCTATCGGACTAAAATAGAACAAGCTTATCCATTTCATCCCGAATTGATAGATACTCTGTATGAAAGATGGGGTTCATTTCCTAAATTTCAACGAACTAGAGGAGTATTAAGACTATTAGCAGAAGTGATTAAGGACATTTATAAAAAAGGTGCAGACCCTTTAATTCAATCATCACAAATAAATCTGGCAAATCCCATATTAAAGCGAGAACTAATTAAACATATTGGTGATCCATTTGATAGTATTATTACTTCCGATATTATGGGTAAATCTCAACAGATTGATAGAGATATGGGGAGTGAATATGAAAAATATAATATTGCGTCTAAATTAGCAACGGGAGTGTTTTTCTATTCTTTTAGCGGTTCAGACAGAAGAGGAGTTAATTTATCTTGGTTGAGAATAGCCCTACTTAATGATAATATTCCTGCCATGATCATTGGAGATGCTATAGCGAAATTAGCAGATAATCTTTGGTATTTTCATGAGGAAAAACGTCTTTATAGCTTTAAAAATGAACCCAATTTAAACCGGGTTATTGTTGATAAGGAGCAGTTAATTGATGATGAACAAATTACAGATAAATTACGGGAATTAATCAAAGCACAGCCTAAGGGTAAATTTTTTGAAACTCATATTTGGAAAGAGTCTAAGGATATTCCTGATCATACTAAGTTTAAATTAGTGATCTTACATCCTAATTATAAAAAGGGAGATCAGGAAACTGAGCAATTTATCCAGGAATTATTTAGCAATACTTCTTTTCGCGTTTATAAAAATACTGTATTTTTAGTAATTGCAGATGCTAATAGTTATGTAACACTAGAAACCAGATTAAAACGTTATCTAGCGTTAACTGCTATCACTGAAGATCAAGACCTGAAAAAGAATCTTTCCTTATCATCTAAAACTGATTTACAGAACAAACTGAAACAAGCGGAAAAAGACATAGTAGATGGTTTGATTGTAGCTTATCGTCATCTAGCATGGTGTGGTCAAAATACTATAGATTATATAGGTTATAATGATTTTAGTACAGCTACAAAAGCAGAAGGTAATTCTTGGCTAGAACGGGTAGAAAATCATCTCAAACATCAACGATCAATTAATGCTAAGATTGCAGCAAATGTACTTTTAAATAAAGGATTGAGTGTTAATGAAACTGAGAAAAGTTTACAGGATATTTATAATAACTTTCTGAGAACTCCTGGACATAAACCGTTATTAGAAAATGAATCAGTCATTTTAGAAGCAGTGAAAACAGGAGTTAAAGAGGGTAAATTGGGGATTAGATTTAATGGTCAACTTTATTATCAAGATGACGACGACAATCTGAATGAAATCACATTAGCAGCTATTGTAGTACGTCCTGAAGTTGCTCAAGCGGAAAAAGCACAGTTACAAACTCAATTCGATAATAATTCAAATAATAATAATAATAATAATCCAGATTTTCATAGCAATGAAACAAAAGAAAATACAAGTCAAACTTCATCAGGTAAGCCAACAATTGAAAATCCTCTAGTAAATACTAGCAAAGTTGAAACTACATCTGGAACTTATAATATCAATCCTTCCAGTGAAACAAAAACTAAAGTTAAAAAAGTCAAATTCAAAGCAGATTTACCTTGGAGTAAACTATCTAATCTAGTTCGTGGTGTAATTACACCACTTCAAGCAGGAGCAGCCAACATCAAAATTACCATTGAAATCGAAGCAGAATCAAGCCAGGGGTATGACCGTCACACACTAGACAATACAGTAAAAGAAACCTTGAAACAATTAGATTCAAAAATTTTGAACTGGGAAGAAGACGAAAAATAATATACTCACTTGAATAGGAATAAAATGGCGAATCTACAGTTATTTTACGTCAAAATCGCGCCACCCATTAACCGCTCATACCTATACTTTAACTCATCCTGCATTAACGGCCAACGCGCTAAACTTGCATCCATATCAATCACCTTTTCCGCTGCTTGTCGCGCTAACAGCAAAACGTCCTCATCTTCCACCAAACTCGCTAAAGTAAAATCTGCTACACCAGATTGACGAGTTCCCATCACTTCCCCCGGACCGCGAAACCGCATATCCATTTCAGAGATAAAAAACCCATCTTGGGACTGTTCCAATACTTTTAAACGTTGTTGGGCATCTGCACTTCTGGAACTACTCATTAATAAACAAAATGATTGCGCTGCACCCCGTCCTACACGACCCCGCAATTGATGTAATTGTGATAAACCGAATCTTTCCGCGTGTTCAATCAACATTACAGTAGCATTAGGCACATCTACCCCCACCTCAATCACGGTGGTAGAAACGATAATTTGAGTTTCATTGTCCCGGAATTTGTGAATAGCTTCCTCTTTTTCCGCTGAATTCATGCGTCCGTGCAATAACCCAACTTGAAAATCAGGAAAAACGCTTTCTTGTAATTTTTGATGTTCGTCTACAGCCGAACGCAAATCTAATTTTTCTGACTCTTCTACCAAAGGCAAAACTATATAAACTTGTCTACCTTGGACAACTTCTCGACGGATTAAATCATAAGCTTGGGTTCTTTGATGACCGTTCAATAAAGTGGTTTTAATTTGTTGTCTTCCAGGTGGTAATTCATCAATTTGACTAACATCTAAATCCCCATGTACCGTTAATGCCAAAGTGCGAGGAATAGGAGTTGCAGTCATTGTTAAAACATGAGGTTGTTCGCCTTTTTGTTGTAACTTTGCCCTTTGTTGTACCCCAAAACGATGCTGTTCATCTATTACCACTAAACCCAATCTTTGAAAATTAACTTTATCTTGAATTAAGGCATGAGTCCCAACCAATAAAGGTAATTCACCAGTTTCTAATTGAGAATGAATTTCTCGTCTTTTAGCTATTTTTGTCGAACCTGTTAATAATTCCACAGGCAAATGTAGCAGATTAAACCAACTCACTAACTTACGATAATGCTGTTCTGCTAATACTTCCGTAGGAGCCATTAACGCCGCTTGATAACCTGATTGAATTGCGGCTAAAATAGCCATAACAGCAACAACAGTTTTACCTGAACCGACATCACCTTGAACTAAACGATTCATGGGTGTAGCTTTTTGTAAATCGGTGAGAATTTCATTAATAACTCGTTGTTGTGCACCAGTAAATTTAAAGGGAAGAATTTTCTGGAATTTTTCTAATAATTTTCCCTTCGGTGTAAGAATAGCACCAGTTTGAATTGCTTTAGCTTGTTTTTGACGTTGTAACAAACCAACTTGTAAATAGAAAAATTCATCAAATACTAAACGACGACGAGCAATTTTTAAAGAGTCGCTATCTTTGGGAAAATGAATATTAGGAATAGCCTCTTTTAATTCCATTAAATCATATTTCTCTCGTAAACCTTTCGGCAAAGGATCTTTTAAATTAACTACTGCCGTTAAAGCCGCCATTACAGCTTGTCTGACAGTATTAGCTACTACTCCCTCAGTTAAGCTATAAATAGGCACAACTCGTCCAATAGTTAAAGAATCAATAGCATCTCCAGGACTTGCTAAAACTTCCAATTCTGGGTTATCTAAAGTTAACCCATATTTACTACCTTTGACTAACCCACAAGCCGCCAACATACTACCTACAGGATAGTTGCGTTTTAATGTTTCCTGCCAACCACGACTAGTAAAACGCGCACCTGCAAAAAATCTGCTAACTTTAATTTCTCCTGTATTATCCTTGAGAATTAATTCTAAAATTGATAATTTTTTATTTTTAGGACTGGTAAAGAAATTAAATCTTTTTACCCTGGCTATAATAGTTACTGTTTCCCCTCCTGCTAATTCACTAATATTAACTTGACGGGCATAATCAATATGATCACGAGGATAATAAAACAGTAAATCCCGAATAGTATGTAAATCTAATCGGGCTAAACTTTCAGCTTTTTTAATACCAATTTCTGGTAAACTGCTGAGTTGTTGTTCAATTTTTGGAACTATTGTCTTGTTGATTTCCCCAGCAATTGGAGTTTTCGGCTGTTGATTTTTAAATTCGTAAATTTTTTTGGGTGGTTTAGTTGTTAATTCTTCTTGCAGTTGATTAATATATCTTCTAACTTCTGTTACTAAATCCCTTTTTTCTGCTAACGCCAAATTTCGATAATTGGCAAATTGTATTGCTATTTCTTGCCAACGACAACGTTCATTTGACGGTAAAGTAGTTGGGAAATTACCAAAAGTCAAACAAAGAAATTCACTAAAGCGGTATTGTTTACCCACTAAGTCTATAAAGCCATTTTCTGCCTCAAAAGCTAAGGCTTTATGCAATCTTATCCAATCAGGTGTTTCATTAGTCATTGGTCATTTATTGGTCATTGGTTATTGGTTATTGGTCATTTATTGGTCATTTATTGGTCATTGGTCATTGGTCATTGGTTATTGGTTATTGGTTATTGGTTATTGGTTATTGGTTATTGGCAGTATCCAGTTTTGACGGATAGAATTTTTTGATCAACTATAATTTTTAATTTTGCATTTTTAATTCCCTCCTGGGCGCTAATCCTGAAACCAACTGGCACGCCAAGCTGCTTCAGCTTCAGCAATCTTAATTTCTCGTTGTCTTTTTTGATATTCTCGTCCTAATTTATTTAGTTGCACTAAAATACTACGGATTCCCTTGCGTTCTGACAAGAGTATCGCGTCAGCAAATTCTATTTCACCTAGTCGCAAGTAAATAGCCATAATTTGAGTGAAACTGGAATCTTCGGAATCTTCCTCATCACTAATTTCTATCACTAAGTTTAATAAATTGGGAGGGCTGGGTATCATATTACTAGAAGATTCAGAGGAAGCCGCAGCAGCAGTTGCAGCAATTAAAACTGGTTCCGGTAGTTTTTTCGGTAACACCCCGGTTTTCTGAATTAAAATATTAGCCGATTGGGAGGCTTTGTTCAAAGTTTCTTGAATCGCTTCTTCTAAATTTTGTTGCCATTCCGCTAGTTCTATGGGGTTAGAAGGATCTAAGATTTTTAGTTCTTTTTCTGCGTTTTCCTCCTCTTCTTGTCCAGTTTCCTCGTTTTTCTCAGTTTCTACAATTGTTTCTATTTGCGTAACTTCTGGAGGTTGAATATAACTACTTAATTCTTGAGCCGCTTGTTGACTTAATTGCCGAATACCTTGTTGTAATTTTTGCCGTTGATTTAGTGATAAG
Source organism: Aphanizomenon flos-aquae FACHB-1287 (assembly GCF_014698755.1). Lineage (GTDB taxonomy): Bacteria > Cyanobacteriota > Cyanobacteriia > Cyanobacteriales > Nostocaceae > Dolichospermum > Dolichospermum flosaquae. The sequence continues at coordinate 116,370 of NZ_JACJTO010000009.1, read as the reverse complement.
TTCAGAAATTCATGGGGATACCCCTGGGTACATAGATAATAACTAGCCAAGATCAATTGTTTTTGCAAGGCTGATCCGAGAATATGTATATATCTAACATAAGCTAAATTGAGTTCTTGGGCGATCGCTCTAATCGCCTCTTTTAACTCAGTAATATCTTTTTCTATCCGTTCAATTGCTCTAGCCATAAGTTTAAGCTTATTTGTTGTCAGTTGTTAGTTGTTAGTTGTTAGTTGTCAGTTGTCAGTTGTTAGTTGTTAGTTGCTTTCTATAGTACAAATATAGGGAATTTTCCATCAATAATCATCATTTAAACAAAATACAGGCCAGCGTGCTGTGCATGGCCTGTAATGAGAATATTTATTATTGACATACTCACCGACCTGAAGGTGCGGTGATTCTTGACACTTCAATGAAACACGCCACAAGTGGTCTTATCGTCCCTCCATGTCCGTTTAAAGTCTCCCAATGCCATAAGGCGACTATGACCAAATTTTAACATAAAGCCGTCCTAGAAGGACGGGGCTTGTGTCCCGTCTTTTCGGTCAAAAGTAGCAGTCCATAATCAGCAGCCAATTATTAAATACCATATTCTTAACAACTGATCACTGACCACTAACTAAGAACAAAATTACTTAGCACCAATTTGGGCAGCAACTTCATCAGCAAAGCTAATTTCCTTCTTCTCAATGCCTTCACCGAGTATATAACGTACAAAGCGACTAACTTGAATTTCTCTGTCAACTTTAGATTTTACTTGCTTCACCAAGTCTTCTACCGAAATACTTTGATCACGGATATAAGGTTGATCTAGTAAAGTCATTTCCTTAAGGCGCTTGTCAATTCTACCTTGAACAATCTTTTCTCTGATGTTCACTGGTTTGTTAGCCAAATCATCCTTACCCATTTCGATGTCTTTTTCTTTTTGGACAACTTCCACAGGAATTTGATCTACACTAACATACTCCACATTAGGACAAGCGGCAACTTGCATGGCTGCATTTTTAGCTAAACCCTGTAAGTCTTCATTAGTACCAGCTAAAGCACCTGGAGTGGTCAATTCCACCAACACACCAACACGACCACCAGTGTGAATGTAGCTGTCTGCTATTCCTGGTGTGTCACTAGTAAAAGAGAAATTCACAAAGCGCCGAACTTGAATATTTTCACCAAGAGTCGCAATTGTTTCCTTGATAAATTCATCCACACTCACGCTCTCCTTGCCAATATAGGGTTGAGCTAATAAAGACTCAACACTATCAGTAGTTGCAGCTTGTTGTGCTAATTTCTTAACCAAGTCCTTAAAAGCATCATTACGGGCAACAAAATCAGTTTGACAGTTTACCTCTATAAGAACACCGACTTGTCCATCAGGTCGAATATAGGTGTCTACCAAACCTTCTGCGGCAATGCGACTGCTGCCCTTGTCAGCCTTGGCAATCCCCTTTTGACGTAACCAGGTTGTGGCCGCCTCAATATCACCGTCATTTTCCTTCAGTGCCTTTTTGCAGTCCATCATGCCAGCACCGGTTTTTTGGCGTAGCTCTTGGACGAGTTTTGCAGATATTTCCGCCATGTTGCCTCAATTCCTAACTTGACAGATACAAATATTAATTAAGATTCTAAGATGAACAGGACTCACCTTAGAATCTTTTAATCCCGATTACAGATACTTATTCTTCGCCTTCTGATTCAGGTCCATCACCTTCATCATATTCGTAGTCTTCATCAGCGTAATCATCATAATCTTCTTCCACTTCTAGCTGACCATGACGGCCTTCGTAGATAGCATCTGCTAATTTACCGACAATTAGCTTAATGGATCTAATTGCATCATCATTAGCTGGGATAGGAATATCGACAACGTCTGGGTCACAGTTTGTATCCAACATGGACACAATGGGAATACCCAATTTTTCACATTCTTGAACTGCGTTATATTCCCGCTTCTGGTCAACAATAACCACGATATCAGGGACTTTCCGCATATTTTTAATGCCGCCCAAGTATTTTTGTAGCTTCGTCATTTCCCGACGTAGCATGGAGGCTTCTTTCTTTGGTAATAAATCCAGTGCGCCGGTTTCTTCTCTCCGTTCTAAATCTTTGAGACGCTCGGCTCTGGTTTTAATAGTTGCCCAGTTGGTCAGCATTCCCCCCAACCAACGTTGATTAATGTAGTGAGAACCACAACGCAGGGCTTCCTGGGCAATGATTCCCGCTGCTTGGCGCTTAGTGCCAACAAACAGGAATTTTTTACCTTGCTCTGACTGGGTTCGCATATAGTTATATGCGTCATCCATCAACTGGGCTGTTTGTACCAAGTCAATAATATGTACACCATTCCGGGAGGTGTAGATATAGGGAGCCATTTTCGGGTTCCAACGTCTGGTTTGATGACCAAAGTGAACACCTGACTCCATCATTTGAGCCAATGAAACTACTGGCATATTTTGTTACTCCTATTCGGGTTAAACCTCCATCTAGGTGCATTTCTCAATTTAAGAAACACCCGAACTCCTAGATGTGCGGATTTTAGACAACTGTACTAGGGTAACACAAATATTTTCAGTTTTGTAGTAAATTTAATATTAAATTAAATATTCCCTATTCCCTATTCCCTTTTTTTGGTGATAATAGAAATCGCGGATCTGTGGAGATATATAAAAAATGACTAAGTTAAAGGTGGGTTTGCTATTTGGTGGACGTTCTGGAGAACATGAAGTTTCAATAAGTTCGGCCCGGGCGATCGCTCATGCTCTGAGTTTACAAGAAAATGCTGATAAATATGAAATTTTACCTTTCTATATTCAAAAAGATGGTGTTTGGCAAGCAGGACAATTCGCACAGCAAGTTTTAACCTCTGGTGTTCCCCAAGAAGTCCCCTCTATCACCCCTAATTTATGGCAATTTCCACCCGAAACAGCACAAGTTGAGGTTTGGTTTCCCGTTCTTCATGGTCCCAATGGCGAAGATGGCACAATTCAAGGTTTACTCACTTTAACCCAAATTCCCTTTGTTGGTTCTGGAGTTTTAGGTTCAGCAACGGGAATGGACAAAATTGCTATGAAAATGGCCTTTGCCCAAGCGGGATTACCTCAAGTAAAATATATCGCTGTAACTAGATCACAAGTTTGGTCAAATGCTTGTGTATTTCCAAAACTATGTGATCAAATTGAAGCCACATTGGGCTATCCTTGTTTTGTAAAACCTGCTAATCTAGGTTCATCGGTAGGAATTGCCAAGGTGCGCTCTCGTCAAGAATTAGAAACAGCTTTAGATAATGCCGCAACCTATGACAGAAGAATTATTGTCGAAGCTGGAGTTATTGCTAGGGAAGTTGAATGTGCAGTTTTAGGTAATGATAATCCTAAAGCTTCTGTCATTGGTGAAATTACTTTTGATAGTGATTTTTACGATTATGAAACTAAATATACCCCAGGAAAGGCCGATTTATTTATTCCCGCAAAGTTACCAGATATGGTAGCACAACAAATTCAAGACATGGCTTTACAAGCCTTTGCTGCTGTTGATGCCGCTGGCTTATCTAGAGTAGACTTTTTCTATGTGGAAGCTACTGGGGAGATTTTCATCAATGAAATTAACACTTTACCAGGATTTACTTCTACAAGTATGTATCCCCAACTTTGGGCTAATACTGGTATACCTTTTACTCAATTAGTAGATCAATTAATTCAATTAGCAATTGAAAGATATTCTCCAATTAATTAAGGGGATTAGGGATAAAATATAGCGGATTAGGTAAGAGAGGAAAATATATTTTTTCCTCTTATCTTAACTATAATTTGTGTGATTAATAGAATGGATGATAGACAAGAGTTAGAAAAAAATCAAGATCGTAGAAAAATTCTAGTAAATCTATTGAGAAAATACCTTGGTATCTGGTTCTTGACTTTATTCCTCATTCCTCTATGGGTGACAATTTTTGCTTATTATCAACTGAGTTATATTAGTTATGTTCCCCAGAAACAATCAGAAAAAACCCCATTTATACCTATAAAATCAACTATTTCTACATTTTCTGACACTAGTAATCCTCTACCTCTATGGTTGATTATTGCTTTTATTTTCTGCTGTTCTAGTGGTTTGTTTGTAATTTTCTACTTACTACATAACTCAAGAGAACGCACAAAATCTAGTCAACGGAATCACGAACATAAAAAATTTCATTCCCAAAAATCTAATAAATCCACAAATTTTCCGTCTCTACCGTCTAATAAGAAAAATTTGCTGATTATTTTACCTCCTGAAAAGGTTTATCCCCTCACAACAGAATCTATCAGAAAATTACTGAATATACAAGATTCACCATTTCTCTAAAAATTTGGAAATACAAGAATTTCCAGACTTTTAAATATCCTGAAAACTAGTAAATATGATTCTTTTATCCAGCATAATGCTTGACTAAAAATTCTTTGGCTTCTGCTTCATTCTTAATTATACCATCTACAGTCGCAATTAATAAATCATCAAGCATTTGCTTATATTGGGGACTAGGTTTATAACCCAATTGTTTTAAATCATTCCCATTTAACAGCGGTTGAATATTTCCCCAATTTGTTAAATATTGCCAAATTCCTCTTCTAATTTTTCGGGGACTTTGTAAAGCAATTAAAATTAAAGTTTGTAAATCATACTTTCTCAGTAAATAGACAGTTTGACTGGGTTTTTCAAAAGTGGGTAATAATCTTATTACCTCAGATTGAATTTGAGATAATTTTTCTAATCTGCTAATACTATCATCAGCTAATTGGAGATTTTTAGCAACTTTACCGCGATATTCTGGTTTTAAATAAGCTATTAATAGCTCCAGACGTATTTGCCAATTTATCAAAGTTTGTTTTTTGTCAAATTTTCTTAAACAGTGTTTTAATAAATTTAATTGTCGGTTAAGTTCTATATCTAATTGTAGCGTAGGATGAATACATTGTAAAGCCCCTAAATTATTAAGTAATTCTAAAGCTGATTGCCAATAAGGTGCGGCTAATATATACTTTAATTCAGTTTTTAGTCGAGTTTGCAAAGCTGGAGTTTTACTATTTTCTTGACTAGTACGATTATAAACTCCGCTATTTATAGCATAACGAATATAGTTTTCTGTTTCTGATTCTAGGGAAAATCCCAACCGCACCGCAAACCGCACTCCGCGATAAATTCGCGTTGGGTCTTCAATAAAACTATTAGGATGTAAAATTTTAATTTCCTGATTTTGTAAGTCTATAAAACCACCAAAAAAATCTAATAATTCACCAGCACGAGGAGAAGTTAACCGCAAAGCCATAGCATTAATTGTAAAATCTCGCCGATATAAATCTTGACGAATAGAACTAGCTTCAACTTCTGGATTTGCTGCTGGATAAGGATAAAACTCCGTTCTAGCTGTGGCAATATCTACCCATAATGAATCTAATAATATATCTTTATGCCATAATAAAGCCGCAGTTTGAAAAGCACCATGAATTTCTAATCTCGCATTTTGATAAATGTGCTGTAAGGCTTTAGCTAATTCTACCCCTGCACCGACATTTGCTGTTTTATGAAAACCATCAACTACTAAATCAATATCATTAATTATTAAAGTATGATTTTCTGTTTCTGATAATAGTAAATCTCGTACTGCACCACCAACTAAATAAAGATGCCAACCTCGTTTTTCTGCTTCTTGAGAAGCGATATTAAGTAATTGCCAAAGTTGAGGAGTAAGACGTTTTTCCAACTCATCATTTAGTCCTAATTTTTGAGAATTATTTTCAGTTTTTAATTCTAAATTTTGAATTGTTAATTGATGTAATTCTCTCAAAACATCAGTGCGCGTGACAATACCCACCAATTGTCTATGCTCTAAAACTGGTAATCTGCCAATATCATAAGTTACCATTAAAGACTCAATTTCTGGTAAAGAAGTATCCGGGGTAATAGTCTTTAAATTACTAGTCATATACCCTTTAACTGGTGCATGACCAAACCCATGATGTAAAGCAATATCTAAATCACGTCGGGAAATAATTCCAATTAATAAATCTTGATTATTAACTACAGATAAACCTGAATGTCCATAACGTAATAAAATCCTTTGTGCTTCAGCTATAGTAGTTTCTGGGCGAATTGTTCGGACTGGAGAAGACATCAAATCTCTAGCAATAGGAGGATGGGGAATTTGCGCTTTTAACTCAGCTAATAATTCCTGTATAATAGGCTGGGAATCTGTAGTCCGGAGGTTAAAAGACGCAGCTTGAGAATGTCCACCACCACCATGAGTTTGAAATAAAGAATTAAGATTTGTTTGGGGAATTTGTGTTCTACCAATTACTGTTAATCGCCAATCTTCTTCACTTAAAGGATATTCATTTGCTAATAGTACAGCATCAGTTTCTGTTAAATCAATTATTTCTGAAGCTAAACCCGATAAACCTGGCACAAAATCATCAGTTTTTATCATCACCCAAGCAATAGTATATCCCCGCAAACAAACATATTCTAAATTTTCTAAAGCTTGACTTAATAACTGTTGTAATTGTGGTGATAAACCAGGATCTCGATAAGTAGAAATAACCGATAAATTCGCCCCTTGCTCCATTAACCAAGCCAAAGCTAAAGCATCTCTAGCTGTAGATTGTTTATAAGTCAATGAACCAGTATCAACATGAATCCCCAAAGCCATTACCGTTGCTTGAGCAGAATTTAAAGAAATATTATTTTTTTGCAATTCCTCCACCATTAAGGTAGTTGTCGCCCCCACCTCATCAAGATATAATTGAGTAGTAGGAATATCCCCTTCCTGTCCAAAATGATGGTCATAAACGATAATTTCCTGGATATTAGGTAAATCAAACCAGATAGCAGCCTTACCAAGACGAGCTCGCTTTTGAGTATCAACAACCATTAAAGAGCGAATCTGTTCAGGATTGACAGAACGTCTTTCAATTAAATGATACTCGTCACGATGTAACGCTAAAAAATCCCGCACTGGAGGATGAGCCCCACCCGTCAAAACAATTTTACTTCCTGGTTTAAGACAAGTTAACCCCACTGCAGCCCCCAAAGCGTCAAAGTCAGCAGTTGTGTGACAAAGAATTAAATCCATATATTTAAGTAGGGGCGCAAGGCCTGCGCCCAAAAGTGTAAACTTCAGATCAAAGGTATGGCCACAATTTCCATCTTAATCAATTCCCCAATCCTCAAAAGAAAAAACAGATTGCTAAAGATGTCACCAACTGTTACAAACCAGACGTAAAATATTAATTGATCAGGCGATACCTTGTGAGTTCATAAGGTTCACCGAAAACCCTAAACTGTTTATATAGCAGCAGTTACGGGACAAACTAAGATTTAGTTATGTTGGGAAAAACAAAATGAGCATAGTATTTCAAATCGCTTTAATATCATTAGTCCTGTTCTCCTTCGTGCTTGTGATAGGTGTACCTGTTGTTTACGCCACCCCTCAAAACTGGGTAGAATCTAAAAAACTGCTCTGGGTTGGTTCAGGGATTTGGGCAGTTTTAGTCGTGTTAGTTGGTATATTAAACTTTTTTGTAGTTTAGTTAAATGCTTTAACCATTTACTAGCTCATACCAGACACACACTTAGGAGCAGAAAAGCCTAGGTAAAGAGTCACAAGGAAAAAGAAAGTTTTTCCAGCAGACTTTTTCCTGATTGTGCTTTCCTGCTCTTCTATGTTGACGATAGAAAAGTATATTGGTTAAGCAGCTATTGTAAATTTATTTAGAGGCAGTAATGGCAGTTTTTGAAGGACATTTTCAGCAAACCGAGACTTTACGCTTTGCATTAATTATCGCCCGCTTTAATGATCTTGTCACCCTGAAACTAGTAGAAGGATGTAAAGATTGTTTAAAACGTCATGGTATAGATCCTGATCCTGAAGGTAATCAAGTAGACTATGTTTGGGTTCCTGGTAGTTTTGAAGTTCCCAATGTAGCTCGTCAGTTAGCCATGTCTGGCCGTTATGATGCCATAATTTGCCTTGGTGCAGTAATAAAAGGACAAACACCACATTTTGATTATGTATCCTCAGAAGTCTCTAAAGGCATTGCTGCGGCTAGTTTTCAAACAGGTGTACCAGTGATTTTTGGGATTTTGACCACAGATACCATGCAGCAAGCCCTAGAACGAGCCGGTATCAAGAGTAATCATGGCTGGGAATATGCAATGAATGCTATAGAAATGGCCAGTCTCATGCGTCAATTACGCCCAAATTTACAACCGACCACTGACCACTAACAACCAACAACCGACCACCAAAAAAGATTTTTAATTTAGGGGTTGACAAAGCCAAATAAATCTGGAATAATAAGCTTATTGGTGAGTTCGCGGGTGTAGCTCAGTGGTAGAGCGCAACCTTGCCAAGGTTGATGTCGTGGGTTCGAATCCCATCACCCGCTTTCTGGTTAAAATTATTATGTTAGAATAGGTCTAGAAATTTTCATCTCTACTAAATGATGTATTTTTAGGTTAGGAGTTCCTCCCTAGACCTTTCAATCTATATTATTAATTTTAGGTTTTCCCATACTGATTCTCAGAAAAATTAAGGAATAATCTAAAAAACCGCCCAAGTTATTTATCTCGCTTGTGCAACCTCAAAAACCAGACAAAATTGATTTAAACACGGAGTATACTTGCCCTTGTCGTCGCAAGGGACAATTGATTCCTATTACGCTGACAGAAGCTTTTGGGTGCGATCGCTGTCAGCAAATTTTTGTGGTAGAAGAAGATGGATATGTGCTAGAACAACTATCTACAACCTATCCCTATAAGCGGGCTTGGCGCTGGAAAGGCAATAATTGGCAAATTGTTCAACCTCGCTTAGGACAAAGCTATCTACCAATAACACTAAGCATTATTTTTGTGTTAGTCATTATATGGCTACCATTAGCCCTAAGATTAGCTAATAGTTCCAGTATTCTAGTTTGGGCAATAGTGGCAGTCCTATTGGCAATTCTACCAGCACTAATGGTCTGGCTTACTTACAGACGTTAAACCCATGACAGATGAAGTGATTGATGATTACCCCGAACCCATGACAAGTGCTAAACGCGCTTTTCAAGCTTCTCTGAAATTGGGAACGACTAAGGGGATAGATAGGAGTCGCGCTGTGTTAGCAATGGCACAAGCGATAGAAAATGATTTTGATGAAATTCTCGAAGCTAATACCTTGGATTTAGAAGCAAGTCGAGAAATGGCAGTTCCTGAATTGATTTTGGACTGGTTGAAGCTAACTCCCTCTAGGTTAGAGAATACAATCAAAATTCTGCAACGATTGGGGGAATTATCCGATCCTTTGCGTCGGGTAAGAACTGCTGATTATCAACAGGAAGACTCCCAAAGTTATACCCAGTTAATGCCTTTAGGGGTAATTGCCTTTATTTATGAGGCTTTCCCCGATTTAGGGGCAATAGCCGCAGGTTTTTGTATAAAAACTGGTAATAGTATTATTCTTAAAGGGAGTACGGAAGCTAGTAATTCTAATACAGCGATCGCTAATTCACTACAAACAGCTATTACTAAAGTTGGTTTACCAAAGGGTTGTGTTGAATTAATTACTACTGAACATGGTGCTTCAGTGCGAGATTTAGTTACTCAAGACGAGTATTTAAGTTTAGTTATTCCCTATGGACGTTCTAGTTTAATTCAACAGGTCATTAGACAAGCAACCTGTCCAGTTTTAAAGTCAGCAATGGGTAATTGCTATCTGTATTGGTCAGTGAATAGTAGCTTAGAAATGATTCGCTGGATGATTATGGATAGCCATGAAAGCGAACCAGATCCAGTAAATGCTATTGAAAAGGTTTTAGTGCATCGTCAAGCTTTACCATCTTCCTTGTCGGTGCTGTGGACAAGTTTAAAAGAAAAAGGTTTTGAACTTAAAGGTGATGCTGAATTAGTTGCAGCATTTCCTCATTTACAATTAGCTAAAGATGAAGAATGGGGAATACCTTATTTAACTAAAACAGTAGCTTTTAAATTGGTGGATAATTTAGAAAGTGCGATCGCTTGGATTAACCAATATAGTAGCAGTCATGCTGATAGTATTGTTACAGAATCTTACCTAGAAAGTCGCCAATTTGCATTAGGAGTAAATAGCGCCTCCACTTATATTAATGCTTCTCCTCGTTTTTCCCGTCACTCTTCACGGGGAGAGGCTGTATTTTTAGGAATGTCCAATCAAAAAGGACATCGTCGGGGATTTATTAGTTTGGAAACATTGACGACGGTAAAACATATTATTCAGGGAAATGGACGGTTTTAGGGATAATGTCTGAATCAGGATATCCAGGATTAAAGGATAAACAGGATTTCATTATTTTCATCTCATTCATATTCTTAATATCCTGAAAATCTCAACAAAGGATGAACAAGACTTTTAGGGATAATGTCTGAATCAGGATATCCAGGATTAAAGGATAAACAGGATTTCATTATTTTCATCTTATTCATATTCTTAATATCCTGAACATCCTAAAATCCTGAGCATCCTGATTCAGACAAAATTAATGTTCTTCTCCCAAAATAAAATTCATAGCTCCTTGAATCACCTCATCTTGATTAACAAATTCCCCTAATTCATCTGCTGTATACCTGCCTTCAAAAGCCTCTAAAGCAGCCTTTCTTAAAGCCGATTCGTAAGCATCTTGTAAAGTTTCCAATAACTCATCATCCTGCAAATAAAAACCCTTACCCTTGGGACGTTGATTAGTGCGTTGAATTTGCTTAACAGAATTAAAAATAGAAGTTTCCCAAGACCGAGTAGAACGTTTTTCAGCCCCTTGTTTAATCAAATGTAATAACAAAATAATTCCATAACTAAAAATCTTATTTAACTTATCAGACTTACTCATTTCCTCCAATTCTTCCACCAAATCTAAAGCTTCTAAAACTTTCCCTTCGTGCAATAATTCCTTTAACATTAATAACTCTTCCATACTCCTTTTCTTCCTCTGAGTCTCTATTGTTAAATTGGCATAAGATATACATATATTTTCTATGATAAGCGATCGCTATCAACGCAGCTTAACAATATATCCTGAAAATCCTGATTCTGACAACATTCACCCATTTTCCGTAAATTAAGGTAGAATATCGGATAAATGTTTGGTAATGGAAAAAATTGAGGGAATGGACTTAGAAAAGTATATGAAAAAACGCGATTTGCATCTCATTTATCAAACTTTAGCGATAGAATGGCTAAAAGATTTACTCATTATTTTAGCACAAGTCCATAATAAAACCTTTTTTATCTTTAGAAGAAGCCTTTTCATTAAGTTATCAAGATGGAATTAACTTAGCAGTCAAAGAAACAAACCTCCCCTATAAAACCTTTCCAGAAAATTGTCATTATGAAATCACAAAAATATTAGAAACTGAATTTTTACCAGAATTATAACCTTCTCCCTTTGCACCTTAGCGTCTTTGCGCGAAACCAAATTAACTCAACCGTTCCCGCAACCACAAAGCTAACAAAGGCATAGCTAACCGATAACCATGTTCAGCATCATAAATCAAACCCTTATGCTGTAAACCAGTTAACGCCCCTTGTAGACTTCCACCCCGTGAAAGTCCATGCTTTTGAATATACTCCTTACTCTGAGGTTTATCAGTAGGATCAATAGCCAAAGACTCTAATAAATGTACCTGATTTGCTGGTAACAACATCAGCAAAGATTCATAAGTCATAGATAAATCTTTCAATAATCCCGCCATAGCATTTTGCACATCTTCCTCCCTAATTAAACCATCTGCACAACGGGACGCAGATAACCGCCGAATAATCGCCATTCCATCGCCAATATGTCCCTGTACCGCCTCTAAAAATAGCTGTAAAGCTTGACTATGACAATCAAAGGTGAAACCCTTTGTATGTAAAATTTCCCGCGCCCATAAGGCTACAACGTCCTTAGCTAAAGGAGCTAATTGAATAGTTTCTATCGGATAATTAGCATTATCTGAATGTTGGCTAGATTCAGCAATTGTGGCTATCAATACATAGCTAACATGAGGATATGCCTTAACTTCCTTTCTAAATTTAGTTTCCCATAAACCTTGACGATCCCAAGAACGAATATGGGGAAAACTTACTAAAATCAGTAATATTCGTTGATTTAAATCAATCGCCATTATTTCTAATAAATCTAACAAACTGGCAAAAGCTTGCCATAATTGTTCTTGTTCCAAAGGACGAATTAGTTTGAGTTGACTTTCAGAATTAAAAGTAAAAAATGCCGACCGATTTTCATTTAACCAAATTTGAATTTTTTCTGCTTTCCAACTTTGATTAATCGCTTCTGCTAATAATTGCACAAATCTCTCCGCTTCCGTAGCGCGAATACAGTCTATTTCCAAAATAACCGTATTTACCTCCTGTGCTGCACCTCTAACTAAAGTGCGTCTCCCACTACCAGGAACTCCAGTAATTAACAAATCAGCATCTTTTGCGAGTATTTCAATAATCCGCTGAAACTCTATAGAACGCCCAATTAATTGTAAGGGAGTAGACAAATTTAAATTCACTCGTTTCTCACTTTTGCGTAATATATTATAATAATTATTAACCTAAATTTAAAGGCAACTATGGTTAATACAATTATTAAACCAAACAATATTACCCCAGAAACTACCCCCGCAGAACAGCGAGTAGTTTTTCACAATATCAGTTGGCAAAATTACCAACTAATTTTAACAGCATTAGGGCAAAATCGTTCTTCTCGACTCATTTATGATCAAGGAACATTAGAAATCACCATGCCATTAGAAGAACATGAAAGTGCTACCAGATTAATTGAACTATTTATCCGCATTTTGGTAGTGGAAATGGGTTTAAAAATCAAAACAATGGGCTCAACCACTTTAAATCGTGATGATTTACAAAGAAGTGCTGAACCGGATAATTGTTATTACATTCAAAATCAACCTCAAGTAGTTGGCAAAAAAGTTAATTTAAACGAAGATCCACCACCAGACCTAATTGTAGAAGTAGATATTACTCATACTGACATCAATAAACTTCAGTTTTATGCCAGCATGGGTGTACCCGAATTTTGGCGTTATAACGGTGAAATATTGCGAATTTATCAACTTCAAAATCATCAATATATTGAAGGAGAAAAAAGTCCCACATTTTCTATAATCACCAAAGAAAAACTTTATCAATTTTTGCAACATTGCCAAATAGATGAAGTCCAAGCTGAAAAATCTTTTCGTACTTGGGTACAACAGGAAATACAAAATTAAGACATCCCCAAATTAACCCTAGGGGTGGAGTTTTACCACCCTTACAATTTGCTTAACTAGCTAACAGTGTCTTTTCCAAAGGAGTCCAGCGGAAACTGCGATCGCCACCTCTCTCAATTACCACCTTAACCCGTGGTTCTAACTTAGGCAAATTCATTAAATACTCAACCTCCTGATCAGAAAGAATATATCCCTCAATAATCCACAACACCAACCCCTTAGACTTAGGTGGTAATTGTGCCAAATGAGAACCGATCATTGGTGGTAAATAATATACATCACCCACAGCCGCACCATTACTGTTACTTCTTTTACCTAAATGCGGTGGTCTGACACCATGAACTTGAGTCAGATACGCAGCCACATCACCCAGACCCCTAGCAGTAATATGGAGGCCAACATAGCCAGAAGCCCGTAATCGGCGGAGATACCGACCTTCATAGCCCCCCTCCAGAGGAACATAAACACCCAACGCCCCAAACTTCTCCAAACTGCGGATAAAACCGTTACCAGTGGTAATTAGTGCCATAGATTTTCTTCCTATCCCACTTAAATATCTCTATTATTCACCCTCTAGTGGTAAATTAAGTTAAATGAAAGCGCATATTTTCAACAATCTTGAGAATTAAAAACCGAAATTTGGGTAAAACCACCCACCCTCAGCCCAACATCATAAAAAATCATCAGAAAAACACTAGACAAAAATTGATAAATGATTTATATTATTAGATTGTGACCGAACAGTAGAATTAGATAGCTATCCTTCTGATTGAAAGTTCCTAGTTAGTCCTAGCATCTGAGTTCCTAGTTAGTTTCCCTAAAAGAATAAAACTGGCTGAATGCATCAGAGACTGCTAAACTAAAAAAGCTTTTAGGTCAAATCAAGAGCCAAAGTCATATTCAAGCTCCCACAGCAAATCACTCCCGTAAATCCTAAAAAAAAATTAGGCAACACCTCAAACAATAGTTTAAGGTATTAAAAGAAGTAGTTCTTGAGCAATAATGTTGATTTTATAGCGTTATGTTAAGCCTTGAGAAAATGGATACTGAGAGGGAATAACCACTTAAGTCCGACTACAACGGTAGAGTGCCAAAGCAATTGCTTGGACAAAAGCATTGCTGCACACAGCGCAAAGCCATTAAGCCTCGCATTGGATTACAGAAGTAATACCCTCTCAATAGAGTAGGAGTTATTCCTGTTATTGTGATTGAGTAAGTGAAAATAAACAAATTCACTAAAGCAAAAAGGACAAAAATTGTTGCGTCGCCAAGAATTTGCACTGTCTAACGCCAGTGAAAACTTCCGAAGTGGTGACAAAAAATGTCCCCATTTGACTTCCAGGTTTAGCCCAAAAAAATAAAACGAAAGGAGAACCAGTAACTGTGTCTGTAGGTATTCTCGGCACCAAACTGGGCATGACCCAAATCTTTGATGAAGCAGGAGTATCCATTCCTATTACTATCATCCAAGCCGGTCCATGCACCGTTACGCAAGTTAAAACAAAACAGACCGACGGTTACTCTGCCATTCAAGTTGGTTATGGCGAAGTCAAACCCAAGGCACTGAACAAACCATTGTTGGGACATTTAGCCAAATCATCTGCCCCAGCACTCCGTCATCTAAATGAATATCGCACCGACAGCGCTGGTGATTACACCCCAGGTCAAGAAATTAAAGCAGATATTTTTAGTGCTGGTGAAATTGTAGATGTAGTTGGTACAAGTATCGGTCGCGGTTTTGCAGGCAACCAAAAGCGGAACAACTTTGGTCGCGGACCCATGTCACACGGTTCTAAAAACCATAGAGCCCCAGGTTCTATCGGTGCTGGTACAACCCCAGGTCGTGTTTATCCCGGTAAAAGGATGGCAGGACGTTTAGGCGGTACTCGGGTCACAATTCGCAAACTGACAGTGGTACGAGTGGATACAGAACGTAATTTAATCCTCATTAAAGGAGCCATTCCTGGCAAACCAGGAGCCTTAGTGAGCGTCGTTCCAGCAACTATAGTTGGTAAAAAATAGTCATTTAGTCATTGTTTAGTAGTCATTGGTTAGTGGCAAAAAAAGACAACTGACAACTGACAAAAGACAACTGACAAAAGACAACTGACAAAGGACACAAAGATGGTAGAGAGTGTAATTAAAAATTGGCAAGGAGAACAAGTTGGCGAAACCAGCTTTGACTTACCAGTTGCCAAAGAAACAACAGCGGCGCATATCGTACACCGCGCCCTAGTCAGACAAATGACCAATTCTCGCCAGGGAACTGCCAGCACTAAAACTCGTGCAGAAGTTCGTGGTGGTGGTCGTAAACCTTGGCGGCAAAAAGGCACAGGTCGCGCCCGTGCTGGTTCTATCCGTTCACCATTATGGCGTGGTGGTGGTGTCATCTTTGGACCAAAACCCAGAGATTTCGACCTGAAAATGAACCGCAAAGAACGCCGTTTGGCATTGCGGACAGCCCTGATTGGACGCGCTGAAGACATCATCATTGTTGAAGAATTTAGCAACGAGTTACAGCGTCCTAAAACCAAAGACCTCGTAGCTGCATTAGCTAGATGGGGTGCTGTACCAGAACAAAAGACACTTTTAATTTTGTCAGAAATTGCAGAAAACGTGCTTTTATCAGCCCGTAACATCGAAAACCTAAAACTGATTCCTGCTGACCAGTTGAACGTTTACGACTTACTTCATGCAGACAAAATAGTTGTTACATCATCAACCCTAGAGAAGATCCAGGAGGTCTACAGTGCCTAAACTAGTTGCCACCCGTGATCTACCAGACTTAGTGCGTCGCCCCATTCTCACCGAAAAAGCGACCATACTTATGGAACAAAACAAATACACCTTTGAAGTCATTCCTAAAGCCACTAAACCACAAATTAGAGCCGCCATTGAAGACCTATTTGCAGTTAAGGTCGTCAAAGTCAATACCGCCAACCCCCCACGTAAACAAAAACGTGTAGGTAGATTTATTGGTTATAAACCCCAGTATAAGCGAGCTATTGTCACCGTTGCCCCTGGGGACGAAGAAAAAATTAGAAAAGTTCTCTTCCCAGAAGTTTAAGAATTTGAGATTTGAGATTACCAATAATCGAAAATCCAAAATCCAAAATTGATTAATCCAAAATCCAAAATTGAACCATGGGTACTCGTTCTTATCGCCCTTATACCCCCAGTACTCGCCAAGTTATCATCTCCGACTTTGCTGAAATTACGAAAACCGAGCCAGAAAAATCATTAACTGAATCAGTTCATCGTCCCAAAGGTCGGAACAATCAAGGGCGGATAACTAGCCGTCGTCGGGGTGGCGGACACAAGCAACTTTACCGCATTATTGACTTTAAAAGAGATAAGCGGAATATGACTGCTACAGTTATAGCCATTGAATACGATCCTAACCGCAATGCACGGATCGCTTTATTGTTGTATGAAGATGGCGAAAAACGTTACATCTTGCAACCAAATGGCATGACTGTAGGCACAAAGGTAATTGCTGGACCTGATTCTCCTATTGAAGATGGTAATGCCCTACCTTTAGCAAATATGCCCTTGGGTACTGGTGTTCACAACGTCGAAATGACACCAGGTAAAGGTGGTCAGATCGTCCGGGCTGCTGGCGCTGTAGCCCAAGTAGTGGCCAAAGAAGGCAACTATGTAACATTGAGATTACCCTCCGGTGAAGTTCGTTTAATTCGGCGTGATTGCTATGCCACCATTGGACAAGTTGGCAATACAGACGCAAGAAACCTGAGCGCGGGTAAAGCTGGACGGAATCGCTGGAAAGGCCGTCGTCCTAAGGTTAGAGGTAGCGTTATGAACCCGGTGGATCACCCCCATGGTGGTGGTGAGGGGAGAGCGCCCATTGGTAGATCAGGTCCTGTGACACCTTGGGGTAAACCTACTTTAGGGGCTAAGACTCGTAATCGCAAGAAGTCAAGCACTAAGTTAATTCTGCGTCGTCGCCGCAAATCCTCTAAACGTGGTCGTGGTGGTCGTCAGTCCTAGAATTTTAGATTTTAAATTTTGGATTTTAGACTGGCTCTATATGAGACAACTTAGTAGTCCAAAATTAGAAATTCTCCATTTCCCATCCCAAATCCAAAACTGAACTATGGGTCGTTCTTTAAAAAAAGGTCCTTTTGTAGCTGACCATCTGCTCAAGAAAATTGAGAAGTTAAATGCAAAAGATGAAAAACAAGTGGTCAAAACTTGGTCGAGAGCTTCGACAATTTTGCCCTTGATGGTAGGTCATACTATCGCTGTTCACAATGGACGGCAGCACGTTCCTGTATTTGTCAACGAACAAATGGTAGGACATAAGTTAGGAGAATTTGCTCCTACCCGTACCTACAGAGGTCATGGCAAAAGTGACAAGAAATCAGGGAGATAATCGCATAAATTATGGCAACTGATACTACTGAAGTGAAGGCGATCGCCCGTTATATACGCATTTCCCCCTATAAAGTGCGCCGTGTACTTGATCAAATTCGCGGGCGTTCATACCGAGAAGCACTAATCATTCTTGAATTTATGCCCTACGGTGCTTGTGACCCCATTCTAAAAGTCCTCAGAAGTGCCGCAGCTAATGCAGAGCATAATGCTGGCTTAGATAGATCCAGTTTGGTGATTAGTCAAGCTTTTGCTGACCAAGGACCAGTGCTGAAACGGTTTCAACCCAGAGCACAAGGTCGAGCTTACCAAATTCGCAAGCCAACGTGTCATATCACTGTTGCTGTTTCCGCTGGCACTACTGCTGAGTAAACAGCCGTACAGGCACAAGAAAATTGCGTACAGTCAGAAATTTTAGAGGAAGCTTTTGTGGGACAGAAAATTCATCCAGTCGGCTTTCGACTGGGTATAACTCAAGAACACCAATCCCTTTGGTTTGCAGAACCTGACCGTTATCCAGAACTTCTACAGGAAGACTACAAACTCCGTCAGTACATTGAACAAAAACTAGGTAGATACGCTCAAAATAACGCCGGCATTTCCGAAGTGAGAATTGAGCGCAAAGCTGATCAAATTGACCTAGAAGTTCGGACAGCTAGACCAGGTGTAGTTGTAGGTCGGGGTGGTCAGGGTATTGAATCATTGCGCCTTGGACTACAAGGAGCTTTGGGTGGTAATCGCCAAATCCGTATTAACGTTGTTGAAGTCCAACGAGTTGATGCTGATGCTTACCTGATTGCTGAATACATTGCTCAACAACTAGAACGTCGGGTTTCCTTCCGCCGAGTTGTTCGTCAAGCAATTCAACGCGCCCAAAGAGCAGGTGTACAAGGAATCAAGGTTCAAGTCGGTGGTCGGCTCAACGGTGCAGAAATTGCCCGCTCCGAGTGGACTCGTGAAGGTAGAGTTCCGCTCCATACATTACGCGCTGATATTGACTATTCTGGCTGCACAGCTAAGACAATCTACGGGATTCTCGGTATTAAAGTTTGGGTATTTAAAGGGGAAATTATTCCTGGTCAAGAACAGGCTCCCGCTCAACCAGCCAGAGAACGTGACCGTGACCGTGACCGTGGAGACCGTGAACGCGAACCCCGTCGCCGACAACAACAACGTCGCCGTCAACAGTTTGAAGACCGCTCCAATGAAACCTAAGTCAATGGTCAATAGTCAGTGGTAAAAAAACTGACAACTGACAACGGACAACTGAGAACCGATAACTGACAAATCATGTTAAGTCCTAGAAGAACTAAATTCCGCAAACAACAACGCGGACGCATGGAAGGTCTGGCCAGCCGTGGCAGTACCCTCAACTTTGGGGATTTTGGACTCCAAGCCCAAGAACCATCTTGGATTACCTCACGGCAAATCGAGGCTTCCCGTCGGGCAATGACTCGTTATATTCGCCGGGGTGGTAAAATCTGGATTCGCATTTTCCCTGACAAACCAATCACCATGCGTCCTGCTGAAACCCGGATGGGTTCTGGTAAAGGTAATCCAGAATTTTGGGTGGCTGTGGTCAAACCAGGCCGGATCATGTTTGAAATTGGCGGCGTTGCTGAAGAAATTGCCCGCGAAGCTATGCGCTTGGCCGACGCTAAGTTACCAATTAAGACCAAATTTATTGTACGCTCTCAACCACAGGAGCAGGAGTAGGTTATGTCTCTTCCCAAGATTGCGGAAGCTAGAGAATTAAATGATGAACGGCTGGCTGAGGAAATTGTTGCCGTTAAAAGACAACTATTCCAGTTGCGCTTGCAAAAAGCCACAAGACAACTAGAAAAGCCTCACCAGTTCAAACACGCACGCCATCGACTCTCCCAATTACTGACAGTAGAAGGAGAACGGAAACGGGCAGCAAGTCTTTCAGACCAAGAGCAAAAGTAGAAGATTATGGCAGTCAAAGAACGAGTTGGCTTGGTAGTGAGCGATAAAATGCAAAAAACTGTGGTAGTAGCCATAGAAAACCGCGCACCTCACCCCAAGTACGGCAAAATCGTAGTTAAAACCCGCCGCTATAAAGTTCACGACGAAGAAAATACGTGCAAAATAGGCGACCGGGTGCGGATTCAAGAAACTAGACCCCTGAGCAAAACCAAGCGTTGGCAAGTTACGGAAATCCTAAACACCAAAGCTACAGCGTAAACAGTTGTATTATACAATACAACAACCCCAAAAGAGAGACCAGTTGTGATTCAACCCCAATCTTATCTGAATGTCGCAGATAATAGCGGTGCTAAAAAACTAATGTGCATCCGCGTATTAGGTGCAGGTAACCGCCGTTATGGTGGCGTAGGTGATAGAATTATCGCCGTTGTCAAAGAGTCTTCACCCAACATGGCCGTCAAAAAGTCTGATGTTGTAGAAGCAGTAATTGTGCGTACTCGTAAAGCCATTAGTCGTGATAGCGGTATGACCATCCGTTTCGATGATAACGCCGCAGTGATTATCAACAAAGAAGGTAATCCTAGAGGTACACGGGTATTTGGACCTGTAGCTCGAGAACTGCGCGACAAAAACTTTACTAAAATTGTTTCTCTGGCTCCGGAGGTGCTGTAATGGCAAAGCGCCCACAACCCAAAGTTTTTCATAAAATGCACGTCAAAACTGGTGATACTGTGCAAGTTATCGCTGGCAAAGATAAAGGTAAAGTTGGTGAAGTGATTAAAGCACTGCCACAACTGAGCAAAGTTCTTGTCAAAGGTGTCAACATTAAAACCAAGCACGTGAAACCCCAGCAAGAAGGGGAATCAGGGCAAATAGTCACCCAGGAGTATCCCATTCATAGCTCCAATGTGATGCTCTATTCCACCAAACAAAACGTTGCTAGTCGCATCTGCTACACCTTCACTGCTGAAGGTAAGAAGGTGAGAATGCTCAAAAAAACAGGTGAAATTCTTGATAAATAGTTATTAGTCATTGGTCATTGGTCATTAAGTAAAAAACAAGTGACAACTGACAACTGACAACTAGCAAAGAACTTTCCCTGACCAAGCCCAGGGAATATAAGGACAAACACTATGGCCATAACACGACTGAAAACTGTATATCAAGAGACGATTACTCCCAAATTGATTACTCAGTTTCAATACACCAACGTGCATCAAGTGCCGAAGGTGACTAAAATAACTATCAATAGAGGTTTGGGAGAAGCTGCTCAAAATGCTAAATCACTAGAGGCCTCAATTAGCGAAATAGCCCTGATTACTGGACAAAAACCTGTGGTGACACGGGCAAAGAAAGCGATCGCTGGCTTTAAAATTCGTCAAGGTATGCCTGTAGGGATTATGGTGACGCTCAGAGGCGAACGGATGTACGCCTTCTTAGATCGTCTGATTAACCTCACACTACCCAGAATCAGAGACTTTCGTGGTGTCAGTGCCAAAAGCTTTGACGGCCGTGGCAACTACACACTGGGTGTGCGCGAACAGCTAATTTTTCCAGAAGTGGAATACGACAAAATCGATCAAGTCCGAGGGTTAGATATTTCAATTATCACCACGGCAAAAACCGACGAAGAGGGCCGCGCCTTACTCAAGGAAATGGGAATGCCCTTTCGTGATCAATAAGTTCATCTAAAGAGGGAACGATGGCGGCTAACGACACAATTGCAGATATGCTGACGCGCATCCGCAATGCCAATATGGCGAAGCATCA
Source organism: Aphanizomenon flos-aquae FACHB-1287 (assembly GCF_014698755.1). Lineage (GTDB taxonomy): Bacteria > Cyanobacteriota > Cyanobacteriia > Cyanobacteriales > Nostocaceae > Dolichospermum > Dolichospermum flosaquae. The sequence goes on along the minus strand of NZ_JACJTO010000009.1, from coordinate 95,001 downwards.
AACTACGCAAGTACCAGCTACAAAAATGACCCGTAGCATTGCTAAGGTACTGCGGGAAGAAGGCTTCATTGCGGAAGTTGAAGAAGCAGGAGAAGGGGTAAAGCGTAACCTAGTTATTTCCCTGAAATACAAAGGTAAAAATCGCCAACCTTTAATTACTGCCCTCAAGCGAGTCAGTAAACCCGGTTTACGAGTTTACTCCAACAAAAAAGAATTACCAAGAGTGCTAGGCGGTATCGGTATTGCCATTATTTCTACATCCAGTGGGATTATGACTGACCGCGAAGCACGCCGCCAAAATCTAGGCGGTGAAGTGCTTTGCCACGTTTGGTAATCGTCATTGGTCATTGGTCATTGGTCAGTGCCAAAACAACGAACAACTGACAACTGACAAAAAACAACTGACAAAGAACAAAAAATCATGTCTCGTATTGGTAAACGTCCAATTACCATCCCCGCCAAAGTGCAAGTGGCGATTGATGGTGTCAAAGTAGTGGTGAAAGGTCCAAAAGGTGAACTTTCCCGGCAACTACCTAACAATGTCATAGTCTCCCAGGAAGGAGAAACACTGTTAGTTACCCGTCGTGATGAAACCCGCACCTCCAGACAAATGCACGGTTTGAGCCGCACCTTAGTGGCAAATATGGTGGAGGGAGTTTCCCAGGGTTTTCAACGTCGTTTGGAAATTCAAGGGGTTGGTTATCGCGCCCAACTTCAAGGCAGTAACCTAGTCTTAAATATGGGTTATAGCCATCAAGTGCAAATTGAACCCCCAGCAGGAATTCAATTTGCGGTAGAAGGTACTACTAATGTCATAGTCAGTGGCTATGACAAAGAAATTGTCGGCAACACAGCCGCTAAAATTCGTGCTGTTCGTCCACCTGAACCTTATAAGGGTAAAGGTATTCGCTATGCAGGTGAAGTGGTCAGACGCAAAGCCGGTAAGACTGGTAAGGGTGGTAAGAAGTAAATATGAAACTTACACGCAAAGAATCAAAACAGCGTCGTCATCGACGCGTTCGTGGCAAAGTCAATGGTTCACCGGAACGTCCACGCTTGGCTATATTCCGATCTAATGAGCATATTTACGCTCAATTGATTGATGATACCAAGCAAGAAACTATAGTCGCCGCATCAACTGTAGAACCCGAATTAAAATCCAATATTGCTTCTGGTGCTAATTGTGAAGCGTCCGTACAAGTTGGTAAATTGGTAGCTGTACGCGCCCTAGAAAAAGGCATCACCAAAGTTGTTTTTGACCGGGGTGGTAACCTCTATCATGGTCGCATTAAAGCACTAGCTGAGGCGGCACGCGAGGCTGGTTTAGATTTCTAAGTCCGTCAGTAGTCAGTAGCAACTGACAACTGACAACTGACAACTGACAACTAAAAGAGAGCATTGATTATGGTAACCGGTCGTCGTAAAGCAAGCCGTACAAAAAAAGAAGAAACTACCTGGCAAGAGCGAGTTATCCAAATCCGCCGGGTGAGTAAAGTCGTCAAAGGTGGTAAAAAACTCAGCTTCCGTGCCATTGTCGTCGTCGGTAATGAACGTGGACAAGTTGGAGTCGGAGTTGGTAAGGCATCAGATGTTATTGGTGCAGTTAAAAAAGGTGTCGCTGATGGTAAAAAACATCTAATTGACATCCCAATCACTAAATCCAATTCCATTCCTCACCCCATTGATGGTATTGGTGGCGGGGCTAAGGTCATGATGCGCCCAGCCGCACCAGGTACAGGGGTAATTGCCGGGGGTGCTGTACGGACTGTATTAGAGTTGGCAGGAATACGCAATATTCTTGCTAAACAATTAGGTTCAAACAACCCTTTAAACAATGCCAGAGCCGCAGTTAACGCTCTATCTACCCTGCGGACATTAAGTGAAGTTGCTGAAGATCGCGGTATCGCCATTGAGAAACTCTATATTTAGTCACCCTTTGTATCAGATTCTCAATCTAAAATCCAAAATCTAAAATCTAAAATCCCCAACCAAAATGAGACTGAACGATGTTAAGCCCCAAAAAGGCTCGAAAAAACGCCGTAAACGCGTAGGTAGAGGTATTTCTGCTGGACAAGGTGCTAGTGCTGGTTTAGGGATGCGTGGTCAAAAATCCCGCTCTGGTAGTGGCACAAGACCAGGTTTTGAAGGTGGTCAACAGCCATTGTACCGCCGGATACCTAAACTCAAGGGCTTCCCCCTGATTAACCGGAAAGTTTACACGATCATTAATGTAGAGAAGTTAAATGATTTACCTCCTAACTCAGAAGTAACTCTGGAATCTTTGAAAGAGGCTGGTATTTTAACCGCTGTTAAGGGTCCATTGAAAATTTTGGGGAATGGGGAATTAAATGTTCCTCTTCAGGTAAAAGCTGCTGCTTTCACAGGCCAAGCTCGTACCAAAATTGAAGCTGCTGGTGGGAGTTGTCATAGCGTAGCGTGGCGTACAGCCATAGCTGCATAGAAGATGAAGGATGAAGGATGAAGCATAATAAAGCACCTCATACTTCACACCTCATACTTCAGACCTCATACTTAAAAGGTAAAATTCTATGATCAGTCGAGATAAAGCCCCAACGGCTCAAGAGACTTTTATGCAGATGGCACAAGCAGCCGGACTGAGAGGTAGGCTGCTTGTCACCGTAGGTATTTTAATTTTGGTTCGTCTGGGCATCTTTTTACCTGTACCAGGAATTGATAGACCTAAGTTTGCTGAAGCTATATCGGGCAACAATTCCATCTTTGGCTTATTGGATATATTCTCTGGACGAGGACTCTCTACTTTAGGGATCTTTGCTTTGGGGATTTTGCCCTTTATCAATGCCTCCATTATCATCCAATTACTCACGGCTGCTGTTCCCTCTCTAGAAAATTTACAGAAAAATGAAGGGGAAGCAGGTCGGCGGAAAATATCCCAAATTACCCGTTATGTGACTGTAGTTTGGGCAATTATTCAAAGTGTGGCTTTTTCGACACTATTCCTCCAACAATTTGCCCTCAAACCAGGTCCAATATTCGTAGCAGAAACCGCAATAGCTCTTACTGCTGGTTCAATGTTCGTTATGTGGGCTTCGGAACTGATTACTGAACGGGGTATCGGCAATGGTGCATCTTTGTTGATTTTTGTCAACATTGTGGCTTCTTTACCCAAGTCTCTAGGGGATACCATTGACTTGGTACAAGTTGGTGGACGGGAAATTGTTGGGCGTGTCATCGTCCTGATACTGGTTTTTATGTTCACAATCGTGGGTATTGTGTTCGTACAGGAAGGAATGCGCCGCATCCCCATTATTTCTGCCCGTCGTCAAGTAGGCAGAAGGGTTTTAGCAGAACAGCGGAGTTATTTACCCCTACGCCTTAATTCTGGTGGGGTAATGCCAATTATTTTTGCAGCAGCAATCCTGAGTTTGCCACTTTTAGTCGCCAATTTTACTAAAAATCCTGAATTAGCAAACATTGTTAATACCTATTTAAGTCCTGGTGGTTCTGCACCTTGGGTATATGCCCTCGTTTACTTAACTTCCATTGTTTTCTTTAGTTACTTCTATTCTTCGTTGATTCTCAACCCAGTAGATGTGGCTCAGAATTTGAAAAAAATGGGTTCTAGTATTCCCGGAATTCGTCCCGGTAAGGCTACTAGTGAGTATATTGAACGGGTGACAAATCGCCTCACTTTTTTAGGAGCTATCTTTTTAGGTTTAGTGGCAATTATTCCTACAGCCGTAGAAAGCGCTTTGAAAGTTCCCACCTTTAAGGGGCTGGGGGCAACATCTTTGTTGATTTTGGTTGGTGTGGCAATTGATACGGCTAAACAAATCCAAACTTACGTTATCTCTCAGCGTTATGAAGGAATGGTGAAACAATAGTGACGCGATTAATCTTCTTGGGACCACCGGGTGCTGGTAAGGGAACTCAAGCTAAAATCTTGGCTGAATTTTTACAAATTCCCCATATTTCTACAGGTGACATTTTACGCCAGGCTATTCAGGATAAAACAGATTTGGGTATTCAAGCCCAATCTTATATGGATAAAGGCGAATTAGTCCCCGATAAATTAGTAGAAGATATGGTCGAGGAACGTCTGAGAAAATCAGATGCTGAATCAGGTTGGATTTTAGACGGATTTCCCCGTAAAGTTACACAGGCGGAGTTTCTCGCAAAATTACTCAAAGGTCTAGGACAGGGTGGTGAAAAGGTAGTCAATCTGGATGCACCAGATGAAACTGTCATTACTCGGTTATTAGGACGCGGACGAAAAGATGATACTGAAGAAGTCATTCGTCGGCGCTTGGAAGTTTATCGTGACGATACTGCACCTTTAATTGATTATTACAGCGATCGCCAAAAACTCCTCACAGTCAACGGTCATCAGTCCCAAGAAGAAGTTTTTACCGAATTGAAAGATATCATAGCTGCTTAAAGAAACTCAGGGGCAGTGGTCTATGTCGCCAGAGGGAAAAAATCAAATTTTCCCCGGAGAGAATTACCCCGCCCCTATCTTCCAAGCCAGGGGCAAGTCAATTTTAGCTAAGATATATTAATAAACTGTTGATATTTTCTCTAATTGTGTTCTTTATGCCCCTGAAAGTGTACAAGAACAATAGGAGATTGTTGAGTTGAGGAAAAAACTTGTCTAAGCAAGACCTAATCGAAATGGAAGGGACTGTCACCGAATCATTGCCTAATGCAATGTTTCGTGTTGACTTAGATAACGGCTTTAATGTCCTAGCACACATTTCTGGGAAAATTCGCCGTAATTACATCAAGATTTTACCTGGTGATCGCGTCAAAGTTGAATTAACACCCTACGACTTAACCAAAGGTAGAATCACCTATCGCTTGCGGAAGAAATAAATCAATAACAGAGAATCTTACCATACATAAATCAACTGGTCTTTTTCTAGTTACATAACTGAAATATTTCTTCTAGAAATGCTATAATTTACTATTTGGAGTCAATTTTAAAAGGCATGAAAGTCAGAGCCTCAGTTAAGAAAATTTGTGAGAAGTGCAGCGTGATCAAGCGTCGTGGTCGTGTGATGGTGATTTGTGAAAATCCCAAACACAAACAACGCCAAGGATAGAAACTATCTATCAAAGCAAAGTTAAACCCGCGAAAATTAACCGGACAAGTCCAGACTATCGCGCTTTGCTAAATGCAACTACGAAAACAATAGGGAGAGATTCATTGTGGCACGGATTTCCGGAGTAGACCTTCCACGCGATAAGCGTATAGAAATTGGTCTAACATACATTTACGGAATTGGCTTAACTAGATCACATCAAATTCTCGCAGCTACTGGAGTTAACCCAGATACACGCGTTAAAGACCTATCCGATGCTGATGTGACAGCCCTGAGAGGAGAAATCGAAACTAACTATCAAGTTGAAGGAGATTTACGCCGGTTAGAAGGACTAAATATTAAACGTTTAGTTGACATTGGTTGTTATAGAGGTCGTAGACACCGCATGGGCTTACCAGTGCGTGGACAAAGAACCCGGACAAACGCTAGAACCAGACGTGGTAGAAGACAGACAGTGGCCGGTAAGAAGAAAGCCCCTGGCAAATAATTTTTCTAAACTTGCAGCAATTAGCAAGTTGTACCTTAAATTCACTAAAGAAATATGGCCAGACAACCGACAAAAAAAACCGGGAGCAAAAAGCAAAAACAGAACGTACCCAATGGGGTTGCCTACATTCAATCTACCTTTAACAATAGCATTGTCACGATTACTGATCAAAATGGAGATGTTATCTCCTGGGCAAGTGCTGGTTCTAGTGGATTTAAAGGGGCAAAAAAGGGAACTCCCTTCGCCGCACAAACTGCTGCTGAAAGCGCGGCAAGACGAGCCACAGATCAAGGAATGCGGCAAGTTGAGGTCATGGTGAGCGGACCTGGTGCCGGTAGAGAAACAGCTATCCGGGCACTTCAAGGTGCAGGATTGGAAATTACACTGATTCGGGATATTACCCCAATTCCCCATAACGGTTGCCGTCCACCTAAGCGCCGTCGAGTTTAAACTTTTCTCATCTAACAGTTAACTGTCAACTTTTGACTGTTGACTGTTGACTTTTAAATTTTGACTTTTAAATTTTGACTTTTGACTTTACAAAGTGAGGGAGGCTACTCCGTGGCGCAGTTTCAAATTGAATGTGTAGAGTCTAATGCTGAAGAAAGTCGGAGCTATTACAGTAAATTCGTTCTAGAACCTCTAGAGCGTGGTCAAGGAACAACTGTTGGCAACGCGTTGCGGCGGGTTTTACTTGCTAATTTAGAGGGAACATCAGTGACAGCAGTGAGAATTGCTGGTGTCAGTCATGAGTTTGCGACCGTTCCAGGGGTAAGGGAAGATGTACTAGAAATGCTCATGCGAATGAAGGATGTCATTCTCAAGAGTTATTCTCCTCAACCCCAAATTGGTCGGTTACTCGTTAACGGACCTGCAACAGTGACTGTGGCACATTTCGATTTACCTAGTGAAGTAGAAGTGATTGACCCGACTCAGTATATAGCCACCATCGCTGAAGGTGGAAAACTGGAAATGGAATTTCGGATTGAGCGCGGTAAGGGCTACCGGACTGTAGAACGAGGTAGAGAAGAGGCTACATCTTTGGATTTTCTCCAAATTGACTCAGTGTTTATGCCCGTGCGAAAAGTCAACTATAGTGTTGAAGAAGCTCGTGGTGATGGCTCTTTGAAAGACCGACTTTTATTAGAAGTATGGACTAATGGTAGTATTTCTCCTCAAGAGGCACTATCATCTGCCGCTGGAATTTTGGTAGATTTATTCAACCCATTGAAAGATATCTCCTTAGAACCAACGGATACAGGTTCATCTATTCCCGATGATCCTACCGCCCAAATTCCCATTGAAGAGTTGCAGTTATCTGTCAGAGCTTATAACTGTCTAAAACGGGCCCAAGTAAATTCCGTAGCCGACTTATTGGATTATACCCAAGAAGACCTTTTAGAAATCAAAAACTTTGGTCAAAAGTCGGCGGAAGAAGTTGTGGAAGCGTTACAGCGTCGCTTAGGTATTACTTTACCTCAAGAAAGAAGCTCTAAACCCAGCTAAATCAAAACCCAATAAATGAAACTTCATTAGTGCCTTGTTATGCGTCATCGTTGCCGAGTCAAACAACTTAGTAAACCAGCGGATCAACGTCGCGCTCTTCTCAGAGCTTTGACAACAGAGTTGGTACGTCATGGTCGAATTACGACAACTTTAATCAGAGCTAAAGTTGTCCGCAGTGAAGTAGATAAAATGATTACCCTGGCGAAAGATGGCTCTTTAGCATCGCGTCGGAAAGCATTAGGTTATATCTACGACAAAACCCTGGTTCATGCACTATTCGAGCAAGCTCCTACTCGATACGCTAATCGTCAGGGTGGTTATACTCGCATTCTGCATACCGTCCCCCGTCGCGGTGATCATGCTGAAATGGCGATTATTGAACTAGTTTAAAGTTATTGGTCATTGGTCAGTAGTACAAAAAACAACTGACAACTGACAACTGACAAACGAGTATGTTAGAAAGCCGCCAGCAACAAGCCACTCAGCGAGTAGCCTTGATTATTCAGTACATAGGTACTCATTTTCACGGCTGGCAAAGACAAAAAGGACAGCGCACTGTCCAAGAAGAGATAGAAACAGCTATAGCCACTGTTCTAGGGTATCATGTAACACTACATGGAGCAGGGAGAACCGATTCTGGAGTCCATGCTGCCGCCCAAGTAGCCCATTTTCAAGCCGCAAGTTTAATTCCTGCTCACAGGTGGGCAAAAGTTCTTAATGGCTATTTGCCCCCAGGGATATTAATTAGGGCATCAGCGGGTGTAAGTGAAAGTTGGCACGCGCGGTTTAGCGCAGTTTACCGACGATATCGCTACACCATCTACACTGAAGAGTTACCGAATTTATTCGTGCAGCCTTTTAGTTGGCATTATTATTATGCCCCCTTGGATGAATCCTTGATTACATCTGCCCTGAAACCACTGCTGGGAAAACACCATTTATCTGCTTTTCAACGGGCTGGATCAGCGCGATCGCACTCCCGGGTAGAAGTGCAAGCAGTACAATGTAGTCGTAGTGGATCTTTTATCCATATTGAAATTCAGGCTAATGGATTTTTATATGGTATGGTGCGGCTGTTAATAGGAATGGTCGTAGAAGTAGGTTCTGGTCAGCGGACTCTAGATAACTTCACCGACATTTGGCGACAAGAACGGCGGGAAGAAGTGAAATATTCTGCACCTGCTCACGGGCTATGCTTGTTGAGGGTCGGTTATCCCGATTTTCCCTTTCCGCCAAAAATTTGGTATGACACCCAAGCATACCTAGTCATGGGTCATGAATCATGACAACTAACAACTGACAACTGACAAAGGACAAACAATGAGTAGTAAAACCTACCTTCCCCCTCAAGCATCTCTTGAGCGCGATTGGTACTTAGTAGACGCTACAGATAAACGTCTAGGCCGTCTGGCCAGCGAAGTAGCGATGATTCTCAGGGGCAAGAGAAAAGCTGAATATACCCCCCATTTAGATACAGGGGATTTTGTGATTATTATCAATGCCGAGAAAGTGGCAGTTACAGGTAAAAAGCGCACTCAAAAACTTTACCGTCGTCATTCTGGCCGCCCCGGTGGTATGAAAACAGAAACTTTCGCTAAGTTACAACAGCGATTACCAGAAAGAATCCTGGAACACGCTATTAAAGGTATGTTACCTAAAAATAGTTTGGGTAAACAGTTATTTACTAAGCTGAAAGTGTACGCAGGTCCAACTCACCCCCATGAAGCACAACAACCCAAAGAAATCACAATTAGTACAATTCCTGGAGAAAACTAATGCAGATAGCAGAAATTAATAGCGGTCGTGCCGTTTACTGGGGTACTGGTCGCCGTAAAGCCTCAGTGGCAAGAGTTCGTCTAGTTCCCGGTGAAGGGAAAATGATTGTTAATGGTAAAGACGGAGAATTGTATTTCCAATTCAATCCCAATTACTTAGGATCTATTAAAGCACCTTTGGAAACTTTGGGGTTAGAAAATGAATATGATATCTTGGTGAAGGCTGAAGGTGGTGGACTAACTGGACAAGCTGATTCTATCCGTCTAGGAGTGGCTCGTGCGTTATGTGAACTTGACCCAGATAACCGTTCACCTTTGAAAACTGAAGGCTATTTAACTCGTGACCCACGAGCTAAAGAACGGAAAAAATACGGTTTACACAAAGCCCGCAAAGCACCTCAATACTCCAAACGTTAAGATAGGAATCAGGAGTTCACCGAGTATGGCTAACGCCACGCTGCGCTATCAGGAGTTCAGGCGGAAAACTGAAGAGGGAAAAAGGAAGGAAAAAAACTTTTACCTAATCCCCCTAGTCTCAATCCCCAGCCCTCAGTCCCAATTTATATAGATTCGCAACAAAAAACAATGGCTAAACCTGATATTCATCCCAAATGGTATCCAGACGCTAAAGTCTACTGCAATGGTCAAGTTGTTATGACCATTGGTTCTACCAAGCCCGAACTCCACGTAGATGTTTGGTCTGGAAATCACCCCTTTTACACTGGTACTCAGAAAATGATTGATACTGAAGGCCGTGTAGAACGCTTCCTCCGTAAATATGGTATGTCCACCACTCAAACTAGCGACAGTAATCAAAAGTAGCTGGTTGGCTGTAGCTGTTGATAGCGTGGCGGCGGCCACCGACGACCCTGCATAGTGTAGGGTCGCTTGTCATTTAATGCTTGAGCCAACTTGTTATTTTTTAGGAGCATTTATAGTCATCATGGCAGAATCATATTTACTGGAGAAGCTTAAGTCCGTTGAACAAACATTTCATGAATTAACACGCCGTTTAGCTGATCCTGATACCGCTGGTAATCCTGATGAGTATCAAAAAATTGCTAAGTCTCGTTCTTCTTTGGAGGAGGTAGTTAATACCTATGAAACTTGGAAAACAGCCCAGGATGAATTGGTAGGGGCGCGTCAAATACTCAAAGAGTCCAATAGTGATCTAGAGTTACATCAAATGGCTGCATTGGAAGTCAGCGAATTAGAGGAAAAGCTAGAATACTTAGAAAGTCGCTTAAAGGTATTACTACTACCCCGTGACCCCAACGATGATAAAAATATTATGTTGGAAATTCGCGCTGGTACTGGTGGTGATGAAGCTAGTATTTGGGCAGGTGATTTACTACGAATGTATTCCCGATATGCTGATGTCCAAGGTTGGAGAGTGAAGCTAGTCAGCGAGTCCTTGGGGGAAATGGGCGGTTTTAAGGAAGTAATTCTAGAAATTCAAGGGGATAGTGTTTATAGTAAGCTGAAGTTTGAATCGGGTGTACATCGTGTACAGCGCGTACCAGCGACAGAATCGGGAGGAAGGGTTCACACTTCTACCGCTACTATAGCGATCATGCCGGAAGTTGATGAAGTAGAAGTCCATATTGACCCGAAAGATATTGAAATGAGTACAGCCCGTTCTGGTGGTGCGGGTGGACAAAACGTGAACAAGGTGGAAACAGCCGCTGATTTATTCCACAAACCTACGGGTATTCGGATTTTCTGTACGGAAGAACGAAGCCAGTTGCAGAATAAAGAACGGGCGATGCAAATTCTCCGGGCTAAATTGTATGAATTAAAACTGCGAGAACAACAGGATGCTGTAACTTCTATGCGGCGCTCCCAAGTGGGTACGGGTTCTCGTTCGGAAAAAATTCGTACTTACAATTATAAAGATAGTCGGGTGACTGACCATCGTTTAGGTCAAAATTTTACCCTTAACCCTGTTTTGGAAGGTGATATAGAAACTGTGATTCAATCTTGTATATCTCAAGATCAACAAGAACGATTAGCAGAATTAGCCGCCTCCGGTTCTAGTAGCTAAGTCACTTGTTGACACTCCCCGGTTGAATTTAGCTGATTTTTCAAAAAAGGCGACACCCGGATTTGAACCGGGGGATGGAGGTTTTGCAGACCTCTGCCTTACCACTTGGCTATGTCGCCGCACTTACATTTAATGATGTTAGCATCATTTTTCTAAATTTGCACTATCTGAAAGAAATTTTTTTGAAGATTCATGTTTTTACTTAGCTGGACAGACGCAAAGCCTGTCCTACAGTGGAAATTAGGGACTTAACTTAACTTCCTCGGCAAAATTTCCCCAACGCACAAAGTAAAAAGGACCGGCAACAGAACCCCAAATATGCTCATCTGTTTCAGGATTTCGCCCTCTGTCTCGACTGATGAACCTTTCCCCATCGATTTCAAAATCACTATCCAAATAGGTTCTTTGTCCGTCACGGATGACAATACAGCCCTTTCCCGGTTCAACTGAGCCTTTAAATTTGCCACCAGTCCATTCTACAATCATGTTACAACCAGAAAGCCTTTCTAGGCGATCGCTTGTCAAAGTCTGTAACCGGGGTAAATCACGGGAAGCACCATAAAAGTCCTTTTCTTCCTTAACTGTATAGTTTTCAATATGGATTTTATCCCCTACAGTCGTCAGATGCAACACCCGTACCCGATAGGGTTTATTCAACATATAATCATAAGCTTGTTCCACGAACAAGCTCACCCCTGACAATACCCCCCAATCAAGGGGACGCATACACACACGAATATGGGCAAAAAAAGCCGGATTCTCAAAAACTTGGGCTTGATTACTGAAATCAGCCGCCATCCACCTGGCTAAGGTGGTAATATCTGTAGAGTGAGTCATACTAATTATGGATTTAGGAATAGCAATGCTATTGATTTTAAATCCTGATTGCCCTCAAACTACGCCTTTCTGTTGTATTTAACCGAATCTTCCCGAAACATAGTCATGGGTACGAGCATCTAGAGGACTACGAAAGACTTGACCAGTTTCCCCAAATTCCACCATTTGACCAACACGACTTTCATCAGTGCTGAAAAATGCAGTGAAATCAGAAACACGAGTTGCTTGCTGCATATTATGGGTGACAATCACAATCGTAAATTCTGAACGTAATTTGTGAATCAACTCTTCTACCTTCATAGTAGCAATAGGATCGAGGGCTGAACAAGGTTCATCCATAAGCAGTACCTTGGGTTTAACAGCTAAAGCCCTAGCTATACAAAGACGCTGTTGTTGTCCACCAGAAAGGCCTAAAGCCGATTGATTCAGTTTATCCTTGACTTCATCCCACAGAGCCGCACCTTTCAGTGCAGATTCCACAATTTCATCTAATACTACTTTCGGTTGTCTACCGGCAATTTTCACACCGTAAGCAACATTTTCATAAATGCTCATGGGAAAAGGATTAGGTTTTTGGAATACCATGCCAATTTCTCGACGGAGACGATTAATATTAACTTGAGGATCATAGATATTTTGACCAAGAAATTCTATGCGACCTTCAACTTTAACCTTTCCTTCTAATTCACTAATCCGATTAATAGTTTTGATAAATGTAGATTTACCACAACCACTAGGACCAATTAATGCGGTAACTTGGTTTTGATAGATATCCAATGATATCCCTTGAATAGCTTTATAGTTTCCGTAGTAAAAGCTCAGATCTTTGACTTTGATGGTAGTGGTTAGATTACTCATGATTCACCTAAAAATACGACAGAAAATTTTTTAATTGACCTTACTTTTTTTAGCAATTAAGCGAGACAGTAAGCTGAAAAACAGAACTAAAGTTAGGAGAATAATGGAAGTAGTCCACACTAATTGGTTTACCGCTGGGTCAGGATTATTATAGAGATTAAAAATCAATACTGGTAAGGAAGCAGTAGGACTTAATAACCCATCTGACCAATTTTGACTAAATAAGGCGGTAAAAATTAGTGGCGCAGTTTCACCAGCAGCCCGAGCTATGGCTAAGGAAATACCCGTAGTAATTCCAGGGATTGCAGAACTAACAATAACACGAAAGGTGGTTTGAAAACGAGTTCCTCCCAAAGCTGCAGAAGCAAGACGCTGGGAAACGGGAATTAGCTTTAAAGCCTCTTCCGTTGTTAATACTATCACTGGTAGCATAATTACAGCTAAAGCAAAACCCCCAGCAATGGCACTAAATCCCTTAGTTAATAAAACAATTACACCATAAGCGAACATCCCCACGACAATGGAAGGAACACCTGTAATAATGCTAGTAATAAACCTAACATATTGAGTAATTGGGTTACTTTGGCTAAATTCTGCTAAAAATATTCCCGTCATTATGCCCACAGGAATACTGAGTAATGCACCGATACTTACCATAAGTATAGTACCAAGAATAGCATTAGCAAACCCATTTTCAATTAATGGATTAAATAACATCTCCAATTTGAAGCCTATTGCCCCCCGCGACATAATTTCCCATAATATGGATAATAATGGCAGGAGTGCTAAACCACTTAAACTAAAGGCAATACCATTCATCAAGTATGTAAATACTTGTCTACTTTTCGGTAAAGGTTTACACAATTCAGCCGCTATAGATTGATTTATTTTCGCACTTGGATAATCACGCATATTAATTTTGGATTTTAGATTTTAGATTTTGGATTGTTAATTAGGGATTTGGTGCGATTTAGAATGATCCGTACTTTTATCTATTCTTTTTACCAACCCACTCCACAAGTAATACAGCCGCAATATTTATTGCCAAAGTTAAGGCAAATAAAATTAAGCCTAAATAACTTAATGCTCCAATATGCAAACCTGCTTCAGCTTCAGCAAACTCATTAGCTAAAATGGCAGGAATTGTATATGCTGGATCAAGAAAAGATAGACTTATTTGGGCAGAATTGCCAATTACCATGGTTACGGCCATTGTTTCCCCTAAAGCTCTACCCAAAGACAGCATGGCCGCGCTGACCATTCCAGAAAATCCTGCTGGTAATAAAACCCGAAAAATTGTTTCCCAACGAGTCCCGCCTAAAGCCATAGATGAACTACGTAACTCTTTAGGAATGACCAATAATACATCACGAGAAATAGCTGCCATTGTCGGTAAAATCATAATGGCGAGAATAATTCCCGCTGTCAACATATTATTGCCGGCTGGGTCTTGGGTGTTAAAAAACGGTATAAAGGCAAAGGTGTTACCTAACCATTTTTCTAGAGGTTGTATAACAGGAATAAATATGAAAATCCCCCATAAACCAATAATGACGCTGGGGATAGCCGCAATTAGTTCTACCACAAAAGCTATGGTACTTTTGACTGGATTTGGTAAAAAGTCTTCACTGGTAACTAAGGCGATGGATATGCCTACAGGTATAGTTAATAAAATAGCGATCGCACTACTTACCAGTGTTCCATAAATATAAGGTAATGCACCAAAAATCTGATTACCCGTATCCCAATCTTGACCCCATAAAAAGCTGAATCCAAATTGACTAATAGCCGGTTGTGCTTGCTGAAAAATTACCCAAGTCATCACAAATAGGACGACCACAGTAATACTAGAGAAAATATATACTATCCATGTAAATCCTTTGTCAAACCAGAAATTAACGCCACCCGTAGAGGTTAAATCAATATTTCCATCACTTAAATTCCGGGAATTATCATCTGGTGTTTCAAATAAATTAGCCATGATCAATAAAAAGTTGATGGAATCAGAATATGTAAATTTAGATGTAAATGTTCAGCAATCAGCAGAAATAGTAAAAAAGAGAAAGTTTTAACCATCTGCATTTTCACTGAGAAAGCTGACGGCTGAATGCTTGCGTAAAAATTACTTAACAGTGCTATTCACTGTTTGTAGTACGCGGTTGACAACATCACCAGGAATTTTTGTGTAGTTGAGGTCATCATTGTATTGTTGACCGTCTTTGAGTACCCAGTTAATCCATTTTTTCACAGCGTCGGCCTTTCCTGCATTAGCATACTGTTTGTAAATCATCATCCAAGTCAAACCCACAATCGGATAACCTTGGCTGGGATCTCCGATAAAAACGCGGTAGTTACTAGGAAAACTTACATTAGATAAAGCTGCGTTAGCAGATGCTAAAGAAGGAGCTATAAATTCACCTTTCTTATTTTGCAATTCTGCTGATTTGAGGTTGTTTTTAGTAGCAAAGTCATATTCAACATAACCAATAGATCCGGGAGTGCTTTTCACCAAAGCAGCTACGCCAGGATTACCTTTACCTTTGAGAGCGTTGGGTAAATTCCATTTGGGAGCACTATTAGCTCCAATTCTGCCTTTGAAATAACCATCGATAGTGCTTAAATGGTTAGTAAAAATGAAAGTTGTACCACTACCATCAGCGCGAACGACAAATTTAATCGGTTGATTTGGTAGATTGACACCAGGGTTATCCGCTTTAATTTTTGCATCATCCCAGTTTTTAATTTTTCCAGAGAAAATTGCTGGTAATGTCGCGCGGGATAATCTCAGCTTGTTGACACCTGGTAAATTATAAACAACGGAAACAGCACCACCAGCAGTGGGTACTAAGATCACACCATTTTTCACTTTAGCGATTTCATCATCTTTCATCGCTGCATCACTACCACCAAAGTCCACAGTTCCAGCAATGGTTTGGCGAACACCACCACTACTACCAATTGCTTGGTAGTTAACTTTCAAGTCGGGGTATTTTTTCTTAACTTCACGAGCATACTTTTCATAGAGAGGAGCGGGAAAGGTTGCTCCAGCACCGTTCAAGGTTTGAGCTTCAGCAATTGCTGTCAAAACTGGACTTAATGCAACAGCCCCGGTTATGACTGAAGTGGCAACAACACGATTCAAAATGGTGGATAAAAAAGTCATACTGCCTCTTAAGCTTTTAGAAATACTTATTTAGGGAATTACATCCTGTTACTAAGTTTGATCTGAAATTATTAAGAAGAGATTAATAAATCAGCAACGCTAGTTTAAATTTAACTTAAACATTAGATATTTCGGAAGAAAATTAACCCATGGTTTGCGGATATTTTTACCCCTGAACCCTCAGAAACGGTAAATTCTACTCTTATTATCTGTGGAGGGAACAAGATAGAAGTCATTATAATACAGCGATGAAGCAGAAAGTAAACGCCAAGACTATCTATATCCAGATGTGTCTAACCCATGGTAGTTTTGGGTAAGTTTTATAGAACCGTAAGAGAAAAGAAGATTGATTTAACAGATTATAGCAATTGGATACTATCACTTTTTATACTAATTACCACGATAATTTGCAGTATAAATCAATCGCTATTTTCAGTATCAACCAAAATATACTCGCTAATGGCTCAATCGGAATGTGCTGTAAAACCTCATGAGCCTGGGAACTGATATATCATCAATACTACCTAAGGATAATGAATTAAATTAGAATATAATCCAGAGTATAGATCCTGCACCCCTATAGTAAGATATCAGTGTTTTGTAATACTGTTTCATCTAGGCTTTCCTTGACCCTGCGGATTGGTAAATTAGCGATTAAAGCCGTTGTGCGTTGGCTGCTTTCTAGGGAAAACTCTAAACCATCTGTTTCTATTTCCACATAGCGACAAACGATTTCTAGGATTTCCTGACGCATTTTTTCTAAGGTTTGGGGGTCTAAGTCCGTACGATCATGGGAGATTACCACTTGCAAACGACGTTTAACATCATCGCGGCTATTATCGGGACTACGAGTAAAAAGTTTTTCTAAAATTTCAAGAATCATTGCGGGTATGTGTAAGGCAGAAACGCTCTTCATGTAAATTAAACAATCTTTGACCACAACATCTTTCTCAAGCGGGAAAAGATATTTTTATTAGATGAGTCAAGCTCCAGAAATTCGACAGTTTCCCCTTCCAATCTCCGGGCAATATTCTCAAAAGCTGTGGCCGCTAAAGAGGGAATATCGGATAATACTAATGGTTCGCCACGATTGGTGGAGACAATCACACGCTCATCGTCGGGGATTACTCCAATGATGGGGATAGCAAGAAGTTCCTGAACATCTTGTACAGACATCATATCATTTGCCTGTACCATTGCTGGTCTAATTCTGTTAACTATTAAGTTAATATTTTTTACACCTTGAGCTTCTAACAATCCCACTACCCGGTCAGCATCACGGACTGCGGAAATTTCGGGAGTAGTAACAATCAGAGCTTCTTTAGCTGGTGCAGTAGCATTTTTAAACCCCATTTCAATCCCTGCTGGACAGTCAATGATCACATACTGATATTTTTGTGCCAAAGCATTTACTAGTAATTTCATTTGATCAGGTGTAACTGATTCTTTATTGCGATGTTGAGTAGCTGGGAGGAGTACCAAATTTGGTTGTCGCTTATCTTTCACTAAAGCTTGTTCTAAACGACACTCCCTTGCTAAAACTTCCACCGCTGTATAAACAATGCGATTTTCTAGACCCAGGAGTAAATCTAAATTTCTCAGTCCAAAATCTGCATCAATCAAGGCCACTTGCTTACCTATTTTGGCTAAAGCCATTCCTAAATTAGCTGAAACTGTGGTTTTACCGACTCCCCCTTTACCGGAGGTAATGACAATAATGCGAGTCATGATTATGCTGTATGAAAGTTCTTCAGAACAATAATAAAATGTTTTTATTGCTATTGATTGATTCTAATTCAGTAACCCCAGGGAATTAATTACTTACAGATTTTTCACTAAAGGAAAATCTTAGATCAGATTTTGTGTAACTAATTGTATTCGACTACTTAATTGACTACGGGAAAAATCAACGGCTTTAACAATGCGAATTCCTGCGGTTGTAATATGTGCAACTTCAGGAAAGAAGCTGGTTAGGGACTTTTCTGGGGATCTAGCGACAGCATCAGCTATTCGCAATTGGGTTGGTTCCATTTGTAAGGACATGATCAGAGATTCCCGATTACCACCGGCACCAGCATGGGCAACTCCTCGTAATCGTCCCCAAACTAGAATATCCCCATCAGCAATGACGATACCACTAGGATTGATATCTCCTAAGATAATTACCGTACCAGGGTGACGAATTTCTACACCTGATCGGACTGTCATTTGCAAGTACAGAGCATCTGCTAGGGGTCTGGAAGTCGGTTGAATTTCGGTAGTGAGGGATGTTTGAAATTGGATTTGTTCTACAGAATAACCGAGAGTACAAGCGGCGATCGCTGTTTGTCTTCGACTAGTTGCTACAGATTTGAGTTGAATTTGGTATGTATTTAAAGTTTCTGCTAACTCCTGCAGTTGTCTATTATCTAACAACCGATCTTTAGCTACTAGATGCAGGGCTGTGTTTGGCTTGCGTAAGCGATCGCCAGCATTTAGACGCTGTTTCATTTGTTGCCAAATTTCCCACCAATTAAATTCTGATGGTGGTACTTGTAACTCAGTGGGTAAAATTAATAATAGTCGCTCTCCTTCAGTCTTTAACTGAACTTGAATATTATGATCTACCTTTTGTTCTAGTAATTCTAAATCAGTATTGAGGACCTCAGATAAACCAAAACTAGATTCCTCCTCATTGGCTGATAACCTGGGTGGTGTGGCCATATTTTCGGCAGGAGAATTACCGTTTAAATAGACAGTTACAGAACTTAACTCTGAATTAGGGATAATAGGGGGAGATTCTACCTTTTTATTGGTAAAATCTGGATTTATTTCATCAAATTCAGAACTATTTACCTCTTGATCAATCTGATGGGAAATTGATTCTGACTTAGGCAACTCAGAGTTTATTTCATCAGGTTTAGCAGAATCAGAATTCATGTAGCACTAGCCAAAATACACCAATATTAAGATTTTCATGAAAGTTTGAGAACTGGTAATTGGCAATTGGAAATAGAACCTTGGACTTTTACCTCTTGCCTATCAATCTTTGGTAAACTGTTCTCAAAGCATCAGCATCACCGACATTACCTGGGAATAAAACCACTGGCAAATTAGGAAACAGAGGATGATCAGATGGTGTAATTACCATTGAACAACCTGCTAAAATTTGACCAAGTAATCGGGCTGAAGTTAACGCCAGACCCGTGCTTAACACATCGTTAGAAGTAATACCTCCCTTACTGATGAGGAAGCCCAGATCAGATGGTAAACCCTGGACAACATTCATAAGTAAAGCTGAAACTGTGCTGCCAAAATCTAACCTAGTTTTGACATCTTTAAAAGCCAATTCCTGACGGCTAGTATAAACTACTGGTGTTTTACCAGCATTATGTACTAATTTGACATTTTCTAGAATCTCCGTTAGCAGTTTAGCAGATTCATTTACCCCATGTTCCAACAATAGGCGGACATTAACTTCTATACCTACTGTTCCCTCAACTTGTAATAATGATTCTAACTGTTGAGTTGTCTTTTTGACGTGAGAACCAACAATAATTGCCCCAGGTTTTCCACCGCGCACATATTCTGCCATATTTTCGGGGGCAATGGGTTGGGGTGGTAAGGCGGCTAAAGCTGTTAAAATACTAGCAGCAGAACGGAATAGAAAGCGTTTTCCCTGATTTGCGGCCGTTAATACATCTACCGCAAAGTTATTAAGATCTTGCTGATTTTCCCCGTCTACGACACCACACTGATTATTGTCAAGTTGCAATAAGCTATCCAAACTACTAGCACGGATATCTGCAAGTAGAAATCTAGTCACAGTATTTTCTTTAATCCGGCCTTTGGTTTTTTCTTCTACATATTTAGGAAGATAACTATCATTGTAACCAAAGACGGAATCACGGGCAAATTCTGTTTCATGTACGGGAGTGGGAACACCATCAATAATTAGATAATGAATACTGTCGCGGGTAATTCTTCCTCCTTCAAAAAATGCCGGTACAAGAAAATGAGCATTAAAAGGACCAAGTTCCTCGGCAATGACATCGGTTTCTATGGGATAATGACCGCGTAAAGTGGAGTCAGAACGACTAACTACAAGAAAATCGGTAATTTTTTCCGCTGCTAATGCAAGTTTGAGATGATGACAAACTTCTCTGGTAACAGATGCGGCTGCTTCTGGAGTCAGGGACCGAGTATTAGTTAAAATAAAGAAAATAGGGGCATCATCTTTTAATCCTAAACGTAAAGTTTCTACATCCCAGCGCATTAACAGTAAACAACTGTGGACGGTTTGCGAACCTGTAGGATCATCATCAAGGACAATTATTTTCGGTTGGTTATTCATACTTATTTTCTTTAGGTTTTTGTCAGTTTTCTGGTTAGGGAATAGGGAATCTTGCTTCAATTTTGGTTACTGGTAAGCAATTTTTTATTATGGCGCAAAATCTGTTCTTTTTTTCAAACCCGGACTAGATTTTCTCTAATTAGTTGATTTGCGGATATTACAGCGTTTTCCACTGAAGATGAGGTACAAAGTTGAATTATGAAACTTTTGTGGTGCTGGCATCTTGCCCGCTAGATATGTACATCATAATACCGGGAATTGCTGTATTTTATTTTTGTCGCTAATATTACCTTGGATTTGACCTGAGTTAGTCAGTTGATTATTAATATCTTAGGGTCAAAATCCTTTTATTTCTAAACCTACTCAATTCTCTACCATGAGACATTTTGTATTTAAAGTGTCTATTTTCACTAGCTGGGAAAACTCCAGTTATTGACTAACAGGAGGTTTAGTTTTATAAACTAACTAAGTAGGTTAACAGCATAAAACCAAATTATGTAAAGATGAAAACTTTTCTAATCATGCTTCTTACCTCTTGCCTCAAGCAAATGTGCTATAACGACAATTTTGAACACCGACTTACTTAGGTTATCATGAGTTGTCTTAAAAATCTCTGATAATTTTTGTAACAATCCCCAGGATTTCTTAAATTTGCCCTGAAAGTGAATTAATCAGGTAGTAGTTGCAACTTTAATTAATTGATGAAAATCACAGCTATTCAGGAAAGAAAGTGCTATAATATAGGAGATAGTTGAGCATTTACAAATCACACTCATCTCAATATCACCTATTTCTCTGTGTCGTCATGTAAAAAATAGATTAACTCAAACCGTATTTATGAACTAATAAAT
The DNA here is from genome assembly GCF_014698755.1 of Aphanizomenon flos-aquae FACHB-1287. Lineage (GTDB taxonomy): Bacteria > Cyanobacteriota > Cyanobacteriia > Cyanobacteriales > Nostocaceae > Dolichospermum > Dolichospermum flosaquae. The sequence goes on along the minus strand of NZ_JACJTO010000009.1, from coordinate 74,066 downwards.
ACAATATTTGGTTGATCACTGGCGTTCGTACCAAAATACGGATGAATCGTCAAGGTAATTAAGATAAAAAACTGGAAGAGATCAGAAAAATCTGATTGATAAACTGTCAAAAACACAACTATTTCAGCTAATATACATGAACCAATCTGCGAAACGTTACTCACCGCTCCAAGTTGCCCTGATTGGTGGAGCGATCGCCACAACTGCTACTATATCTGTATTCAGTCAAGCCTGGACGCGCAGCGCTAATGCTGCTTTACAAGATAGCCCTAAAGCATTAGTTGACCAGGTTTGGCAGTTGGTTAATCGTGAATATGTGGATGAAAAATTTAACCAACAAGACTGGCAAGCAATCAGACAAAGCCTATTGACAAAAGAATATACTTCTAACAAGGATGCTTATGTAGCTATCCGCGAAGCTCTACAAAAATTAGGTGATCCCTATACCCGATTTATGGACCCTAAACAATATGAATCCCTAACTAACCAAACATCTGGGGAAGTTTCCGGGATTGGTATTCGTATGCAAATAAACGAAAAAACCAAACGTCTGACTGTTATAGAAGCTATGGATAATTCTCCAGCCCTGAAAGCTGGACTCAAATCAGGTGATGAAATTTTGGCAATTGATGGTAGATCTACCCTGAAAATGACAGTGGAAGATGCGTCAAAATTGATTCGTGGTCAGGTTGGTACTTCTGTTAAATTGGATTTGGAAAGACTCAGTAACAAATTTAATGTTAAATTAACAAGGGCGACAATAGAAGTGCCTACCGTTAAGTATACCCTTAAACAAGAAACTGGTCGGCGAGTTGGGTATATTAAATTACAAGAGTTTAGTTCTCACGCTGCTGATCAAATGCGTGTAGCTATTCGCACCTTAAAAGACCAAAAAGTTGATGCCTACGTTTTAGATTTACGAGGTAATCCTGGTGGTTTGTTAAATGCGAGTATAGAAATTGCCAGAATGTGGTTAGATGATGGTCATATTGTCAAAACCGTAGACCGTAAAGGATCTAGTGCCCAAACACAGGCCAATCGCACAGCTATAACTAAACTACCTTTGGCCGTGTTAGTTGATGGTAATTCTGCTAGTGCGAGTGAAATTCTCACCGGTGCACTCAAAGACAATAAACGGGCTGTGGTTGTTGGTAGTCAAACCTTTGGTAAGGCTTTGGTACAATCGGTTCATGAACTGAATGATGGTTCAGGGTTGGCTGTAACTATTGCTCATTACTATACACCTAATGGTACAGATATTAATCATAAAGGGATTGCACCTGATATCAAGCTAGACTTAACACAAACACAGGAACGCCAATTAGCTTCTAATCCAAATTTAATTGGTACAAATAGTGATCCCCAATATACTCGCGCTATTGTTGTTCTTTCTGGTGGCAAATTAGCAACAGATACAAGTCAAGATCCCCAGTCTATTAGTATTAGTGCTAAAGACTTGGAATTTTAGGATTTGAGGTATAATTCCACTCTTGGGGCTGGAATGAAGTTTAATTTTCAGTGATTAGCCCCTACCTAAATTATACATTATGGGTAGGGTGCTTTAAATGCAGAAATTTTCTATCTTCTTCTGCTACCGAAACCGGAAGAACGGCGACTGGAAGAACGGCCACCACTACCAAAACTACTACCAGAATTGCGGTGGGTAGAGCTAGAATTATCAGAAGGTCTGAGATTACTACCACCAAAACCAGAACCGGAGGCTCTTCCGGTTGGGTTATTATTAGTTGTAGCGCGTTCTGAAGCAGAGTTTCTGATGTTTCCTGTGGTACGGAAAGTAGTACGATTTCTTACTGCTGCGGGTGGTTCATTGTAGCGAGAACGATAATTAGAAACAGCGGAATCATAACTAGAACCATAACCACCATAACCGGTCATGACCCCACCGGGTTGATAAACGGGGGGAACATAGTATTGAGGTCTAAACAACATACTACCAATAGCTTGACCAGCAACGTTCCCAGCTAAAGACGCAGCAAAAGGTGTCCAAAAGTTAGATTCTTGACGAACAATGACGGTTTCTTTTTGTCCGGTTTGGGGATTGGTTTTTGTCTCTGTGACATTATGGACGTACTCAAGTTTAAAGTCTTCTGTCAGGTATAAAGCTGGTTGACCATTTTCTACTTTTAAGTAAGTTTTCTTACCAGCTTTGATTTCTTCTTCAGTTAATCTGGCCATTTGTAGCTTTTCTGTGGCAAAGCTTGGGGGGTTGTTGTTGAGTAAAAATAGAGTATACTCACCATTGGCATCATTATACGTGCCTTGTTGTACTTGATACTGTCCATCATTTAATTTGATGGGGGTAGCAGTTTTGCTAACATCGGGTTTTACGGAATTAGCTTGGTTTTCACCTCCACAGGCTACAGTGGTTAAGCACAGAGTTAGGGCTAAACAAACAACTGTAAATTTACGCAGCATAGTCATAATCATGGTATTCATGTTTTGTGCGGATACTAATTACAGGTTAACAAATATAAGACTTAGGTAAGATTTGATTGGGGTAATTCATCAATTATCCCCACTTTCCTGATATTTTCCGTAAGTCCTGAATTAGTTTACAATGGGATCAATTCGGGGTAATATTCCAATAGCTGATCACTAGAAAGATCATCTCCTAACTGAGCGGGTGAAAAATGCACTTGGATAGCGCGGAGTTTATGTTTGTAGTGTAAATTAATCAAGGCCTTTAAGGCTTCTTTTAAGGCGGGAATATTAGCCAAGTCTGTTTCTAACTCTGGAATTTCTCCTTCCGTAGCGACTATAATCATAACAATGACGTTACGGGTCGCAGGAAGTGATAAAGGCTGGTTTGAGGAAGTAGAACTAAAATCAAGATTAGCACCATATCTTTGGGCTGAGTCTGTGAATAGTTCATTGACGTAATTTCCTGTCTCCCCTTCGTCCCAAAGTACATCACCTTCATTAGCAGCAGATAACCAATATTCATCGTATTGTAGTAGAGTTTGGCATAATTGCGCCAATTCTTCTCCTAAAACTTCTATATCACCATCAGCGTTAATTGCTTCCCTTGCAGTCTGATTCAAAACGCCTAATATCGGTGCTACGTCAGATCCCCCTAAATGCAAGAATAAACGACAGACAACATATCTAGTTCTGCCTATCATCCGATTAAATGTATCACGCATTCTTTGTCTCCTGTAATTTGAGTAGATTTTGTAAAAGTTCAAAATTATTGCTTTTCTACCAAATAACCAATATATTAAAATTCTGTGCTACTATCCACAGTCCCATTGAAATTAGGCATAAGATATCCTGATGGACTGGATATATGATAATTATCATTAATGTTGTTTAAATATTGTTAACTCTGGGAATTGGAGTCAGGTATCGAAAATATAAATTAAATTTTACAGGTGACAATGAAAATTGGTATTTTAGGTTTAGGATTGATAGGTGGTTGTTTGGGTTTCGATTTACGTTCTCAAGGACACCATGTTTTAGGTGTGAGTCGTCGTGAATCAACTTGTGTCAGGGCTGTTGAAATAGGTAGTGTGGATCAGGCTTCCTTGGATTTAAGCTTATTAGCATCAGCCGAAGTCGTATTTATTTGCACCCCTATAGGATTAATAGTTCCCCAAATCAAAGACTTAATTGGCTATTTGCCTAAGACTACTATTATAACTGATGTTGGTTCAGTCAAAAAACCTATAGTTGAGGCAATTTCCCCTTTGTGGGAGAATTTTCTTGGTGGTCATCCTATGGCGGGGAAGACAGATTCAGGTATAGAATCAGCACAGCGGAATTTATTTGTCAATCGTCCTTATGTATTAACACCAATAGAGACTACAGCTAGTCATATTGTTACGATTATAGAGGAAATTGTGCGATCGCTTGGTTCGGTTATCTACCATTGTCAACCAGAACAACATGATCAGGCTGTGAGTTGGATTTCCCATTTACCCGTGATAGTAAGTGCCTCCTTGATAGCAGCTTGTTTAAGTGAAGCAGATCCAGAAATTGCCAAATTAGCCCAAAATTTTGCTAGTTCAGGGTTTCGGGATACGAGTAGGGTGGGGGGTGGAAATCCCGAATTAGGGGTCATGATGGCGCAATATAACCGCCAAGCATTATTAAATTCATTATATCAATACCGGGAAAATTTAGAAGAATTTATTCATATAATTGAGGGGGAAAACTGGGAATTGTTAGCAGAAAAGATTAAATTAAATCACCAAGCACTTCACAACTTTCTAGAATAGGGGTTGCTGAAAGAGTTGTAGGTAAGCTGTTACGCAGCCAAATTGTACAATCCTAATATGGCTGAATTTTGTGATGCGGGGATCATTCTCGCCATGAGGTGTTGCTGTACAAATTAAATGCGTTACAGCCTAATAGCGATATCTGCATTAATTGCACTTATCGGTAATTCCAAAAATGATGATCAAAACCTAGGTAAAAGCTGAAATAGTTATTGCTTCATGAGTTGAGATAACCTGAGCATAGGCAAAGCTGAGTGCTGACATGAAGGCACAGTGAACTTCCAAAGCAGGTGTAATATGACCATGAAATTCAAGATTCTTAGCTGCACAAGCATCGTGAGCAACAATACAGTCGAAACCTAAATCATTAGCAGCGCGAGTTGTGGCATCTATGCACATATTACTCATAGCACCACAAATCACCAATCTTTTCACCCCAGCATTATGTAAATCATCAAGAAGAGTAGTCTGACGAAAACTGTTCGCAAACTCTTTGATAATAATCTTTTCGTTTTCCTGGGGTTTAACAGATTCATGAATCTCAGCACCATAGGTATCAACAACAAAAAATGGTGCGTCAGGATTTTTGGCAATATGTTGAACATGAAAAATTGGCTGCTTTCTCTCACGAAAGGCAGTCAAAAGCCCTCCAGCATTGAAAGCTGCTATATCCATACCGACAAGTTCCCATTTACCACCGGAAAAATAATCATTTTGAATGTCAACTAGAACTAGTGCTGTGTTCACGTCATTATCTCCTTAAAATTTGATGTAACTATTTTTAACACAGAAGTTATCAATCATCTATCTTTTTTTCTCTCGGCTGATGATATGATCCCAAATTTTATTCTACCAGATGTCCTCATCTTAGCTCAGTTAAATCCTATATGACATTAACTTACAACTTCTAGATTCTTGAATAGATGAAAATATTTTCTCACCTTCAAAGATATAGGAGTCATAGCTGAGTGTTACCTCTTCTTGAAAACCTATTTTCCGAAATAGATTTTGAGATGCAATTCCAGTTAGTTCAGAAATAACCACAGAAAAATAGTTCAGTTTAGCTAACCTTAAATTCTCCCTGATTAAATTCGTAGCAATTTTTTGATTTTTGTATTCATCTTTAACCCCTAATAAAAAAATATGTAAAGTCTGAAATAACTCCCAGTAATAATATTGATATTTACCAAAATAACTATATTTTAAATCCTGGGAAAACTTGTGAATTGCTGCAAATTTATGACTGAGTTCCTGAGTATAAGGGGGAATAGTCATCAAATGTTCTGAGATAATAAAACCAACAATAATTCCATTATCTTCAGTCGCAACAATAGAAAGTCTATCCACAATTGCTTTACTTAAATAAGCTTCAGCTAATTGTCGAAATTCTTGATAATTTATCTGCAAACTTTTAGTTATTGGTTCATTATTCACAAATAAATTAGAGCATAAATCAACAGTTTGTTCAAAGTCCTGTGATTCAATAATGCGGAATTTTACCATTTATGGATTATCAATAATTTTAGGATTTATAACACAAATCGTTAAAGCTAAATAGCAAGACTTAAAAAAACCAAATATTTAGAAATTTAAGTTTTGTATTGTGGGCAAAGATGCCCACAACCTATGTAAAATCAGATGCAATTTAGCTCATCTAATCATTAAATCTACCTCTGATTATGTCATTTAATATGACTAATAAACCAGAAATACTACTAACAGAGATTAGTATTGTCCTGCGGACAGATCAATTACTTTCAAAGAGGGCTTTTCCTGAGTATGCAAATACAATTTCTCCTTTTTACCTTCCTGCTCCAGTTCAAGGACAAATCTGTAATTATAAACACCAGGTTTCAAGGTACTTAATACCGCTCCTGCCCAATAATAATAAACTGGGCAATAACGATGACGCATCATATCAGGACCACCATAAACCTTCAACTCAGTGCAGATTTTGGTTTCAGAAAATTCCTCAGCGTCGCCTTCTTGTTGACTGTCTAGGAAAACAATGTTATTAATTTTTGGCATAGGTGGCCATACGCCCTCTGGACTCTTTTCCATATCCATAGGATAGATAATCCAGTTAATAACCTGTCCTGGTTTACAGACAGTTTGTAAATGATCTGTTCCCTGTCCTTGCCCCCCTACGCTGTTGTCCATCATGTATAGGGTGTTTTTCAGGCTTCCCGTTCTCACAGCTTTATGAACGTCTATGACAGTGACTATATTCAGTTGCACTGAATTTAGCTGTCCAGGATTTTGCTTCTTGAGAGTAGACTTATCTGACATGGTTTTCCTCTTGCTTAGTTAAATTATGATTCTTGGCAGTTTAGGCATCTTTACCCACAAGATGGAGAGGGGAAGCCGTGGCTATAGATTCTGCCCGAGTTCCTACTTTAAATTTGATGGTGTAAGGAATTGATTGAATGCCCTTTTTCACCGTTCCAGACCAGTAGGAGACATCTGTACCTTCATAAACCTTCTTTTGTGGTTCACAGTATTTCTTGTCAATGATGATTTCATCAATGGCAGCATAGGCTTCACATTCTAAGAATGTCACTGTCCAAACCAATACATCTCCTACTGACACTATGGTTTTTAAATTCTCTGTACCATGGCCTGTAGAACCAGATGCTTTCTCAGTATCTGTAAAATAGACTTGTCCGCTCAAGGAATCAGTTGCCAATGCACCCACAACATCTATTACACTGGCGATTGTTATTGTTTTTGCCATAATCTGTCTTCCATTTTTTGAAATTGCGTTTGAAAATCAAGCAGTTGACTAGGCTTTGGGAATTGGCAAGTATCCAATACCTGCATTTGTAAACCCATTTTTCTTAGGATCATTGGAGATCTTGATATAAGCATCATGGGTAAAATCTACTGGTATCCAAGCCCAAGCCCCATTCTCACGAGATAGTTTATACAACTGTATATGCATTGTGTAAGCATAAGTTCCTGGTCTGGATGTATCTATAGATGCAGCCCAGTACCAACCGTCTGTCACCATATCAGGAGAGCCATAGGCAGCAGGATAAATGACATTTTTATCAACTGCTTCACCAGTGATGTTTGTAATGATGGGATTGAGAGAATTGATTTCAGGAATTTTCCCATCGACCTCAGTCACAAGGTTTCCTGTGACATCCATAATTTTTTGTCCAAGATGGCCAATGTCCTGATTAACGTTACTCTTTTTACTCTGAACTTGAGTCTTAACACCGACAGCTTTCGAGATCTTTTGTAATTCCTGGACGACGCTAGAGATGTTTTGAGATTTGTCAGCATTAGCACCGGTCAGTCTATCTGTAAGGGCTTGTATCTCTTCAAGTACCTTAAGATCGCTATTTTTCGACTTGTCTGATAGAAAGCTCTTGGGCAAGGTAGGGGGTAAAGAACCAACTCCATAGGGCAGCCAGTTCAAAACCTGCTCATTAGCTTGAGAACCATCACAGTAACTAGTACCATTAATTGCAGAAATCAATTTGCCAGTGCCTAAACCTTCAGACCCCTGCAATTTCATGTTGTCGAACAGGTAAGTATTACCTTCCAAGGTGTTGGCTTCTATGGCCGCTGCCACATCAATCAACAATATTATTCCCAACTGTTGGCTCATAAAGGTTCCTTTTTCTCTGAGTTCAAGTTTGTTTTCACTGTTTAACGCCTAGTCCAAACTGTCTATAAAGTGCTATTTTTACAGGCGTTTTTGTTGTTTATGAAGCTGAGGTTAAATGCACTTTAAAGCAGGAGTATCTACATACATCAGACAGTTCTTACCTTCATACATTTGCAACTCAAATCTATAGCGATAATCTACACCAGGTACAAGGTAATATGGGACAACTCCAGACCAAACATTTAAATGCAGCTTATCGCTTTCCAGTTTTGTAGGGTCATCTGGAAGCGGTTCAACACTAGTACCATCTTGGTTAAGAAAGGTAATCTTTCTGATAGCTACTGGTGTCTGCAAATCAAGAGCTAAAATTGTCCACTGAATAGTTTGTCCTGGGTGACACAGGGTAACTAAATTGGTTGTTCCCTGATTTAGACTACCCAGAGGGCTATTGTCCATCATGGAAAGATTACCATTTAATAGCGTTCCACCCGAAAGTGATTCAATGACATCAACAACACAAAATATGCTGATCTTTGACTCCATAATTTTCCTCGTTATTTTACTTGAAAAAAAAACAGTCGTTGACACTCCCCTCAAGTGAGAGGATTCTTGTTAAGCTAACCTGAAAAAGTCCAAGATTTACTGTTTACAAGCTTACTAGAATAATAAATCTAGGGTTCGGGCGTGACATTCCCTACCTTATTATCCATATCCTGCCGACTTTAGAAAATATCTCTGATTAAAGGTACTTTACTTAGTGGAGTTCTATAAATCTCTTCTGACCACCTTTTTACAAGTTTTATCTCAAATTTATAGCCACTATTTTCAGTGTAATACACATTAGCTTCTCCTATATTAAAAATAGATAAGGAGTGCATTAAGGATTGAATAAATAAACGCTTGATTCCTTCAATTCCCAGCATATTATCCATTCTGATAAACAAGGTTTCTATATCGTCTACCGAAGCGATTAACTGCAAGGTTTTTGTTGTTCGATGGTTAACAAACTGCATTTCGTGAGCCAGTGCTTCCAAGTCAAAAATACCAATTGCTTTCAATTCATGACAGAGAGAAGCGTAAACTTGGGGAGCAGAATATTGTGTGTCGTTAATGTGAATAATATCTCCACTGCGACCTAAAAATTCAAATTGTTGGGTTTTTAATTCTGGTTTATCTATATTAGGACGACGTATTACTCTATCTCCAGATTTGAACCTCAGAAATGGTGCTTCATGGCCATGCAGTCGAGTTACAACTAACTCACCTTCCTCTCCAACTTTAACCCAACGACCCTCACTATCCACAACCTCAACCAAATGTAACCCTGGAACAGTAGCTAAATAGGGAACTTCATGGCGCAACTGTAAGCCAATAGCTTCGTTTTGAACTGTAGCAAAGTAACTCAAAATCTCCAGATTAGGATAAAGCTCTTTTAACTCAAGTCGTTTGCGATATGGTAATACTCCACTACCGTACATTGCTACACGAAAACTTTTTCTAGCTTCTTCATGTAAACCAACACCAAGGTCACTCAGGATTGCTATTCCTGCAGAAATTGCCATAATTGCCTTTGGACCGGGATAGGACATAATGTGGTGATAAACTTCCCTCATGACCGGACCTGCACCAAGATAGTTAATTCCTGGTATATTCTGTAAAACACCTCCAACCATTGTTCCGCTACTCCACATTTGAAAATCCGCTAAGGTGGTAGCAACCCACTTAGGATCATCTCCTGCTAAGTAATCAGCTAACATATGTTCGCCGATGAATTTACCAGCAATTTTGTATGTATCTTGTAATTCTCGTAATGAGTAAACCATTTCCGCTGGTAAACCAGTTGTAGTTCCACCACTGGCGACAATTTCAAAACCGCCATGACTTAAAGGAACAACTAAACCTGGTCTTGAGGATGAGAATAACTCACTCATAGTGGTCTTGTCAGAAATCGGTAATTGCTGCCATTCTTCAAAATTGCGGGGAGCTTTTTTTAACCCTGACTTCTCAATCATGTCTTTCCAAATAGGATTGAGCATGAGAGTATTTGTCATTTGCTGTAAACGCCGCAATACTAAGGCATTTTGAATTGTCTCTTCAAGTCCACTGTATGATCTATCTAATAGGCTTTCACATTTGTTGATTTTCTCGAAAAATGAAGGCAGTTTGACTACTTCATCAATTGATTTTGGCTCTAGTTCATCAAGGGGAATTAATTTATCGATTAACTCTTTACGAGAAGTAGATACTGTCTGACTTTCGGTATCTATACTTGTTTCTCTCTCTTGATATTCTAACACTTTTTTCTCCTGTTATTTATTAGATTTACAAAAAGCTATAAAAGCAGTTTTTCGATATTTTTCGCCTGTTTAAGCCTAATTATTGAAAATTTATAGCTTTTTACAACAGTCACCCATTTACTGACTATTAATTTTTAACTAAGTTCCGCTAATTAATTCCAATCCAATTTTTCTAATTTCATCTAGCAATTCATGAAAGTGATTAGTATTAATTCTGTGATTCATGAAAACGACACGCAAAGAGTTAATTCCATCAATTTCTACCTTGGAGATGAAGAATTTACCTCCTTCCCTAATTCTATTTCTAATTGCTAACTGAAAATCAGATAACAGATTATCACTCACATTAGAAGGTACATATCGGAAACAAAGGATATTCACCTCTGGTTGATGAATGGTCTGGAAATCTGGTTCCTGTTGGAGTATTTGATAGGCTTCTTGGGTCAACTGGCATAAATACTCGATCTTATTGGCAAATATGTCCTTTCCATAAAGTGCCCATAATACCCACAAGTTCATAATTAGGGGTCTTTTAGTGCATTCAAAATTCTGTTCTGCACTATCGAATTGAGTATAGATATCAGGAACTTTTTCAAAGACATAACTAGCGTTCTGACGAAATGCTCCATAGCTCTTTTCTTTATTCTTATAGAAAAGAAGGGTACACACCCCAGGTAAAAACATCATTTTGTGAGCGTCTAAGACAAAGGAATCTGCGTTTTCAATTCCTTTTAATTTGTGACGCAACTGGTCAGAAACCAGTAAACTAGCACCATGAGCGCCGTCAATATGAAGCCAGATATTTTTCTCTTTGGTGATTTGTGCTAATTCATCAATTGTATCAAAAGCACCTACGGAAGTAGTTCCTGCTGAAGCTACCACACAGAAAATCTTTAGCCCCCGTTTCTCTGCTGCTTCTAGGGTAGGACGTACCTGGTCTATACAGATTTGTTTTTTCTGATTAATTGGTAAACGGATAATTTGATTTTCTCCGATTCCCATAATCCCTGCAGCCCGACAAATGCCATAATGTGCATCTTCACTCACAGCAATGGCCGGACGATATTGATCTCCCAATGCAGAAATACCTTCTGACCAAATCTGGGGAAATTTTTCGTTTCTAGCTGCTAAAAGAGCGGTTAAATTACCTAATGTCCCCCCGGAGGTCGTCACCATGGCAAAAGTATCAGGATTCCAACCAATAAATTGGTTAAACTCATCGGCCATAATCCGCTCAACTACGTTGGGTAATTGCCCTGCTTCATAGAAGGAGGAGGGTTGACTGACAATGGAACTAATTAAATCAATCAGAGCGGCTAAGGGAATTACACCAGAAAATTGTCGCCCCATATAACCGGGTGAGTACACTTGTATTCCGGTTTTAATGTATAAATCAATAATTGCTTCTAGCTTTTCTTGATTGCATAAAGCCTTATCGTTCTGTCCCTGATTCATAATCTCTTTTGCTGTTTGGGACAAGTCATAAGGATTACTGAGTGCTAGTCCTCTGATTGATGAGTCAGCTAAGTATTTTTCTAATTTGGATACAACTATCTCAGCGCTTTGCCGAAATAATTGATCATCAAAAACCCCCTCCTTGGTGATCAAGCTTTCTGTATCTATATACTGCATAACTATCTAGCCTTAGTCTTAGTAATTGTATAGACGATAAACTTTTTTTGAGTAACTTGAATTACAAGTCAACTTTTTATAGATTACATAGCAATTATCAATCTGTCAAGTATATTTACTAAATTTCTCAGCAATAAACGCAAAATTTGTTACTGATGCTAAGATGGATAGTCTGTACTAATAACACTTGCGTACCACCCGTAGATATGGTTTTTAAAAAATAACTGCATCTGTTTATAGATGATATTAATGTGATTTTGTACACTATTGGCGGGCAAGATGCCCGCACCACAAGAGTTTAATTATTCATATCTGTACTTTATAATAGCGGGAACTGCTGTAAGTTATTGGGACTTGTTATTAAAGATGAAGATTGAGAATTGAATTTAAGCTGTAAAAAAGACCAGGGAAGACATATATTTTCGGTGTTAGGTAGGCAGAAACCCACCAGACAAGAATTTATTTGGATATATGTCTTGGCTAATTTAAACTGTGTTAATTCATTAATTGCTAGACATTAAATCGGAATAACATTACATCACCTTCTTGAACAATATACTCTTTTCCTTCACTTCTAACTAAGCCTTTTTCTTTGGCCGCATTCATTGAGCCGTGTGTTACTAAATCGTTATAAGCCACAGTTTCTGCGCGAATAAATCCCCGTTCAAAATCAGAGTGAATGACTCCTGCGGCTTGGGGTGCAGACATTCCGGCATTAATTGTCCAAGCGCGGGTTTCTTTTGGTCCACAGGTGAAATAAGTCCGCAAACCTAAAAGGGTGTAAGTTGCACGAATTAAGGATTTTAAACCACCTTCTTTGACACCTAAAGATTCTAGAAAATCAGCTTTATCTGCTTCTGGTAATTCCACTAATTCTGCTTCTACTTGAGCAGAAACAATGACAACTTGGGCATTTTCAATCGCAGCGACTTCTCGAACTTTTTCGACAAAATTATTACCTGTTGCTAGGTCTTCTTCAGAGACATTAGCAGCGTAAATAATTGGTTTATTAGTAAGTAATCCTAAGCCTTTAATAATTTCGGATTCTTCGGTATTTAAACTTATTTGACGAACGGATTTACCTTCATTTAAAGTAGCGGCTAATTTTTCTAAAATTGTCACTTCAAATTGTGCATCTTTACTAGTGCGTGCAAGTTTGCGAGTTCTATCAATGCGTTTTTCAATTTGGGATAAATCTGATAAACCAAGTTCTAAATTAATGATTTCAATATCTCTGGCTGGGTCAACAGAACCGGCTACATGAATGATATCATCATTTTCAAAACAACGGACAACATGAACTATGGCATCAACTTCTCGAATGTGGGATAAAAATTGATTACCTAGTCCTTCTCCTTGACTTGCACCTTTGACCAAACCGGCAATATCCACAAATTCGACACGGGCGGGTACTGTTTGTACTGAGGTAGCAATTTTTGCTAAAACGTTTAACCGGTCGTCGGGGACTGAGACCATGCCAACATTGGGTTCAATGGTACAAAATGGGAAGTTAGCGGCTTCAGCCTTAGCGTTAGCGACTACAGCGTTAAATAAGGTTGATTTTCCGACGTTGGGAAGTCCGACAATTCCGGCTCTTAGCATTGTAGATTTTAGATTTTGGTGTCAAGTATAAGGATAATTCAAACCGGTGGAGATGGTAGAGAAACTGGGGAGAATATTTTAGGTATCAGGATTTTCCCATAATTCTAATAAACCAACTGTACCGACAAAAAATGTATAAGTTGCATATTTGATTGCTGTCTGATTGCGTGTTGGGGCATAATAAGCGGCAATTAATGCTTCAATAAAATGAGCAGATAGGGCAATATGGGCAATGATTAAAGCAGGGGTTAAGATACTGGGTAGTTGATTATTGAGATTCCATAATTCTAAACCAATAGCGCTGGTGATGAGTGCGGTGGAGATGATTTTGATAATGGGGAATAGTTTTTGTTTGATATCTTTTAAGTTCATGTTGTTTAGAGAATGTTTTGTAAGTGAATAATTTTAGGACGTTTTTCCTTATCGGTAAAATGACATTGTACAGTATCAGGAATCATGAATTGCAGTGTTTCTATATCATCGGCTTGAGTAAAAATTGATTGGCCTAATGCTGTGGCTGTATAACCACTATTTGGATCATCTTCAAGGAGAAATACAATTTCAATTTTTGATAAAATCTGCTAATAACTGCATCCACATCCTCACACCTACACCTTAGTTTTACACGTTACTTTTTATCTATATCAGTATTTTCTCATGAATGGTTCCGGATTGCTATATTATTTTACGGTTTAAAGCGCCTGAAGTTCGGAAATATACGGATTTTGCTGTTTTTTAGGTAAAAAATTGTTAATTATGGCTTAATCAATCCTTTAAAGTTGGTATACTTGTAACAAGCCTTAACTAAGCGAAAACACCAAGATTTTAGGTTTTCATTAGCATTATGTTTTCTAAGTTCAAAAAAGTCTTTTCTGTATTAATCCTGAGTCTAATTTTAACGGGTTATCTAGGATTTACGTCAGTAGCACCTGCATTTGCTTTCAACTTTTTCAGTTTACCAGAATATCTTCAGCAAGTATTATCTAATAAACAATTATGATATAATCGTATTACTTTGTTAATTTGCTCATTTATTGCAATCTCAAACTTAAATTATTATGCTGCGAGAAAAAATTAAGCAAGAACTAGATAAACTCAATGAAGAACAACTCGAAAAAATAGCTGATTTTATCGCTTTTATTGAGTTTCAGACTAAACAGGTTTCTTATGCTGGAGCATTTTGGCAAGAAGTAACACCAGAAGCAAGGACTAAGGAGTTTCGTGAATGGGTTTCTCAACTTCCTCAAACTGGTTTAAGTTTACCTGATGAAGCTTTTGATCGAGATAGTATTTACGAAGAATGACGAGATATATTCTTGATACTAATGTTGTGATGCGCTTCTGTAATCCTTCTGATATTCAGCATCACCTAGCAACAGAGGCTATATCTCGGTTACTTGCACAGGGAGATGAATGTTTAGAGTCTAAACACATTTTTCCCAGAAGTGTTGAATGTTAAGATTTTGAGGATTGTGTCCAAGTTGTGCATTGGTATTGGTGATACCAAATTTGATCAATTAATGACTCTATTCTCAATAGACAATGGATTTTACCTGGGTAAAACGCAAAGATTGTAAAGTTTTATTGCAGGATTCAACACTTGTGCATTTTTCCCAATTGGTTAAATTTGGTAACAACTAATAAGGTAATGGGTAAACGTACTCATGATGTGCGTATTGTTGCTGTTAAGATTCAATTCTGAGTTCAATCATAATTATCCAAAATTAGTACGTCTAATTTACAAAAAATATGGAAGATAAGTATCCCTATATTAAATGTGATGGAGAGATATTAGAATTAGATGATAAGCCAGTGGTAGATTGTGCAAAACTAACGCTGGAACAATGGTTAATCGCATTAAATGATGACACAGTTTACACTCCTGATTGGGAATTTCCAACTGATAATCACAAGACTGAGTATATAGCTACAATACATACTCGTTCAGAATCTGAATTTCGTAATCTAGTTCGACTATTCCTTATAGAATCAGGTTCTCTTCCTATGGATATTGATGGTTTCAAGTACCGTTTGAAATACCGACCAGAGATAATGCTTGAATTTGATCGTCGTTTAATAGCTACTGGACGTGCTTGGGAAGGTATAACTTGGGTTTTAGATTTATTACCATATAATAAACCAGAAATAGTCTTAGAAGTGCTTAGAGCATATTCTTTTGCTCATGGACAATTACTCCCTGATGGACGATTTAGGGGTTTTTCAGATGCGATGTCCCTTATTCGGGCTAGATATTTGAGCAACCCTCAAACCTCTGAGGAGATTAGTGAAATGCTTCTTAAACTTAATCCAAAAGATTTTGAGGCATTAACGGCAAAACTTTATCGTAAGATGGGCTATTCAGTGGATTTGACACCATACAGTAAAGATGATGGTGCTGATTTAGTTTGTTATCGTGATGATCCCGGACGTAGAGAGTTATTAATAGTTCAGTGCAAAAGACATACAAAAAATGTAGGAGTCAAAGATTTAAAAGAGTTACTAGGTACTGTATTAGATAGAAAAGCTACTAAGGGAGTTTTAGTTACTCCAAGTGGATTTACAAAACCTGCAATCAATAAAGCTAACGAAAATCCTCAGATAGAACTATTGGGAGGAATATCATTACAAAAGTTGCTTGCTGAGAATTTAGGTTCACGATGGACTATTAACTTGGATAGATTAATAGCAGAGGGAAGTTCAGGCAAGTAATATTGCATTTCTGATATAGAGTTAAGAGCGATCGCATTTCTAATGTAGAGTGAGAGCGATCGCATTATGGATGTAGAGTGAGAGCGATCGCATTTCTGGTGTAGAGTGAGGAGTGATCGCATTATCTGATGTTAGAATAAATAGCGATACCTTCGGTAATCTTTACTAACGCCTTGAGCCTTGAGAATAATTAAATTTTTGGAATTATATTACAATAGTTATTATGTATAGCCAACTTAATCAAAATTTACTATGAGCATTAGTCTCACACCTAAGCAAGAACGCTTTATTGAAACAAAGCTGCAAACCGGAAAATACCATTCTGTAGAAGAAGTTCTAGAAATCGCTCTCAAGTTGCTAGATGAGTATGATCGTTCTGAGACAGCATGGGTTAAGGAAGTGCGCGAAAAAATTGATGCTGCGATCACAATTTCAGAACACACAGCACCTATTGACGGTGAAACATTTGTAAATCAAATTTTGGATCGTTTTCAGCAACAGCGACAGGTACAAAAATGAATCGTTACGTTATTAATATTCTCGCTAGTCGTGACCTGAGCGAAATTGCTGAATACTTCTCACAAAACAACCTAGAAGCAGGTGAAAAATTTTTCCAGGAATTTAATCGTAAATGTCAACAATTAGTTTCCTTTCCAAATAGTGGTAAAAGCTACTCAGAAATACGTGCTGATTTGCGAGGATTACTCCTTGAAGGCTATATAATTTTTTATAGAGTCTTGGATGATGGAATTGAAATTTTGCGGGTAGTAAGTGGTCGTCGTAATCTTCCCTCTGTTTTTGATGATTCTCAATAAAATAAATAGGATGAATTTTACCAGACTGTGAGCTACACTAACGCATTTATTGATGTAGAGTTAAGAGCGATAGCGAAGCGCGACCTAGGAATCGCATTTATAATAAAAATATTGCAACCGTCAATGTCACGAGGATTAAAAAAAAATGGACGTTACAAAACTTAGTAACAAAACAATAGAACTATCTGACATTACAGCTTGGGATAAAAACGGAAATAAACTTTTAGTATCAAAAGTTAGAGCTAGAAATATTGTAGAAGATATTACTGCCAAAGTTGAAGATATCCTCAAGTTTGAGTATGAACATAATAAAGTTATAATTCCTTATGCTATGACAGCTACCCGTGAAGAAATTAAGATTTTTAAATGGGATGGTGAAAAGTTAGAAAATGTCTACACCTTCCTAACTCATGAAGTTTTGTCTGAATATGATCCAGAATTTAGTCATAAGAAGAGGATTTTTGAATACTATCTGGAAACATTAGTTGAAGGATGGTTGAGAGATTTGGCTGATAATTGGAAAACAGATAATCCACCAAAATCAGAAGAACTAACTCAGATAGGCTTTGTAGATAAAATTGCTGATGCAGCACAATAAA
The DNA here is from genome assembly GCF_014698755.1 of Aphanizomenon flos-aquae FACHB-1287. Taxonomy (GTDB): domain Bacteria; phylum Cyanobacteriota; class Cyanobacteriia; order Cyanobacteriales; family Nostocaceae; genus Dolichospermum; species Dolichospermum flosaquae. Next base: position 56,558 of record NZ_JACJTO010000009.1, on the reverse strand, counting down.
GGTTAGAAAATTTAATGATTACGCTTTATATAGAAACTAATTTTTTTATTGATTTTGCCAAAAATCAAGATCAAAAAACTGAGAAGTTAGTTTATCCCCAAGATCCGGAAGCAATAGCAATACTTAATATAGCAACTCCTGCAATTTGTTGTATGGAATCTCTTTCTGTACTAGAAAGTGAGCGAAACAGAAGTAATCGGTTTGGGGATAACTTAAAGAATGAAGTAAAAAAACTTAAAGGAGATGTTAACTCTCAATACTCTAGAGAAATTAAACAATGTCTAGAACAAGCCCTAATTAAGAATAATGAGAGAATTAATGAGATTAACACTCGTCTTTTTGATGTTTTAGAATGGGCTACTAATAATGTAGAATTAACACAATTAAAACCAGATATACTCAATACAAGTCTGGAAAACGAATTTATTGCTGATCCTACAGATAACTTAATTTTACATTGTATTCTTGATCATGCCAAAACATCTGCAAATGAGCAAAAAGTTTTTTTAAGTGGAAATCATACAGACTTTGGTACACCAGAAATTAAACAAATATTACGAGAAGCAGGTATAAGATATTTTATAAAGACGGGAGATTTTTTAGGTTGGTCGCGGTCACAGCCTTAATTATTGGGTAATATCGCATTTCCCCTGCTCGAAAAAACACAAAATACAACTCATAACCAAGCGTTTCAACTCACCAAAAAATGCCATTATCAGCAAACTACCACATTAACTTGCGAACCTACACCAATCGGGATGACTGGATTCGAACCAGCGGCCCCTTCGTCCCGAACGAAGTGCGCTACCAAGCTGCGCCACATCCCGCCATAAAAATGGCAATTTGAAGTAATGATACCACAATTAGTAAAAAATAACAAATTTTTCTGCCGCCATAGATGTCTTTGCTTGCTAGGATAAGACTTGTATAACTAAAATGGTAAAAATAGACTGTGACTGTAAAACCAGACTGGTTACGGGTAAAAGCGCCTCAATGGGAGCGTGTTGGTAACGTTAAAGAAATTTTGCGGGATTTAGCCCTGAATACCGTTTGCGAAGAAGCTTCCTGTCCTAACATTGGTGAATGCTTCAATGCCGGTACCGCCACATTTTTGATTATGGGTCCAGCTTGTACCAGAGCTTGTCCTTACTGTGATATTGACTTTGAAAAAAAACCCCAACCATTAGATCCCACCGAACCCACACGACTAGCGGAAGCAGTTCGACGAATGCAGCTTAATCACGTTGTGATTACCTCCGTCAACAGAGATGACTTACCAGACGGTGGTGCATCTCAATTTGTTCACTGTATTAATGCTATTCATGAAACTTCACCTCATACCACAATTGAAGTATTAATTCCCGACTTGTGCGGTAATTGGCAAGCTTTAGAAATAATCCTCCAAAGCCAACCAGAGGTACTTAACCACAACACAGAAACCATTTCGCGCCTGTATAGCCGTGTACGTCCCCAAGGTAATTATAAGCGAACAATGGAATTATTACAACGCTCGCGCCAAATTTCTCCCAGCATTTACACAAAATCTGGTATTATGGTCGGACTAGGTGAAACAGATACAGAAATTCGCCAAGTTATGGAAGACTTGCGAGCAGCAGATTGTGATATTCTCACCATTGGCCAGTATCTCCAACCCAGTCGAAAACACTTACAGGTCTCAAACTTTGTCACACCTGAGCAATTTGCAGCCTGGCAAACCTTTGGTGAAAACTTGGGATTTTTACAAGTTGTTTCTTCCCCATTGACAAGAAGCTCATATCATGCAGAGCAAGTCAGAGAATTAATGAAACGTTATCCTAGATAGTTTATTCTTGGTTGTCAGTTGTTTCCTGTTCCCTATTCCCCGTGACTAATTCCCAAATTCCCAACTCAAAATCTGTTGTCATTCTTGGTGCAGGTGCTTGGGGTACAACCCTGGCCAAATTAGCAGCAATTAATGGTAATCAGGTACATCTATGGTCACGTCAAGAACCTCTAGAAAAAATATTAGAAAATAATAACCCTCAAATAATCTTGTCCGCTATTTCTATGAAAGGAGTAAGAGACGTGGCCTCCATAGTACAGTCTTTTCCCCTAGCTCCACAAACAATCTTTGTCACCGCAACCAAAGGACTAGAACCACACACTACATACACACCTTCGCAAATTTGGCAAGCAGCTTTTCCTAATCATCCGGTTGTGGTCTTATCAGGTCCGAATTTATCCCAAGAAATTGCCCAGGATTTACCATCTGCAACAGTCGTAGCTAGTAAAAATGCCAATGCTGCCCAAAGCGTCCAACTGGTATTTTCTTCCCATCGCTTTCGTGTCTACACTAACCCTGACCCTGTGGGTGTAGAATTAGGAGGAACACTTAAAAATGTCATAGCCATTGCTGCCGGTATATGTGATGGATTACACTTAGGAACAAATGCCAAAGCCGCTTTAGTCACCCGTGGTTTAACCGAAATGGTGCGAATTGGTAAGAATTTAGGCGCGATAACGGAAACATTTTATGGTTTATCTGGTCTAGGAGATTTACTAGCGACCTGTAATAGCCCCTTAAGTCGCAATTATCAAGTTGGCTATCAATTAGCCAATGGAAAAATGCTGGAAGAGGTTCTAGCAAGTCTTCCAGGCACAGCCGAAGGTGTCAACACCTGTCGGGTACTAATGGAAATTGCCAAACAACGAAGTATTCCTATTCCCATTACCGAGCAGGTTTATCAACTGCTGGCAGGACAAGTTACACCAAGAGTTGCACTAGATAAACTCATGTTACGAAATATCAAACCTGAATTTGATGATTTTCCCCGTGAACAAATGTGGTAAGTCAAGGAGAACTACCCTCATGTGTCCAAGAGCAATTAAATCATGACCGCAAAATCTCTAGAAAGAATTTGTCAAATTGTCAGGAAATTACTTTTTCAGAGATGTAAATATAACCATGTAGTTTATAAGCATCATCATAATTAGAAATATGTTTATAATCAGTTAAAAAATAACCGTTAATATTCTTAAGCATGGTAATATTAACCAGTTAAATCATAAGTGAAAATCTGACTAAAGATTTACTTAGCTATTTGTTCAACCACACAGATATTAGTAACGAATAACCCATTAAAAATGTATTCTTTTAAACTAGTAACCTGTAGCAAAAATAACTGTCTAGTTAAAACAGTCCAAAAACTGATAAATTGAGTTTTTTCCTTTGCTCCTTGCTTGAACTAGTACAAAGTTTTCCAAAGAATTGTACATTGAAACCTAAACTGTGTTAATTGATGACGAATTACGGAATAGCAGAAGTTAATTAGATAACCGTAATTTGAGATAACCATAATCTATTGTTACCTGGAGAAATTTGAGACATGATGTCAGCAACATCTTTTTATAAAAATGCCGCCCACAACGAGCAAAATTCCAGTCTACCTCTGGATATTGACATCAATGATGATGGGGTTCCAGATTTAGCCCTAACTACTGCTGAATCCGATTTAGCTTTAGCCGCGCAAACTAACCGACACAGTACAGACCTAGTACGTCTCTATCTGCAAGAAATTGGCCGAGTCCGTTTGTTAGGAAGAGATGAAGAAGTTGCCGAAGCCCAAAAAGTACAGCGTTACTTACGGATGCGGTTGTTACTTAGTGCTGCTGCCACCGAGGGAGATACTGTAATTATCCCCTATTCCCGGTTAGTAGAGGTACAGGAGCGATTAACAGCAGAACTGGGACACCGCCCTTCATTGGAACGCTGGGCGGCTACTGCGGGAATAAATTTACCTGATCTAAAGCCAACTTTAGCTAATGGTAAAAGACGCTGGGCAGAAATTGTTAATTTAACAGTGGAAGAACTAGACCAAGTTCAAACTCAAGGACTGCAAGCCAAATCACACATGATTAAGGCGAATTTGCGTTTGGTGGTATCTGTCGCTAAGAAATACCAAAATCGTGGTTTAGAATTGTTGGATTTGATTCAAGAAGGGACTTTAGGTTTAGAACGAGCAGTTGAGAAATTTGATCCCACCAAGGGTTATCGTTTTAGTACCTATGCTTATTGGTGGATTCGTCAAGGTATTACTAGGTCAATTGCTACTTCTAGCCGCACTATTCGTCTTCCCGTTCATATCACCGAAAAACTCAACAAAATTAAAAAGGCGCAACGAAAAATTGCCCAAGAAAAAGGGCGTACACCGACTTTAGAAGACCTGGCGCTGGAGTTAGATATGACAGCTATCCAAGTCCGGGAAGTGCTATTAAGAGTTCCTCGTTCTGTGTCTTTGGAAACTAAGGTTGGCAAAGATAAAGATACTGAATTAGGAGAATTACTGGAGACTGATACTATTACTCCTGAGGAGATGTTAATGCGGGAATCTTTACATAAAGATCTGCATCATCTTCTAGATGATTTAACTAGTCGGGAACGTGATGTTATTCTCATGCGCTTTGGTTTGTCCGATGGTCATGCTTACTCTTTAGCAGAAATTGGCCGAGCCCTTGACCTATCACGGGAAAGAGTCAGACAAATTGAATCGAAGGCTTTGCAAAAACTCCGCCAACCCAAACGCCGCAACCTTGTCCGGGACTATCTAGAGTCTTTGAGTTAGAAGGAAAAAGGCAACAGACAACAGACACAAGACCATTGACAACTAATAAATATTCTCAATAAGGATTGATTATTGCAAATTCAGGCAAGTATTTGTTATATTCTCAATTAATGAGCTTTGTTGAGAAAATTTAGTATGACTGTCTACACAACTGGTTCACTTAAGGCAGAATTAAACGACCGTGGCTGGCGTTTAACTCCACAACGAGAAACAATTCTGCATATTTTTCAGGAACTCCCCCAAGGTGAACATTTAAGTGCCGAGGATCTATATCATCGCTTAGAAACTGATGGTGAAGGCATTAGTTTGTCAACTATCTATCGTACTTTAAAGTTGATGGCAAGAATGGGAATTTTGCGGGAGTTGGAATTAGGTGAAGGGCATAAACATTATGAAATTAATCAGCCTTATCCCCATCACCACCATCACCTTATTTGTGTCCGCTGTAACTTGACTATTGAGTTTAAAAACGAATCAATTTTAAAGATTGGCGGAAAAATAGCCCAAAAAGAAGGTTTCCATTTATTAGATTGTCAAATGACAATTCATGCTGTGTGTCCTAAGTGCCAAAGGGCATTGATGCCAATTTAAAACCTAAGATATTGATAGTTAGCAATTACCAACCTCAATTTAGATAGCTAGGAACTTGGTATTACAGGGATAGATATCTGCAATTTTGGAGGGTTAATCTAGTAGTGGGGAATCTCAGTGCATTGTCCAAGCGGGAATTAATAAAAATTTCCGCTTTTAACCATTATTTCTCTTCGATAGAGGCTTCAGCTTGATGTAATAAATTGCGGATATCTTCTAGGGTTTGTATACTTACATTCTGCCATAATCCGCGCTGATTTGCTTCTAGCAGTCTTTCCGCAATATCACGTAATGCCCAAGGATTTTTGTCTTGAATAAATTCACAAACTGTGGTATTTTCTAAATATGCTTCAACTACACCTTGATACATATAATCTTCTACACATTGGGCCGTAGCATCGTAAGCAAAGAGAAAATCTACCGTTGCGGCCATTTCAAATGCACCCTTATAACCATGACGCATAACTCCAGCTATCCATTTAGGATTAACCACACGGGAACGATATACCCTGGCAATTTCTGAACTAAGTTGGCGAATTTTGGGCTGGAGTGTATTAGAATTATCGCCAAAATAGGTTTGGGGGTTTTTACCCTGAAGAGAACGCACGGCGGCTGTTAAACCCCCCTGAAATTGATAATAATCATCGGAATCAAGTAAATCATGTTCGCGGTTATCTTGATTGTGGAGGACGATTTGCATTTGCTTTAAACGTTGTTCAAAAGCTTCCACATTCTTATTCCCTGTTTCCTGACTAGAAGAATAGGCGTAAGCGCTCCAATTTGTGTAGGCTTGGGCTAAATCCTGGTCATTTTGCCAATTTTGGGAAGCTATTAAACCTTGGAGTCCCGCGCCATAAGCGCCTGGTTGAGAACCAAAAATGCGATATTGCGATCGCTCTTGTGCTATTTCTAAAGATAAACCCTGTTGAGTCCATTGTTCAGTTTCTTGACGAACTGTATCTGCGAGGGGATTTTGATCTGCTGGTTCATCTAAAGCCGAAACTGCTTTTACCGCTTGGTCAAATAAAGTGATTAAATTGGGAAAAGCATCCCGGAAAAAACCCGATATTCTCAGCGTAACATCTACACGGGGACGACCCACAACCGCCAAAGGTAATATTTCAAAATCTATCACCCGTCGCGCTACACCGTCCCACAGAGGTTTAACACCGAGTAAAGCTAAGGCCTCCGCTAAATCATCACCACCGGTTCGCATGGTAGCCGTACCCCACACGGATAAAGCGAGAGTTTTAGGATATTCTCCATGTTCTTGGGTGTAGGTTTCAATCAGGGTTTCAGCGGCTTTTCTCCCAATATCCCAGGCGGTTTCTGTGGGAATGGCACGAATATCAACGGCGTAAAAGTTTTTACCTGTGGGCAAAACTTCGGGTCGGCCGCGTGTGGGTGCGCCAGAAGCACCGCTGGGAACGTATTTTCCGTCAAGTCCCCGTAATAGGTTGGTGATTTCTTCGCTGGTTTTTTGCAGGGACGGGAGGAGTTTGTCGCTAATCCAGTTTTCGGTGGTTGTTCCGGCTATGATTTGTTCTACTAAATGGGCGGCTTCTATTTCTAGGAGTTCGACGACATCACCGATGATCTGGCAGGATTTAAGTCTCTCGCAGAGGCGCAGAGGCGCGGTGAGGGGGGTTGAGAGGTTGTCGGTTAGGGGGTCTATGTCTATGTTCCATTGTTTGGCTATGGCGCGGGTAATGCCTATAGAATAACGGTTGGGGATGCGACCGATCGCTATTATTAAGTCTCTTAGTTGTGTTCCTTGGGGACATTGACCGAATATGTGTAGGCCGTCACGGATTTGGGCTTCTTTGAGTTCGCATAAGTAACCGTCTAGGGAGTTTAAGATGAGGGTTTCAAAGTTTTCTATGTCTTTGGGGTTGGTAATTCCTAAGTCTTTATATAGGTTTTCTTTGATGACGAGTTCTTGAATGCGATCGCGTATTTTTGTTAGTCTGGAAGGATCTAAATTTTCTGCTTCGTAATATTCGTCAATGAGGTTTTCTAGTTGTTGCAATGGTCCATATAATTGGGCCCGTGTCATGGGTGGTGTTAGATGATCAATTATTACTGCTTGGGCGCGTCTTTTGGCCTGTGAACCTTCACCGGGATCATTGACAATAAATGGATATAAATGGGGCATTGGTCCCAAGGCAATTTCTGGATAACAAGTATTAGATAAGGCGACACTTTTTCCGGGTAGCCATTCTAAGTTTCCATGTTTTCCTAGATGAATTATAGCATCAGCGGCAAAGTATTCTCGCAGCCAATGATAAAAGGCTAAATAATTATGTGTTGGTTCTAAATCTGGTGCATGATAATTTAAACTCGGATCAAGATCGTAACCTCTTGATGGTTGAATACCTACAAAAATATTACCAAATTTAATTCCCGAAATGGGAAATGGTGATTGATGATTGGTGATTGGTGATTGGGAAAAATTTTCTTCGCCAACTTTAGACTCAGCGAAGTCGAAGTCTAATCCCCAACGTTCGATAATTTGTTTTTGAATGTTTATAGGTAGGGTGGAAAAATAGTTTTTATATTCTGTTGCTGATAAACTTTGATTTATTGGTTTCCAGTCTTTTCCTTCGGGATCATTGGTGATGCTAGATGTGAGAATTTGAATTAATTCGTCTCCAGTTTCGGGAATATTTCCTACTTCATAACCAGCTAATTTTAAGGCTTTGAGAATTTCTATACAACTAGCAGGAGTATCCAATCCTACGCCATTGGCAAGCCTTCCATTCGTGTTGGGGTAATTTGCCAAAATTATGGCTACGCGCCGTTCTTGGGGTATTTTTACCCGCAATCGTACCCAATTTGCAGCTAGTTGGGTGACAAATTGAATGCGATCGCTCACGGGTTCATAAACTACAATATCGGTTTCTAATTTATGATTTCGAGTTTGTAAAGTTTTGAAGGATACAGCCCTACTAATAATCCGTCCGTCTACTTCTGGTAATGCTACATTTATGGCAATATCACGGGGTGTTAAACCTTGTGGTTGTGCTTGCCATTGTTCAATGGAACTAGCGCAGAGAATTACTTGTAAAACGGGTATATCTAATTTTTCCCAAAGTTCAGTTTGTGGTGTTTCTGTTTCTAAACTTGCTAGGGAAAAACTGGTAGTATTCATCAATAAACTAATATTTACTCCATCTTTATTTGTAAACCATTCACATAATTTATCACTTATACCAGGTTCACGTAATGAAGAAACAAAAACTGGTACAGGTTGTAATTTTTTCTCTATTAAAGCATTACATAAAGCATCAATAACTTGAGTATTTCCTGATAAATAATGAGCGCGATAAAATAAAATCCCAACTTTTGGAAATGGGTAATTAGTAATTGGTAATTGAGTATTATTCTCAGTTTCTAACCTCTCATACAAACCCACACGGGGAACAGGTTGTGGAGGTGGAGGATTAAATTCTGTTAATAAAGCCGTATCAGCGATAAATTGCAACGCGTTGAGGAAATTTTCTGTACCACCTTCTTGAAAATATTGCCAGATTTTCTGGACAATTTCCCCAGAAACGGTAGATTTAGAGATTAAATCAAAATCAAGTCCGTCATCTCCGGGCATTATAATTAGGGTTGTACCATTACGTTCTCCAATTTCCTGTACTACCTCCAGACCATAAGACCAGTAAGAACTTCCACCGATAAGACGCATAACAATTACTTGGGCAGATTCTAAAACTTGTTCACTATAATCATCTATACTTATTTGTTGTTGTAGTTGTAAGAGGTTGGCTACTCGCAGTTCAGGAAATTGACTAGGTAATTTAGGAACTACGGCCGCTAGGGTTTGAATATCAGTATCTGCTGCTGTAATCAATACAAAAGGGGCGGGTGTTTGTGGGAGAAAAAATAAACCTTCTGATTGATTTAATCCACCCGGTGTGGCGCTGATTCGGTGCATAATTAGTAATTAATGAGGGGAATTTTGAGTTTAAATAAGGCAATAAATAAATTCATCAGTAAATATTATATTAGTTTAACATTGATTGCGAATTTATCAGATGAATTTAAAACCATACCCAGTAATTTATAGTAATCCCTGATGGTCAAAAAAGCCGATATCAGCACTAAAAAATTAAGGCTCTTCGGCACTTCTTGTGCTAAACTCTATTTTTATTAAAAAATATGAAAAAATGTATTAACAAATAAATAAAAGTATTGCAAGTATTGACGTACAATACGCATTTATTATTAACTATAAATACAATCCCAATCATTTTTAAATAAACTTAAATAAAATTCTCACATAGATTCTGGATTTAAGCGGTGTAAAAGTTATATCATACTTCACAGCCATAAATTATATGGGCATTTTACTTAGGAGTTTAGCATAACAAGTACCGAAGAGCTATAATTCTAGCAGAATGAATATTGTACTTCAATTGATGCGTAAACAGGTAGAATATTTCTCTATCCTCTTGACCCATAACTCCCATGACCACATTTGGTGAAAATCCCTTTTCTCCGCAAGAAATAGCCTCAGAAGGCATAAAACCAGAAGAATATGCAGAAATCGTTCGCCGCTTAGGTCGTCACCCCAACAAAGCCGAACTAGGTATGTTTGGGGTCATGTGGTCAGAACATTGCTGTTATAAAAATTCCCGCCCCTTACTTAAACAGTTTCCCACCACCGGACCGCGGATTCTCGTCGGACCTGGGGAAAATGCCGGAGTTGTGGATATCGGTGACGGACTACAATTAGCGTTTAAAATAGAATCCCATAACCACCCCTCCGCTGTTGAACCATTTCAAGGCGCTGCAACTGGAGTAGGTGGAATACTAAGAGATATATTTACCATGGGAGCCCGTCCTATTGCTTTATTAAATTCTTTGCGGTTTGGTGATTTGAATGACCCAAAAACCCAAAGACTGTTTACAGGCGTAGTTGCAGGTATAAGTCATTATGGTAATTGTGTGGGCGTTCCCACAGTGGGTGGTGAAGTGTATTTTGACCCCGCTTACTCTGGAAATCCCCTAGTTAACGTCATGGCTCTCGGTTTGATGGAAACTTCGGAAATTGTTAAATCAGGGGCTTCAGGCGTGGGAAATCCCGTGCTGTATGTAGGTTCAACCACCGGACGAGATGGTATGGGTGGAGCAAGTTTTGCCAGTGCGGAATTAACCGAGGAGTCTATGGATAACCGTCCCGCTGTACAAGTGGGAGATCCATTTTTAGAAAAGTCCTTAATCGAAGCTTGTTTAGAAGCATTTAAAACCGGGGCTGTAGTGGCAGCACAGGATATGGGTGCGGCGGGTATCACCTGTTCAACATCAGAAATGGCCGCTAAAGGTAGTGTCGGAATTGACTTCAATTTAGATAAAATTCCGGTGCGGGAGTCGGGAATGATACCCTATGAATATCTGCTGTCGGAATCTCAAGAAAGAATGTTATTTGTTGCCGAAAAAGGGCGAGAACAGGAATTAATTGCTATTTTTCACCGTTGGGGACTACAAGCGGTAGTTGCAGGTACAGTAATTGCTGAACCCATTGTCAGGATTTGGTTTGAGGGAAAAATTGCCGCTGAAATTCCCGCAGATGCTTTAGCGGAAAATACGCCCCTGTATGAAAGAGAATTATTGACAGAAGCACCAGAATATGCTATCAAAGCTTGGCAATGGACAAAAGATAATTTACCCGCTTGTGATGCTACAGGGATTGAAATTGGCAGAAATTGGCAAAATTGGAATCAAATTTTATTGACTTTGTTAGATACTCCCACCATTGCTTCTAAAAGCTGGGTTTATCGTCAATATGATCATCAAGTTCAAAATAACACAGTATTATTACCAGGAGGGGCTGATGCTGCTGTAGTTCGTCTTCGTCCCTTAGTAGAAATCAAAAATCCCAAATCTCAAAGCCAAAATCGCAACTCCGCTGTTGCGGCCACCGTAGATTGTAACTCTCGCTATGTCTATCTTGATCCTTATGAAGGGGCTAAGGCAGTAGTAGCAGAAGCTGCCCGGAATCTTAGCTGTGTGGGCGCTGAACCCCTGGCTGTAACAGATAACCTCAATTTTGGTAGTCCAGAAAACCCCATTGGTTATTGGCAATTAGCGTCCGCTTGTCGGGGGTTGAGCGAAGGTTGTCGGGAGTTGGGAACACCGGTCACTGGGGGGAATGTGTCTCTCTATAATGAAACTTTTGACACAGAGGGAAATCCTCAGCCAATTTATCCGACTCCGGTTGTGGGTATGGTGGGTTTAATTGAAGACTTGACGAAAATTTGCGGACAAGGTTGGCAAAATGCCGGGGATGTAATTTACCTTTTAGGTTTGTCAATTCAATCTACAATTGAATTAGGAGCTTCTGAATATTTGGCAACAATTCATCATACAATTGCTGGCAGACCCCCTAGAGTTAATTTTGATTTAGAACGGTGTGTACAAAATGCCTGTCGTCATGGTATTCGCGCTGGTTGGGTAAAATCTGCCCATGATTCCGCTGAAGGTGGCTTGACTGTTGCTATAGCAGAATCTTGTCTTTCTGGAAATTTGGGGGCAGAAATTAATTTCCCAATCACGACAAATCATGATTTACGATTTGATGAAGTGCTTTTTGGTGAAGGTGGAGCAAGAATTTTAGTTTCTGTTAGTGGGGAAAATCAGGAAATTTGGGAATCTTATTTACAAGAGCATTTGGGGGAATATTGGCAAAAAATAGGTACTGTAGCTAATTCTGGAAATTTGCAGATTTTAACCGCAGACAACCATAAATTAGTTCAGGTTAGTATTGAAGATATGCGCGATCGCTATTCTTTAGCAATCTCTAAACGTCTAGCAGTTCATAGTAACATCTGAACCAGATCAAAAATCAAGCTTTGAACATAAAAATTTACAATTCATACTTGATAATTCACCAATTTAAGGTACTGTTTTAATGGATGGTTAACGATTTATTAAGAAGGTTTGAACTATCCATAAAGTAAGGTGACAGGTAGGATTTCTTTACTTTTGACTTTTGACTTTTGACTTTTGAACAAAATCCCCACCAGGAGCAATACCAGCATGATTCCCATTAATTCCGTCACCTTAGGTGAATATCCCGAAATTGCTAACAACTTGATCAACAGTTATGAAAATACCAGTGACAAACCCGAAGAAGCTTGTGGTGTTTTTGGCATTTATGCTCCAGAACAAGATGTTGCTAAATTAACCTACTTTGGATTATATGCTCTCCAGCATCGGGGTCAAGAATCTGCTGGTATTGCTACCTTTGAAGGTTCACGCGTCTACCAGCATAAAGATATGGGTTTGGTATCTCAGGTATTTAATGAAACTATTTTAGAGCAATTACCCGGAAATTTGGCAGTTGGTCATACCCGTTATTCTACTACTGGTTCTAGTCGCAAAGTTAACGCCCAACCCGCTGTGGTGGAAACTCGGTTGGGTTTATTAGCTTTAGCACACAATGGGAATTTAGTCAATACTGTACAATTGCGTTCTGAGTTAATCAAAGATAAGTTTAACTTAGTCACGACAACAGACTCAGAAATGATTGCTTATGCGATCGCTCAAGAAGTCAATGCTGGTGCAGATTGGATTACAGGTGCAATAAGTGCTCTTAAACGTTGTCAAGGCGCATTTAGTTTAACTATTGCTACACCCGCAGGTATAATGGGAGTCCGTGATCCTAACGGGATTCGTCCCTTAGTAATTGGCACATTAGATAGTGAACCTGTGCGTTACGTTCTCGCGTCCGAAACTTGCGGTTTAGATATTATCGGTGCGGAATATCTGCGTGATGTGGGACCTGGGGAATTAGTTTGGATTACCGAAACTGGTTTAGAATCATTTCAGTGGCATCAACAGTCAGAACGTAAACTTTGTATCTTTGAAATGATCTATTTTGCCCGTCCCGATAGCCTCATGCACAATGAAACTTTATACAGTTATCGAATGCGGTTAGGACGGAAAATGGCAGCAGAAGCACCAGTAGAAGCCGATCTAGTTTTTGGTGTTCCTGATTCTGGTATACCTGCGGCCATTGGCTTTTCCCAAACTTCTGGTATAGCTTATGGTGAGGGGCTGATTAAAAATCGCTACGTCGGCCGCACCTTTATTCAGCCTACCCAAGCTATGCGCGAATCAGGGATTAAAATGAAACTTAACCCCCTTAAAGATGTTTTATTCGGTAAGCGAGTTGTAATTATTGATGATTCCATTGTCCGAGGAACTACTAGCCGTAAACTTGTACAGTCCTTGCGTGATGCTGGTGTAGCAGAAGTACACATGAGAATTTCTTCTCCTCCTGTGACGCACCCTTGTTTTTACGGTATTGATACTGATACCCAAGATCAATTAATTGCTGCGACAAAATCAGTAGCGGAAATAGCCAAACAATTACAAGTTGATAGTCTAGCTTATTTAAGTTGGGAAGGAATGTTAGAAACAACCAGAGAAGATACTAATAGTTTCTGTTCTGCTTGTTTTACTGGTAATTATCCTGTTGCTATTCCTGAACAAGTAAAGCGTTCTAAATTGATTTTGGAAAAAGTTGTAGTTTAGAAACCTGGGAATATTCGAGAGGTAATTAAATTGATAATTGATAATTTATAATTGTCAATTGTCAATGGATATCAATATCACTGTAAACATCAACTATAATAAATTTATCAATTAGCAAATAGACAAATTTTGCCAGTCTTACTTATTTTTAATTCTAACCATGATTTACCTTTCTCCTGAACTTAAAACTAGACTTTCCACTCCTTTAAAAATTGGCTCATTTGAGGTTAAAAGCCGTGTTTTACAGTCTCCTTTGTCGGGAGTGACTGATTTGGTATTTCGTCGTTTAGTACGTCGTTATGCACCAGAATCTATGCTGTATACAGAAATGGTAAATGCTACAGGTTTGCATTATGTTAAACAGCTACCAATAATTATGGAAGTAGACCCGAACGAACGTCCTATTAGTATTCAATTATTTGATTGTCGTCCTGATTTTCTCGCGGAAGCAGCGATAAAAGCAGTTGCGGAAGGTGCGGATACTGTTGATATTAATATGGGGTGTCCGGTTAATAAAATTACTAAAAATGGTGGTGGTTCTTCTTTATTACGTCAACCAGAAATTGCAGAAGCAATTGTGCGAGAAGTGGTAAAAGCGGTAGATGTTCCTGTGACCGTGAAAACCCGCATTGGTTGGAATGAACATGAAATTACTATTCTTGATTTTGCTAAAAGAATGGAAGACGCGGGAGCAAAAATGATTACTGTCCATGGACGGACTCGCGCTCAAGGTTATAATGGTAATGCACGGTGGGAATGGATAGCTAAAGTCAAAGAAATTTTATCAATTCCGGTAATTGGTAATGGGGATATTTTCTCTGTGGAAGCTGCGGTAAAATGTCTAGAACAAACTGGTGCAGACGGGGTAATGTGTTCTCGGGGAACTTTAGGTTATCCCTTTTTAGTTGGTGAAGTTGATCATTTTTTAAAAACGGGAGAATTATTACCACCACCTAACCCAATTCAACGTTTAGAATGTGCGCGAGAACATCTTTTTGCTTTATGGGAATACAAGGGAGATAGGGGAGTTCGTCAAGCCCGTAAACACATGACTTGGTATGCTAAAGGTTTTGCTGGTGCTGCTGATTTACGAGGTAAATTAAGTTTAATGGAAACTGTCCAACAAGGTTTAGATTTAATTGATGGTGCAATAGAAAAATTAGGTCATGGTTATGAAATTGAGCAAGAAACAGTAGAGCTATGATATATATTATATGATTAGTAAACTCTATGTTATATTATTTCACAACTTTGACAGTTTGTAAAGTTTCATCAGCACAACCGCTAATAAAACCACCCATATTTTGAATTTCCTGTAAATATTCTAAGGCTGATTTTGTAATTATTTCTCCTGGCATTAATACAGGAATTCCTGGAGGATAAGGACAAATAATTTCCGCACAAATCCTTTCTTGGGTTTCCGCTATAGGTATTACCTCGCTATTAGCAAAAAAGGCCTCACGGGGAGAAATGGACATAATACTGGCAATTATAGCATCGTTTATATTATTACACGGTTGACACTCAGATGTCAAGGGGATGACATGGGTAAGATTATTTAATCCTTGAATTAGTTTTTGAATATCTGCTTTTGTGTTTCCTAAACTAATAATAAAAGTAAGATTTTGCCAAGATGAAAATTCTGGAGTGACATGAAATCTTTTATCTAGAATTTCTTCAGACGCAAAGCCTGTAAATTTTATTTTACTAACATTTACAGTTAATCTAGTTTGATCTAAGTCCATAAATCCTGGTGATTTTTTGCTATTAATTAAACGAGTAGATAAACCGGGAATTTGATTAATTTTAATTCTCGCTTCCTCAGCTAAATCCAAGGTTTGAGACATCAATTTTTCTCCATGTATTGCCATTTGTTGACGCGCAGCATCTAGAGAGGCTAAAAGGATAAAACTAGGGCTTGTAGATTGAACTAATTGCAAAGCTTTATTAACTCTATCAATATCAATTCTTTTACCTTGAAAATGTAACATTGATGCTTGTGTCATTGCCCCTAATGTTTTATGAATTGATTGTACTGTTAAATCTGCACCTGCGGTTAAAGCAGAAATTGGTAATTGTGAATGAAAATGAAAATGAGCGCCATGTGCTTCATCTACAATTAGGGGAATATTATATTGATGAGTAAGATGTACAAATGCTGGCAAATTTCCACAAATACCATTATAAGTAGGATAAACTATCAGGACTGCTTTTGTATCTGGATGTTGTACTAATGCTGCTTTTAATGCTTCTGGTGTAACGCTATATGCAATATCTAAATCTGAGTTGTATGCAGGATTTATAAAAATAGGAATTGCACCGGAAAGAATTAAACCAGAAATAACTGAAGAATGGACATTGCGCGGGAGAATAATTTTTTCTCCCATTCTACAAGTAGCGAGAATTGCGGCTTCAATTCCGCAGGTAGAACCATTAACTAAAAACCATGTTTTCTCTGCACCAAAAGCCTCCGCTGCTAGTTCTTGCGCTGCGAGAATTACGCTTTGGGGTGTAAATAAATTATCTAATTCTGCTAATTCTGTTAAGTCAGCACGAAAGACATCTTTTCCGATTAAATCGGTTAAAAGTGGGGAAATGCCCGCACCGTGTTTATGTCCTGGGGTGTAAAATGGTGCATGAGAACGGGTTGTACAGGCTTTTAAGGCATCTATGAGGGGGGTTTGGTTTTGATTTAGCATTTTTATGGAAAAGAAGCTTTTCTAAATTATCTAATTTTGCTGTAAGGTGGTCAAATATATTGTGAGTAGTTAGCATGAAAATTGTTCAAGAAGTTACTTTAATTAGTGTTGGGAGTTTTGAGGAATCAACTGATTGGTCAATTATTCGCACTGAAATTCGTGATGCTATCTCTCTTATAGTCCATCCTCCTGGTACATCCAGCTTTACAATTAATCCCACAAAACATGGTAATGGTGTCAAGCCAATTAAACAAGCTTGCATGATTGCATTGAAAAATCAGTTTGGCTGGAAATTGGAAACTTCAATTAACTATGCAACTAAATCACCAGGAAAGATAGACGCAACAAAAATGATTGACAATTATCTTTTCGCTCTTGAGTGGGAAACTGGTAATATTTCCTCAAGTCATCGAGCAGTTAATAAAATGGTTCTTGGATTACTACGTGGTGTTTTTCTAGGTGCTGCTTTGGTACTCCCCAGCAGAAAAATTTACCCTTACCTAACAGATAGAATTGGTAACTATGAAGAATTAGAACCATATTTTGATGTTTGGAAAGCAGTTCAAATTCAAGAAGGATTTTTGGCAATCTTTGTAATTGAACATGATTATCTAGATAGCAACGTACCAACACTTACTAAAGGCACAGATGGACGTGCATTAGTATAAAATTACTCTTATGTTAAAAAAGGAATTGAAAGTTGTGCAGTAGTTGTTTTGCGTTGCTTAAATTTCTTTTTTCCCCTCGCTGATTCCCATTCTTCAATAATCCCTTTATCCAAATCAGTTAATCTTTCTATTGCTGAATCTATATCCCCAATTTCCGAACCAATCCAATAACGTTTTAGTTTTTCCGCTGCATAAAATGTAGTACCAGAACCTCCAAATGGATCAACTACAATTTGTCCTGGATTAGATGCCATTGCAATAATTCTCTCTAACATAATAGGAGCAAGTTCATTTGCAACTCTTTTTTTATGCTGACGATGACGAACTGGTGGAATATCAGTCCAGATTTCTTCTATTAATGTCCATAAAGTTTCACTAGAATCAGCATCAGAAGTATCTTCCCAAACATCTTCTGGTGCTTCCCAAACATCCATTAAGTTAATACCTTTTTCATTAAGTTTTTTGCGATGTCCACCATAATCACGAATTTCTCCACCGCAATGCCGACATACTTGAATAGGTGTGTAAACTTTGTTGAAAACTGCTGGTTCCCCTTTAGTATAATAGAGTAGTCCATAGTGAGCAGGAGACATTTTTTTACCTCTGGGAAAAGCTTTCGGCATTCTGCAAGCAATCCAATGTCGAAAACACATTCCTTGTTGATTCAAATATGCACCATATTCTATACACCATTTAGGCAAGTTAAATATAAATAAACTACCACCATTTTTCAGGACTCGAATACTTTCATTAAGCCACTGTTGGGACCATATTAAATATTTATCTGCTGCTAAATTATCGTTGACACCTTCACCATATTCTTTACCAAGATTAAAAGGTGGGTCTGCAAATACCATATCTACAGACTCATTAGGTAATGCTGATAGAAGTTTCAGACAGTCTCCCTGATAGAGAATTCCATACTCACTCTTGTAAACCTGCTGCAATTTTTGTTGAGTTGCAAAATCAGTAGTAATCAATTGGAAAGGAAGCATTAATTTTACCTTGACTATATTAATCTAGCTTAAGTCTACATACTCTATTGTCATCTGTCAATAGAGTTGGCTTGAGAATTTGTCCGTCGAGGTTGATAAGGTTTTCCATTAGGCTGATTCTTGTATCTCTCTATTTCAGTCGGTTCTATGTAGTAATAACGTCCAAGTTTATGAGCTATAATCTGACCATTCTTAATTAAGTCGTGTACTCGTTGACGAGTTACAGCCAGTAATTTGGCAGTTTCAGCGACAGAGAGTAATTCAGGAGTGTTGTCAGAAGCAGAGTCTGTCATAGGTATTATTTAGAATAATGCTTTAATTCCACAGTTTAGATTTCTCAATATTTCATCCCAATGTGTAACTATTATGATATGAGAATTGCTAATTAAGTGTAAATTTTCAGAGCGTGACCCGGATTTTCTTCTTGTCTATAGTGAATCTGGGAAAAATAGCAACAAAACAATGATAAACAACATGAACTTAAAAGATATCAAACAAAAACTATTCCCCATCATCAAAATCCTCTCCACCGCACTCATCACCACAGGGGAAACGCATCTAATTTAGTATGATCATATAATTTGCGAACGTACACTACAGCACAAAGCCGACTATGACACAAATAAATTGTAATTTATCGAACATAAATTTATATAAAAATAAAATAAATTAATATCAATATTATAGGTTTTTAGGATAACATCAAATCTGTATGATTAACCTTTGAATTAATAAATGTTAAATCACCTCATTCAAAACATTTCTAATTTATCTATATCTTCTGAAGGTGCAAAAATAATATTAGGAAATAATATTACACCTGAACAATTAGTAATTCCTCTTGTACCCACTTCCACAACAATGTTTGGACCACGTGCAGCTTGTTTATTATCATCAACAGGACCATTATGGGTAGCAGATACAGGACATCATCGTTTATTAGGTTGGCAAAATTTACCCACCAAAGATTATCAACCTGCTGACTGGGTAATAGGACAACCTGACTTTTTTCATGAAGGACAAAACGCCAAAAGTACACCGGGAAAATCTACATTTAGTGTGCCTACGGGTATTTGTAAATGTGGTAATGGTTTAGCGGTTGCAGATGCTTGGAATCATCGCATTTTAATCTGGTATAATATTCCAAAAGATAGTCATATTCCCGCAGATTTAGTATTAGGACAAAATAACTTTCTTGATAATGAACCAAATCGAGGAAATCAACAACCGACAGCTAATACTCTACATTGGCCTTACGGTATTTTCTATTATCAAGGTCAGCTATTTGTAGCTGATACCGGAAATCGTCGGTTATTAATTTGGAATCAATTACCCACAGAAAATGGTCAACCTGCGGATATAGTTTTGGGACAACCAGATATGATATCACGCAATGAAAATGGAGGTGATTCTCCCACTGCTGCTAGTATGCGTTGGTGTCATGATATCACGATGTGGGATGATAATTTAGTTGTGACTGATGCAGGTAATAACAGGGTCATGATTTGGCCAGGAATACCAACAGAAAATAATACTCCTTGTGCGGTGATTTTAGGACAAAAAAACTTTAATTTTGTAGAATTAAATCAAGGTTTTTATTTACCTAATGCTAGTAGTTTAAGTATGCCCTATGGGGTAGATATTTGGGGAGATTATTTAATAGTTGCTGATACAGCTAATTCGCGTTTAGTAGGATGGAAAAAACCAGAATCTATTCTATTATTACAGGGTGGAGATGCTGATTTTGTCATTGGACAAGATAACTTTACAAATAAAAGTGAAAATCGCAATTTTGGACTACCAACGCGACAAAGTTTAAATTGGTGTTATGGAGTTAAGGTTTGTGGTGAGAATGCGGTAGTTGCTGATTCTGGCAATAATCGCGTTTTGATTTGGAAGTTTTGATTATCTCACGCAAAGGCGCAAAGACGCAAAGGAAGGAAGAATGAGAATAGAGGAAATTAGGGTTTGTGGGATTGTACAAGGTGTGGGTTTTCGTCCTACTGTGTATCGTTTGGCGAAGGTTTTTGGTTTGAAAGGTGAGGTTTATAATGATGGAAAAGGGGTGTTAATTCGTGTTTCTGGTAGTGAGGAAATAATCACGGATTTTGTGAATAAATTATATCAAGAATGTCCGCCTTTGGCAAGGATTAATCAGGTGGTTAGAGGTCTGTATTGGGGAGAATTTAATTTTGATAATTTTGTGATTTCTCCAAGTATTAATGGTGTGATAAAAACTCAAGTTTCTCCTGACGCTGCAAGTTGTCCCCAATGTCAAAGGGAAATTTTTGATCCTTTTAGTCGTTATTTTCGTTATCCTTTTACTAATTGTACTCATTGTGGTCCAAGGTTAACTATTATTCGCGCTATTCCTTACGATAGGGATAATACGAGTATGGCGAATTTTCCAATGTGTAAGGAATGTGAAAGGGAATATGAAGATGTGGAAAATCGTCGTTTTCATGCTCAACCTGTGGCTTGTTTTGTATGCGGACCTCGTGCATGGTTAGAAAGGGCTGACGGTAAACCTATGATATCTGATATGTTCTCCATGTTGGATGATTTGGATGCTGTTTGTACTTTATTACAAAAGGGTGAAATTATTGCTATTAAAGGTTTAGGTGGTTTTAATTTGGCTTGTGATGCTACTTTACAAAATGCAGTTCAAAAACTCAGAAATCGTAAATATAGATATCATAAACCTTTGGCTTTAATGGCTAGAGATATAAATATTATTTCTGAATATTGCTATATTAATGATTTAGAAAAACAATTATTAACAAGTTCGGCTGCACCTATTGTTTTATTAAAAATTAAAGATAATAGTAAATTAGCATCTGACCTAGCCCCAGGACAAAATACCCTGGGTTTCATGCTACCTTATACGCCCTTACATCATTTAATTCTCAGAAGAATGAAAGTACCAATAGTTTTAACTAGTGCTAATATTTCTAATGAACCACAATGTATAAATAATGAAGATGCTAAAGATAAATTATCGAAAATAGCCGATTATTTTCTATTACATAATCGAGATATTGTTAATAGAGTAGATGATTCCGTAGTTAGAGTTATTGATAATAAAATTCAAACCCTCAGACGTGCTAGAGGATATGCACCAGCACCAATTATTTTACCACCGGGATTTGAAAAAATACCGCCTATTTTAGCCATGGGTAGCGAGTTAAAAAATACCTTTTGTTTATTAAGAGAAGGTGAGGCAATTTTATCACAACATTTAGGAGATTTAGAAAATGCTTCCGCGTTTAATGCTTATCAAGAAACATTGAATTTATATCTAAATTTGTTTGAACATCAACCAGAAATAATTGCTATTGATAAACATCCAGAATACTTATCATCTAAACTTGGTAAACAACTAGCAACGGTTAATCATATTAAATTAGCAGAAATTCAACATCATCACGCCCATATAGCCGCTTGTATGGCAGAAAATCAAATTTCTTTAGATACAAAACCGATTTTAGGAATAGCCTTTGATGGTTTAGGATATGGAGAAGACGGTACATTATGGGGAGGAGAATTTTTATTAGCAGATTATCAAAGTTTTCAAAGATTAGCAACATTTAAACCTATGCCCATGATAGGAGGAAAACAGGCAATTTATCAACCTTGGAGAAATACCTATTCTCAATTAATTAATGCTTTTAGTTGGGAAGAAATACAAGAAAAATACAGGGATTTAGCAATAATCAAATTTTTAGAAAATAAAAACCCTAAACTACTCAACCAAATCATAAAAAAAGGTATTAATTCACCCTTAACATCATCAGTAGGTAGATTATTTGATGCAGTTGCAGCCGCAATAGGTATTTGTCCAGAACAATGTAGTTATGAAGGACAAGCAGCCATAGAAATGGAAGCAATAGCTGATACCAATATTTTAAACAATGATAAAGAAACTCTAAATTATTCCTTTAAATTGGAAAAATCAGCTAATATATATTATATAGATACATCCTCGACATGGCGAGAAATTTTGGATGATATAAAACAGCATATTTCATCATCAGAAATAGCTGCAAAATTCCATCAAAGTTTAGCCATAACCACCGTCAAAATAGTTAAACAATTGAAACAAGAAAATCAATTTAATCAAGTAGTATTAACAGGAGGAGTATTCCAGAATCAAATTTTATTACAACAGGTAAAAATGCGACTAGAAAAATTAGAAATTAACGTATTAACTCATAGTATAGTACCAACAAATGATGGAGGATTATCACTAGGACAAAGCGTAATTGCAGCCGCTAAATACTTAAAAGAAAGGCTATAAAAACCTCCGTTGTCTCCGCGCCTCTGCGTGAGATAAATCTTAAAAAAGGAAAACTAAAATGTGTTTAGGAATACCCGGACAAATAACAGAAATAACCAACAGAGAACACAAACTAGCTACAGTTAATATTGGAGGAGTGAAAAGAGAAATAAACATAGCCTGTATAGTTGACCAACAACACCCACCAGAAGCTTGTATAGGAGATTGGGTATTAGTTCATGTTGGTTTTGCCATGAACAGAATTAACGAAAAAGAAGCAGCAGAAACATTAAAATTATTAGAAGAAATAGCCCAATCTTATACTTAAAATCTCCTTTATTTCTTTGTGTTTTTGCACATTTGCGCCTTTGCGCGAAACAAAATTATGAAATATATAAACGAATTTCGCAACCCTGAAAAAGCCCTCGCTTTACAACAAGAAATAACCAAACTCAGCCAACAAATAAATAGACATTTAAAAATCATGGAAGTATGTGGAGGACATACCCATGCTATTTTTAAATATGGAATCGAAGAAATATTACCCGATAATATAGAATTAATTCATGGTCCTGGTTGTCCAGTTTGTGTTATGCCTAAAGGTAGGATAGAAGATGCGATCGCACTTTGTCAACTACCCAACATCATCTTCACCACATTTGGCGACGCAATGCGCGTACCTGGTGCAAAAACCAGCCTTTTGCAAGCTAAAGCCCAAGGTGCAGATATTCGTATGGTTTACTCACCTTTAGATAGCCTAAAAATAGCCAAAGAAAACCCCCATAAAGAAATAGTATTTTTTGGTTTAGGCTTTGAAACCACCGCCCCTAGCACTGCATTTACTATACTTCAAGCAGCCGCAGAAAATATCACTAATTTTAGTATGTTTTCTAATCATGTATTAGTAATTCCCGCCTTACAAGCATTATTAGAAAATCCCGATTTACAACTTGATGGTTTTATTGGTCCTGGTCATGTAAGTATGGTAATAGGAATAGAACCTTATGAATTTATTACCCAACAATATCATAAACCAATTGTTATTTCTGGTTTTGAACCATTAGATATCTTCCAATCAATTTGGATGTTATTAAAACAAATAGTAGAAAATCGTTGTCAAGTTGAAAATCAATATAATCGGTTAGTAGAAAATAGTGGCAATAAAAATGCTTTAAAAGCCATAAATGAAGTTTTTACAGTGAGAGAAAAATTTGCATGGCGAGGTTTAGGAGAAATACCCAATTCCGGTTTCAAAATTCGCCCAGAATATGCCCAATTTGATGCTGAAGTTAAATTTACAATTCCGAATTTAAAAATAGCAGATCATAAAGCTTGTCAATGTGGAGAAATTCTGAAAGGAGTTTTAAAACCTTGGCAATGTAAAGTATTTGGAACAGCTTGTACACCGGAAACACCCATAGGAACTTGTATGGTTTCTTCTGAAGGTGCTTGTGCAGCATATTACAAATATGGGCGACTGTCAACCATGGCAAAAAGAGATAAATCAGGTGTATCGTCCGAACCTATATCAGTCTAAATTGCACAATTTGAGGAAAATTATATGCCTTTTGTCACTGTTCAAATTGGTAAGGGTCACTCCATAGAAAAAAAGCGTAAACTAGCCCAAGCTGTCACTGAAGCTTTAGTTTCTGCACTAGGAACAAAACCCGAATGGATAACTATTCATATTGATGAATTTGAACGAGATAATTGGGCGGTTGGAGGGGTTTTACACTCTGATAAACACGCTGGTAGACATGAAGAAACTGGCAGATAATTAACTAATAATGACAGGCAAGATGCCTGTCCCACAACAAAAAATATAATTACAAATAATTACAAAGCAATTTTCAAAATGACAATTAACTCTCATCAGAATCCACTTTTCCAAAAAATTGAGCAAGTCCGTCGTCGTCAAGGAAAGATAAGAGATACTCACATTAACTTATCCCATGGTAGCGGTGGTAAAGCCATGAGAGACCTAATAGATGATATCTTTGTGAAAAGTTTTGATAATCCCATTTTATCCCAATTAGAAGACCAAGCCACATTTGATTTACTGAGTCTTTCTCAACATGGAAAACGATTAGCATTTACTACAGATTCCTATGTAGTAGATCCTTTATTTTTTCCTGGTTCAGACATAGGAGAATTAGCAATTAATGGTACAATTAATGATTTAGCCGTGAGTGGGGCAAAACCTTTATATCTCACTTGTAGCATGATTTTAGAAGAAGGTTTACCCATAGAAACATTAAGAAAAGTTGTGGCTAGTATGCAGAAAGCAGCCGAAAAAGCTGGAGTGCAAATAGTCACAGGAGACACCAAAGTTGTTAATAGAGGTTGTGCCGATAAATTATTTATAAATACTGCCGGCATTGGGATAATTCCCCCAAACATTGACATTTCTCCTCGCAACATTCAACCGGGAGACGTGGTAATTATTAATGGAGAAATAGGAAATCATGGCACAGCAATATTAATTGCCAGAGGAGAATTAGCATTAGAAACAGATATAGAAAGTGACTGTCAACCACTGCATGAATTAGTCGCCGAAATTATTAAAATTTGTCCCCAAATTCACGCCATGCGAGACGCAACCAGAGGCGGTTTAGCCACAGTATTAAATGAATTTGCCCTCACTTCTAACTTAGGAATACGCATTCATGAAAATGCAATTCCCATTAAAGAAGAAGTAAATGGAGTATGTGAAATCTTAGGTTTAGAACCCTTATATTTAGCCAACGAAGGAAAATTAGTCATAGTTGCACCTCCAGAAAAAGCCGATTTGATTTTAGCAACAATGAAAAACCACCCCACGGGAAAACAAGCCTCTATTATAGGTGAAATCATTCCCCACCCACCAGGAATAGTCCTTTTAAAAACCGCCTTTGGTGCAGAAAGAATCATAGATATGCTAGTAGGTGATCAACTGCCCAGAATATGTTAAAATCTATAAATTATGTAGGTTTGGTTGACCTATGTTACCCAACACTTCTGACATTTTTGCGGTTTTGTTGGGTTGCGCTGTCGCTTAACCCAACCTACAAATTCTATCATCAACACAGAAGTCGGGTATCTTGTGCATGAATTAGTGATATAATCATATACAATACTTATTTTTTACCAGAATATGTTAAAACACCTCACAATTACAGAAGCACAACAGCAAATTTTACATTTGCCAGATGATGTACAACAAGAGCCAATAATTATTACCAAACATGGTAAACCAGTTATGGCGGCTATTAGTTTTGAGCAATATGAATCTTTATTAGAAACTTTAGCAATTTTATTTGATCAAGAATTTAACCAACAATTACAAGAAAGTATAGCTCAAGCACACAGGGGAGAAACTATTAGTTGGCATGATGCAAAACTCAAACTCGGACTTTGAAAAACCACAAACTGATAATATTGAATTTGAAATTCAGTTAACGCCTTTAGCATTGGAGATGTTAACAAATATTAAAGATAAACGTCACCAAAAAGCTCTAATTTCACGAATTGATAAACTAAAAATAGAACCTGAAAAGCAGGGAAAACCTTTAACTGGACAACTAATAAATTATCGTAGTCTTAGGGCTGTAGGGCAACGCTACCGTATAGTTTATCAAGTGGAAAATGATAAGGTAGTTGTTTTAGTAGTTGGCATAGGTTTAAGAAAGGAAGGTAATAAGGAAGATATTTATAATCTCTTACAAAAATTATTATAGCAGTTCCCATGCTCGTGAGATACAAAGTTTTTTAGTTTTAGGGAACAGGAAATAAA
Source organism: Aphanizomenon flos-aquae FACHB-1287 (assembly GCF_014698755.1). Lineage (GTDB taxonomy): Bacteria > Cyanobacteriota > Cyanobacteriia > Cyanobacteriales > Nostocaceae > Dolichospermum > Dolichospermum flosaquae. Next base: position 30,409 of record NZ_JACJTO010000009.1, on the reverse strand, counting down.
TTGATGTGTACTTCATTATACTCCTTGTCTGTAACGGCTCAACTGTCACCTAATATGCACGAACTCGGAATAACTCAAAATATCATTGCCATAGTCACCGAAAATGCCCAAGGTAAAAAAGTCCAAAGAGTATTATTAGAAGTTGGTAAATTATCGGCTATTATGCCAGATGCCATTAAATTTTGTTTTGATATTTGCGCCCAAGGTACAATAGTTGAAGGGGCAAGATTAGAAATTTTAGAAATACCAGGAATGGCTAAATGTCGTGAATGTGGTACAAATTTTTATGTCGAAAAACCTTTTGGTATTTGTGAATGTGGTAGTATTAAATTAGATATAATAGCTGGTGAAGAACTAAAAATTAAAGAAATTGAAGTAGAGGAATTATGTGTGTAAATTGCGGATGTTCTGGTGATAATCAAACAACAATTACAAATATGGAAAATGAACACCATCATACTCATACTTTAGCAGATGGAACTGTAATTACTCATTCTCATCATCATGAGGAAACAACCCAAATTCATGCTCAAATCCATAATACAACCATATCTTTAGAACAAGAAATATTAGGTAAAAATAACCTATTAGCTGCCCAAAATCGCGGCTGGTTTAAAGGTCGAAATATTCTGGCTTTAAATTTAATGAGTTCTCCCGGTGCAGGTAAAACTACTTTATTAACTCGCACTATTAATGATTTAAAAAATACACTAACTATCAGCGTTATTGAAGGTGATCAAGAAACTACAAATGATGCGGAAAAAATTAAATCCACTGGTTGTCAAGTGGTACAAATTAACACGGGTACAGGCTGTCATTTAGATGCTTCCATGATAGAAAAAGGGCTGCAAGAATTGAATCCGCCCCTTAATTCTGTGGTGATGATTGAAAATGTCGGAAATTTGGTTTGTCCGGCTTTGTTTGACTTAGGAGAAGCGGCTAAGGTGGTAATTTTATCGGTGACGGAAGGAGAAGATAAACCTATTAAATACCCTTATATGTTTCGCAGTAGTGATATTATGATTTTAACGAAAATTGATTTATTACCTTATATCAATTTTGATGTTCAGCGTTGTGTTGAATATGCTAAACAGGTAAATCCCAAAATCCAAGTTTTCCAAGTTTCTGCTACTACTGGGGAAGGTTTGGAAGATTGGTATGGGTGGTTAAGTCAAGAGGAAGTTATATGAAACTAGAAAAAACTATTTACAAAAATAATCATGATAATTTCATATAAAGTCCTCAAGGTAAGTGGTTTAACAGAAAAGCAACTTTTACTAGAAATTATAATATAGTTTACACTCTTTATAGAGGTTATCGGTTGAGTGAGATACAAAAACCCCACCCCCAACCTCCTCCCCGCAAGCGAGGAAGGGGCTTAGGATGTATCTCACTCAAGTGCATACCCCCTATATACAGCGTTTTCTGATCTGATGAGGTACAAAGTTGAATCATGAAACTCTTGTGGTGCGGGCATACTATGGCTAAAGCCACGCTACGCGAACGGCAAACTCAGTACAAGTCTTGCCCGCTAGATATGTACCTCATAACACCGGAAAGTGCTGTATCACCGGGGATCTGAATATAGTGGGAAGTGCGATCGCTAAGTTCGACCAAGTAATCGCATCTCTAAATAAAATTCATATTGGAAGTTAATAAAAGAATGTCTATCCCCAAAATAGTAGCAGATTGAGCTAATTTTTCATCTGCTGTCACCAGAGACAAATTATTAATACTACACACAGCTAAATGCAAAGCATCTAAAGTTCTTAAAGGCAGATCAAACCTGGATATCCAGTCTCTAGCTAAACGGTAATGTTGATTTTCCAATAAAACAAGACCATACAAACCTTCATTAAGATGATTTTCAAACAATTCTGTAATCCGTCTAGCGTCATTTTGGGAAACTTCACCCATTCTTACCCTACGAGATAAGGCAGAAAATAATTCCACCTCAACTAATTGACTAATGATCGGTTTATCTTCTTGTTTTTGTAATAGTTGTTCAACAACAGCACTTAATTTTTCAGGCACATAATAAGGAACAATGGCGCTAGTATCTAAATAAATCAATATCTTTCGTTCTCTCTTTCTTCTAATATCGTGGTACTCATTGAACTTCCTTTTAAAACTATGGATTTTCTAAAATCGTTTAAACTAGGAAATACTTTTTTTACCTGTTGGGGAGGAAGAAGACGGGCAATTTCTTTGCCTTCTTTCATCAGAATAAATTGCTCACCTTTGGCGACTTGTTCTAGAAGTTTATATAAATTTTGAGTAGCTTCTTCAATTGTAATCTGAGTCATAAGGTTCTCAATATTTTACAAATTTTCTTTAATTATATAACAGAAATAGATGTTTTGTAAATAGATTTGGGAGACTAGATCCCCAACTTCTTTGAGAAGTCGAGGATCTGAATATTAGGATCGCCCAAAATCATCCTCTTATGAAAGAGCGATAGCTCTAACCTCTAGAACTGACTATAAATTCCTTTAATTTCTGTTACAGCTTCTTTGGTATTACTTAGCCAAGACCTCCATCTATCTCTTGGACTAGTAGTGTGAATGATAGCGTAACCACCTACTTGTTTAAGAACATTAGAAGGAACAGTATCAGCCCATGCCTGAGTTCGATTGCTTGGACCAGGACAACGCTTACAATCTACACCCCAGCTTTGAGGATTAGTTATATACAAACGATTTCCAGCACGATCAGTGATGGCAACAACAACAGAACCAGTAAATCCTTTCCACTTTTTATCGGTCCAAATTCTTGTTACACCGTCTATCCGTCCGTTATTGGAAATTGTAATTTGAGTCTCCATTCGACGATGATCGCCAAGCTCATCGAACCTAGTGCCGCTGAGTGGAAAAGGCTTACTTTGCGCTAGTAATAATTTTTCATTACGTGAATTTGTGAGTTGAAAACTAGAAAGATTAGAACGCGATATGTCAACTCCAAACGTGGTTTCTTCTAAAGCAGAACTACTATTACTATTCGGTAAAGCCACTACTGCTGTAGTTGCCATTGCAGAAACAACTCCAACCGAGAAAAGAGTTTTTAACAATTTCATACGCTTGTTACTCCAAAAAAAATTACTGTGAATTGCTAAGGTATTGATTCAGCTTGGAATTTCCTAAGCCTTTACCGATAGTATTTTTACTTTTTACCCACCCAAAAAATCAACGAGTATCCCCGCAGAAAAATGTGCGAACTCCCGCAAGTTAAATTGCGGACTTATATCTATACGAAACTACACCAAACACCTAACATTGAAAAGCGGAAAAAAGCGGATCGTAAAAAAAATTAAAAAACAGACGGAAAAAAGCTGAAAAATACGGATAAAGTCTGCTAAAATTATCTATATCGCGTTACATTTATCGATATGCAGGTTCAGCAACTACTACAACTTGTGGATGACGCTCTTTATCTCAACACAGGAAAGCATCTCAACGACTTACAACGTGGCGTTATTGAAGGAACACTCAAGCATCAAAAATATGCTGATATTGCTGAAACTTGTGGTTGTAGCGCCGGTCATGCAAAGGATGTAGCTTACGAACTTTTGCAAATTTTATCTGATATTTTTGATGAACCAGTTGATAAAGGTAATCTTAAATCTGTTCTTGAACGACAGGGAAATGTGAATATTTCTTTGGGGGATAATACTATTAATAGTAATCTAATTGGCTGTATAAATGTAAGTTCTAAAAATACTAAAACTAAATCAGATAAAAAGAGATTTGAGAAAATCAAAAAATTACGGCAATTAGGTTTAAATGATCAAGAAATTGTAGAAATATTAGAATTACCTTTAGAAGTCGTTCAAGAGGTGGAAGTTTAAACTTGGAATATTAAATCTACTAACTATCTAACATAAGAAAATGGTGCGTTACGCTATCACTAACGCACCCTACAAAGATTATTTCTGAAAAACAGTTAATAATACAAACCCTAATAAGGGATAGTGACCTACACAAGTTAACCCTGCATTATTACCCATTTCTTCTCTTTGTTTTTGGCTATAAAATCTAACTGCTGTATGAGAATGGGGCGTAATTTGACATGATGATGAGTTATTAAAAGTAATGTCCACTAAATAAAATTTACCACCAGGAGAAAGTACCCTTGCTACTTCTTTTAAAACCTGGTCTGGTTGGGGATAATGCAAAAAACTGATACTATTAAAAACGGCGTTAAATTGTCCCTCTACAAAGGGGAGATTTTCGGCATTACCTTCAAGGTAAATTAAGCGAGGACGGTGGCGGTTATTTTGCCTCGCTACCCGCAACATTTGCGGAGATAAATCTAAACCAGTGGCTGTAATTTCTGGAAACTGATTTGCTAATCTATTTAATAATCTACCTGTTCCACAACCTAAATCAAGTACATTGGCATTTGCTGATAATTCAACTTTTGTGAGTAATCTTTTATGAATTGCTTGATAAATAAAGGAAGGAAATGTCCAATCATAACTATTTGCCCAACGATCAAATAGTTCTTTTTTGTTATTAATCATGTTGTTAATCATGGCTGCTATATTGTATTTATTTTATTATAACAAGATAGAAGATAAATCCCCGACTTTTCAAGAAGTCGAGGATCGGGTGATTTTAGTGATTAAAATATAATTTAGGACTTACAACCAATCTCGATAGGCTGAAATTTCATTCACTCCAATTTCAAAGGGTGATCCCTTGCCAAAAGGAGGATAAACGCGAATTTTGGCATCTTTAGTGAATCTTTCCAGCCTATTTCCTAATTGGGGAATATTACTAACTATATGCCAATAGGCAACCAGATCAGGACAGTCTACAATTAACATCAAAGTCGTCTTATTTGTGGTCATGTACCACTGACAATTAGATAGTAATACTTGGGTAATGCGATCGCACGCATAAAAGAAGCATTTACCAATAGACTGTTCCAACTCTAAATGTAGCATTCCATCCTCTTTTGTTACCTTGGTAGGAGGTAAATCATCGGGAGGAAGTAGGGAAAGTTTAGACATAATTCCGCACCTCTTGATTGTAGCGTTGTAAACTTTCTCGATTTTTTTGTAAGGAAAAGGATGAAGGTTTTAACGCTAGTGTGCTGAGATCTAATTCGTCCTGAAATTTCTTGATTTTGTCACGACAACCGTTGACATCACCGATAATTGAATTTTCCAGCAAATAGTCCTCATCAAAACAAATATTTGTCCGATCAAATGCTGGTTGTTGAGGACTTTTTTCCATTACTTGAGTTGAATTAACCGTCATTTCTTTGCTAAAATGACGAATAAAAGGTAATGCTTCATTTACCGCTTGATCATGAGTTTTACCCACAAAAAAGAACCGCGCTAACAGGAACTTTTCTGCACCACTTTGATTAAATTCCCGATATTTATTAACCGTCTTCTTTAGTCTTGCTAAAGAAAAAGGCGGACCCCCCATTAAACCAAAGGAATTTTCAGCAGCAAATTTAACTGCATCATCATCACCACTAGCAACATATATAGGAATTGGTTTTTGCAGTGTTTGGGGGTGTATCGTTAGATTTTCACATTGATAATATTCACCATTAAATGATACATTAGTTTCATATAATAGCTTTTGAATCAATGCTACTGACTCTAACATTTTGGCGCGGGATTCCTGGTTTGTTACACCAAAATGTTTATTTTGCTGCGGAAATGGACCACCTTTAGCTACCCCAAAAGCCAACCTACCATTACAAAGATTATCCAAAGTAGCAATATCTTCAGCAACGCGAATTGGTTGGTAAAATGGCAATAATACAGCCGCAGTTCCTAGACGAATTTGCGAAGTTATACCTGCCAAATGTGCCATTAAAAGTAGAATCGAAGGACTGAGATTGAACTCATTAAAATGATGTTCCGTTACCCAAGCTTCTTCAAAACCTAAACTTTCAGCTTCTTTCACCAATAAAACTTGTTCAAAGATAGTGCGTCTAGCATCATGGTGATGATTTTCGTAATTGCAGAAAAGTCCTGTTTTCATTGTTAACCAAATATTAGATTAGGCTGCCACTAATTGCAACTCCAACCATAATCGAGGTTCAGACTGCTTTAACTTCGACATAGGGTCACGTAGCAATCGTTTAGCATTGAGACAGACTACTTGAATTAACCCCATATTTTCGGCTAATTCTCTGAGGATTTCTTTTTTGGCTTGAATATAGGGCATAATGTCTTCTCGACAATAAATTCCTATATATTGAAACCGTTTTGCAGGTCGTCCCCAAAAGCAAGTGATAACTTTCACGTGGCAGCCTTCTAAAAGTTCTCCCACGGAGGGATAATAGTCATTTACCACTCTGATAAATTCTTGGGCTAGGATGTCTTCAGTAATCATTTGACTGATTCTTCTGTAGCTTCCATAACTCTATTTATTATAACATATAATTGTCATTTAAGCATAACAAAAATAAAGATCCTCGACTGTTTTAAGATGTCGGGGATCTAAGGATTTCAAGTTTTTATCGAGAATTACGTTCTGCTACTAAAACATCAGCAATAATATCTGGTAGACTTTTCAAATCGGTATATCCTTCATCTCCAGAAATTGGGGAAATAAAAGTATAATTAGGGTCACAAACTCCTGTGTCATAAACCTGCATAAACCATCTATCAGGTAATCCCTCTACACCCAATTCTACAATATACCAACTCTCACCCATTAAGCGAGAATTAAATACTGTAAACCAATCTCTAAAATCATCAGCAATATTCCAATCTGCTAAGAGAAATTCTAATGATATTTTTCCAGCATCAGTTGCGGTCAATAACATGATTACTCCTGAGTGACAACTTGATCAGAAACTTCAGGATATAAACCTAATTCTTTAGCTAATTGTTTAGCAACAAAAAATAGAAATTGCGCTCCATCTTGATTACCTTGATGAGCAAACATTGTGGCTACTTGTAACATTGATTGAACTAAACCAGAATCAATTAATTCGGGTTTTGCTTCTAAAACTTCTGGTTCTTGACCATTAGGACATTGAAGAAGTTCATCAATTAAATTAAAATACTGTGTTTGGCGTTCGTCTGTCATGATAATTTAGTTTATGGTGAATAATTAAGTTGAAAAATTACTGTTCGATGCTTTGTTCCCACATTCTTTCTAACATAGCAATATGTTCTTTTAATACAGCAGCACGATAGACAAGATATCTGTCATAAGCGATAATTCCTATACCAATACAAATGGGTGTTACTAAAAATATCCATTGCAAAATTGTTGCTAATTTATATTTTTTTGCGGTAACTTTGAGTTGATGAAGAAAACTATTGTCAGATAATTTGACCTTGACTAAAGATAACTGAGTATTGATAATTTTTGTTTGGGGAACTAATTGAGAAGATGCTATATTTATTTTCGACAATTCACAGGATAAATTCTGTGTTTTAACGAACTCTCTATGTTGTCCCCAAACTATAGTAAATACTATTATCCCTGGAGAAATTAATGCTAAAGTTACCAAACTTACGGTCAGCATATTTAAAAGTTTGACTTTCATGTTTATTCTCCCTTACTAGGTCTTAATTACCTAGAAAGAAAATTTCTATTAGTAGGTTTATTTTTTGCACCTTTTTTATTCAAAATATGCTAACTAAAATCTCCTCAAAAACAAAATTCTATCCTTTTTGTACTCCGTAATACAGACAAGATTAAGATGAGTTTTGAGAGATATAAAAGGTAAGAAGTCCCCCCTAATTCGTCAGACTTTCATCTTAGGAACTTCGGGGGGTAGAGGGGAATCTCTGCGTAAATCCTATATCGTTTATATCAGTTACCTTTTTAGTTCCAACTTTCAGCAACTCAAGTTAATATTATTAAGATAATTACCACAGCACTCAAATTCTGTGATCCTGACTTGGTAAGCATTTAAAAGAAATTAAAATATTTTTTGGTGTAGGGGTGCTAGTATTTATTGAGTGGGGGACTAGCATTTTTAAAAAAGGGGACGGGTTATTTTGTACTCAACCTTAAACTAGTTTGGGCTATTGGTTTTAGATATTTTCAAGGGAAAATTCACAAGTACAAACTGTACTCAAATCACAGAATCTCATGACAAAGCTAGGACTAAGATATCTTGAATAACTCAAAAATAAAATTAAGATATTCTAAGGAAAGTAGAACAGTATTATTTTCAACAATCAATACCTTCACCATTTTTGTAGGTTGGGTTAAGTGACAGCGCAACCCAACGGTCATGTTGGGTTTCATGCTATTGCTCCGCAACGCTCACGCGAACAACCCAACCTACGAATCAAGACTTTTTTTAATTTGGTGAAGGTATTAACAATTAGGAATATTTTCTTGTAGCAATAGACGGAAATTATGGTAAAATGGCTAATATAAAGAACTAATCAGATAAATATGTAACCGGAATAGATTAATATATAAACTTTAGGATTTTAGGAGTTAAAAAATGCGAATTGCTAAAGACGTAACAGAACTTATTGGAAAAACTCCATTAATTCAGTTGAATAAAATTCCCCAAGCCGAAGGAGTGAAAGCCAGGATAGTTGTCAAATTAGAAAGTATGAACCCTGCGGCCTCTGTCAAAGATAGAATTGGCATAAGTATGATTCTATCCGCTGAAGCTGAAGGTTTAATTTCACCAGGAAAAACGGTTTTAGTCGAACCAACTTCCGGTAATACAGGTATTGCTTTAGCCATGGTAGCAGCCGCGCGGGGCTACAAATTGATTTTAACCATGCCCGAAACCATGAGTCAAGAAAGACGTGCCATGCTGCGGGCTTACGGTGCGAGTTTGGAATTAACACCTGGTACTCAAGGAATGCGGGGAGCAATTAACAAAGCAGAGGAAATTGTGGCGAATACTCCCAACGCTTTTATGTTACAACAATTTGCTAACCCCGCGAATCCGAAAATACACAGAGAAACCACCGCTGAGGAAATTTGGGCGGATACTGACGGAGAAGTTGATATTTTAATTGCTGGGGTAGGAACGGGCGGTACAATTACTGGTATTGCTGAAGTAATTAAACAACGCAAACCCAGTTTTCAAGTAATTGCGGTTGAACCTAGTAATAGTCCAATTCTATCTGGTGGTAAAGCAGGTTCTCACAAAATTCAAGGTATTGGCGCGGGATTTATTCCTGATGTTTTGCGTCAAGATTTAATTGATGAAATAGTGCAAATTGACGACGCAGAAGCAATGGAATATGGACGGAGATTAGCCAGAGAAGAAGGGTTATTATCAGGAATATCTTCTGGTGCGGCTTTAGCTGCTGCTATTGAAGTAGGTAAACGTCCAGAAAATGCTGGTAAATTAATAGTAATGATTCAACCTTCCTTTGGTGAACGCTATTTAAGTACCGCTATGTTTCAAGATTTAATGAGTTAAATATTTCGTAGGTTGGGTTGACACAAGGAAACCCAACAAAATCCTTAATAATTTTTGTCTGATAGCGTAGCGTGGCGTAGCCATATCAGGATTTACAGGATTTAAGGATTTATAGGATGTTTATTTATTTGATAAAATAACTTATAATTCTCTATTTTTTGATATTAAATTATATTAATCATTTTGTATTATTTAAGTATTCGCTAATAATTTCTAAAATTACTTGTTCAATATCTGGGATTTTAGATTGGATAATTTTACCTTTGATATGTTTATGATCTGTATAACCCAGGTCAGGCTTATGCTTTGCGTTGTCATAACGAAATATTAAGTTATTTTCATGGTCTTGATAATGGAATGAATAGGAAAGCTTTTCAATAGATTCTTGTAGGTCAATATACTCTTTAAAAAATAGACGTAAACCTTGCAAAAATTCTAAATTACCTTGGATAAAACCGACATAATTGGATCTGGAATCAACAGAAAAGCTAAATGATAAAATCCATCCTTCATTCACATATTTTTGAATAACAGTAACAATATTAGCTTGGTAATTGTTGAGTAACATATTCAATTGCTTCTAACTTTTGTAGAGAATTAGTTAATTTTTGTTTAATTTTTATCTCTCCAGCCCAACTTACATATTCTTCGTCACCACCTGTAAGGTCTTCTGCTGTCCAATTGGCGAAAAAAAACTCTGATGAAACTTGATATTTTGCTTCAAATTCCATTAGTAATTTATTGGTTTTTTCTATTGAACGTTTTAAGTTTTTAATCTCGGAATCAATGGCTGACTGAACCAGGTTTTGTACGATTTCAACGTCAGGAGAATCGGATTTAATTTGTAGCTGTAACATAAGTTTTACCTCAAATAGAAGGACTATAGTAATTTTACTGCTTGGGTTTTTACAAGACAATACATATTAATTATAACATTTTTTTACTCTATGGGGAAACCTGGAATAATTTTATCAATTTCTTGCATTAATCGTAAAGTGTCTGTTAAAGCAATGACAATTTTTTGATAATGGTTAATTTCCTCAACAGATAATTTTCTATTAGCATTTTTTCGGTCTTTTAACCATTTATCTAATACTTGATATCCTCCGATTTTAAATTCCCAGATATGTGGAGGAATATCGGTAAAATAACTCTGTTTATTGATATAAACTCTTTGTAATTCGGAATTATAGGTAACTTCAGTAACTTGATTATCTCCTATTGTTTGATAGGTTGTAATTAAATTATTGAGTTTATCAGATTTCATTAAATGTAAATTAACTAATTCTTCTCCTTTGATAGCTAATTCATGAAAGAGTTTTTGATTACTAGTTAAAGGAAGACGCGGAAAATCTATTTTTAGAAATTCAGCGTATCTAGTACGATAGGTGGGACTGTGAAATATAGCATAAGCATAGTAAAAGATTTGTTCTGGAGTTGGTATTTTACCGAGTTTTTCTTTGATAGTTTTTAAGAATGTTGGGGATAAGTTAGGAGTTCTTTCTATGAAAAGATTTGTTTGATCATTTTCTGTATTTGGGTAAGTGTAGAGAGGAAAAATATAAGTTGCTTCCCTGCTTTTTAAGGATACAGTACAATGTTCTGTGAGAATTTCTGAACAAAATATATGATAAAAACCTGGTTCAACTTGTTGACGACAGGAAAGTAATGCAATATTATTACCTTTTAATAAATGTCCCATTAATTCTTTACGACTATCTCCTCTTTCAATAATCTTATGATTATAATAAACCCAACGATTATCAAATGGTCTATAAGCATATAGTAGTAATTTTGATTCAATTTCATCTTGTTTAATATCTAACTTAGCTTTTTCTAAATTCCAATATTCTGTATCTTTGATATTGTATTTTTCTTTTAATTCTTCTAAATTAGTATTTATAGAAATATCACAAAAACGATTTAGTAGAGTTTCTCTATCATAGTCAACACATACATTATCCCTTCTAGTTTTTACACCAGCAGCATAAACGGGAAAGATATCATTAATACTCAACTCTTTGTTATATTCATCTTCATAATCAAGATTTTTCGGTGCAAAAAAGTAATTAGGTTCAGTTGTTTTTACTTCTATCCAATTAATATTATCTAAACTTGCAGATTCTAAAAACTTATATTTATCCTCACGTCTTCCCCAAACATCATAATATAATACCTTTGCCATTTCCTTAACACCATCTCTGGATTTATAAGCCGTAGAAAAATAATCAGGTTCGCTTTTTTCTCGCACAGCAATTAAAATCGCTACACCTTGTTGAATATCAAAAACATTTTGATCAACATTTCCCTCTGGAGTGGTTTCTTTTAATAAGGAATTACCATGTAAATCCATGATATATAATGTATCAAAATACCTTAACAATTCTTCCCTCATACCTCGATGAATTAAACCATTGAGATAGGAATGGTTAGTAATAAAACCAATAATACCCGCATTTTGAGCATTATTTTCAATTTGATATTGAGCAAAACGAATAAATTTAATATAATCATCATCTAAAGGTTGAATATTCTTTTCTCCTTCCAGTCTGACTCTACCTTTATATAGTTCTAAAAGTTCCCCAATGTGGGTTAATTCGGTGATAGTTTTACCCGCTGTTCCAGTTTTATAAATCCGATTCCAAACTGAACCAGTATATTCAATATCTACTAAATATCTTTCATCTTGATTTAAGACCCTTTTGCGTTTACTCGCATTTTGTGAACTGACAGAATAAGGAGGATTTCCTAATACTACAGTTACAGAAATTTCCGTTTTTACCTTTGCTGCTTGACTTGATTCTTCCGCGATAATTTGGGTAATTCCGGGAATTAATTCCCCGGATTTTATTCCTGCTTCCAAAGCATTAGTTAAATAAATTTTTAATCTTTCTGCTGGTGCAAATTTATAACCCAAATCTGCTAATAATAAACCTAATTTTAAATGCGCTATGGTATAGGGAGTCATCAATAATTCAAACCCAAATAAACGCTTTAAAAGTTTTGCGTCTCTTAAAAAACTATTCCATTTATCAACACCATATTTAGCAACATTATCACGAATTTGTTTAATAACTGCATATAAAAATGTTCCTGTTCCGGTTGCGGGGTCAAGAATTGTGACTTTGCGATTTCCTAAACCATATTCTAAATCAAAAATTTCTTCATTAACTAAAATATCATTAACAGAACGGACAATAAAATTAACTACAGGTTCAGGAGTATAATAAACTCCTCTACTTTTTCTTAATGAAGATTGATAAGCGGCTAAAAATGTTTCGTAAAAGTGAATAACTGGATCTTCTGTGCGGGTTTCTTGACCAAAGTTGTCTAAAATATTGGTCATGTCTATTGTGTTAAATAAGTCTATTAAATTCTCAATTGATTTGTGAATTTTACTAACGCTATTATTTCCTAAAACTAAATCAAATAAACCTTTTAAAAAAGGAATTTTATCAGTCATATAAATACCGGCTGTTGTGCGATTAAATGCAAATTCTCCAGGGTTTTGTGCATGACCAATTTTTGCAGTAAATAACCCATAAGCGATAGTTTGAGCGTACATATCTGCAAATTTATCATTATTTATATCTAAAAGTAGTAATTTCTTAAATGTCTCTTTTAGACGATTTAATTCTTCTGTGGTTGTTTCTATTTCTAAAGATGATTGAATGGCGTTTCTAATGGTTTTAGTATAAGCTGCCATTTCTTTAGCCAAATCGTAATAATTATTAATATCTTTGGCTTTTTGATTTAGGAATAATTGTAGTAATTCTCTAATTGGTTGTAAATCATTAATTAGAATAATTTTACCTGATTTAAAATCAGCTAGTTTAGCAGTTTTTTCACATTCTTCGTTTACATACCACCGAAATTCTAGATAATTAGTTAAAATCAAATTGTCACCAATATTTGATTCTAAATAACGTTTGAGTTGTGGTGTTTTTTCGATTTTAGTTAAATCAATATTAATATCTTTAGCTTCTATATATCCTAAAATCCGCTCATTTTTTCTGATAGTTAAATCGGGTATTCCTGCTTGATTACCTTTTTCTTCAATTCTGGCATTAATCCCTATCATTAAACCCTCAATGAGACGTTTTAGACTGGGGTAATGACTACTTTGTCCACCACTTTTAAGATTTTCTTGTAAATCTTGGATGTAGTTATTAAAATCAGACATAATCCCTGGATAATTATTTATTAAACTTCTTGCTTTTTATAATAGCATATAATCGTAATATATTTGTAGGTTGGGTTAAGCGACAGCGAAACCCAACAAAGTCCTAAAAATGTTGTAACCTACTTGTTTATCGGAAAACCCAAATGTGAATTTATATTATGATCATGTTGGGTTTCCTGGGTCAACCAAACCTACTTGTTTATCGGAAAACCCAAATGTGAATTTACATTATGATTATGTTGGGTTTCCTAGTGTCAACCCAACCTACTGTAAATCATTTCATTCTAAAATCTTGCAACAAAAAAGGCATAATTGCACCTGTAGTTAAACTAGCCACACTAATAGGAATACAAAGGGGAATTGATGCTTGTGCTAATAATACTAATATAACCGTACCAATACCTCCAGCAATAATAATTTGACGCAGAAAATATATGGGGTCACGAAATAGTTTACCCTTAAAAAATAACTTAGCAGAAAACCAGCTTAATTCTAACATAAATACTCCTAATAATTGGCTAACAAATTCAGGATAAATAACCCTAAAATTACCGCAGGAACTACCCCCACTGGTGCGAATAAACTACCAATTATGGCTGCAAATTTGTATCCGATATCTTTACCAGCAAGGATAATTCCCCCAATTGCACCACCAATCATTGATAAAATTACAGCAATGATTAACCAGGTAAATCCTGTGGTGAAATTTAATTCTGTATTTAGACTATACAGAAACTTGATAAATTCTGGATCATTGACAAAATCAAACATAATTATTCTCCTATACTTGAATTTCTACGGTTAAATCTTCTAGTGCTTTACCTACTATTTCCGCTTGTTCCAATTGCTGATGTTCTGTAAATATTTGCCAAGCTTCTTGATAGTATTCTCGCGCTTGTAAGAGATTTTTTAGATTCCCTAATTCTGGTTTTTCGAGGTCGTCGGGTAAATTGAAAAGAACATTAGCTTTGTTAGAAATTGTATTAGCATATTCTAACGGTGTATATTGAAGATTACGAACTTTTAAAGCTTCATCATAAGCTAAAATAGCCCGTAAATTATTTTCAATAGGATGGGAACTTACTAAATATTGTAAAGCATTTCCTAAATTATTTTGCAACATTGCATATTCTCTAGGATGATCAATTATGTTAATATGTTTGAGAGCGATTTCAAAAGACTGAATTGCTAAACCTTGACATAAAGATTCCCGTTCTGATGACATAGGCATAGACAGATAAGCGATCGCTATATTATTATATAAAATCGCATATTCTTGGGGATACTTTTCCCAAGTAAACACCCGCAAAGCCTCATGATAAAAATGAATACTCTCACTTATCCGCGCTAAATTTTCGGGAACTAAAGACTGTAAAACCAAACCCAAATTCATTTGGGCTGCTGCCACTTCTTCCGCTGTTGCCAATTGTTGTAAAATGGGTAAAGCTTCCTCATAATCTGCCCGCGCTTCTTGCAATATCTGGGAATCCCCATTAGGAATCATCTGTAATGCCCCTGCCTTGCCCACCTTAGCCCGTGCTTTCAGTAAAACATATTCCTCCCCACACATTTGATATGCACGGTCAAATAGCCCAATTGCATGGCGTAAATCTTGAGATGTTTTCGGCTTTTTTTGTAAACCCGTAGCAATTTCCATCAGCATTTGGATTTTTTCTGCTGTTGTTGCTGACTCGGAAGATATAGCCGCAATAGCAGCTTTTACAAATGAATCTGTAATACTAGAAGTCATAATTTCTGTACTCTAACCACTTGAACAAAAGAATTAAATTATCAGCCTCTAGATTCCATAAATGTGACACCATAAACCAAGCTAAATTACAGAAATTTTAATTGTCAATCTGGAAATATTCTATCTCTAGATAATTAGATAAAATCATTTCAATTAATAGGTATTACTACCGGAAATATAATTGAGTCAATTTTTATTACTAATTACTATTTACTATAAAACAACCTCTAGAAAAACCCTAGAGGAAAATTACTTATCTTCATAGAAATTTTAAATCAGTTATGACTTCCTCCGTGTCCTCTGTGACTGGAGTGGTTAGTTTAAAAAATCATCATATCTACAGAGTTTAAATTTAAACAGAATCAGGACTATTAAAATTAAATAGCATTTCCGGATCTTCCAAAACCAAGATTTCCACAGAATAAGACATTAACCACTGTTGAAAAGAACGTCCACCCCCTTCAATATATTCCCTTAATTCCGGTAAACAACGACGACGATAAAAACCACATAAAGGTTGCCAAATTTGATTATTTTGTACCAAAGCTGCTATTTTATTTTCGGGAATTGTATCTAATTGACAAATCCAATTTTGTAAAATTTCTAGTCGTAAATTTGGTAAATCACAAGCCAATAAAAGTACCCAATTTGTTTCTACTGCTGCTAAACCTTGCATAAAACCTACAAGGGGTCCATGGGTGCGAGATTCATTTCCAGTTTCCCCAGATAAAGGAACTTCTCGAATAAATTGACTTTTAGGTGTGAGTAATTCTTGATAACGTTCTGGCCAAGGAGTAACAATATAAATTTGATCAGTACAAGCCTCTGCAATAGTACAAATTAATTGTAACATGGGTACACCTTGAATCGAAATTAAGGCTTTATCTCTACCCATGCGAGTGCTTTTACCACCAGCTAAAATAATAGTAGTAACATGATACTGGAAATCAATATTCATAATATTTGGATTCTAGTTAATAAAATTTAACTTTATTTTCTCATAAATGATTTACAATAACTACATAAATCTACTTTTTATAAATAAATAACATCAATTTTATGGCAGATTTTTTTGAATTTGAAGCGGATTTTGTGGATTCTTGGCGTTGTATTCCTATGCAAGTACGCTATAAATTAGATACTTGCGGTATTAAGCTAAAATTAGCGGAATGGAATCAAATGAATCAAGAATCACGTCAAAATTTAGTATCATTACCTTGCGATACAGATATGCAAATTGATAACTACAGGTGTTATATTCAAGAGTTAGTATTACAACTGACTGGTAAACCTGTAGCTGAATTACCAATTGAACCTGATCCAGCATGGGTAAATATTACCACTATTCCTCAGAGTATTCACGAAAAAGCTCAAGAAATGGGTGTAATAATCACAATTGAAGCATGGAAAGACCTAAGCATTTTACAGCGGTTTGCCTTAATTAAACTAAGTCGTCCTAGTCATGAAAATAAAAACTTTTTATCGGCTTTACAAGAGTTTAAATTGTTGCCAAAATCCTAAATTCTGATATATTGCTATAGATGATACTTTTTGCTATAGATGATACTTTTTGAGTAGTTGGTAAAAACAAATGATTAAATTAGATCAGTTTTTGAAGTTTTCGGGAATATCCTCCACCGGTGGTCAAGCTAAATGGATGATTATTGATGGTGAAGTGAAAGTTAATGGAATAATTGAAACACGGAGAGGACGGAAATTAGTTGATGATGATGAAGTAACAGTAGGAGGAAAAACTTTAAAAGTTGGGGAAATACTATCAGATACCATTGATTAATACTGATCTCTATTATGCTACCCTGATTTTCTGTTTACCCTAACATCTAATTAGGCTAATTCTTAAGTTTTATTTAAAAAAAGTTAATTGATTAAAATAACACCTTAGTTTAAAATAATGAATATTGATCAATAGGTCTTCTCTACAAGTAAATCCTCTGAAAAGGGTAAATTATACCCCTCAAAAACTTCCTTAATTGTGCATTTTCAACATATATAGAAAGACATAGCTAATGACTAATGTACTTTGGTTACAAGGTGGTGCTTGTTCGGGTGACACCATGTCATTTCTTAATGCCGAAGAACCAACAGCTTGTGATTTAATTGCTGATTTTGGTATGAAAATACTCTGGCATCCTTCCTTGGGTGTAGAATTAGGTGATAACGTCCAAACCCTTTTATGGGACTGTATTTTAGGAAAAACACCTTTGGATATTTTGGTATTTGAAGGTAGTGTAGTTAACGCCCCTAATGGTACAGGAGAATGGAACCGATTTGCAGACCGTCCTACTAAAGATTGGTTAAACGATTTAGCCAAAGTCGCTAAATTCATTGTCGCAGTAGGAGACTGTGCGACCTGGGGAGGAATTCCCGCAATGTCACCCAACCCCAGCGACTCCAAAGGACTGCAATTTCTGAAACGGGAAAAAGGCGGTTTTTTAGGTAAAGATTTTGTCAGTCAAGGTGGTTTACCAATAATTAATATTCCCGGTTGTCCCGCACACCCCGACTGGATAACGCAGATATTAGTAGCGATCGCCACGGGACGAATTGATGATATAGTTCTTGATGAACTGCACCGTCCCCAAACCTTCTTTAATACCTACGCTGAAACCGGTTGTACCCGCAATATTCACTTTGCATACAAAGCTTCAACCTCCGAATTTGGACAACGGAAAGGTTGTCTATTTTACGACTTAGGTTGTCGTGGTCCTATGACTCATGCCTCCTGCAACCGTATTCTTTGGAACCGCGTCTCCTCCAAAACCCGCGCTGGAATGCCCTGTTTAGGCTGTACAGAACCCGAATTTCCCTTTTTTGACCTTGAACCCGGAACAGTTTTTAAAACTCAAACCGTCATGGGAGTACCCAAAGAAATACCCCCCGGAGTTAACCATAAAGATTACGCAGTGCTTACCGTTGTAGCTAAAGACGCAGCCCCAAAATGGGCAGAGGAAGACTTTTTTACAGTTTAGTCAGTTGTCCTTTGTCAGTGGTCAGTAGTTAAGAGAGGTAACTGTTCACAGTTATTTTTTGTCTCTACCCTTCAATTATGAATCTTATAACAACGGACAACGGACAACGGACAACGGACAATTGACAACTAACAACTAACAAAGGACAAATATGCCAATTCAAACCTTAGATATTTCACCCGTTGGTAGAGTCGAGGGTGATTTAGATGTACGCGTTGAAATTGAAAATGGATATGTCACAAACGCCTGGACTCATGCTGAACTTTTTCGCGGCTTTGAAATAATTTTACGCGGAAAAGACCCTCAAGCCGGCTTAATTGTTACTCCTAGAATTTGTGGAATTTGTGGCGGTTCTCACCTTAGTTCTGCCTCTTGGGCGTTAGATACAGCTTGGGGAACAGAAGTTCCTAGAAATGCAATTTTAGCGAGAAACTTAGGGCAAATTGTCGAAACAATCCAAAGTATTCCTCGCTATTTTTACGGCTTATTTGCCATTGATTTAACTAATAAAAATTATCGCCGCAGTCACTTTTATGATGAAGCTTGTCGGCGTTTTGCTGCCTTCACAGGTAAATCCTATGAAATCGGTATTACAATTTCTGGAAAACCTGTAGAAATCTACGCTTTATTAGGTGGACAATGGCCGCACAGCAGTTATATGGTAATAAATTGGGGAATTGCTGATATAGTCAGGATTTTTCAGAATAGATTTAATTATTCCCTGGTTTTTCCTTAAATGAGGCCATAAATCCACCCCAGCCATATCATAAGTCCATTTATTGTAGTTATTTGGTGTTTTCAGACGTTACCTAATTTTTCCCTTAATCGCTGTTCAGGAAGTTAAAGGCAAGTAGTCAAGTATAATTTTTTCTTTCTGTTGAAATATAAACCCGGCTTTTTCTCAATATAAATACGTAAAAGGTAATTTAAAAGTTAAAATATTTACAGATTTGCTTGAGTATAGAAATATTGATTTATTTGGATATTGAGCGAACTGACAAGTCAGCGCTTACGCTATCGCATTAACCCAATATTAAGTTAAGGAAGCATAAGATAATGGAAATTGAGCGATTCCTAGGTCGCGCTTCGCTATCGCACTAAATCATAAAAATTTATTAAAGAGGTTATCGAACGGTTCTGTATTTTTCCAACGATAGGTGTTGAAGTCTCGATAATCAACTGATAAAATTTGGCCATGACCTAATTTTTCTGCCAGAATAACGAGAAAAGCATCGGCTAAATCCATCGGTAAATCTTTATATTTTTCCATTAGTTCTTCAATACGCTGGCAATGATGTTGTTTGAGATCAAAGATTTGTAGTTTTCCTGTAGAAATTTTATTAATAAAGATTTTTGGAGCATCTACTCCTACTCTTTTTTGTAATAGATAGCAAGTTTCCGTGACGACACACCAGGTTGTAATAAATTGCTGATTAGCTAAATCTTGAAATCGTTTTTTGGCGGCTATATGAACTGGATCTTTTTTATTGGCAAGAGCTAACCAAAAGCCTGTATCAACTATGATCATATTTTTGATTAAGTTCACGGTCTAAGTAGTTTTTATAGTTTTTAGAGAGGTCTGTTTCAGCTTCTATGCAACCGATAAAGTCTGACCAGTCTTGCCAGGAATTTTCTGAGGATTCCTGTTGATTCTGAAGGTAGCGTTTTTTCAGGACTTCTACGAGTTTCACTATGATTTGTTGTGCATCGGGAGGAAGAGACGCAATATCTTGTTGAATTGTATCTAAGTTCATAATCTAATTTTGCTGTTTCTCTGATTATAGTTTAGCAAAAAACGATTCCTGCGGAGCGCAACGCTTACGCACTAACCCAATATTAGCGAACTGACCAGCGCTTACGCTATCGCAATTAATAAATAGTAGTTAACGAAGCACAAGACAATGGATTTTGAGCGATAGCGAACTCCGTAGGAATCGCTTTTCTCAAAGATGTTAAACAGTGAAATTAGACGGTTTATATTTATAACTTAGTTCCAGAGCATTGCAAAAGCTATTTAGTTGATTAAGCAAAGCATTATAGTAAATGTAAGCATCCTCTTGTTTATCTTGGAGATTAGCATATAAAGTTAACTCTGGTTCTGGTGCTAGGTGATCTTTAGGGATATCTAAACCGGCTTGAGATAACCGTGTTGAGGCAATTGCAATTAATAATGCTCCTATTGTATTGGACTCACCATTGTGAAGATCATTAAGTCCAGGTAATATTGTTTCTGCACCAGGTAATTCATTAAGATTCATGATTGATTTTCCTCCAGGTTATTTTCACAAAGTTCAATAAATTCTTCAATTCTACTTCTAAGGATATCAGGGTTTAGAGAGGGAAATCTGATTATTTCCGGTGTAATTGCTTCAAAACTATTCCGTAAATCATTCAAAGAGAATAATTTCTGTTTGTACATGGCTTCAATATCTTTAATATCACGGTCAAATCCCCTGGATAGTTTAGCAAGAGCTTGGGCAGTAAAATCATAGTGATAAAACGAAATTTGGCCTCGTTTGCCAATGAATACGCTTCTATCACGCCATCCTGGAAGAGGTGGTAAGAAATCCTGGGGAGATGCTAATTCGATATTAATGTTTAATTCTTGTTTGAGTTTGGCAATAGCCTGAAAAATACCTGGCGGTTCAGGATCTAGACGAATATCAACATCAACTGTGGAGTTACGCCATCCAATTAGTAGCGCACTAGCTCCTCCTGTAAAGTAGATGCAGCCTGAACCCTGGGCTTCTCTACCTAAGAGTTGCATCAGACGTTCTAACTTTTGAGTGTCAATGTTTGCACGCATATTTTTATTGATTTATTTGTTTGGATATTGAGCGATAGCGAAGCGCGACCTAGGAATCGCACCAAATCAATATTATCAATATTAATGATCGCAGTTAATCACAGTTAAGGAAGCACAAGATAATGGATTTTGAGCGAACTGCTTGCAGCAGCGCTTCGCTATCGCACTAGCGCGACCTAGGAATCGCTTACCGATGAGATCGCAGTTAATCCCAGTTAAGGAAGCACAAGATAATGGATTTTGAGCGAACTGCTTGCAGCAGCGCTTCGCTATCGCACTAGCGCGATCTAGTAATCGCTTTTCTCAAAGATGAAAATGTAATAAGGTGCGTTACATTTCATTAACGCACCCTACAGGATTGGTTATTCCTGCGGAGCGCAACGCTTACGCACTTAAGAATATTGGGACGATTAGCAGTAGGGTGTGTTAGCGACAGCCTAACGCACGGAGAATCAGTAAATAATCATACATAAGGTGCGTTACACTCCGTTAACGCACCCTACAAGATCAGCGATCGCACTTATTTGAGTTCTTCACATACTTCACATATTACTTCTACAAAATTTCTGACTATACATTGCTCACCTGCCTGATAGATAAATGAAGAGGGAGATGAACTTGATGAACTCCACCATGACCATGAACCACCAGAAAAGATATTTATGCTTATGCCCAATGATTTTTCAGCAACCTCGTTAGGAATCTCGATGTCAAACTCTTCTTCTAATGCCATCATAATCTCCCCTACATCGAATTCATCTGCATTAAGATGGTTCGATAGATGGCTGTCTAAAGTTACTTCTCTCTCTTCTACAGATAACTGTTCACTAATTAGTTCCCGAACTCTAACAAAAACTTTTGCTTTGCGCTCATCACCTCCGAACTTGCCTAGTACATCAGTCACTTTGGAAAGAAATTGTTGAGCTTTTTCAGCTTCAGCAGCAGCAATAAGACGGGCTTCTTCGGCAATTTGATTCTTTATAGCCCTAATTCGAGAATCAACTATATCTCGTACTAAACTCAGTTCAACTTTATGTCCACTTTGTTGATAAATTTTTGTTGCTGTATCCCACACAAATTGGTCACGCTTAGTCTCAGATTCATTAATATTTTCCTTATTAAATAATGTGCTTTTGTCTAAGTGCTTGTTGACTATCATCTTCAGTATTTCTAGTTCGTAACTCTTATCAGATCCACTCATCAGCTAATCTCCTGTAGATTTATCCATACCCATAATATCAGGACTTACGCAAAATCTCTTTGAAACTCTCTTTGCTTCGTGTCCTTCGTTCCTTCGTGGTTTATTCTTCCGTGACTTGTGTGTAAGTCCTAAATATCAAGAACAAGTTCAAATAATTACAAATTATCCTGGATTGTAGGTATTTTAACCTTGGTGATAAACCTGTTCCCAATCCTCTGGATTTTTATTCTCCGACAATTTCCACCTTTCCACCTCCAACCTTAACCTTTCATTCTCCATCCTTAACGCCAAAATTTCATTCTTCTGCAACTCAATTAACGACCTTTGACTAATTACCTCACCAAAGGCTTTTTTCCGGTTTTCAATCCCAAACCATCTTTGATAGGTTTTTGTATGTTCATCAACAGTATGACCTAAATTATCTGCTGCGGCTTTTATCGCTATTCCCTGAAGATGCGCTCGAATTGCACAACCATGGCGTAAATCATAGGGTTGAAACTCAATTCCCACCTTTCTAAACCATCTGGATATATCTCTTCGCATCCAATTAATATTTTGTACAGAGGCAATTTTTTCAACTTTTCTTTCTAAAATATTTAACGGTTTAGGATTTTTTAAATCAAATAATTCTATCCATTCAGTCACAAAAGGAATAACTTCTCTATATCCAGTTTTAGTATTTTTATTCACTTTCCAAGTATGGTCTATATTTTGGGCAGACATCCACCAATTAATATCCGGTTGGACAAATAATTCCCTTGGTCTTAACCCATAAGTGGCTAACATTCCATATACCCAACGCCACATTTCCCAAGTATCTATTTCATCAGTAATGTTTGTATTTTTGCGGTTGAGGGCGAATTTTTCAAAGAGGTAAAAACCAGATATGATTTTATCATCATCGGGTATTTCTCGATAAGCAGGAGTGACATGATCTCGTTTTACATCCAATTGAAATCCTAAATTAAAAGTTTTAATCAAAACCGAAGTTACCGCTATTAGTTCATTTTTTTTATTACCCTGAAATGAATTAATAACTTCCTCAAAATTTTCTTTTGTGGCTAAATTGGTGAGAGTCAAGTTTCTTTTAATGACAGATATATAGTTAGCAAAAGTATTTTCACTGGTGATAGTTTTCTGACGGGTTTGATAATATTTTTCATTAAATTTATCTAATAATTCGCCAATTGTTTTGATCTCTTGTTTCTCTCTCGATTTAATTCCTAAATACTTCTCATTCCACTCGAAAGTATGACGAGCAATTAATTTACCTAATTCATAACTTTCTTCAATGGCTGTTTTTAATCCCTCTAAATTTGCGGGTATTCCTAAAGATATATCATACTGTTTTTTCTGTTTACCTATACTACTATCCCCTGGTTTTAAGGGTAAGGTAGCTCGTAATTGGAGAGAATTGCCAGTTTGTTTAATACTAACTTTTATTCTCTCTCTTTTTAAATTACTATTAGCTGCAATTAACTTCTGTTCAAAAACTGCTTGATACTGTAATTCTGTTGCTTTTATTTTCGTCATTGTTCCTCTATAGCTGCTGTCTGTGGTGTTCTGCGGTTCAAAATATGCAAATATATCGGCGAATAAGTCGGTTGAGTCTGCATTTATATATTCCTGTGTAGATGTGGAATATATACCCTCGCAATTACTCTGATATTGTCCACTCATTCCCTAAATATTCCCTTATTTATCAAAGCTAAAATCATGAAAATAAAATGTTATTACCGAGCAAAATTACTTTAAAAATAAGTTACTCAGGAACATTTTTAATATATCACCTGTTGTCATAGCAGTTATATGGTGCCTGGTGGAGTAATGTGCGCCCCAACTTTAACTGATATTACCCGCGCCTGGGCAATTTTGGAATATTTCCGCACCAATTGGTTAGAACCAATTTGGTTAGGATGTTCTTTAGAAAGATATGAAGAAATTCAATCTTATGAGGACTTTCAAAAGTGGTTAAATGAAGATGTTAAACATCGAGAATCGGACTTGGGTTTATATTGGAGAATGGGGTTAGATATCGGTTTGGATAGATATGGTGCTGGTGTGGGTAAATATGTGACTTGGGGTTATATTCCCCATGAGGATAAATACAATAAACCCACCATTGAAGGACGTAACGCTGCTGTGATTATGAAAAGCGGTGTTTATGATAGTTTTACTGATACTCATAGCTTAATGAATCAATCATTTGCTCGTGAGAATTTAACCCATTCTTGGTATGATGAAGGTACAGAAAATTGGCATCCAAGCGATCGCACAACAAAGCCAATTAATCACAATCAAAAAGACTTTAATGGGGCATATTCTTGGTCAAGTGCAGTCCTCCACCAAGACTTAGGACGATTAGAAGCCGGACCCCTAGCGCGTCAATTAGTTGCAGGAGGAAATCATGGAGAATCTTGGCAACATTATGACCCATTTATTCTGGATACATTTAAGAAAATGGGAGGTGCAAGTGTTCATCTTCGTCAATTAGGAAGAGTCCACGAAATAGTTAAACTATATCGTCAAGCTGAACGTTGTTTAAGAGAGTTCAAATTAAACGATCCTTGGTATATTAAACCTGAAGAAAAAGATGGTAAAGGTTGGGGTGCAACGGAAGCTGCTAGAGGTGCATTGTGTCACTGGGTAGAAATCGAAAAAGGCAAAATTAAAAATTATCAAGTTATCGCTCCTGGTACTTGGAATATTGGACCCCGTGACGGAAAAGGACAACTCGGACCAATCGAAAAAGCATTAATTGGAACGCCAATTCAAGACCCAAAAGACCCTGTAGAAGTCGGTCATGTAGCCCGTTCTTTTGATTCATGTTTGGTCTGTACAGTTCATGCCCATGACGCGAAAACTGGGGAAGAATTAGCACGGTTTAGAACGGCTTAATTTATATAATCTAGAACTCCGACTTCTCCCATAAGTCAGGGTTCTATATAATTGTTATTTACCGTACAAAAGTTCCCAAATCAGTGAGTTAGTCTGAATTTTAAGGAATAATTGATAATTCCTAATTATCAGATGAAGAATTATCAATTAGGAATTAAAAAATACTAAAATTGGTAACTAATTGTGTCTAATTTAGAACTACATCAATATCTTCCTCAACTTCCTGAAGCCGTACTCCAAGAATTTATAGAATGGTGTATGTTAGAGCAGTCAACAGCCGCAGGATTAGAGTTTAAACCTGATCAAAGTAAGTTAAAGAATCTAGCACCAGCAGATTATTCTAAACAATTAGTTGATCAATTTATGAAAGTCAGACCCGACCCAATTCGAGCCGGTTTAGTGGCTGTAATTGCTGGAAAACAAGCCGATAAACACGAATTAATAGGTTTAGCTGCGGTTGTTGATTTTGTTTCTCTTTATGTTAAGTATTTAATTCCTAAAGATGGTACTAATCCAGAAGAAGCAGATACAATTTTAGCAAAAGCATCACAACATCAATATCAGCAACTTGTGGAAATTGCCAAAAAACATGGTGTAAGTTTATAGATTTATAGGGTGGGCAATTCCCACCTATAAAAATGTGAAAGTTAAAAATTATAACCTTTGTCAGAGAATTTAAGGAATAATCACAAAAAATGACTCTTAGGTACTTGTCGAGAAGTTGAGACCAGGGAATAGGGGAATACCCAGCTTGATACTACTTTTCTAGCTGAATACTGATATTTAATCACCAATTATCGCTAGATTAAAATACTTTAAATCATTAAATATTAGGATAAATTAGGGAAATTATTAATTAAGCTCTTGAATACAAGCATATCCTCAATATTCTTAAACTTGACTTTATTTAACCTTAGTGCCATACTGTCACTATATTTTTAGTGGGTAGCTTAATTCAAATTCATCAAAACTGAATTTGAAGCGGAGGAACCAAGTATTTGGGGCTAATCTTATGAGAGACACCTTCCAGTCTTAGCCCGTCAGCTAACTCCGTCAGCAATGGAAGGAAATCCCAAAATCTTGGCTGTAATATACAGTTATGATTGGGTCTTCCTTAATAAATTCTGGATTTTAGATTGCAGATAAATCTAAAATTTAGAATTGTCGTCCCCGCTTCTCATTGATTAACTGTTTTAAGAGAGAGAAGTTAAAACTGTGAAAATTCAGCCAATATTAGCACGGTTACAAAGCACTATCGGGTGTGATGATCTAATCGAACAAATGCTATTACTACCAGAAACTCAAAAATCATTTTCTCAAAGAGTTTCTCATAGCAAATCAGCTAACTTTATTGTCGGCTATAATGGTTCACCTGAAAGTCATACAGCCCTAGATATTGCTTGTTGGATTGCTCACCAAACGAGTTTAGCTACTAACTATCAAATTACAGTTCAAGCCGTTTATGTAGTAGAAGAAAATTGCAATTATCAACCTGATGATAGATCCAACTTTGCTGATAATAAAACTCAATTAGAACACCAACTAAGCAATATATCAAAACCAGTTCTATTACGATTAAATCCCCCAAAAGCAACAGCAATTTTACCACAGTTAGAAACAAAATCTAGAACCTCTATCCAGGAAGCAGACAGAATTATTTGGCAAGCGAAAACTTTAGCTGAAGAATGGCAAGGTTATTTTAAATCTCATCTACGGTTTGGCAACCTTGCTCAAGAACTCAAGAAAGTTGTTAAATTAGAAGTAGCTGATATTCTTTTTTTAGGCTGCCAATCTGCCAATCATCCGATCATTAAAACCCTAGGTAAAAACTTCCCTTGTCCAGTTTTAGGTATTCCCCATTCTATTGATAAATAATCTCCGTTTTCAATATCGGTAATGGGAAATTAATTTTTAATTATGGAAAGTTACTTATACTTTAAGTTAGCTTTTTAACTGGTCTGGGAATTAATTCCCAGACAATTTTAACTGAATGTTAATCATCATGGGTTTTACAGATGTAAATTTGTTGCTCATTGAAAAAACTAGTTTAATCGCGGTTGTTGTCGCTTCCCTCTTAGTCCTAAAGAGACTCCTATGAAAAATCAAAGTTTTTACATTTCTCGTTTATCCTGGCAAGCTAGTCTTACAGCTTTACCACTAACTGCCGGTAGTTATACTTTTGTACCTAGTCAACTTCAAGCTGGCACTACCCCGACTTTAACAGCCCAAGTCCCAGCTACAACCACTATCATTTACGTTAATTCCACCACTGGACAAGATAAGTCTGGCACTGGGACTACAGCAGCACCCTATAAAACAATTACCTTTGCCCTTGCTCAAGCTCAACCAGGTACAGTAATTCAGCTTGCTCCTGGGAATTATAGTAAAGATAGCGGTGAACAATTTCCCCTTGTCCTCAACTCAGGTGTAACACTTCAAGGTAATGAAACTAACAAGGGTGAGGGAACTTTAATTATCGGTGGTGGTTATTATATGAGTCGCACCTGGGCAAGACAGAATATTACAATATTAGCTCGTGATAATACTTTTATTACAGGTTTAACTTTTACCAATGCTAATAAAATGGGGACAGCTATATGGGTAGAATCTAGTAACCCTGTGATCAAAAATAGTACTTTTATTAACAACAACAGAGAGGGAGTTTTTCTGACTGGTACTGCTAATCCCCAAATTGAAAATAACATCTTTCTCAAAAACGGGGGTCAGGGAATTTCCGTAACTAAATTAGCACAAGGTTTGATTCGTGGTAACTTATTTCAAGATACTGGTTTTGGTGTAGCAATTGGCGGTAGTTCCACACCTTTATTAGAGGCTAATAACATCACTCAAAATAAAAGTGGTTTATATATTTCGGGAACAGCAAAACCCGTACTCCGTAAAAACACAATTCGCAATAATAAGCAAGATGGTATAGTTGCTACCGTTAATGCTGCTCCTGACCTCGGTACTAGCATCAATCCTGGTGGTAATATTATCCGTGATAATGCCCGTTATGAGGTAAATAATTCGACTAAGGGTAGGATTACGGCTATTGGTAACGATATTAACGAGAAGAAGATTGCTGGCGCTATAGATTTTGCCCCTCTCGCAGTGATTACACCTGCCGATAATCATACAGGAAAAATTGGTAATACTGGTAATACTAGCAATACCCCAAAAATTGGCAATACTGGTACTACAGTAAATATAAAAAAGCCTGTAAATACGAAAAAGCCTGTAAATACTGGAAAACTAAAAAATAGTCTTTAAATAACAGCCAGGTATTTGCTTAAAAGGGATTGTTTGGAATAGTCCACAAATCCATTTAAGTGCATAGAAAATAGGGAAGAATATTATCCATTCTTTTGCCTCTCCTGCGTTATTTACGCTTTCTGTTTTCCCATTTCCAGAGAAAAACCATTAACCCAATTACTCCTAGTTGAATGGCGAAATTAGGCAGGGCTTGTTCAATATCGCGGCCGGCTAGGAGTTGGAAAAAGAAAATAAATGCGCCAATAAAGCCCGAAGCACCAACGCTGATATATATAAATTGCCTTAACCCCCGATAGGGTGCGGCCAATTCTGTTTTTAAACGGTTATATTGTTGAGGTTTGAGATTATTTTGAGAATTTGGTTTTATCATCGATAATTATGTTATAATGTTTAGCGGTGTAGGCCGATGTGGCTCAGGGGTAGAGCAACTGATTCGTAATCAGTAGGTCGTGAGTTCAAATCTCATCATCGGCTTTAAGTAATATAACAGTTGTTGTCTTTTGTACATTAACAATTTATTTGTCACTGTTAACAGATTAATGTCATTTTTAACTAATTCGTGTCACTGTTAACAAATTAATTGTCCCTAACTGTCACAAGCAACACTGTATTTATATAGTGTTTTCAGAGTTAAACTCACGACCTACTGATCTTTCAACCCACCTAAATATTTTCTTGTATTTTTGCACTAACGCATTTCAACCCGCCCGACTCCGGGAGGGGTGTTGAAACTCCACCCGACCAAACCCTTATCTAGTGACACTTCCAAAAGCAATTTTGGCGGATGTCCTAAATTTGCTCTTAATTTCCCTTTAAAGGGAGGATTATCAAAGCATCTCAACATCTGGAATACAGACTAGACAAGGGATTTGGACTTTTGGCAGAACCCCAGGGTTTTTGACCTCGCTTTGGTTCGCCAAAAATAAATAATTAAGGTGGATTCCTCCTTGCTCGGAGGTGATTCGGTAGCCACCACTGCGGTAAACCCGCACCTCTATTACTGGGGGCGCACCTTATTCCTGTTCACTGGGAACAGCAGCATCAAGGTGGGCAGATACCAGGGTCAGAAAGCACGACTGTCTCACAACAGTCAACCTAACCCGCATTTGTCACAGAACAGAGGTTTATAAAAAACATGAACTGCGGCGCTATTGTTATTTCCTATTCTATTATCAAGGTTCGGTATTTTGTCAATCAGGCTTTTCGGGATTGATAGGCGTTTATCGCTAATTCTTTGGCTTTTTCCTGTGGACTCGCTCGAGTTGGTTGTTCTCCCTCCTCTATAGCGATTCCTGCTTTATTTGTCTGACTTTGAATGTTGG
This sequence comes from Aphanizomenon flos-aquae FACHB-1287, assembly GCF_014698755.1. Taxonomy (GTDB): domain Bacteria; phylum Cyanobacteriota; class Cyanobacteriia; order Cyanobacteriales; family Nostocaceae; genus Dolichospermum; species Dolichospermum flosaquae. Next base: position 605 of record NZ_JACJTO010000009.1, on the reverse strand, counting down.
CTATTAATCTACCGTAGCTCCATTGATGGACACTAACTCGGTATTGTTTGGCATATTTTTTTTGAACTTCTATTATATCTGATTTTTGTTCAGCTTTAGATTAAATTTCAGTCTGAATTTGCTCTCGCATATCTCCCAATTTTGGGATAACAATACTGCCAGCTTTATATGTTTGGGCAACTGCAATAATTTCTTTTGCTAGTAATCTATCTATATACTCTCCTAACTCTGAATCGCCAAATTGATTTGGTGCTGACATCCTTTGAGCGATATGGCGTTCGTGGGATAACAGATGTTTTTGTTGTCGCTGTCTGTTGAGTAGTTTGTAATTTTCACCAAGTAGTTGTTTGATGTTGCGATATGTCAAAACCTTGCCCGTTGTTCCGTCTACAATGGCAACTGTCACAGGTTTTTCTAAACCCAAGCTGACACCAACTAAAATATGAGATTGTCCTTTATATAAAGGTTGACTTGGACGAGGGAAGGGGTTATTACAGCAGTTTGATATCAAGTCCAGTACAAGAATAGCTATCTAAATAGGGTCAAAAAACAATCCACAATGATTAAACCAATTGAGAGCATTTTCATCAGTAATAGCATTAACC
>NZ_JACJTO010000085.1 GCF_014698755.1 Aphanizomenon flos-aquae FACHB-1287 | reverse complement strand
GGAAAAAAGACAGCACCTAACTATAAAAGTTAGAATGCTGGATGAAATTCCAGTCAGAACCTTGAAAACTGCATAAGAGAAAGAGAAAAAGCACCGCAGACACAGACATTTAGATGGATGTGGAAGCAAAAGAAATTGTGGTCAAGCTAATAAGGGCTAATGGTGGATACCTAGGCACACAGAGGCGAAGAAGGACGTGGTTACCGACGAAATGTTCCGGGGAGTTGGAAGCAAACTGAGAGCCGGAAATATCCGAATGGGGCAACCCTATGTACTACCTGTTGAATATATAGACAGGAAAGAGCCAACCCAGCGAACTGAAACATCTTAGTAGCTGGAGGAAGAGAAATCAAAACAGAGATTCCCTAAGTAGTGGTGAGCGAAAGGGGAAGAGCCTAAACCAGAGGATTTATCTTCTGGGGTCGTGGGACAGCAATATCGAATCACTTAGGTTAGACGAAACAGCTAAATACTGTACCAGAGGAAGTGAAAGTCTTGTAGTCAAAAACCAAAGGATAGTAGCTGAATCCCGAGTAATACGGAGCACGAGGAATTCCGTATGAATCAGCGAGGACCACCTCGTAAGGCTAAATACTACTGTGTGACCGATAGAGAACAAGTACCGCGAGGGAAAGGTGAAAAGAACCCCGGAAGGGGAGTGAAATAGAACATGAAACCATAAGCTTACAAGCAGTGGGAGTCCGATTAAACGGATGACCGCGTGCCTGTTGAAGAATGAGCCGGCGACTTATAGGCACTGGTAGGTTAAAGCGAGAATGCTGGAGCCAAAGGGAAACCGAGTCTGAAGAGGGCGAAAATCAGTGTTTATAGACCCGAACCCTGGTGATCTAACCATGTCCAGGATGAAGCTTGGGTAACACCAAGTGGAGGTCCGAACCGACTGATGTTGAAAAATCAGCGGATGAGGTGTGGTTAGGGGTGAAATACCAATCGAACCAGGAGCTAGCTGGTTCTCCCCGAAATGTGTTGAGGCGCAGCGGTTGTGATTAAATCTGGGGGGTAAAGCACTGTTTCGGTGCGGGCTGGGAGACCGGTACCAAATCGAGACAAACTCAGAATACCCAGAGAACACACAGCCAGTGAGACAGTGGGGGATAAGCTTCATTGTCAAGAGGGAAACAGCCCAGACCACCAGCTAAGGTCCCCAAATCATCACTAAGTGATAAAGGAGGTGAGATTGCCTAGACAACTAGGAGGTTTGCCTAGAAGCAGCCACCCTTGAAAGAGTGCGTAATAGCTCACTAGTCAAGCGATCTTGCGCCGAAAATGAACGGGGCTAAGTGATGTACCGAAGCTGTGGGATTACTAATAATAATCGGTAGGGGAGCGTTCCGTCGTAGGGAGAAGCAGTAGCGGCAAGCAGCTGTGGACGAAACGGAAGTGAGAATGTCGGCTTGAGTAGCGCAAATGTATGTGAGAATCATACACCCCGAAACCCTAAGGGTTCCAGAGCCAGGTTCGTCCACTCTGGGTTAGTCGGGACCTAAGGCGAGGCCGAAGGGCGTAGTCGATGGACAAAGTGTCAATAGTCACTTACTGTTCTGTGGGAGCATAGACAGGGACGCATGAAAGATAGCCATACCCTGATTGGTTTGGGAGGGGTTTACGAACTCCGAGTGGTGAAGGAAAGTGCCAAGAAAAGCTGTGTATGTGATGAAGATAGAACACCCGTACCCGAAACCGACACAGGTAGGGAGGTTGAGAATACCAAGGGGCGCGAGATAACTCTCTCTAAGGAACTCGGCAAAATGGCCCCGTAACTTCGGAAGAAGGGGTGCCCACTGAATAAGTGGGTCGCAGTGAAGAGATCCAAGCGACTGTTTACCAAAAACACAGGTCTCCGCCAACTCGCAAGAGGACGTATGGGGGCTGACGCCTGCCCAGTGCCGGAAGGTTAAGGAAGCCGGTCAGCGAAAGTGAAGCTGGCGACTGAAGCCCCGGTGAACGGCGGCCGTAACTATAACGGTCCTAAGGTAGCGAAATTCCTTGTCGGGTAAGTTCCGACCCGCACGAAAGGCGTAACGATTTGGATGGTGTCTCAGAGAGAGACTCGGCGAAATAGGAATGTCTGTGAAGATACGGACTGCCTGCACCTGGACAGAAAGACCCTATGAAGCTTTACTGTAGCCTGGAATTGTGTTCGGGCTTCGCTTGCGCAGGATAGGTGGGAAGCGAAGAAATTATCCTTGTGGGGATAATGGAGCTAACGGTGAGATACCACTCTGGCGAAGCTAGAATTCTAACCCACGACCGTAAGCCGGTCGGGGAACAGTTTCAGGTGGGCAGTTTGACTGGGGCGGTCGCCTCCTAAAAGGTAACGGAGGCGCGCAAAGGTTCCCTCAGCACGCTTGGAAACCGTGCGAAGAGTGTAAAGGCAGAAGGGAGCTTGACTGCAAGACTGACAAGTCGAGCAGGTACGAAAGTAGGCCTTAGTGATCCGACGGCGCAGAGTGGAATGGCCGTCGCTCAACGGATAAAAGTTACTCTAGGGATAACAGGCTGATCTCCCCCAAGAGTCCACATCGACGGGGAGGTTTGGCACCTCGATGTCGGCTCATCGCAACCTGGGGCGGAAGTACGTCCCAAGGGTTGGGCTGTTCGCCCATTAAAGCGGTACGTGAGCTGGGTTCAGAACGTCGTGAGACAGTTCGGTCCATATCCGGTGCAGGCGCAAGAGTATTGAGAGGAGTCCTCCTTAGTACGAGAGGACCGGGAGGAACGCACCGCTGGTGTACCAGTTATTGTACCAACAGTAAACGCTGGGTAGCCAAGTGCGGAGAGGATAACCGCTGAAAGCATCTAAGTGGGAAGCCCACCTCAAGATGAGTACTCTCACTACAAAAAGTAGGTAAGGTCACGGGCAGAACACCCGTTAATAGGCTCTATGTGGAAGTACAGTAATGTATGTAGCAAAGGGGTACTAATAGACCGAGGGCTTGACCTCTATTCAATTTGCTATTGTGATTTCTCTTTCTCAAATGCAGTCTTCAGGGTTTTGTTGTTAGTCAGTAACAACTGACCCGATAGGTTTTCTTGGTGTCTATGGCGCGGTGGAACCACACTGATCCCTTCCCGAACTCAGAGGTGAAACGCTGCTGCGGCGACGATAGTTTGGGGGTAGCCCTGCGTGAAAATAGCTCGATGCCAGGTTTATT
>NZ_JACJTO010000084.1 GCF_014698755.1 Aphanizomenon flos-aquae FACHB-1287 | reverse complement strand
TCGATTTCTAAATGGATTAGGTCTCCCTAAAAGGAGGTGATCCAGCCACACCTTCCGGTACGGCTACCTTGTTACGACTTCACCCCAGTCATCAGTCCTACCTTAGGCATCCCCCTCCAATAGGTTGGGGTAACGACTTCGGGCGTGACCAACTTCCATGGTGTGACGGGCGGTGTGTACAAGGCCCGGGAACGAATTCACTGCAGTATGCTGACCTGCAATTACTAGCGATTCCTCCTTCACGAAGGCGAGTTGCAGCCTTCGATCTGAACTGAGCTACGGTTTACGAGATTCGCATCACATCGCTGTGTAGCTGCCCTTTGTCCGTAGCATTGTAGTACGTGTGTAGCCCAAGACGTAAGGGGCATGCTGACTTGACGTCATCCCCACCTTCCTCCGGTTTGTCACCGGCAGTCTCTCTAGAGTGCCCAACCTAATGCTGGCAACTAAAAACGAGGGTTGCGCTCGTTGCGGGACTTAACCCAACATCTCACGACACGAGCTGACGACAGCCATGCACCACCTGTGTTCACGCTCCCGAAGGCACTCCCATCTTTCAATAGGATTCGTGACATGTCAAGCCTTGGTAAGGTTCTTCGCGTTGCATCGAATTAAACCACATACTCCACCGCTTGTGCGGGCCCCCGTCAATTCCTTTGAGTTTCACAGTTGCCTGCGTACTCCCCAGGCGGGATACTTAACGCGTTAGCTCCGGCACAGCTCGGGTCGATACGAGCTACGCCTAGTATCCATCGTTTACGGCTAGGACTACTGGGGTATCTAATCCCATTCGCTCCCCTAGCTTTCGTCCCTCAGTGTCAGTCTCGGCCTAGCAGAGCGCCTTCGCCACTGGTGTTCTTCCTGATATCTACGCATTTCACCGCTACACCAGGAATTCCCTCTGCCCCGACCACACTCTAGCTTTGTAGTTTCCACTGCTCTTATTTGGTTGAGCCAAACTCTTTAACAGCAGACTTACAATGCCACCTGCGGACCCTTTACGCCCAATCATTCCGGATAACGCTTGCATCCTCCGTATTACCGCGGCTGCTGGCACGGAGTTAGCCGATGCTTATTCCTCAGGTACCGTCATTCTGTTCTTCCCTGAGAAAAGAGGTTTACAACCCAAGAGCCTTCCTCCCTCACGCGGTATTGCTCCGTCAGGCTTTCGCCCATTGCGGAAAATTCCCCACTGCTGCCTCCCGTAGGAGTCTGGGCCGTGTCTCAGTCCCAGTGTGGCTGATCATCCTCTCAGACCAGCTACTGATCGTCGCCTTGGTAGTCTCTTACACTACCAACTAGCTAATCAGACGCAAGCTCTTCTTCAGGCAGCAAGCCTTTCACCTCTCGGCACATTCGGTATTAGCCACCGTTTCCAGTGGTTGTCCCCAACCTGAAGGTAGATTCTTACGCGTTACTCACCCGTCCGCCACTGTCTCCTAAAAGACCGTTCGACTTGCATGTGTTAAGCATACCGCCAGCGTTCATCCTGAGCCAGGATCAAACTCTCCATTTTG
>NZ_JACJTO010000083.1 GCF_014698755.1 Aphanizomenon flos-aquae FACHB-1287 | reverse complement strand
TTTGTCTTATATCAGTCGAATATGCTGCTGCCATATATATCTCAATTATTTTCTTTTTTTTCCATCTTTAAAGTTTACCATCTTTGTACCGCTTTTGATCTCAAACTGCTGTAAAAATCGGATTTTACCAGCTTGAAATTCCTGGTATAATGTAGCTAATACTTCCGCATTTTTGGCTTCAATATTCACAATACCCGCAGGTAGCCAAGGTCTAGTTCTCACCCGTAAAATAAAAGGCAAAAACCAAGATACAATTTTAACAATCAAGGGATTATGACGCTGGGGAATAAATTTAAGCGGAGGTTGGGTAGAATGAATAGACTTAGGCAAATTGTGCTCCTGTGGTGTGGCAAAAAAAGCTAAAATTGAGAAATCGCTGCTAATTTAATTATCATAATCATAATGAACACACCCGCAGACCAGCGAAAATTTGCCCCCGCAACCCAGCGCAACCGCGAAGCCATTCTAGAGGTGCTTTTGCAAATATTACCTCAAAATGGGACAATACTCGAAGTAGCCAGCGGGACAGGAGAACACGCCGTATTTTTTTCCCAGTACCTCACACCGCGAACATGGCTACCTTCTGACCCCAATCCAGAACTGCGTGCTAGTATTAGAGCATGGTCAGAATATCTCCCCTGTGATAATCTTCAACCACCCCTAGATTTAGATGCCATTTCGCCAATATGGCCTGTAGAAAAACAGCCATTGCCAGAACCAAATATTTCTGCTATAGTAAACATTAACATGATTCATATTTCCCCCTGGTCAGCCTGTTTGGGATTAATGGCAGGTGCAGGTCGGATTTTGCCACCTGGTGGTATACTCTACCTGTATGGTCCCTGTAAACAAAATGGAGAACATACCGCACCGAGTAATGCTGCTTTTGATGAGTCTTTACAAGCACAAAATCCAGATTGGGGTGTGCGTAACTTAGAAGACGTAGTTACAGCAGCAACAGCACAAAATCTGAAATTGTCCCAAACTTACACCATGCCAGCAAATAACTTTTCGCTAGTATTTAAACGCAACTAATGGAGGTTAGCGGACTCGAACCGCTGACATCCTGCTTGCAAAGCAGGCGCTCTACCAACTGAGCTAAACCCCCAAGCCTGTTTTTTATGTAAAAAGGGTCAATTTTATATAACAGTCCTATCATAAACTATTATTATTAATTTGACAAGACCATGAACCAAAAAAAATTGACAGTTGTAGCCACGCTGTATAAATTTATTAACCTACCTGATTGTAACGAACTGCAAACAACTTTATTATCCTACTGTCAGTCACAAAGAATTAAAGGGACTATCTTACTAGCACAGGAAGGAATTAATGGCACAATTGCCGGTTCTCGTCAACAAATTGACAGCTTTTTAACATTTATTCGCAGTGACTCGCGGTTTGCAGACTTAGAATATAAAGAATCATACACAGAAATTCCGCCCTTTGAGCGGTTGAAAATTCGGTTAAAACCAGAAATTGTCACCTTAGGACTACCAGAAGTAGACCCTAACGAAAAAGTGGGAACTTATGTAGAACCCAAAAATTGGAATGATTTAATTTCTAATCCAGAAGTAATTGTCATTGATACCCGCAATGATTATGAAATTAGTATTGGGACATTTAAAGGTGCAGAAAATCCGCAAACTCAAACATTTAGAGATTTTCCTGAATATGTAAAACAAAATCTTGATTCCCATAAACATAAAAAAGTAGCAATGTTTTGTACAGGAGGAATTCGTTGCGAAAAAGCCTCATCATATCTAATTTCTCAGGGTTTTCAAGAAGTTTATCACCTCAAAGGAGGCATTCTCAAATATTTAGAAGAAATTCCTCCAGAAGAAAGTTTATGGGAAGGAGAATGCTTTATTTTTGATCAAAGAATCACAGTTAGTCATACAGCAGTTTGAGATCAAAAGCGGTACAAAGATGGTAAACTTTAAAGATGGAAAAAAAAGAAAATAATTGAGATATATATGGCAGCAGCATATTCGACTGATATAAGACAAA
>NZ_JACJTO010000082.1 GCF_014698755.1 Aphanizomenon flos-aquae FACHB-1287 | reverse complement strand
AAATCAGTTATGTTCATTGGATGGAAGATATTATGAAATGTTGACATTTTTACCCTTGATAATACTAGTATACTTAAATATGTAAAGTTTTGTAACGACATTCAACATTTCTGATTTAAATCATAATATTGTAAATAGCCAATTTCCAGATTTTGATACAAGAAAATACAGGGAATCATTGCTTCTTTTCCCAAGATTCTAGGTTGATAGGTTTCGATAACTTTTTCTAAGTCATAAGAATCATCTCTACCACCATAAAATTGTAATACTTTTTCATCACTACGCCATTTTTCCATTAATTGATAATCATGGATATGATTTTTCATGGGACGAATAGTAATTTCATTTTTGATCATCAACATGGAAATTAAATACTTCTAATTACAAACTATATAGTTGCTAGTACAAATTCTTCTTAGTTAACAGAATCTCGATAAAAGTATTGAATATTCTACGACTTAATTCCGATTAATAAATCAGTGTTATATTATGTAAATCGAGTTAATAACTACCCTCCCATAAAGGTTTTTCAAGTAACAGCAAATTTATCCTAAATTTCAGTAGTTGTAGAAGAAACGGTAGGAATTTTTATTTCACTTGTAAATGTATCTAATAGTTTAAATGAAAATACCACAATAGCCGTTATTGAAAATAATGTCATCGCTAACCATAAAAGATGGTTACTGTGAAAATACCAACTAGCTATAGCTATAGGCATGAAACCTCCTACAAAGGAAATGAGGGCAGAATTACGTAACGTTCTTCCTTCGGTTAAACCTCCAAAGAATCCTTCCAGAATCACATTAACTGCAAAAAACCCCTGAAATGGTAACAACCATTTAACGTAGTTAGAAATGTTTTCAGTTACTTCAGTGTGGTTAGTTAATAGTCCAAATATAGTTTCTGGAAAGAGAATATATAAGATAGCAATGGGAATTGAAAGTAATAAGCTAGTAAGTAGACTAACAATTAGTAATGGTTGTAGCTGCTGTAATGTACCTTGTCCCTTAAAGTTTCCCGTGAGGCTTTGGGTGGCAAATCCTACTCCTTGAACAACAAACATATTAAAAGCTGCCGCTTGAAAAAGAACACTATTTTCTGCTAATATCTCTGTTCCCATTGCCGAACTAAGTTCAGTAAAAATGGCAAAGGTAGAGACCACGGCCAAACTCCTCACTAACATATCTCCATTTAGCTTAAAGGTAGCTTTAATAGCTGACCAATCCAAAACTTTTGGGATTACACCTGATAGAATTGACCAATCAATGTGGAAGCAAACTATAATTAAACCTATTAATAATGCCACATACTGGCTAATAGCTGTAGTTAAACCAGCCCCTGTACTAGCCCAACCCCAGCGAATAATAAATAAGTAGTCCAGCACCACATTAGTTAGACTTTCTATTACAGATATCAGCACCACAAAAATATTAAGTTCTCGGCCAAAAAACCAACCAACTAGAACAAAGTTAAGTAAAACCGCAGGTGCGCCCCAAATACGAGCTTGAAAATAGTTAAGACCGGCATCTTTTACCTCTGTTGCACCCACTAAAAAGGTAAACCCTACTGTTTGTAAAGGGTACTGAAGAATGAGGATAAGTGTACCTATTCCCAAAGCAATTAGACCATTTCGGAGTAATACTAATAATATCGCTTCTGGATTATCAGATCCTACAGCTTGTGCTGTCATACCGTTGCTAGAAGAACGTAAAAAATTCAAAACTCGATATAAGTAGCTAAAAAGAATTGTGGCTAAAGAAACTCCTGCTAGGTAACGGATATCAGGTAAATGTCCCAAGTAGGCTAGGTCTATTAAACCCGACAATGGCACAACAATACTAGAGAGAATATTTGTAAATGCCAGTCGGTAAAAGCGAGATAGGAAGTTATATTCTTCAGGGATTGTAAAATTCATCGTTCTGAATTGTTAATTTCTTGGCAATATTGTCAGTAAATTCTTACAGCAGTTTGAGATCAAAAGCGGTACAAAGATGGTAAACTTTAAAGATGGAAAAAAAAGAAAATAATTGAGATATATATGGCAGCAGCATATTCGACTGATATAAGACAAA
>NZ_JACJTO010000081.1 GCF_014698755.1 Aphanizomenon flos-aquae FACHB-1287 | reverse complement strand
AAATCAGTTATGTTCATTGGATGGAAGATATTATGAAATGTTGACATTTTTACCCTTGATAATACTAGTATACTTAAATATGTAAAGTTTTGTAACGACATTCAACATTTCTGATTTTCTATCATTCACAAAAACCTATATTTTCTCAAAAACATCCTGTTAATCCTCTAATCGGTGGATATCCTGATTCTGACAATCTAATTATTCCCTGGCTTCCTTAATAAAGCCACAAAACCAGCTTGAACAAAATGAATATCAGCCGTTACAGCATAAATTAACCCCTGATCTTTCATAACAACAAATGAGATACAATCCGTTAAACCCCAATCTTTATCTTGACGACTGTGATAAAGTTCCAGCGCACGCATAAGAAGCAATGAATCTACACTAACGACTTTGATATTATCTGTTTGATAACACTGATTAATAAACTGAACTGATGCTGTGCGGTTTACTGCACTTAAAGCATTACCAACTTCTATTAAAACTGCTTCTGTTACCCATACTTCAACGGCATTTTTCACCCTTGGTAATAATGCTTTAGCTTGAGTATGATATTGATCATTCTTGTTTAATAGAGCCTGAATAAATACCGTATCTAAAAATAGTCTTTCCTGATTCATTCTCTGATCTCATTGTCATGTTTAGGAGTACCATATAAATAGTAATTATGTTGATTTGACCAATCACTTGGTGCTTCAATAGTTCCTGTTAATGCCTCTAGCACGTCCCAAGCATTACCTTCAGCTTCTATATCTTCTAGTATTTCACCAAAAAGAGGATTATCCTTGTGCATTCCTGAAAATTTCAGCCAAGGATGTTCTGTTTTATCTGGTTCAATTTCTAAAGTTACTATTTCTGGTTTTCGTGCTTGAAAAAGCTGAATAAGATTATTTAATGCTTCCTCTTTATTCGCACCTAAACCTTGACATTCTGGTAAACTTAATAATGTCGCTTTCACAGTGCCATCTTCTTGGTTTTCAATTAACACATCATAAGTTAACTTGGGTGCAATTGTGGAAAGAGCATTTTTAACAGCTAAAATCATGATATTTTTACTCTTCTAACTCTGAATTAATTATAACACAATACTTGAACAAAGTTAAAATTATCATCTACATGATTTTAAGATTTATAGATTTTTATTAACAATCGTCCATTTTATATTTTATCATCCTGTAAATCCTCTAATCCTGGGCATTATCTTGACTTCGCTCGATAACCACCTGATTCAGACGATTTTACTAACCTATTTCCTCACCATAAATCTATGAATCATAAAGTTTTTTATCTTGATGGTAAAAAAATTAATAGCAAACAAACATTTTTAAAACAAGCTGCTGAAGCAATGGAATTTCCTACATACTTCGGCACTAACTGGGATGCTTTTGATGAATGTATCACCGATTTAACATGGTGTCCGGCTCAAAGATATGTGATATTATATGATCATGCTGATATCTTTGCTCAAGCAGAACCGACACAGTACCAAATAGCATTGGATATTTTAAATTCAGCCAAAGAATACTGGGAAGCTAATCATATTCCTCTCAAGTTTTTAGTTATTAACAAATAGGTAAAGTTACATTTTCACTATTTGGAGATTGTTTGTTGTGGTTGTCTGATAGCGTAGCGTGGCGCAAGCCATATCAGGATGTCCAGGATTTAAGGATGTACAGGATTGCAATTTGTAGATTTTCTGTGAATATTTAATGATGATAATTTATGATTTAGAGGAAAATAAGTACCTAGACAGAATTAATTACATACTATTTATTTACCAATCCTTTGTCCATTAAAGAGTTCAGTCCGAATATTTGTGTAATTAATTTTGTCTCATTACTTATGATGCGGGCAAAAAATCAAATGACGCAAGCCGTTTATGACTGTTGATACCTTGGAATTGGTACTACGGATATTGGTAATAGCCGCGGGTGTGCCAGAGCGGTCATCAGAAAAATAGGTGACAAGGTTTTTCGCTTGACGACCATTTGGACTGATGGCGGATTTGATGGTCTAGTCTTCATGATGTGGGCAATGGACATTTGCCGTTGGATTGTGCAGGTAGGGCTGCGACCAGAACAAAATAAGGGCTTTCTCTTGCTCAAAAAACGTTGGGTGGTAGAGCGCACTTTTATTTACCTTGCCATGGTTCGGATCATGGTAGGCCGGAACGACTAAAAACCTTATCTCATAAGGATTGTAGACAAAATAAGAAATAAATTCAAAAAAAGATGGAAAAAGTAGTTGACAAAGCAAAGTAAGTTCGATATATTAAATAAGTG
>NZ_JACJTO010000080.1 GCF_014698755.1 Aphanizomenon flos-aquae FACHB-1287 | reverse complement strand
GTTGTAATTGCAATGGTCTTTGAGTTATTTCTTCATAGGTTTCCTTGGCAATTTCTTGTGCTAAAACTGCACTTTTATCCGCAGGAGTAACAATCAGTTTTAACAACTTCAGACTAATGGGGGCATTTGCTGGAGGTTCTAATTCATTTAAGTATATACGGTGGACTCTGGAACTTGCCAATAAAAAGTCATAGTGGCAGGTTTTTCCTGTTTCTGTCTGACGATTGGGATAAATAACTACTCCTTGCCAGGGGTTGGGGGGGTCAAATTGACGCAGGTAAAGGAATATTTCGCTAAAAAAGCGGTGATAAAATAGTTTATCTGTTTGAAATTGGACTTCTACAAAAAATAGAGGGGAATTGTGGTCGTTTTCCGGTGGTGAAAATACTCCGTCCAGACGAAAGGCTGTTTGTTTTATTTCTACTGACTTGAATTTGTAATTACTGTTAACGGGGGTAAATTTCAGCAGATCAAACAGTAGTGGCGGAAATGTTTGGAATAATCGGTAAAATAGACTATCTGTTTTCAAGTTTTTAAACTTTGTTTAAATTTAGTTGTATGGGCAAGTAAAATTCTGATAAATCAAATTGGGTTTTAGTTTTACGAGTTAATTAAGTTGACCAATCTTGCATAGCTAGTCCGGGTATTTTCTCAAAATCTTGCCGATTTCTTGTCAAAAGAATACCATTATTGGCGATCACGATTGATGCAATGCGTAAGTCTTGAGTACAAACGCGAATACGCTGGGTTTTAAGTTCTTGGTAAATTCTACATGACTTGGCATCATATTGATGAATATTAAATTCTGAAAGTTCCATCATCCATCTATTGTTAAGTCATCTGTTGATAAGTTCGACTCTTGACGGATAACGGCTAATTTTTCCATTGATGCCACAAAGTTTTCTTCAGATTGACTTTGAACAAAAATTTGATATTGCATGATAGTTTTTCCTTGTAAACAATTTTATTATATCAAAAAGAATTGGAATTATTATGCGATCGCCTGAACTGTTGGTATAGTTCTATATATCTTTTTGCTGGCATTTCTCAAGTATATTCTTTCAGGGCGATAGCGAAACGCTGCTGCAAGCAGTTCGCTCGCCAATTTTCACTCATTTTTTCCCCTAAATTATTTATTTTATCATAAACAACGACCAATTTGAGATTTCATAAAGAAGAGCGATCGCTTTCAATATCAACAGTTTCAGATCCCCGACTTCTGAGAGAAGTCGGGGATCTGATTTTCTTATTTTATTTATAGAGTGAAGGTTAAAGAATTTCCCCAATGACTAATTTGAGATTTCATAAAGAAGAGCGATCGCTTTCAAGATCAACGGCGATTATCTTGTAACCAATTTTCCAAATCTGACATATTTTGAAAATCCAATAATGCCTCTCCTAAAGATTCTAATTCAGGAATGGTGAGCGATCGCACTTTTTGCTCTTGAATAGCAGTTAAATTACCACAACGGCGTTTTAACTGGCGTATAGTTAGATTTGCTTCTCCTTGTTGTAAACCTTGTTGTAAACCTTTTTTCTCACCAATTTCTAACACCTCTTGATAAAACCGTGTTTGAGTAACATCAGCCTCTTTGAGATTAAGCATTTTTTGAATCTCCTTTAGGGTTAGTTGTGTAAATTTGTTGACTAATATGGACTCTACTAAATCTAATTTTAGCTGAAATTCTGCTTCTGTGCTGACACTGTTTAAAATTTTCCTAGCTGCTAATCCTGCTTGGTCTTTAGGCGTTACTATTAATCTTAGTAGAGCTAAATTAGGACTTAAATCATCTTGATGTAATAAATCTTCTAGATATAATCTTTCTACTTGACTATTCAGTAAGTTTCTGTGTGGAAGTTCTGAACCTAATTCCAAACGTTTATTCAGTAAAATTAGTAATCCGCGCCAATTTTTGCTAATTTCATATTGGTCAATATAGCTAAATATTCCCCGAAAATAGCGACTATAAAATTTTATATCTCGCTGCATTTGTGCTTCGAGAAATATTAGCGGTACATCAGAATTATTACTAATCGGTGTTAATAACCCATCTAACCTAGTTTCTTTTTCTTTGAGTACAGGTGCGCTATACTCAAATTCACAATCACTAGGAATACCAGGAATTAATTCTGCTATTAAATCTGGTTGATTTAAGAAAATTCTGTAAAATAATTTATCTGTTTTCATTTATATAACTAATTTTCACAATATTTTTTTAACTAAACACTTTCATAATTCCTTTATATCTATACTAGAGGTTATTTTTTTTTACAAAATAGTGAGGATCTG
>NZ_JACJTO010000008.1 GCF_014698755.1 Aphanizomenon flos-aquae FACHB-1287 | reverse complement strand
GACACAGCGTTACAGACTTAAAAATTCATTTGGTCTGTGTTACGAAATATCGTCGGGCTGTGTTTACTGGTGAAAGCCTTGATTTGATTGAAAAAACATTTCGTGAGGTGTCCGAAAAAATGAATTTTAAAGTGCTTGAATTTAACGGTGGAGGGAATCACGTCCATACACTGATTGAATATCCTCCTAAATTATCTGTTTCTCAAATAGTAAATGCTTTAAAAGGCGTGTCTAGCCTATGGACAAGCCGGATATAAAAAACCCCACGAAGAATCTTTATGGAGTCCCAGTTATTTTGCTATTTCAGTTGGTGGTGCGCCACTAGAAATATTGAAAGAGTATATCAAGAATCAAGAAAAGCCGTCCTAGAAGGACGGGGCTTGTGTCCCGTCTTTTCGGTCAGAATAGTAAATAAAAATATAAATCACTATTCTGAGTGTTTTTGATGGCTATTAATAAATTAACAGCCATTTTTTTATATTTTAACAATAAGAAGCATGGTGGTGATTATGACGATAACCGCTATAACCGCTATAACCGCCATGATGGCCATAACCGTAATAACGTCTATAACCGCCATGATGGCCATAACCGTAATAATGGCCAAAACCGCCACCAATCACATTTTGTACTTCTTCGGTAGCTAGTTCATCAAGAAAACTAGTAGCATCATTAAATAAGTCATAACCTACAGGAAGTAGGGCAGATATTTGAATATTAGCCATGATAATTTCTCCTTGATTTGATAAATTGTCTTGACAAAAGACAAATGAGATTAGACTTGCTATGGACTAACCTTACTTCTGATTCTTTCCAAAATAATTGATAAATTCAAGGCTTTAACCTCAATAGATAAGACTTAATTAAACTATTTTTGTCTAGTTATTCATGGTAATTAGCCGTCAAAAGATGCTTGTTAATTTACAGTTTTTAAAACTTACCACGAACGTATTTTAGAGATGTTTCATGGAATATCTCTATAAAAGATGTCATTTTTATTGGGGATTGAAATTACAGAAAATACCGACTTAATTAAGTTTATTTTGTCTAAAATACAGGAGATAGACAATATATATAAACTCAATATTCAAATCTTTTTAATTAGTAAATTCTGCCCGTAATTGATTGACAACTCGATCTAATCCTACAGAATGGGCGGCTTTGAATAATAAGCAGTCTCCGGCTTGTATGAATGTTTTTAATCTCTTTACCAAATCAGCATGGCTGCTAAAACATTCACAAGATATATTATCGGCACTATTAGCAATAATTTCCGCATCTTTACCATCAACTAATACTAATAACCCATCAAGATGCAAATTTTTGACCATTTCCCCGACTTTTTGATGTAGTTCTGCGGATCTTTCTCCTAATTCTTTCATTGCCCCTAAAACCGCAATTTTCCGCTTTCCTGGTGTGTCAGCTAACAACTGTAAAGCGGCTAACATGGCTTCTGGAGCGGCATTATAGGTTTCATCTAAAATTACGATATCATGAGGTAAAGTGAAGCGTTGACTTCTACCTGTGGGCATATTTACCATGATACCAGATTGTAATAATTGCCAATCAATTTCTAATACCTGAGCTACGGCTAAAGCTGCTAAAAAATTACTGGCATTATGACGACCAGGTAAGGGTAAAGGTAAACGCATTCCCGCAATTTCTAGGGTTTCATTATTAATTAATTCTCCTTGAATGTCACCTCCAGAAAAGCCATAACTAATAACTTTTCCCTGCCAAAATTTTGCCGCTGTGGTCATTAATCGGGGGTTATCATAGTTAAGAATGGCAATACTATGATCTGGCATTGTGGCTAATAATTCACATTTAGCTTCAGCAATTGCTGCTTCTGAACCAAGTAATTCAATGTGTGCTGTTCCCACATTAGTAATTACTCCAATTGTTGGTTTAGTAATTTCTGTGAGTTCGGCAATTTGTCCCCTTCCCCGCATAGCCATTTCTATGACTGCAAAATCATCTTCTTTAGTCAATTCTAAAAGAGTTTTGGGAACACCTATTTCATTATTAAAATTGCCGTAGGTTTTATGAACTTTTCCTTTTGTGGCTAAAACTGCGGAAATTAGTTCTTTGGTGGTGGTTTTACCTACTGAACCTGTAATACCAATTACAGGAATAGAAAAACTTTCTCGCCACCATTTAGCAATTTGCTGATATGCTTTTAAAGTATCTTTAACCCGTAAAATCGGAAAACCCGGATTTTCATAATTATAATCAACTATAGCCAATATAGCGCCCTTAGCGATCGCTGTGGGGACAAAATCATGTCCATCAAACTTTTCCCCTCGCAAAGCCAAAAAGACCTCACCTGGTTGCAAAATGCGGGTATCTGTTTGTATACCACTTGCCAACTGGGCTAAGGTAGATACAGATACATTCACGGGTTCAGCTACAAGAACTTCAACCAGTTGAGAGATAGTGGTAGAGACTGACATACTGATAAACGATAAGGTATTTTAAAGCTATTAACCTTATCATTTTTTGTGTCGCGTTGTCATTGAATATTTATTTTTGTAAAGTTCTATACGCTAAACTGGTTGAAATGATTTGTCATACGTATTACTACCAAAGTCAAGAATGTATGTTTTGTTTAGTTCTATCGATTAAGTAATCTCCTTTTCTTCAATAGTAGTATTTTCTGGAACTAATTAAATCATTTTATTTGTCCTTTGTGTTGATATTCTGTTGTTGGTTAATTTGGCTAATTTCTGCCAAACTTAAATTTAAAACTTGTGCGATAGCTATTCCCTGTGTGGCTAATGTTATTGATGTTATGATTAATTTGATGGTAGGGAGAAATATTACAACATAATCAAGACCAAAGATATTTAACAGTAAGGTTAGATGGCTAATATTTATAATTTAATTCAAGTGCATTGCAAAAGCTATTTAGTTGATTAAGCAAAGCATTATAGTAACTGTAAGCATCCTCTCGTTTATCTTGAAGATTAGCATATAAAGTCAATTCCGGTTCTGGTGCTAGGTGATCTTTGGGGATATCTAAACCGGCTTCAGTTAACCGTGTTGTGGTATTCCTCTATTGTTAGATAATTCAGTCAATATTCGTTTATTTTTGATAATAATCCTAAAATATGGGCATTTTCCATTTATTGACAAATCTTTTTCATCATTCCCTTTTCTAAATTTAATTATTTCAAACTGATCGGGATTGAATTTATGTAGAAATGTTATAGGTACACCCATAAATCCTTTGTAGTCTAATGGTATGTCTTGTGTTTTATTAACATTAATACCATCATAGTTGTCATAATGGGGGTATTCAATTTCGTTTCCAAAATATCTCTTTGTGAGAGTAATACCTTCGTGTCGTTTAAAAGTGTCTAAATTAGTTAACCATAGACAATTGTTTGGAGAAACTATTCTATTTCCAGAGCTATCAATCCTAGTCTCTGTGCCATAGAGTTCATAGTGTTCGGGGACAATAAAACCTGAAATACCTCTACCAAGGTTTATTCCTAACCACGCCTTGTTTTCCTTAATTAACTTAAATATTTCTTTATAGGTGATAGCATTAATATTGCCAATTATTAAGAATTTTTTATCGTATTTAATTAATTGAGCCACATACTCCCTAAATAATGAAAATGGAGGATTAGTAACAACAATATCGGATTGCTTTAATAGTTCGATACTTTCAGCACTACGAAAATCGCCATCACCTTTAAAATGAACGATGTCAGTTGAACTTGGTTTAGTTCTTTCTCCCTCTACACCTGTATATTCAAAGAAAAAACCATTTTCAACTTCTTCGGTATTAAACAAATCCCTTTCTTGTTTTCTATAACAAGCAGTTATTAATTTTTTAATACCCAATTCTGCGAAATTTGATGCGAAGTAATTAAAAAAATTGCTAATCCGAGCATCATCACAATTACAAAAAACTACTTTATTTTTAAAATGACTTTTATAATGTTTTAACTCATTTTCTATATCTGAAAGCTGTGTATAAAACTCGTCATTTTTGTTTTGTTTTGCTTTTTTCAACAAAGAGTGCTGTACTTTTCTTGCCATTATCAGCCCGTATTATTCGTTATTGGTAATTTGGTTAAATATTTCACTACCTAATGCCTTAAGAGAGGAATTAGACACTTCAATCATAATATCAAACATTTTTTTTGCATCCCATTTTTCTCCATTTCCTTGTGTATAAATTGAAGCTGCTTGAAGCATAATTGTTTTCTCATGATGCTTAACAAATTTATTTTTACACAAATTAGTGTTAATTTGAGATTTTTTTTCTCAGATTAACTTTCGTCAGTAATTCGTCTTTAATTCGGTTTAAAATCGAAGTTTCATTTAAGGTTGAGAGAATTTGATTAACTACTGCTTTTGGTCCATCTGGTCCCCAATTTGCACCATTTGCTAAATAAGTTTTAGTAACTTGTCCAATACCATAAGAAGAGACACCTGCTACTCCTGCTTGAGTTATAGCTATAGATAAATAGGGTGCAATAGTCATTCCTGCGGTTGCTGTTGTTGAGATACTAAGCAAGGTTTTTAAACCACTTAAACCTAAATTTGCTAATAGTTCGCTGGCACCAATACCACCCATACTCAGGGCGATTTTTTGGAGTAATTTTATAGCACCAGTTTCTGTCATAGGGATACCATAAAGTTTAGATAAACCTAAAATTAAGGAAATATCTATAATTACAGCACTTAATATATCCACTACTGTAACAGGATTGAATGCGATCGCTAATGCTTTAGTAATTACTGCTTTCCAGATTAACTGATTAGCATTTTCTTCTCTAATTATTAGTTTCCGTTGTACCAATTGCTCATTAACATTATCGGCATAAAGCATGGTATTTAAAGCCACTAAAGCCTTACCTTCATGGTGGAGAATTTCTAAAATTTTCAATTTCAGTTCTTCAACTTGCGATTTACCTTTTTGTAATTTTACACCCCTAGTACCATCAGGATTTTGTATTGCAATTCTCACCAATGGAGCAGCAGAAGCCATGACAATTTCTGCAGGTGAAAGTAATTCTCTGACTCTATCATCTCGAATTTTTTCATAAATTGTAATTCGGTCAGTTTCAGGAAATTGATCAACTTTATTAAATACTAAAATTATCGGTTTACCTACTTGTCTTAATTGCGATAAAGCCAGTTGTTCAATTTTAGTCATATCTCCCGAAATCACAAAGAGAATTAAATCAGCTTGTTGAGCAATTTGTGCTGCTAATGCTGCGCGAGTTTCACCGTCTACCTCATCTAATCCAGGAGTATCAATTAATTCGATTTGAGATTGACCATTGCTAGATAATGTGGCTTTTAAAGTTCCTAACGCTTCTTGACTAATACTCCAATTCACGGTTTGAGCATCACGGGTAACACCGTGTAATGGTCCAGTAACAAAGACTTCTCGACCGACTAAAGCATTGAGAAGGGAAGATTTACCACGTCCTACCATCCCAAAAGCTGCAATTTGGACTACCATACTTTCTAGTTTATCTAGCATGGTTTCTAAATCATGAATTTCCACTTCTAAACCTAATTTTTCCCCAGGAGAAAGATCGAGATTATTCACTAAATTTTTGAGTGCGGTTTTAGCTTGTTTATAGTTCAGTTCCGCTTGAATATCATCAAAGGTAAAAATGGCGCTGTCTAGTTCTTCTTCCCAGTTGGGGGAGGATTCGTGTCTAGTATTCATTTGAGGAAATGGAAAAGAGGGAGTAATTAAAAATTACACTAGCACAATATATTGCGTTAGATTTTTGCATCATACTCTCTTCAATTAAAAATTGAGTATTCAATAAATGTGAATAATTGGTTAACAGGAAGATTATTTATTACGTTGTCATCAAAGTTTATTGATAATTGAGGCTAAAAATGATGATTTAGCTAGAGGATTTACTCAACTATTAAACTTAAGATATAACAACTTGATGTAATTCATTGGGGGTAAGATGAGTATGAACAACTTCACCATCACGAAACCAAACAACGCGCTTAGTTTGACGAGCAACTTCTGATTCATGGGTAACGATAACAACAGTAATTCCACTACTATTAAGCTCACTAAATAAGTCTAATACTTCTTGGGTCGTATGAGAATCAAGTGCGCCAGTGGGTTCATCTGCGAGGAGAACAACGGGACGGTTGACAATGGCGCGAGCGATAGCTACTCTTTGTTGTTGTCCCCCTGATAATTGGGTGGGTTTATTATGTAACCGGTTTTCCAATCTTACTTTTATTAATGCTTCTGTGGCTCGTTCTTTTCTTTCCCCAGGTTTAACACTAGCATACACCATTGGTAACATGACATTTTCTAAGGCCGTTAATTGATTTAATAAATGGAATTGTTGGAAGACAAAACCGAGTTTTTTATTACGAATATGTGCTAATTCTGTATCATTCATTTGTGCGACATTCAAATTATCTAAATAATAATTTCCAGCACTGGGACGATCTAAACAACCGATAATATTCATGGCCGTGGATTTACCAGAACCAGAAGGTCCCATTATTGAACAATATTCACCCTGTTTGATCACCAAATTAACATTATTCAGCGCTTTAACTTCTATTTCCCCCATCCCATAAACTTTAAAAATATCTTCTAACCGAATAATTGCTTGTTCTGGTGCTGATTGGTGAATATTGGCATCAGTTATTGTAATAGTTTTATCCATAAAAATTTATTGTCATGTTAATTGACATTATAGCATAGAAATTGCTATTTATGTCAAGATTAATTTAAAATAAAATTCCCAATTAATTAATTTTCTAATCCATTGGCGATTTTCGATAGAACTCATTGATTATCTGAATTAGCCATGGAAATCTCAGTTGTAAATAGCAATTTTTAACCGACTTTAGTCAAGGTTTGATTAAACGATAATCAATGTAATTTTAGATTAGTCATAGCAAATTATGCAGTCGGTATGCTCAAGAATATTTCATTCTTTACAAAAGGCATAGAATAAGGATACTTACTTTCAATCATTGATAGAATTAGTACCGCCAAAATATCAAGAAAGATTTTCTTTTTTGTCGGTAATTGTGGGGATATTTCGAGTTCTATCTTGCCATAAATTCTTGACAGAAATAGCATAGTTACAACGAGATTCTTCCCACTGCTCAGAGTTGTATGATTGTATCAGCAAAAGTGCTTGTTGTTGAAGTTGATAACACCATTTAGGGCTATTAATTGGTCGGTTTAGTTGATCTGGATTTTCCACAACTAAACCCATTTGTACAAACTGGTGCATTGTTTGTCTTCTCACAGTTTCTCGTGTATTTGGTGCATATTGTTTTCCATAAAAATCACGAAACCAATCCATCATTTCAGTAATTCTGCGTTTCGGAGTTGTTGCTTGATTCCAAGAAGTTTCCGGTCGAATATCTGCTAATGCAAGTAAGCATAGCGCGGATCTTTCATTCTGCTGTTCTTTTGGTGCAGAAATTTGTTTAAGAATAGTTAGTGCTTCTTGAATACGTTTACTAGCTTGAATTGCGTTTATTGCTTCACTCATAATTGACAGATTTTTGTGAACAAGTGTATCAAGTTTTTCCTGGTCAAATACAAATTCATCGATTTGGCTTCCCAGTTTCATCAAATCTTCTTTAGAAGGATATCTAATTTTACGCAAATCTGTTACATTGACTTGTGTATTACCACTAAACAGCCGAAAATAGTTATCAAATAAAGTTGAATTGAGAAATGCTGCTAAACCTCTTGCTAAGTCAGGATTTACTCCCCTTCCTTTAGCATGATAGTAGTTAAGATGATTCTCTATACCCAACGCGGGGGAGTCTAGAGGAGAACATACAGCAGCAACAATACGGCGTTTTTCTTCCTTAGCAGAAAAACGCTTGATTAAAACATACCAACCCGGTTGAATTAACCATTTTTGTGTTTGTTGATTATTTTCAATAGCAATTGATTTACGAGGCTTTTTTGGGGGAAACAAAACTTTTCCTGGCTTTATAGATTCTGGATAAATTAGTGGAACACTTTCCTCGTCTAAGCAATTTCTCAAAGCTGATTTAAGACGAAAATCTACAACTGGTCCTGTTGAAACATCTAAACCAATTTCTTCTAAAGTGGCTGAAAATTTACCCATTTGTACTCTTAAAGCATCTTCCAAAGAGTTGGTAATGATATGAATAAACATCTCAGGATCATTTGTTTCAATAATCTGATTATAGGGAACAAGTCTTTTTTCTGAACTATTATCTAATTCTTTTTCAGAATTAATACTTATTTCTATAAATTTAGGTTTATTTTCTGTTTTAACAGCATGAAAAATAATATTTTCTTGTAAAACATTATCTTCTGCAAAAGCTAAGGAGCGACTTTCAAATATATGAATATTTTCAAATGCCATTTTTTCTAGAAAAGCTTTGCGAAAAGGCCGGAAATAACTACCATTGCAAAAACTTCTGGGAGTAATTGCAACTATTTCACCATTTTGAGCAAGTTGTAACATGGACAGCCAAACAAATGCACTATATAAATTTACAGTTTCAATACCAAGCTTTGATAATATTTTTTTCTCAATTGATTGATTGTTTATTTTCTTGTAAGGTGGATTTATAATTGCATGGGTAAAATTGTGAGAATTTTTAGTGAAAAGCGGTAAACTTGTTTCACCAATACTCTCGATAAAGCTTTCATTTCGCAAAGAATACTCTGCTTTTATTCCCTTGTTTTTTAAAGCATTACAACATTCTATAAGACATTCCTCTAAACAAGATAAAAATGTTTCTTCTACTTCATAAGTTGTAATTAAACAACTCTCAATTTGGGCAGAATTTATCAATAATTGTTCTACAAAAGCACTGACTAATGACCCAATACCTGCCCCCGGATCTAATAAATTAATATTACCAGATAAATTGTTAAATTGTCCTGTCATAAATCTCGCAACCGGTGCAGGAGTTAGAAACTGACCTAATTCACTTCTTTGTTTTAAGTTCAATTTTGAAGAAAAATGAAATCTATTTATATCTAGAGAATCTGTCAGGAAAGTTGTCATATTATCAATTTATAGAAAGTAAAATGTCCAGAAATTATGAGAAATTTGAATAATTTGTTATAATTCGTTTAGTCCTTCATTACTCATTAAGAAAATTATGGTAAAAATGCCTTTTCCAGCTTCGATAATTCCTTTACCGTAGTTTCGTGTCATAGCCAGGTTTAAACCTGTTTCATTAATGAATACAAGGTTTTTGACATCTATTGTATCTAGCCAACGTCGAAATTCATAACGCATTTTTTGTACTCTTTGTGTTTTTTGATCACTGGCTACTAAAGTTTTTTTACGTCTTAAATCTAAGCGTTTTAGAGTTCGGGATAAACTGGATATACTTACCTCTATTTCTGTTTGCTCTTCTATTGCTGCTTGAATTTCCCGTAAATATATATCATTCTGCTCTATCACTATTTTTTTCAACAATTCTTCCTCTTTACCTTTAATTAAAGAACGGCGGTCTCCACCTTTAGGTTTGGGTTCTATTTTCCCCGTTTCTCTATATTGGCGGAAAAATTCACTGATAAATGATAGGCTCACTTTAAATCTCGCTGCTAACTCTCTTTGCGTGTCTTCTTTATTTTGCCAAGCACTTAATATTTTTTGTCTTATATAAGTTGAATATGCTGCTGCCATATATATCTGAATTATTTTCTTTTTTTCCACCTTTAAAGTTTACCATCTTTGTACCGCGTTTGATCTCAAACTGCTGTAAGAACCATTTATCTACAAGTTTCTTCATTTGGATATCATTGCTACCCTCATACAGATTACCTAAACTAGTCCGGGTAGTTCCTCCTCCTGTCCACCACTGAATAGTCGGTAAATTGGTCAACTCATTGGCATCAATGGAGTAGATTGATTTATGTTAACCTGTACTAGAAGTTCTTTACAATTCCCAATCTCATGGTATTAGATTATCAAAACACATTTAAACCTCAAAAAGTCTATGATGTAGTTATAGTTGGTGCTGGCCTTATTGGTTTAGCAACTGCCATTGGTCTATACCAGCGCGGTATCGAAAATATATTAGTTATTGATCAAGCTCGTAGCTTTCGTCAAGTTGGGCAAATCATAGACCTTCTTCCTAATGGATTAAAAGCCCTCAAATGCTTAAGTGTTAATGCTTATACATCTGTAGCACAAACTACGTTATCTAATCAGCAAAATTCCCCTGGAAATCCTTCTGTATGGTCTATCAAAAATTTTCAAGGACAACTAATTTTGTCAATTCCTCTCAGTTTTGATAACTGGTTTCAAGAATATGGTGAAGGACGAGTATCAATAGCTTGGTATGAATTACAAACTATCCTCAGAAACTTTTTACCTCCAGAACGGGTAAAAGCTAATCACCGTTGTATTAATGTCATAGATGAGCCAGAACTCAACTGTATACGGATAGATTGTGTTTCTAATCTCAGTATTGCAGCCAATCCCTACGCTCATTGGACAGAAAATCAAACCACTGATGAAAATTCACAACAAAATCTAGATACTATTCCTCCCACATTAACAACAACATCTTTCCATGCTAAATTAATTATTGGTGCAGACGGAATTAACTCAACTGTTCGGCAAATAATTTACCAAAATACTCCTAATATACCTTTTGCTAAACCTGAATATTCTGGATTTACAGCTATATCTTGTTCTGATATAATTGATATTCCAGAAGCAATACAAACAGAAATAGAATCCAGATTTTTAAAAAATTCATTACTTGTCACCATTAATGATGATCAAATATCTAGAAATTCTAATTATTATAATCATCTCAGGATGATTTTATCATCTAGAAATGGTCAATTTAGATATATTCTGCATTTACCTATACCTCTAGAATCTGTAGAAGGAAAAGCCGGAACTGATTTAATAAATTTAGCTCGACAAGAAATAGAAAAAGCCAACTTTCCTGATGCCCTCCAACAATTAGTAAATCTCTCTCCTCCTGCTAATATGAAGCAGCGTCCTTACTACATTCATCCTGTTATCCATAAATTTAATGACACTACCATTCAACCAACCTGGAATCAACAGCGAGTTGTCTTAATTGGTGATGCTGCTCATGGTATGCCTCCTTTTATGGCTCAAGGAGGAAATCAAGGTTTAGAAGACGCATTAACAATTGTCAAACTCATTGCTAAAATTGCTAAAAATAATGATTGGGATCATCTGCAAGTTATAGCTGAAGCTTTTACAAACTATGAACGTTTGCGTCGTCCATTTATGGAGTATATTCAATCAGCGACATTGACCGGATTTCCCCATTCATCACCTCAACAATGGCAAGATTATAACCAAAAAGTTTATGGTCGTGATTTTGCCGATTTTTAATTTACATTTATCAAATTATTTCATCCATGAATAACTCAGTCCCAGAATATAATCCCAATAGCATAGCCGAAAAAAATGGCAACTTTATGGGATTACCATTTGATTATAATTCAGCTAATTTAATTATCTTGCCTATCCCTTGGGAAGTCACTGTTTCTTATGGTGCAGGAACGGCAAACGGACCAGAGCGAATTTTAGATGCTTCACTGCAAATAGATTTATTTGATTTTGATCATCCTGACGGTTGGAAACAGGGAATATTTATGGTAGAAATTCCCCAGGATATGATCACTAAAAATAACTATTATCGTCAAGAAGCAGCTAAAATTATTGAACGTCAATCCGTAGGTAAATCTCTTACCGATTCACCAGATTTAACTTCTATTCTCGCAGCAATTAACCAAGCAGGAGAACAAGTAAATCAATGGTTATTTAGCCAATCACAAGCAGCAATGAATCAAGGTAAACGAGTGGCTGTTATTGGTGGTGATCATAGTTCACCATTAGGTTATTTTCAAGCTTTAGCTAATCAATATCATCAGTGGGGAATTTTACATATTGATGCCCATGCAGATCTACGTAATGCCTATGAGGAATTTGAATTTTCTCATGCGTCTATTATGTTTAATGCCATGAAAATACCGCAAATTTCTAAATTAGTTCAAGTAGGTGTGCGAGATATTTGTTATGATGAAGTACAAATAATTAATCAATCAAATAATCGGATTATTGGTTATTATGATTCTGTAATTAAACAACAACTATACTCTGGTAAAACTTGGTTAGATTTATGTCGAGAAATCATCAATCATTTACCGGAAAAAGTTTATATTAGTTTCGATATTGATGGTTTAGATCCCAAACTTTGCCCAAATACAGGTACTCCTGTCCCAGGAGGACTGGAATTAGAACAGGTTTATTGTCTGTTCCGTGAACTTGTAAATAGTGGTAGAAAAATTATTGGTTTTGATGTTTGTGAAGTCGGTGATGCTGAATGGGATGGAAATGTCGGTGCCCGAATAGTTTATAAATTAGCAAATTTATTCGACTTATCTCAAAAGTAGGGAATAGGTCAGGGAAGAATATTTTCTTTTTTCTTCCCAATTATTATTCGGCATTTTGGCATGACAGGAAAATATATCTATGATATATTTAAATGATTGTATAAATAAATAATATTGGCAACAGTCAGCAAGAAATAAATTAACGTTTTTGTGCTTTTTGCTGTGTCTAGAGTCTTAATAACCTATTAAATTTTATTCATAATATTTGTTGCAATATTAAGGTGTAATACCATTCAAGCTATTATTGGGGACGGGATCAAACCCGTCCTTTATTTTTATCTATAAAAATCATTTCTTATCAGATTTTATGACATTTGTATACATACCATAGGAAGATGCTAAAAATAGATAATAAAAGTTAGATTAATTCGGGATGTTGTTATGCACTGGATTTAAGTCAAGGTTTGGTTGTCAACCAAACCTTTTTTATTGAGTATAAAATTCCCGACTTTTTCAAGAAATGTTAACCGTTCCCAGTGAACAGAGAATAAATTGGTGTATATTTCACGAGACTGGGAAACGATATAAAATACTGAAGGCAGTTAAAACTGATCCTGTTACTTATATCTCAGTGCTGAAGTGACTGAGCTTTATACTTAATGGATATTTCTGTAAATAAAGATTAATAGCTAATTGCTGTGTATTAGAATATTGTTAACTCCCTATACCTGCTGAATGATCAGAATTTATTTGGTGAAGATGGTACACAAACCTGATAGATTTAGCTATCAGCGAGTAAAAACTGGTAAAGATGAAAGTCCTGGTTATTGGTGGTGATGGGTATTGTGGTTGGGCAACCGCGCTTTACCTTTCTAATCGAGGTTATGAAGTTGGAATTTTAGATAGTTTGGTGCGACGACACTGGGATAATGAACTGGGTGTAGAAACCCTAACCCCAATCGCGCCAATTCAGCAGCGTCTCCAGCGATGGCAAGATTTGACTAATAAGTCTATTGATCTGTTTATCGGCGATATTACCAATTACGAATTTCTGCACAAGGCCTTACACCAATTTCAACCTACTGCCATCGTGCATTTTGGTGAACAGCGTTCAGCGCCATTTTCCATGATTGACCGTGAACACGCTGTTCTTACCCAGGTCAATAATGTGGTGGGTACGTTGAATTTGCTATACATCATGCGGGAAGATTTCCCGGATTGCCATTTGGTGAAATTGGGTACAATGGGTGAGTATGGTACTCCTAACATTGACATTGAAGAAGGATACATCACGATTGAACACAACGGTCGCAAGGATACTTTGCCCTATCCTAAGCAGCCTGGTTCAATGTATCACTTGAGCAAAGTCCATGATAGCCATAATATCCATTTTGCTTGTCGGATTTGGGGGTTAAGGGCTACAGACTTAAATCAAGGGATAGTTTACGGTGTCTTAACCGATGAAACGGGAATGGACGAACTGTTAATTAACCGCTTGGATTATGATGGTGTATTTGGTACAGCACTAAACCGTTTCTGTATTCAAGCTACTGTAGGACATCCCCTCACCGTCTACGGTAAAGGTGGACAAACTCGCGGCTTTTTGGATATTCGGGATACAGTACGATGTATTGAATTAGCGATCGCTAATCCTGCCGAACCAGGAGAATTCCGTGTTTTTAACCAATTTACTGAACTATTTAGTGTTGGTGACTTGGCAATGATGGTGAAAAAAGCCGGTAACGCTATGGGCTTAAATGTGGATATTAACCACATAGATAATCCTAGAGTGGAAAAGGAAGAACACTATTTCAATGCGAAAAATACTAAACTCTTGGATTTGGGTTTACAGCCTCACCTGCTTTCAGATTCTTTACTTGATTCGCTTTTAAACTTTGCTGTCAAGTATCAAAACCGAGTTGATCACAAACAAATTCTTCCCAAAGTGTCTTGGCATAGAAAATAGGAGCATGGCTAACGCCACGCTATGCCTTCGGCACACTACGTAAACGCTATCAGAAGTTTAGGAGAAAGAAGGAAGAAGGAAGAAGCAAAAAGATTTCTCTCTACTATCCTTCTCTCCTGCTCTTCTACTCCTATTCTAAACTTCTGTAACTTCTGAACTCCTCTTTTATGCGAATTGCCCTATTTACAGAAACCTTTTTGCCTAAAGTTGATGGCATTGTGACACGTCTGCGTCATACTGTTGACCATTTACAACGTCATGGAAATCAAGTTTTAGTATTTGCCCCAGACGGTGGAATCACCGAACATAAAGGTGCGAAAGTTTATGGAGTTAGTGGCTTTCCCTTACCTCTCTATCCAGAGTTAAAAATGGCACTGCCTCGCCCTGCTATTGGTCACGCTTTAGAAGAATTTAAACCAGATATTATTCATGTTGTTAATCCCGCTGTTTTAGGACTATCAGGGATTTTTTATAGTAAAGTTCTGAAAATTCCCTTGGTGGCTTCTTATCATACCCATTTGCCTCAATATCTGCAACATTACGGGTTGGGAATGTTAGAAGGACTACTATGGGAGTTGCTGAAAGCTGGTCATAATCAGGCGGAGTTAAATTTGTGTACCTCTACGGCCATGGTCAAGGAACTTTCAGCACATGGAATTGAAAGAGTAGATTTGTGGCAACGGGGGGTAGATACAGAATTATTTCATCCTGATTTAGCCAGTGACAAAATGCGATCGCATCTCTCCCAAAATCATCCAGAAAGCCCCTTATTATTGTATGTTGGTCGTCTTTCTGCGGAAAAGGAAATCGAACGCATTAAACCGATTTTAGAAGCCATTCCTGAGGCCAGATTAGCACTAGTGGGAGATGGACCCCACCGCCAAGCTTTAGAAAAACACTTTATCGGTACAAATACTTATTTTGTCGGCTATCTCATGGGTAAAGAATTAGGTTCTGCCTTTGCCAGCGCTGATGCTTTTATTTTTCCTTCCCGCACAGAAACATTAGGATTAGTCCTGCTAGAAGCCATGGCCTCCGGTTGTCCAGTCGTAGCAGCCCGTTCTGGAGGTATACCTGATATCGTCACAGACGGTGTAAATGGATATCTTTTTGATCCCCACGCTGATATTCAAGAGGCTATTCATGCTACTATGGGTCTGTTAAAAGAAAAACAGGAAATAAATATTATCCGTAAAAATGCCCGTGCAGAAGCGGAGAAATGGGGGTGGACATCTGCTACACAGCAACTCGAGGATTATTATCAAAAAATAATCCTCAGGCCAAATGGCAAGCTGTGAATATCTAGGCATTGATCAGTGATAGCTCTACTCATTCAGAACAAGCCTATACTAGCCAATATCACTACCAAATCCGGGTCTAAGGTTGGGAAAATGACGAAAAAACAGGCAAGAGGGCTGAATAATATAATTAATGGCTAATTTTCGCCTAATATTAATTAGCCTTCTTCAGAACCGTTACTTAGAAAAGGTTGTTCATCGATTTTCAGTTCTTTTTTTGAGTGTTTTAACTGCTTCCAGAGTGACTTAATTTCTTTGTAGGCCTCACCAGGTGGGATTTTTCCACCTGTTTCGAGGTTGCAGATATAGCTAACCTTTTGGGCAAATTCCTGTAAATTCGCATTAAATAACAAGTTTTCTGGTTTTACATGACCATAGTAGCGACCACGGGGATAGAGAAAATCTTCTTTACTCGTCATTTTCTTCTCCATTTACTCAACTTCTCTACAGAACTTAGAAAAATGCTGCCTAAACACCAGTTATGACATATTTTTGTGTAATATTCCATTCTATATATTCGATCTATTGTAACATACTTACTTATTTTATTAATAATTGATTTGGAGAAATGTTCTTTCAATAATAACAAATTACAGCGCTTTCCGATCTGATGAGGTACAAAGTTGAATGATAAAACTCTTGTGGTGCGGGCATCTTGCCCGCTAGATATGTACCTTATAACACCGGGAATGGACGTAAGTGGATTGGCGTTAAATATTGTCATTACAACATACAAAACCTGAATAGTTTCTCAATTCCCGACTTCTCTAAGAAATCGGGAATATGAAGTATTAATTATACTATGCTAATTAAACAGATGTACGAGTTGCTTCTAGTAACCTGGAAAAGTAGAAGTTTGTCCGTGTCATAGCTGTTCTTTCTATAGAAAAGCCGTTTTTTTGGAGAATTTTGATGATATCGGCTTCAGAATGTAAGTAAGCGCGAGTGGTTTTACTTGGACCTGGAAAGAAAGTACCGATTTTTTTGAGAATTGTCAGAAAAAAGGTTTTAGGTGCAAAACTGAGAATAATTCTGGATTGTGCTAAAGAACACAGGTGAGAAATCATTTCATCGGCTTTTTTTTGGGGGTAATGAATGAGAACATCTAAACAGATAACTGTGTGATAATTACCACCTAAAGATTCTAAATCCTGCACTGCAAAAGAGGGGTTTGCGGTATTTGACAAAGCCATTACAGCCCTATCCTGGGCTTCTGATACCATTTTAGCCGCAATATCACTGGCGTAGACCTTAGCACCAGCCGTAGCCAGGGGAATACTCAGACTACCCACACCACAGCCAGCATCACAAATTGATAATGATGGTAAATTGTTGTCAGCTTCTAACCAGCCAATGACATGATCTACAGTTTGCTGATGTCCAGTGCGAATATCTAGCTGGACTTTGTTGACTTCAGCATCACCATAGATGCGTCGCCACCGATCAAAACCTGTGGAGTTAAAGTATTCGCGGACTATTGTTTTATCCTCGGCTGTCTTCATTTGTGATATCAATTATATGTGAGACTGTACAGAATCATGAAATTCATGAATTTTTCTGGGCTGCGGTGATCCGGGCTCAATTATTCTGGAAATCTGATTCTATGCAGCCTCATTTTAATTTGCTAACGGTGGATTTTGGGCTACAAAAATTCTAGCTAGGATTAAATTCCTAAAAACCGAGTAGCTAAGTTAATCACGCCAGAAAGCTCCGTATCGATATTAACATTAGCATCTAAAACTTTACTGAGTAATGGATTACCACTGGATTGTAAGAAACTCAGGACTACAGGTATTAAAGTTGGTAATAATTGTTGAACGGTACTGGCATCCACATTAGCAGCTTGGGCGACATTCTCCGCTACTTTTGCTTGGATATCAGCAGAAAATAAATTATCTACGGCTTGGGAATTGGCTGAAGTTCCAGCAAATTGATTGATTAGGTCTTGTACTGCTTCGCTTCCTTCGGTAGCTTCTTTTGCTTGTAAAGATGATTGTATTTGTTTACCAACTACTGATAAAATTGATTGCATGGTGGAAGAGTCCACACCAAGGCCACTACCTAATTGTTGAACAGTGGTGGCAATATTTAGCAAGTTATCCAAGCCGGCTGGTTGATTGGAATTACCAACCGCGCCAAGAATTTGATCAAATAGTCCCATTAATTTTCTCCCTGTCTTTTAATGTCTCCTACTATTACAACATATGTTAATTCAAGGGAAGAATAAATGGGGAATTTAATAAACAGTAATTAAGGGAACATAGAACAGAAATAGGACTTACGCAGGAATTACGGAATAAAGAACACAGAGAAATGAGGGTTGAAGGAATTTTTGTCCATAATATTTAAATATCAGGTTTATTTCTGATACACAGTAAGCTTTATGAGATTTTTTTGTTCAGATTTTGCATATTATGTATTCAAGAGCTAAAAATACTATATAGGTACTAAATTTATTATTCATGCCTTTGTCTCGCATAGTCACGTTAATTGTTGGTCTAATCGTCATTTTGGCGTTAACTCTATGGCTAATTGATTCTCTTTCCCGGTTGTATTGGCAGTTGTCTTATTCGCCGTTGTTGGGTAACTTATTATTATTGCTGCTGATTTTGCTAATTGGTGGTTTGATTGCTGCGTTTATTTATTATGTATTGGTATTGCGGAAGGGAGAGGAAAAATCCCGTCGTCAGCGTCAAAGGGTGACTTTATCACAAATTCCCGCAGTTAAATCTGATGCAGCTTCTTCTACTTTGGAGGCGGTGCGTCAACAAGTGTCCCAAATTCAAGATGAAGTTACACGTCAAGCTTTGCTAAGTCGCACTCAGGAAATTGAGGCGAATTTAGCTAGAGGTGAAATTCAAGTTGTTGTCTTTGGTACAGGTAGTGCAGGTAAAACTTCTTTAGTTAATGCAATTATGGGGCGGATAGTCGGTGAAGTCAACGCGCCCATGGGGACAACCCAGGTAGGAGAAACCTATTGTTTACGTTTAAAAGGTTTAGAGCGGAAGATATTAATTACTGATACTCCGGGGATTTTAGAACCGGGGGTAGCGGGTACAGAACGGGAACAACTGGCTAGGGCTTTGGCCACGGAGGCGGATTTGTTGTTATTTGTGGTAGATAATGATTTACGACGTTCTGAATATGAACCACTACGGGGGTTAGCAGAAATTGGCAAGCGATCGCTTTTAGTATTAAATAAAACGGATTTATACACAGAAAATGATACAGAGGTGATTTTGTCCAGATTGCGGGAACGGGTACGGGGATTTATTGCTACTAATGATGTAGTAGCGATCGCTGCTAATCCGCAAATAGCCCAATTAGAAACGGGGGAAACCTTCCAACCAGAATCAGAGATTATCCCCTTATTACGGCGTATGGCTGCCATTTTACGGGCTGAGGGTGAAGATCTTGTAGCAGACAACATTCTCTTACAATCTTTGCGTTTGGGAGAAGAAGCTCGCAAACTCATAGATTCTCAGCGTCGTCGTCAAGCTGATAAAATTGTAGAACGTTATCAATGGATTGGGGCAGGTGTAGTTTCTGTCACTCCATTACCGATGGTAGACTTACTGGCAACTGCTGCTGTTAATGCCCAAATGGTAGTAGAAATTGGTAGACTTTACGGTTGTGATTTAAATATGGAACGGGGTAAAGAGTTGGCGCTATCTTTAGGAAAAACTATTGCTGGTTTAGGTATTGTTAAAGGTGCGATTGAATTATTATCAACGGCTTTGCAACTCAATGTTGCTACTTTTATTGTCGGGAGGGCAATTCAAGGAGTAACAGCCGCATATTTAACTCGGATTGCGGGGAAAAGTTTTATTGAATATTTTCGTCATGATCAAGATTGGGGTGACGGGGGAATGACAGAAGTTGTACAACAACAATTTCAAATTAATCGTCGAGATGAGTTTATGAAAATTTTTGTGCAGGAAGCGATCGCTAAAGTCGTCAAACCATTAACCGATACCTTTGGGGACAGGGAAGATCATCAGTAGTAATACTGGAAACATTATTGAATATTTCATCTACTGAATTATTCTCCAGACTTCCGGAAAATAGCAGTCATTGTCAGAAAAGATATATATCTGAGTAACTAGATCATGAGTAAGCAAATGATCGGCAAATTATTACAAGAGCGTTACCAAATTGTTCAACTACTTAGTACAGGAGTATTTAGACAAACATTTATCGCAGTGGATATGTACCACCCAGATAAACCCAGGTATGTTGTGAAACAACTAAAGGTCAACAACTATCAATCTACCTCCTATTTTGATTACCTGAAATTGCGGTTTTTAGCGGAAACTGAAACCCTAAAAGATTTAGGTCTTCATCCCCAAATTCCTGAACTAATTACCTGTTTTGAAGAAGATGAACATTTTTATTTAGTACAACAATTTATTCCTGGAGAGTCTTTAGCAATTGAATTACCTCAAAACCCTAAAAGTCGAGATAAATGGAGTCAAATTGATATTATTAAGTTTTTAGAAGATGCCTTATCTATTCTTGAATTTGTTCACTCTCAAGGGTTTATTCATTGTGATATCACTCCAGAAACCTTAATTAGAAGGGCTATAGATGGCAAATTAGTATTAATTGATTTTGGTTCAATTCAACCAATAGACTTTAGTATTGAAACGGCATTATTTATAGATCAAATTCCTGTCACGTCTTTAGGTTATATTCCTCCAGAACAATTTATTGGTCAAGCTCAACCCAGTAGTGATATTTATTCCTTGGGCATAATTGCCATTCAAGCTATAACGGGATTTTCACCTCGACAATTAAAAATTAATGCAGAAACTAATGAAATAATTTGGTGTAATGATTGTACCTCCATTAATGATTATTTAGTGGCTTTTATTAACCAAATGATCTGTTATCAACATCAAGAACGATTTCAATCTGCCAATGAAGCACTATGGGTACTCAAGCATATAGAATGGGACAAAAAACCAGGAAAAATATCAATAACAAAGTCTCAATTATCTTATCGAAATATTGAAAAAACAGATCAAAAATCACAAACACTATTAGCTGGATTGCGATTAGGTTTATTGATTAATTCTGTTATGCTTGGATTGGGAATATATTCTTTATTTAATAATTATCAAGCTTATTCAGCTACGGAAACTTTATATAAAGCTATAGCAAAATATCAATCTGGAGATTTACAAAAAGCCATTAATTTAGCTCAGTCAATACCCCTGAATAGTAATGTTTATCCAGAAGCACAAGCTGCAATTGAAAAATGGCAAAGTCAATGGGAAAAAGATTCAGAATATTATGTTTCAGCGAACAAAGCTTTCCAAGAAAGTCGGTGGACAGATGTATTAGCTTATGCTTGTAAAGTTCCAGTTAGTTCCTATTGGGAATCAAAAATTCAGCCTTTAGTTGAACAAGCAAAGATAAATATTGAAGCACAAACACAAGTTTTATTAGCTAAAGCTTATGCAAAAGCTGAAGAAAAAGATTTTTCAACAGCTTTATATTATTTACAGCAAATACCTGAAGAAAACGCTGTTGGTGCTATAGTTAAAAGGAAGTTGTCTGAATACAATCAAAAACGTCAAATTAGATCAGGATACTATTTATATCAAGCTCACAATCAAGCGTCTGTAGGTAATTTTTTTGGAGCAATTAAACTCCTAGAAAAGATTCCTAAAAATGTTGATGTTTATGACCAAGCAAGAACGAAAATACAAGAATATTCTCAAAAACTACATTTACGTAATCAACAACAAGAATTAGCTATCCAGAAGCGGGAACTGTTTTCTGCAACAAAAAAATCTACTGAGTATAAAGTATCTATTCAACCAGAAGATTATTTACAGGAGGTAAATATTCGTAATTAGGGGTTGCTGAATATAGAAATTTGGAATTTGCAGGTCTAAAACATAACAGGAGTCAAAAATCAGGGGTCAAATGCTGTTCTAGGGGGAGTTTTAGCTTTTTGGCATTTTGGCATTTTTTCGGCTTGTTCTATTGCTATTTTGAGTGTGCGAATGTCTTTGTGCGATAATTCCGACTTGCAGAATCCCTCGGTCTACTTCCGGGGGTCTTTTTTTATAGCGGTTATTCGTAGATGATATTGGCAAAATTTTAAGTAGTGTAGCTATAATCAAATATTCGTCCTATGTATTTATTATCTCTATTCAATTAGACGGAAATTAATTAAATTTGAACTTTCCTACAGATAGAGATAATTATATAAAAATAAGGTTAACTTTGAATTTCAACTAGTCCACATTCCAATGTCTTTAATCATAGCCTCCAGTTATTTTTAAACTGGGGGTGATTTTTTATCAATGTTTTTTTGTAAAGGTTTGAAAAATAAATCTCTATCTAATTATTGAAATACTCTTTCTAGATTATCTTGTTCTCTTTGCAATAAAGTAGTTATTTCCAGAAATGTTGAATGTCGTTACAAAACTTTACATATTTAAGTATAAATGTAATAATTGTTGAATTAATTGGACATATTGCATATTTATCATGTAACTTTTTGTGGACTTTATTCTGTACTAATTGATTTAGCTGAGGAAAAATAATCTTTTTTGGAGACAAAGCTAGTATCAGAATCTGGCAAGATTAGCTCTATACTACACCAAGTTTGACAGCTTGTCTTTTGACATGGACATCATAGTAAGAGATGAAAAAGGTATACTTTCCTAATGGCCGATTCCCAATTCCCATTCAGTTTCCATGGTTAATATGCTAGATTTATCACTGATCACACTTTTAGGGTTTTTGGGTAGTTTTGGACATTGCTTTGGAATGTGTGGACCCTTAACAGTAGCTTTTTCTCTTTCTAAGCAGCAAAAAAACCCAACTTGGCCACAGCAATTAAAATTTCATACTTTACTTAACTTAGGGCGAATATTGAGTTATGCTTTAGTTGGTGCTGGCATTGGCTCACTAGGTTCAGTATTAGTACAGGGTGGACAACTAGCGGGAATTGGTAGCAATTTACGACATTGGATAGCGATAATTACGGGTATAATGCTGATTTGGTTTGGTTTAGGACAAATTAAACCGGATTTTTTACCGCATATTCCCCTGTTACACCCCATACTCAAAGGTAACTTACACAACCGTCTCAGTACGGTAATGATGAAGTTATCCGCACAAACTCAATGGTGGACACCGGCACTATTAGGCATGACTTGGGGATTAATGCCCTGTGGTTTTTTATACGCGGCTCAAATTAAGGCTGCAGCTACGGGGAATTTGTGGCAAGGTGTAGCGACAATGTTAGCTTTTGGAGCCGGTACACTACCAATTATGTTGGGTATAGGTGTTTCTACGGCGTTAATTAGTAAAGATCGTCGCAGTCAATTATTGCGCTTGGGTGGTTGGGTAACTTTGATTATTGGTGCTATTACTTTGTTACGAACAGGGGACACCATGACAGACTATAGCGGCCACGCTGCTCTAATTTGTTTAATTCTCTCATTAATTGCCCGGCCTGTGAATAGTTTTTGGCGTGCACCTCTGCGTTACCGTCGAGCTTTGGGAGTTGGGGCTTTTGTGTTGTCTGGGGTACACACCATTCATCATTTTGAACACTCTCTAAACTGGAATTTCACCGCTGTTTGGTTTTTACCCCTAGAATTTCAATGGGGAATGAGTGCAGGGGCTGTAGCACTGGTATTAATGACTCCTGCGGCTTGTACAAGTTTTGATTTTTTGCAAAAGTTATTAGGTAAGCATTGGCGACAAATTCATCTTTTAAGTGTACCAGCTTTGTTATTGAGCGCTATTCATACGGTTTTGATTGGTTCTCATTACCTGGGTACTTTAAGATTAAGTTGGACAAACCAATTAGCAGTCATTTTGCTAGGGATAATTATCTTTGGTGTATTCTTAGTACGTTCGCGGCATTTTTGGTTATATTTAGGTCTAGAAAAGTTTTATGTTCCTCCCAATAAATAACGATAAATTGACCATTTCTTCTCTAAGCAAAAGCAAAGTAAAGTATATATTATTATTAGTTTTATCTAGTTTAATAGTCACTGCAAATACTCAAACTTTAGCCCATACAGTACAAATATCTGAAAATGTGGGTGCTACTATCCATTTAGAACCTAATGATAATCCCCGCGCTGGGGAAGTTACTCAAATTTGGTTTGCTCTGACTCGAAAAGGTGGTAAGGTAATTCCTTTAAAAAATTGTAATTGTCAATTGGCTATTTATTCTGAACCTCATGTAACAGGAGAACTGGCATTAATTGAACCTCGATTAAAATCTATTCAGGCTGAACGCTATCAAGATATACCAGGAGCAGAAGTAACTTTTCCCAAACCAGGGGCTTATCAGTTGCTATTAAGTGGTAAGACTGCTATTGAGGGAAAAATTAAACCTTTTGAGTTGCAGTTTGTTGTCACTGTGGCCACAGGAAAGGCTGTAGATATTCCCCAATCTGGGCAAAATATCGGCAGGGAAGAGACAATAAATAGGTTAGCACAACCTTTGATTTTGTTGGGGTTTTTGTTAACTTCAGGTTGTATTGTAGT
This sequence comes from Aphanizomenon flos-aquae FACHB-1287, assembly GCF_014698755.1. GTDB lineage: Bacteria > Cyanobacteriota > Cyanobacteriia > Cyanobacteriales > Nostocaceae > Dolichospermum > Dolichospermum flosaquae. Next base: position 106,435 of record NZ_JACJTO010000008.1, on the reverse strand, counting down.
TTTTTTAAAACCAATTAAGTAGGTTAGCGTTAAAAATTGTCATTGGGCTAAAATAGAGAGCAGAGTAAAAAGGGTTTTAGCCTTAATTAAGGATTAGGTAATTTTAAATTTAATTCTTGTAAATTAGGAGAATCTGAATTAATTATAATCTTATTTGGTTCAACAGATTTGTTATTAACTTTTAACTCATAAGTTCCTTGTCGCAACTGTTCCAAATAGAAAATACCTGAATTATTTGTAATAGATACAACTGATGATTTACTATTATCAATAGCTTCGACTCTAGCACCAGCAACAGGTTTTCCTTCAGTATCTTTCACAGTTCCCGCTAAAGTATAAGAAGCAACAAAAGGAATTGAAGTAGTTGTATAACTACCTGCAACTATTTCCACAGCATAACCAGGTTGAACAGGTTTCCAGTCTAAAGGATATCCAGCAGGATCTAAATCAAGACGGTAAATACCCGGAGGAACTTTAAATAAAACACCTTGTTTTGTAATAGTTCCCAAACTAGGATTAAATTTTTTATTATTTAGGATTAATAGTAGTTCCATATCTTGAGTATAAATCTCTTCATTATTATCTCTAATACCGTTATTATTTTTATCTAAAAAAGGTTGAATAAATATACCACCCTCACTGCGTAAACGTTCAAATTCAGAGTCTCCAAATCTTAAATTAGGACTGAAATTAACTACTGAACCAATTTCAAGCCGATAAGAGGCTGTATCTGATGTTATGGAAATTCCATCATAACGCAAACGCAGAGACAAACCGGGAATAAAAAAAGTAGAAACAGAAGCTAAAAAACCACTACCTTGAGAACTGATACCATAACCAAGATCAAAATCCCAGAGACGACGTTGATTAATATAAGGTGATTGATATTTCCATTTTAATGTTAATAAACTATTATGTTTATTACTGGAATTACTGGTTTCATAACTTAAAATTAAATTTTCCTTTTCAGGGAGTTTAAAAATACTGAAAATAGAACCTTCATAATTTAATTCTAATCCAATACCAGTAGGACTAACTCTAGCGGCTAAATTACGCCAACGCAGGTTAGAATTCCATTCTAATTGTCCTTTATTATCAATTTTCAGACTTGAATAAGTAGATATTTTACCAAAATTCTGATTTACATTTAATCCTAAATTCATAATACCATTGAGATTACTACCACTACTAGTAAAACTTAAAAATTTAGCCGGATTCCAATTAAAATTAAAACTTTGAAACTGCTCATTACTGGATAAATTCAGATTTAATTGAGAAGATGGTCTAAATTCTAGATTAGCATTATATTTGAATTTAGCTGGGACTTTTAAAGCGGATAAAGCCAATTTGAAAGGAAAATTATTAGGTTGATAAAATACCTCCCCTAATCCTAATAAACTTTGATCATAAATGATTCCTCCTCCCAATGTTAAAGAATCTGTAACTCCATGACGATAAGCAATACCTCCACGAACATTATTTAAGTCTCCAAAAAAATCATTATTTCTCGTTTCTCTATTCATACCACTGGATATAATTAGACTTGATGTTCCTTGGGTTAATTGTCCAGGTAAATTCAGAAATATCGGTTTTTTCTCTATGGGTTTACTTGCTAATTGTCCATTAGCATAAAGTAAAACTCGATAATTTTCACTATTAATGGGAACATTATCAAAGCGATAAATTTCTGAAGAATCAACTAATATTTCTCCAAAAATAAAATTATCATTTCCAGAAACTAATTGCACTAAAGTTCCCGGTTTTGCTGCTCCTTCAATAATGCGATTAATTGTAGAAATTTGTAAACCTTGAGAGGGCGTAAATGAGCTATTATTGAGATTATCGGCTTTGAATCCAAATCTTTTAATTGTCGTCAAACCCCAATAATCACCCCTAGTTTGACCCGTCCAGAAAGTAGGTTGAGAACCAATTACATAATCATGAAAATCACTGCGGTTTAGATATTGTCCTTCTTGTAGTTGCCATTTTTTACTATCTAATAAATCAGCTTGATTAATTCGAGAAAACCAACTTCCTTTTAATACTGTACCTACAATATTTAAACTACCTTGAGTAGTTAATTCTTGACTATTTTCTCTACTACTAATATTAACTTGTTCTCCCACAGTTGAGAAAGTAAAATTAGGACTTTTAACAATAGGTAAACCTTCTACAATTACCGGAGGTTCTGGTTGGTAGTTTTTTTTCCTTTAAAATTTAACCAGGGTGGTTCTAGTATAATTGAATAAGCCACAATATCAAATTTAGATCTAACTTGCAATAACTCCTCAATTTGTGCGATAGATATAGTTAAACCTAATTCTGGATCTGAGGTTAATTCACTGATTTTAATACGTTTAATTAAACCCACTCCTTTTATTTCTAATTCTCCATTCGGTAACGTACTAACAGTCAGGTTTAATGCTGTAGTTATATCTTGAAAAGGAATTAACCAATTAGGAAAATCAATAGCTTTTTCTCCGTCTTCATAACCTTTAACGGAGGCAGATTGTAAAACATTGAGTTTACCAATATTAATTCCTATTGGTAAAACAACAAATTGCGGCGATTTTGCTTCTGCTTTAGGGTCAATAGAAACATCATTAACTTGACTAATGAGAGCAGGTAAATTGTAATTTGATGCTAAATGGTAATAATTAATTGATTCCCCTCCAAACATAAGAAAATTATAATTTTCAAATTTTGCCAGTAGGGAAGAAACCGAATAGTTTGACTACTCCACTAATTAAAGCAATAATCACTGCTACTAGAACTCCACGATTAATAAACTCTTGGTTATCTAGCCTTTTGTCAATACCACTAACTTTTTCCTCTAGGGTTTTAATTTCCCCAGATAGTTCTGCTTGTCCAATTTCCAGTTTATTTAATCTACCATCAATAGTTTCTAGTTTTTTGTTGACTTCAGTAAATTTTTGATTGACTTCAGTAAACTGTCGATCCATTTTTTGGTTAACTTCAGCAAATTGCCGATCGATTTTTTGGTTAACTTCAGCAAATTGCCGATCCATTTTTTGATTAACTTCAGCAAATTGCCGATCCATTTTTTGATTAACTTCAGCAAATTGCTTTTCTATCTTTTGATCAAGACGAGATAATATTTCTTCCAGAGTATAAGTGAGAATTGGTGGGTTAGTAGTCATATTATTGTGGAGGTTTTTTCTGTGGGTTGATATCTGCTGGAGACACAGTGAAATTGAGATTAAAGGGTAAATTTTCTGCCTTTTTAGCATTCCAAGATAGTTTTCCTGACAATTGGTAATTACCAGGTGTTAGGGTTTTTCCTTGGGGGGGATAGGATATTTCAACATACCGATTACCTTTAGCAATAATAGTAGTTTCTTCTACTTTACCAGAATCAACTGTTTTGCCATCTTGACTTAAATTCCACTCATTTTTAACGCGGGCTGTGGCTTCACCTGTATTATTAACTAATAATCTAATTTGCTTTTTCTGCCCATCATAAAATACCTTTTCTACTCCTACTTTGGGAACAAAATCACCATTAATTACATATATCGTTGCTGCTATATTGACAACAACAGAAACCTGATTTGTTTCAGTAGAACTGTTATCCTGAAGTTCTTCTACAGAGAACATAGCTCTATATTCTCCCTGGGGTAAACTAGGAAGTAACCTAGCATTAAAACGAATTGAACGTTGTTGTCCTGATTCAATTACTAATTCACGGGGAGAAAATGTTAAATAGGGTGTTAAGTCATTGGGACTAGATTGTAAAACTTGCAGTCCTTCCTGATTATAAGTGAAAGGTGATAAAGAAACTCTAGCTCGATAAGGTTTATTAGAATTATTAGAAATGTTAATCACTCCCCTAGCTTGTCCTGATTCTGCTTGACGTTGAATTGTTAAAGGAGAAACAGATAATTGACCGTAGGCTATCATAGGAGTAAAACCAAGAGGAAACCAACAGAATAAAGGCAGAATTTTCGCAATTTTTCTTTTCATATTTTCAATAACTAAAACTGAGTTTTATAATAATACAGCAGTTACCGCTATTATGGAGTACAGATATTAATGATTAAACTCTTGTGGAGTCCCGATTATGTACCTGACTCAAGCTAAAAATGCTGTAATTTTCAAATTTTACCAGTGCTGGGAAACAAACCAAATAGTTTGACCACTCCACTAATTAAGGCAATAATCACTGCTACTAGAACTCCACGATTAATAAATTCTTGGTTATCTAGTCTTTTATCAATACCAATAACTTTTTCATCTAGGGTTTTAATTTCTCCAGATAGTTTTTCATCTAAGATTTTAATTTCCCCTGATAATTCCGCTTGGCCAATTTCCAGTTTATTTAGTCTACCATCAATAGTTTCTAGTTTTTTGTTAACTTCAGTAAATTGCTTCTCTATTTTTTGATTGACTTCAGTAAACTTTTGATTGACTTCAGTAAACTTTTGATTGACTTCAGTAAACTTTTGATTGACTTCAGAAAATTGCCGATCTATTTTTTGGTTGACTTCAGCAAATTGCCGATCTATTTTTTGGTTAACTTCAGTAAATTGCTTCTCTATCTTTTGATCCAAACGAGATAATATTTCTTCCAGGGTATAAGTGAGAGTTGGTGGGTTAGTTGTCATATATTTTCGTAATAATTATTTTACCGACAATAATAATAATAGCAGAGTTTGTCATTCTACTATTTTACCCAATTTTGTGGGATGGGCTTCCTGCCCGTCCTTGATGATTAGTAGGCAAGATACCCGCACCACAAGAAATTTTTGGGTATTTTTTTAATTAGAAGTCCCTTAGAGAAATCAAGTATCTAATTATTGCAATTTTACCGCTACCTAGCTTAAGCAGTCACAAAACTACCAGCAGATAAAGTACCCTTGTATCCCGTAATATCCACAATGGCATCACTAAGAGCATTAAAACCAGCAATGCTATCATTAATAGCTACATAGCTCTTTGAGCCTATGGTAAATAATGCAGCAGCATTAGCTCCAAAGTTACTAGTAGTTAATTTACTACCAATGGCAGTGGCATTGAGTCCGCTAACTACACCGACATTATTAAACACAGAGCGAGCAGCACTAACTACAAAACGGTCAGTATCCGTACTATTGTTAAAATCCTTGATGATATCAATTCCACCTAACAAGGAATCGGTTAAATTGGTATAAACAAACCTATCATTACCTAAACCTCCCGTTAAAGTATCCGCACCTATCCCACCAATTAAGGTATCATTCCCTCCAGAGGCTCTGATAATATCATTACCAGCACCACCATCGAGAATGTTATCTTTGCTATTATCTGTAATGGTATTATTCAGGATATTACCCGTACCATTAATATTGGCGGCTATTTCCTGTAAAGCCAGGTCTTCTACATTGGCTGTAAGTGTGTAACTGATACTCGTGAAAACCTTATCTGTACCTTCATTGGCATATTCTATCACACTGTCTCCAGCATCATCTACCCAGTACCAATCATTACCAATTCCCCCGGTCATGGTATCAGCACCAAGACCACCTATCAAAGTATCATCACCGGCATTACCAAAAAGGCTATCAGCACCAGCGCGGCCATCGAGAACATTATTACCACTGTTACCGAAGATGGCATTATTGAGACTGTTTCCAGTTCCGTCAATGTTTGCGGTTCCTATTAAAGCTAAATCCGTTTCGCTGGAGTTTAATGTGTAGCTGACGGAGGATTGAACAATATCATTAACGTCTGTAACGGTAATGACTACTGCTTGTGTAGCGGTTAATGAACCATCACTAGCGATAACGTTGATATCATAAACATTATTTGCACCATTATCACCAGGCACTTCAAAGTTAGGCGCGGTTTTGAAGGTGACAACGCCATTATTGATGTTAAAGAGATTAACATCCGTACCAGATAAACTGTAGGTGAGGTTTGTACTGGTAGATGTAGCGGTGACAGTATAAACTGTTCCTGTACCGTTTTCGGCAAAGGTGGCGGTAGCAGCACTGGTAATAACTGGGGCTTCGTTAACGTTTAACTTAACGACAAAGCCATCATAACTACCACTATGCACCTGTCCATTCAGGTTGGTAGCAGTATACCCAGCAACATAGATAGCACCATCGCTACCTGTGGTTAGGGAATAGGCATAATCATTAACACTGCTTCCCAGTAGTTTAGTCCAGACTTTTGTCCCATCCGTATTATACTTGGTAACAAAGGCATCAACACCACCGCTATTCACCTGTCCATCCAGGTTGCCACTAGTATACCCAGCGACATAGATAGCACCATCGCTACCTGTGGTTAGGGAATAGGCAATATCATTACCACTACCTCCCAGCAGTTTAGTCCAGGCTTTTGTCCCATCGGTATTGTATTTAGTGACAAAAGTATCGTAACTACCGCTATTCACCTGTCCATCCAGGTTGCCATAAGTATACCCAGCGACATAGATAGCACCATCGCTACCTGTGGTTAGGGAATAAGCATAATCAGCACCACTGGTTCCCAGCAGTTTAGTCCAGGCTTTTGTCCCATCGGTATTGTATTTAGTGACAAAGGAATCAACACCACCGCTATTCGTCTGTCCATCCAGGTTGCCATTAGTAGACCCAGCGACATAGATAGCACCATCGCTACCTGTGGTTAGGGAATTGGCATAATCAGCACCACTGCCTCCCAGCAGTTTAGTCCAGGCTTTTGTACCATCAGTATTGTATTTAGTGACAAAGGCATCATTATTACCGCTATTCACCTGTCCATCCAGGTTGCCATCAGTATACCCAGCGACATAGATAGCACCATCGCTACCTGTGGTTAGGGACATGGCAATATCATAACTACTGCCTCCCAGCAGTTTAGTCCAGGCTTTTGTCCCATCGGTATTGTATTTGGTGACAAAGGCATCTTCATTACCGCTATTCACCTGTCCATCCAGGTTGCCACCAGTATACCCAGCGACATAGATAGCACCATCGCTACCTGTGGTTAGGGAATTGGCATAATCATAACTACTGCCTCCCAGCAGTTTAGTCCAGGCTTTTGTCCCATCGGTATTGTATTTAGTGACAAAGCCATCATAACTACCGCTATTCACCTGTCCATCCAGGTTCCCACCAGTAACTCCAGCGACATAGATAGCACCATCGCTACCTGTGGTTAGGGAAGAAACCCAATCATAACTACTAGTTCCCAGCAGTTTAGTCCAAATAACTGAAGGTTCGGTAACGTTGGTAACGGTAATGGCTACGGCTTGTGTAGCGGTTAATGTACCATCACTAGCAATAACGTTGATATCATAAACATTATTTGCACCATTATCACCAGGCACTTCAAAGTTAGGCGCGGTTTTGAAGGTGACAACGCCATTATTGATGTTAAAGAGGTTAGCATCCGTACCAGATAAACTGTAGGTGAGAGTTGTACCCGCATCTACATCCGTAGCAGTGACGGTGTAAACTGTTCCTGTGCCATTTTCGGCAAAGGTGGCGGTAGCAGCACTGGTAATAACTGGAGCTTCGTTAACGTTGGTAACGGTAATGGCTACCGCTTTTGTTGCGGTTAATGAACCATCACTAGCGATAACGTTGATATCATAAACATTATTTGCACCATTATCACCAGGCACTTCAAAGTTAGGCGCGGTTTTGAAGGTGACAACGCCATTATTGATGTTAAAGAGATTAACATCCGTACCAGATAAACTGTAGGTGAGGTTTGTACTGGTAGATGTAGCGGTGACAGTATAAACTGTTCCTGTACCGTTTTCGGCAAAGGTGGCGGTAGCAGGACTGGTAATAACTGGGGCTTCGTTAACGTTTAACTTAATAACAAAAGCATCGTAACTACCACTATTCACCTGTCCATTCAGGTTGCCACTAGTATACCCAGCGACATAGATAGCACCATCGCTACCTGTGGTTAGGGAATAGGCATAATCATTAACACTGCTTCCCAGTAGTTTAGTCCAGACTTTTGTCCCATCCGTATTATACTTGGTAACAAAGGCATCAACACCACCGCTATTCACCTGTCCATCCAGGTTGCTATAAGTAAACCCAGCGACATAGATAGCACCATCGCTACCTGTGGTTAGGGACATGGCAATATCATCAACACTGCTTCCCAGCAGTTTAGTCCAGGCTTTTGTCCCATCGGTATTGTATTTAGTGACAAAGGTATCAGCACCACCACTATTCACCTGTCCATCCAGGTTGCCATAAGTATACCCAGCGACATAGATAGCACCATCGCTACCTGTGGTTAGGGAGTTGGCTTGATCATAACTACTACCTCCCAGCAGTTTAGTCCAGGCTTTTGTCCCATCGGTATTGTATTTAGTGACAAAGGAATCAACACCACCACTATTCACCTGTCCATCCAGGTTGCCACCAGTATACCCAGCGACATAGATAGCACCATCGCTACCTGTGGTTAGGGAAGAAGCCCAATCATAATCACTGCTTCCCAGCAGTTTAGTCCAGGCTTTTGTCCCATCGGTATTGTATTTAGTGACAAAGGCATCACTACTACCGCTATTCACCTGTCCATCCAGGTTGCCATAAGTATACCCAGCGACATAGATAGCACCATCGCTACCTGTGGTTAGGGAAGAAGCCCAATCATTACCACTAACTCCCAGCAGTTTAGTCCAGGCTTTTGTCCCATCGGTATTGTATTTAGTGACAAAAGTATCGTATCTACCGCTATTCACCTGTCCATCCAGGTTGCCATAAGTATACCCAGCAACATAGATAGCACCATCGCTACCTGTGGTTAGGGAATTGGCATAATCATTACCACTGGTTCCCAGCAGTTTAGTCCAGGCTTTTGTACCATCGGTATTGTATTTAGTGACAAAGGCATCTCTAATACCGCTATTCACCTGTCCATCCAGGTTCCCAACAGTATACCCAGCGACATAGATAGCACCATCGCTACCTGTGGTTAGGGAATAAGCTTCATCCAAACTACTAGTTCCCAGCAGTTTAGTCCAGGCTTTTGTCCCATCGGTATTGTATTTAGTGACAAAGGCATCACCATCACCGCTATTCACCTGTCCATCCAGGTTGCCATCAGTATACCCAGCGACATAGATAGCACCATCGCTACCTGTGGTTATGGACTCGGCCGAATCAGCACTACTAGTTCCCAGCAGTTTAGTCCAAATAACTTGCGGCATATTGTTTATTTCCTTTGAGTGTGATGAAAATGTAACGAGGTTGCTTGCAAAAATTTCAGCTATGCAACGGTATATAAAAAGCCCTCAATGGGAGATTCTGCTTGAGGCTGAAAAAGTAGGAAAACACAGAGGAGGCTTACTGAGGTGTGAGAGAAACTTTGACTCTAATTCTGTAAGTTCCTACGGGCAGGGTGTTGTCACCATTACCTTCTAAGGACAACTTAACTCCATAGTCGTCACCAGTGATAGGACCTGTTTGTAATACTCCAGGTGTATTTAATGATGTAGTACCAGCGCTGGGGGAAATATTACCAGTAGCGACCTGAGTATTGCTGGAGTCTTCTACTTGGGCGGTGATGACATCAATATCACCGAAGGTTTTGCTTGTGAATGTACTGCCATTATTTTCAATACCAGTAACGGCAAATTTTACCCCACTATTGCAGCTAACATTGATGTTACCCACGGTGTTAGTTTCTAATTTGAGGGGGTTTACAGTTCCATTAATGATGTTTGTTAAGGTTCCGCCTGTGATGCTGTTGACTGCACAACTTGGGGGGACAACACCGAAAAAATCAACATTAGCAGTTTGAGCTCGGACTTGAGAATTGAGGGCTATACTGCTTAAAGCGGCGATACCAGTTAATAGGGTACTACGACTTAGATTAATCATTGTTCTATGACTAAGAGTTTAAGTAATTATAACTTAACAGTAGTAAGATAACCAAGTTGTGATTTATTTTTTTTACTGAATTATTATTAAGTAATCAAGGCTACTCTAATCTCACTTTCTCTTAGTGAAGGAGGCAATTACTGGGGTGTGATCAGAATATTGACATAGATTTTATAAGTTCTTTGTGGTAATAAGCCAGAAATATTGGTAATCTTAAGGTAAATTAGATAATCTTTACCACTGCTGACTGCGGCTTGAACTGCACTTGCTACATTCAAAGGATGAACTGGGGTAGACTTACCACTAGGTGAAATTTCACTTTCAATCACGAGATTATCACCATCTTTGACTTTAGCGTTGATTAGATCAAGATCGTTATATGTTTTACTGCCAGATAAAACCGTACCCTGATTAGCAATATTGGTAATGCTCAAGACTATGCCAGTAGTGTTAGTGATATTTAGTACCACTGGTGTGGAATTATCTTGATTAGGGGTGTTCTGAATAGAACCAGGACTGGTGCTGTTAATCTTTACGACAGATGGTATCGTACCTATAAAATCTATATCAGCATTTTGGGCGGAGGCTTTCAGTGGGAAAGCAGTAGCAATGATAACAGCTAAAATTGTACTTACTGTGGTCGGGTAAATCATCATTAAGAATTGACAGGGGAAAGGAGAGCGAGAGGGAATAACCTTGGCTGCTTGTTGGGTCATACTATTAATGTATGCTTTTTGGGAAGTTGGAGTTTTAATTGTTGTGCGATAGCGAACACTTGTTTGTGATAAGAGGATACTGAGAAAGTCAAAAAAGTTACAGAAAAACTTCTCTCTTTGAAGGCTTACAGTATGCACGGAAGTTGAATTACCCTTTTTTACCCTTCGCAAAGAGGATTCTCTCGTCTTGACCAGGAGAGGGTTAGGGTAGGGTAGAATACTGGATAGTCTGATGACGCTTTCTATAGACATCAAGACAGAGATTATAAGCTAGTTGTGTTACCCAATATCTAAAGTTTTTGACTGTGTGAATACGCATTTTTTCCTCAGCTTTAAGCATGGCTTGACTCATAATATCCTTAGCATCAGGAATATTACTCATCCATATCAGACAAGCACTGTATAAATAATCTTGATGGTCAATCCACAGTGACCAAAAGTCCGGTAGTGTTGAATTTAATATATTATTCATAGGTTGAGTTCGATTTATTACTGATTACCTCTGTGATACTGTAACTCGACCAAATTTTGGCAATGTCTATATTATTAAGTCATGACTTCTGTATCGTATGTGCATATTTAACGAAGTTAAGTAAAGTTCGTCAATGAAAATTCTGGAAATCATGGTACAATTGCTTTCTAAATACTAGTTAGTAGAGAAAAATAACTTCACACTAGTGTTGTTAACTTCGTTAAATTCGTAATTTTTGGTAGACGTAATGAAGAATACTAGAAATCGGCTTACTTACATACTGACTAGTGTGGGTGAGAAGAAAATAATTGATACCCTCACGAAGAAATGTATTAATCCTCGTAATAGGATTAAGTGGATACAGATACAACTAGAAAATCATGGTATAATAATAAGTAAAGATACCATTCGCAAGATTTTAACAAAGGAGCGTGTTGAAGAGTATGCAATTCAATCCGTATTTGAGGCATTAAAACTATTTTATGAAAGTAATATAGACAGTATTCTAAGTTCAAAAGCTATAATTAATACAGATATTTGTCATCAAGACTTATTTTCTGTTGAGAATAAAGGTGTTAATTTTTTCGGTAGAGATGATGACTTAAAAAAGCTTAATACTCTCTTCAATCAACATCAAAAAATGATTGTTATTCAGGCTCCAGGAGGAATAGGTAAAACAACTTTAGCCAAGCAATATTTAGATAATCACGGCTTTGATTTAGTTTTATCCTTAGAAATGGTTCGGGAAACAGAGAATATCACTAGCATTGAAAGCATAGTTGACGAATGGTTAAAACAATATTTTCAAGAAGAACCAGGAAGGGAATTTGGGATTACACTGATCAGATTAAAAAAACACTTGCAAAATCGTCGGGTCGGAATATTAATTGATAATTTAGAACCTGTACTAGATAAACACGGTAAGTTTATTCAAAATCATAGTCGTTATTTAGAATTATTGAAGATATTAGCTGATACAACTGTGCAGTCATTTACAATAATTACGAGTAGAGAATGTTTATTTGATGACCGGATTGATGTAGTTTATCATTATTATTTAAGTAACTTGAGTAGTTCAGCATGGCAAAAATTTTTCGCATTTCACGAAGTTGAGATTGATGTTTCTTTACTAGAAGAAATGCACATAAAATATGGTGGTAATGCTAAAGCCATGCATATTCTAGTTGGGTCAATAGAAACAAATTATGAAGGAGATGCAACTGCTTATTGGCAAGAAAATTGTACTTGGGTGGAAAGAGGATTAAAAAATTTAGTTGTCAATCAATTTGAGAGATTACAAAGTTTAAATCCCAATGCTTATAAGTTACTGTGTAGGTTAGGATGTTATCGCTATCAAGATATACCGCAAGTGACTGAAGATGCTTTAATAGCTTTGTTGTGGGATATTCCTGACCAGCATATCTATATAATTAGAACTTTAAGAAGTTTGCGTTTGTTTGAATTTGCTAAGGGGAAGTATTGGCTGCATCCAGTAATTAAAGAAGAGAGCATAAAAAGGTTAAAATCAAGTCAAGAATGGGAGGAAGTTAACCGAAAAGCAGCCGAATTTTGGAGAGGTAGTGTGAAAAATATTCGCACAAGCGAGGACGCGAAGAAAGCCTTTGAAGCTTATTATCATTATGAATGTATTCATGACTTTGAAAATACTGGATATGTATTGATAGAACGAAGAAATAATTCCTTCACACCTGATGAAACTCTTGCTTTTTCTTACCATCGAGCGGTAGGATTAGTAAAAACAATATCTATATTGGATTTGATCATAAAAAACATAAAATCTCAATATATAATAGCAAGTATTGATTCTATTAAAGGTGAAATCAATATGCTCTTAGGAAATATAAACATAGCAATTAACTACCATAATAAATCACTAGCATTGGCAAATTCTCTTTTAGATGGGTTTGAAAATAATAAGATAGACACAAAATATGATGATATTATATTGTTGATATTAAAAAATAAAATATATTTATCTATCTGCTATATAAATAGCTGGGAACTGGAAGCAGGTCTAAATATTTTAGACCTAACCAAATCATGGTTAGCAACCATAATGCGAAAAGTAAGTCCAAGTTTAAAGTTAAAAATAAAAAGATATCAAATAAATATATCTCTGCAATTAGCTATTATATACTCGTACTTGAATCTAGAAAAAACATCAGTTGTTGATAAATTTTTTACAAAAAGATTATCTTATGGGTTTCTTGCTCAAGTTTTGGCTAAAAGACTATGTTATATTGTAGCTAATATCGAAACTTTGCTTATTAAGTCGGGTTTAGAAACTGAATTAGATTTTCTTGTATGGCGTAAAATCTATGTGTTAAACAGGTTAGGTATAATTTACAAAAATTTAGGGAATATTCAAAAATCTTTGATAATGTATCATGAAGTAATAAAATTGTCTCAAGAAAAAACTCGATTTTACGGGAACACGAACCCATTTATCCTTTCCTTGGAATCTTCTGAAGCAGTTAAATATAATCCTGAACATAATCTATTTGTAGCTCAGGCTTTAACTGGTTTAGCAGAACTTGCTCGCATCCAAAATAATTTTCAAGAAGCACTTTCTAAACATTCAGAATCAATAGAAATATTCAATAAAATCAATGCTAATAGATATGATTTAGCAGCAGCTTATTTCCAATTAGGTTTAACATATCAGAAAATGGGTGAATTTCAAAATAGTCAGATCAATTTTGAGCAAGCCATAATATTATTTACGGAGGCGGAAGTTCCTCTACAAGTTGAGAGAGTTCAAAAAGCAATTCAAAAACAATAACTCCCCAAGCGGAAGTCTTGTATGGGTAGAGTTTAATTTATTATCCACCCGGCGACTAGAAGTCGCGGCTACACAGACGAAACACACCTTCATGGGTTCAAAAGCGTGGACTTTGTTTGTGTGGTAGCAGTTTCTAATCGCCATAAACTTTTAAAACATCTTCTAAGGCTTTTATTTATGCCTTTGTTGATGCCATTGCCAAGCGTGAGAGACGATATCTTTAATACCTGGATATTGGGGTTGCCAATTCAAGATTTGCCGGGCTTTTTCGCTTGTACCAATTAAGGCTGGAGGATCTCCAGGACGGCGATCGCATTCCTTAACTGATATTAACATACCTGTGACATCTTCTGCCGCTGCAATTACTTCTCTGACTGAAAACCCGTTACCATTTCCTAAGTTAAAAACCTCGCTTTCACCACCATTTAATAAATATTCTAGTCCCAAAATATGGGCATCAGCTAAATCATTAACATGAATATAATCGCGGATACAAGTACCATCAGGAGTGGGATAATCAGTCCCAAAAATACTAATAGCTTCCCGTTGACCTAATGCTGTTTGTAATATTAAAGGGATTAAATGGGTTTCGGGATGATGATCTTCTCCTAATAATCCTTGGGGGTTAGCGCCAGCAGCATTAAAGTAACGGAAACGTACTGATTTAAAATTGTATGCTACATCAAAATCAGTTAATATCCTTTCTACCATTAATTTAGTTGCACCATAGGGATTAATGGGATTTTGGGGATGATCTTCTGTAATCGGAATAAAATTCGGTACACCATAGGTAGCACAGGTGGAAGAAAAGACAAATTTATGAATAGAAGCTGCTAACATTGATTCTAATAATGTTAATGTCCCTAAAACATTATTACGGTAATATTTAGCTGGATCAGTGACAGATTCACCTACATAAGCATAGGCGGAAAAGTGCATCACTGCGGCAAAATTGCGACTCTGAAAAAGATTATCTAGTAAAGTGCGATCGCTTGTATCTCCTACTATCAATTCTACTTGTAAAACCTGTTCTACTAAATCCCGATGTCCATAGACCAAATTATCAAGTATGACGACATCATAACCGGCTTGCTTGAGTGCTAAAACTGTATGAGAGCCAATATATCCTGCTCCTCCTGTTACCAAAATACTAGGTCTTTCCGCTGACATAGTTTCTCCTTGATGGTTATTTTGTTAAACTGATTTAGTGTAAGTCTAATGATTATAGAAAATAGTCAACGGATAATTATATAGTTTATATTAAGTTTAAACAAAATTGATTTGAGGGAATAACTATGACAGTATCCGTAGAATACATCCCTATTACTCCTATGGAATACCCGAAAGAGTCAACCAATAGCTGAAGGTGATCTACAATATACCCCTCTTCTGTCACTCTCCGAATTAAGCAAGTAGTAACTGAACTAAATTATCCAGAAGAATAAAAGGGTTTAAATCCATTCATCGCGCTAATGAGATGATTGAATCCAATCAATAAATCGGAATTGGGAAAAATATAGAGCCATAGATAAATTAACCAAAATAGTAAGAGTGGTTGGACAATTAAGCGGAGATTATTGAGAGCATTCTTCCATCCACTTTCATGATTCCATTGTTGATTTTTAGAAAAATCAACATAATTACTTTGTTCTACATTTGGTTCAGTTTGACCAGATTGATTTAAGGATAACAAAGCTGGAGAATTTAAACTAATCATTGTGTAAACACAAAAAATAATTTCCCACCACCTCTCAATATCCTTGAAATTAGTCAACCGATAATTTGTCCACCCTAGTTCCTGTTTGCACTGGCGAAAACCATATTCTACATAAGTTCTTAATTCATAGAGGTCACCTAAAGTTTTTTTTAGCTTTCCTTGAAGATTTGTCATAACAAAGGATGTAGAATTCTCAGGCATTTTTTCTGGATCAGTAGTGATTACCCAGTAAGTTATTGCTCTTTTTTTACCATAAATTATTTCCCTAACCCAACCTACATATCTTAATTAATGACTACTTAAAAGTGTTGGGTTTTCTTACGTCAACCCAACCTACATATCTTAATTAAGAACTAATTAAAAGTATTACGAAGCTCCTCTTTCATTTTATTTGCTGGGTTACGAGATTCGCTTTTTATATCATTAGTTTTGCCACGAGGTAGATAATTAGGGTTGACAATACTATTATCTATAGCTTTTTCAGTTTTAATTTCCATCTTTTTTATTACTGCTTTTGATTTTTGTTTCAAACTCGCATCTTTTATGTCTTCAACTGCATTGCGAATCTTGCTTTCAGCTTGCTTGGCTTTACCCATGAATTGATCTTTTTTATTTCCTGTCACATTACCCACAGCTTCTTGAACTTTACCTTCAATATTCTTATTTGTTGCGTCGACTCGATTCATACTAGCGATTTGAGTTTCAGCTAAACAATTTTCCGCAGTAAAAGCCGTAAAAGTTCCCATTAAAAAAACTAAACTCATGATCATAAAAAACTTGCGAATCTGTTGAAATAAAATCATTAGATTTTGCTCCTTTATAGATGAATAATTAATTTATAAAGCCAATATTTATTGTTTAGGACTTGATGTAGCAGTGGCAATCTTGACCAAAACCTGAACACTCTTAACACCCTTAATTTCCTTGGTAAGAGAATTAATTTTATTCAGTTGTTCTTGGGTTTGTACAGTTCCAGAAACTATAATTGCCCCATCTTTAGCAGTCACTGTTAATTGACTAGAGGGAATATTAGCCTCCAATTTAGAGCGAACTTCACTAGCTAAATCACTACTAGCGCGATTGGTGTCTCCTCCAGTGATATTATTACGTTGTTCACGAGCACGAATATCTGCATTAAGTTGATCTCTGCGGATTTGGCTAGTGGCATCCTTTTTGTTAGCTAGAATTGTTTGATCCGTGGGAACATCCCCGACTTTCTCTGTAGAATCCGGCGCGCTGCTGCTAGTTTTAGCATTATTGCCACAAGCAACCATTCCCAAAAGTAAAATGCTGCTCAAGAACAAAAGCGTAATTTTTTTCATAGTTCAACTCCTCAAAAATAGACCTTGTAGGGTCTAATTCATAACCTAATTTACACCAGTTTCCGGTATGATAAATTGCAGATATTAATGATAAAACTCTCCTGGTATCTTACCCGCAAAAAGTGTAACATACTCAATCTGAATATATATTTATACACGAGAAACAACAGAATCAGTATGACGAGTTACAATTGGGCTTTCATAAACTTCCCATTCACGGATTCCTCCCTGCTTAAAAATTGTTTCCGCCCTCGTAATTTCCGACTCTGTTCCATCTACAATTACTAAATAATCCCCATCAACCACACAATCGTGATAAACTCGGGCCCGATGTTCGGGAATTCCTAAACCTACTAACGTGCCAATTAAACCCCCAACCGCAGCCCCAATCGCCCCACCGACAAGAGTTGTAGCGATCGCCGTAGCAGCCGCCCCGGCCAACATAATCGGACCAATCCCCGGAATTGCTAGAGTCCCTAACCCAATTAGTAGCCCTGTTAGCCCGCCAACCGCCACGCCCGCCTCAATTCCAGTTTTTGCCCCATCCTCAGTACGAGTGGGTTCATGCTTGACTTCCTGGCTGATTTCATGGGCTTCTATCGGTTCTTCCACTTTTGTCTGACCAATTCGGTATCGCTGATTTAAGTCTTCATCATGTTTAGCAATCACAGATACCTGATTCATATCAAATCCATAATCTCGAAGTTGATTTAGAGCATTCTCTACCTCTTGGTGATTGGAAAACACTCCTACGGCTCGTTTATTATTAATTAAGATCATTTTTCTACCCTCTAGGGATTTTATTTTACATTTCAGATTTTAGATTTTAGATTAACTCAATTTCTGTTTACTTATAGGTAGTAAAGGCTTAAATCAAGAATTTAAAATCCAAAATTGGGTGGCAGGTGACAACAGGTAATTATGAATTAATAAGGAAGATCATAAAGTCCTAATTTACCCTTCCACCTGCCAGTTTAATCTATTCCATTACTTCCTTAACTTCCTTAACTTGATCTTTCACATCCTCAACAGCATGACGGATTTTAGCCTCTGCTTGTTTTTCCCTGCCTTCTACCTGATTTTTTGTATCTCCAGTTAAATCACCCATAGTTTCTTGAACCTTACCTTCAATATTTTTGGCGGTTGCCTTAACTCTATTTTTTGCACTCATAATCTGCTCCTAATGAAAAATTTACTACTGCGAAATATCGGTTTTATTTTCTTTCCACATTTGGACGTTCTTGGGTATTAATGTCCAATTCTTCCCGACGCAGAGTTTCTTCTGCTTCAATCGTTTCATGATCTACAACTTTATTAACTCTAACCTCTTCACGTAAGAAAGCTTCTTTATGAATGTCAGCAGTTTCCTCGTAGATATCTATATGAGTCACTTCACTAGCACCAAAACTATCCGCACCCAAAGTTACAGACTCCCCTGCTCCTGTAGGAGTTACCCGTTCAATCACAATGCGTTCTTTGTCTATGGGAACAGAAACCCGTGCCTTCTCTGTTTCTGTATGCTTCCCAACAATGACCTCTCCTGTTTTAGCGCGAATTTTGTTAGCAATTAATCGTTCTTGATATAGTTTGAAGGTTTGATGATCTTGATCATTGAGCCCGTATAGAGCAGGTTCTTGTTTATAGTCATAACCATTGCCATTACCAGACTTTATCGGCGGCGCTATCGGCGCTACCATTGTAGCTCCAGCAGTTCCAGAACCAAGCATACCCACAGGAGCAGGACCTTCTAAAAATGCTTCTGAACGATATACCCCCCTTACCTGCTCTTCATAGTTGTAATCAATTTCCTTGTGTTCGCTAAACTCAGGTAAATTCTCTGCTTGTTGTTTGGTCATTCCCACGGTATAAACCCGTTCTAAGGTATTATCAATCCGCGAACGACCAACCGGCAACAAAACCTTTTTACCAAAAATCCATAAGCCTAAATCAACAACAAAATACCGAAAATGCCCTTGATCATCTACTAAAATATCGCTAACTGTACCAATCTTCTCATCTACGCTTGCATAGACACCCATACCTTTGATATCTTTACCTGCAAAACTTTCACGATAGTTTGGATCAAATTCTTTGATTTTTAAAAGAGACATACTACTTCCATCTCCATTTTTTACAGTCTGGTAGGTAACAGGTCGACAAATTTCTTCCCGTCTCAGCCTTATCACCAGTTGACCCCATCAACTGTCGATAGATTATTTTCAACATTAGAACCTGGTAAAATTGAGTTATTATTTTTTAATGTTCTTGTTCTAATATGTATACATTAGATATTTTTATGGTTAAAACCGTCCATCAAAGGGTTGATTATGCTTGTACACCAATAGACAGAGATTTTTAATCAAGTAAATGCGTAAAAATAAATACAACATTTCCAATCACCCTTCTAGAAGTCAGGGAGCTATGTCCGTACTGATTGTTGACGAGACAGTATTAAAGGAATATAAATTTGTTTATACATGAATAACTAAAAAATACTCCTGGGAAAAATCCCGAATAATACACTAAGTGCCAAAAAATTGCACTAAAATCACTACGATAGTAATCTTTGGGTGTCAGGTATGAGATATTTTAAGTCACCTTGACGATAAAATTAATCGACCTCCAGTTGCGTCCAGGCTTACTGTGCTAAAAAATTAGAGAGTTAATTTATGTTTCAGTTGTTAAGCCGGGTTTTACTATGGCTCCTAATTGGTGTCGTAGCCTACTCCTTGTTCCGAAGATTTTACCCATCAGTAAATTTTGTCGGTAAATTTATTTCAGGTTTGGTAATCGCTGTTTTAGCTTTAGCATTTCTCAACCCCGGTGAACCAGCCATTGCTTCCCTGTGGCGATTTATATCCTTTCCGCTCAAGCCTTTAGGAGCATCGGTTTTAATGTTGTTCCTGGCTGCTCAGAAAATCAAAGCAGGTGGTATAGAGAAACCCGGAGGGTTCTTGTTAGGATGGGCACTGGCGGTTTTACTCCTATCCAGTACACCCGCTATCGCCTACTTCCTAGTTAGATCACCAATTGCGACAATTGAGGGTGTCACCATCAGTCAAGCAGCCCCCTTGTCTACCCTAGTAGCCTTGAGTCCAGCAAATCCTAACTCCACAATCTCAGATATTCAGCAGAACATCATCCCGCATCCGATAGAGATAAATTCTCCAACCTTAGCTTTTAATAGTCTAAATATGAATATCCCTTCCTATCTACTACAGGGACCTCAAGAAATCAGGACCAGAGGGCTACGGGTAGAAGACTTTGTTCCTAATGCGGAAACGCTGCAACTAATTACCCAAGTATGGGAAAGTTATCTTAACCAGATTTATGTTTTTCTCCGTGGGCGCGTGTAATCATTGGTTGTTAGTTACTGGTGAGTATTTTTAAATTTCCTTCTTTCCTCTTGCTCCTGACTCCTTTATCCTGAACTAAAAGTTACATAATTGTTGGCATGGCAAAATTTCACAGACTTGCTAAAATCGCCGATTATTTGCGCCCCCATTGGCGAGAAACTATATTAGGCATTATTGCCTTATTTATTGTCAATGGCTTGGGTGTCTATATTCCTTTGTTAATTCGCTCCAGCGTAGATAATCTTTCCCAGAGTTTTGGTTTTAATCAAGTCATTCATTATGTAATTATCATCACTCTGCTTAGTTCAGCTATGTGGATGATGCGTATGGCTTCTCGGATTTGGATATTTGGTGTGGGAAGACAGGTAGAATTTGACCTAAAACAGCGGATTTTTCAACATCTACTGCAATTAGAACCTGCCTATTTTACGGTTAATACTCCAGGGGATTTAATTAGTCGCGCTACCAATGATGTAGATAATATTAGACGGCTGTTAGGTTTTGCTGTTTTGAGTTTGGCAAATACTATATTTGCCTATATTCTTACATTACCAGTGATGTTGTCTCTAAATGTGGAACTGACATTGGCATCATTAGCAGTTTACCCATTTATGTTCCTCATGGTGCATTTGTTTAGCGATCGCTTGCGTAACGAACAATCCGCTGTCCAAGAGCAACTTTCAGAAATCAGCGAACTAGTACGAGAAGATGTTAGCGGTATGGCGCTGATTAAAATCTACGCCCAAGAAGACAATGAGCGTCAAGCCTTTAATCAGAAAAATGAACAGCTATTAACCGCTAACCTCAAATTAGCTAAAACTCGTAATATCCTCTTCCCCCTGATTGGTGGGTTAGCAAGCCTCAGTTCTTTAATCAT
This sequence comes from Aphanizomenon flos-aquae FACHB-1287, assembly GCF_014698755.1. Taxonomy (GTDB): domain Bacteria; phylum Cyanobacteriota; class Cyanobacteriia; order Cyanobacteriales; family Nostocaceae; genus Dolichospermum; species Dolichospermum flosaquae. Next base: position 85,330 of record NZ_JACJTO010000008.1, on the reverse strand, counting down.
TATTTGGTTAGGTACAGTCAGAATATCCTCTGGTTCCCTAGCAATTGGGGATTTTCTGGCCTTGCTAATTTATGTAGAACGGTTAGTTTTTCCTACAGCCTTGTTAGGATTTACTATCACTGCTTATCAACGAGGTGAAGTGAGTATTGACCGTTTAGAAACTATTCTCAGTGTGACTCCCAAAATTCAAGACGCACCAGATGCTATCCATCTGGAGGTAAACAAACTGAAAGGGGAACTAACAGCAGTAAACTTTAGTTACAGTTACTCCGGTGTAAATACCCCAGTTTTAGAACATCTTAATTTTACTATTGCCCCTGGGGAAATGGTAGCCATTGTCGGTCCAATTGGTTCAGGAAAATCAACCCTAGCTAATTCTATACCCAGATTACTGGATATTCAACCAGGACAGTTGTTTTTAGATGGCTTCGATATTACTAAAATAGCCGTGAGTGATTTACGGAGAGCGATCGCTTACGTCCCCCAAGATAGCTTTTTATTCAGTACCACAGTCAAAAATAATATCCGTTACAGTGATCCGATTACCGCAGAAGCAGATATAATTTATGCCGCAAAAATGGCGCAAATTGACGCAGAAATTCAGAATTTTCCCCAAAAATATGAAACTCTCGTCGGTGAGCGGGGAATTACCCTTTCTGGTGGCCAGCGACAACGGACAGCTTTAGCTAGAGCTATGTTAATTGATGCCCCCATTTTACTGTTAGATGATACCCTTTCCAGTGTAGATAATCAAACAGCTACACAAATCCTCGCTAATCTTTCTACAGGGGCAAAGAAAAAAACTGTAATTTTTATTACCCATCAACTTACCGCTGCTGCCATATCCGACCGAATTTTGGTAATGGATCACGGGAAAATTGTGCAAATTGGTAATCACTTAGAACTATTAGAACAGCCTGGACTTTACAAAACTTTGTGGAATCAGCATCAAGTAGAAGAACTATTACATTAAAACAAAATGGATTATTTTTTGTAATAATTAATAGTAATATTAATCACCGATGAGCATAATCTCAAGATGTTTAAAAATTCACGGTTAGCAGTTAACAAGTCCGTTAATTCCCTCCCCTCTAAACAGCAAGATCTTTTGGGAGCGATGAGTATTTTAGTTGTGATTACTTTACTGACTTCAGCAGGTGGATCACCAATTGAACACAATGTTTCCACTATCTGGGAAGGGTTTATTTGGGGTATAGCAGATCCAGTTATTAGTTTAGACCGTTTTACAGGAATTGTCGCATTAGGTTTATTATCCGCTAGATTTGCCCGTGGTAATTGGTTAAATATTACCTTTGTCCTTGCTGCTGTCTGTGGACAACTAATTAACTTGTCTCCAGTCATGTTGCCCGCACCATCAATAGTCATTGCTACTGCTACTATTGTTTTAGGTATAATGTTGGTTACACTCATTCCTATTCATTGGTTAGCAATAGCCATTTTAAGTGTCATTTTTGGTATGTTTCAAGGTTACTCCGATGCTACATCTATTATTGGTGCAGCAATACCCACTGCAATTACTTTTGTAATTAGTGTTGCTTTTAGTCAAACAGTAATTGTTATGAGTGCCAGAAAAATAGGCGTAATTTTCGGCATGAATGAAATTAACCAAATTTTACCTAAAATCATCCGCTTTGTTGGTTTAGTATTCTGTGCAATTGGTATCGTATTTTTGAGCTACTCAATAATTTAACTTAGGGGTTGGGGAATAGGTGTTGGGAGTAACATAATGATGAATCAAAAAGTCAACAGTAAAATGATTAAAAATTAAGTTATTTATTGATTAACAGTGCTGATTATGAAACTATGGGATGAATATTTAGGAATATCACTGTGATGATTTTCTCTCAAGATTGGAGCAGGCCAGAAATGATTGCAACTGGAATAGAAACAAAAATCAGTCGCTTAGAGTCTATTGTTGAACAGATTGGGGACGCTGTACTCTCGACGACTGAGACAATTGAACGTTTAGCTCAACGGATAGATGTCCTGAGTTTACAAGTAGAAGCTCAAGGTAAACAAGTACAGCAGCAAGGATATCAGATTTTTGCTTTATGTGATGCGGTTCAAAGCTTGGCTGAGTCTCAAAAAGATTCTATGGAACAAATTATCCAATTATCACAAACCCTAGATGGGCTTGTATCTTTGTTACAAAATGAGTAATTGACAAAATTTATACTCTTAGCTTTGTCACAGCAATTTGTCCAGAAAAACATATATCAACATCACTATCAGGAGTTCGTTCTCGTTTAGCATATTCTCCTATGTAGTAAAAATCATCACCTTCTATTCGATAATTAACAGGTAAAGGTTTGGTACAAGGTTGACAAAATACTACTTTTGGATCTGATTGTTGCGGTAATAGGTGCGGTAAATTGACATTCCAAAAACATCCAGGTTCGAGGGGAAGTTTCATTAAATCCTTTAATAATACAGATGTCCATCTAACAGCCGCATCCCAATCATAATCACGGTTACGTTGACGATACTGAGAAACAGCAATTCCTGGAATCCCGTGGATTGCTGCTTCTCTAACAGCCGCGACAGTTCCGGAAATATACGCATCCACGCCCAAGTTTCCACCAGCATTAATACCTGAAATTACATACTTGATATCTTGGACAATATGTGATAAGGCCACTCGAATACAATCAGCGGGAGTGCCACCAACAGCATATTCAAAATCAGAACGACGTTGTAGATGAATTGGTTGATGGGTAGTAACTTGATGTCCACAACCTGATTGATGAGATTGGGGTGCAGCAATAATTACTGACTTACTATTTACGGCTTTGAATAAAGCTGCAATCCCTGGTGCATCAATACCGTCGTCATTAGTGATAATTATGGTCATAGATATAACTCATATTTGATTTTGCAACTATCCGTCAGCGTGTTTCTGCGGTCAATTCTACCATACTGTTAAATAACTGTAACCTAATTTCAGTAATTTTCATATATTTTTTATTTCTAAGTGTGATAGGATCAAAGTGGTTGAGTGGCTTAGTGTATAAATGGTTATCATACAAAATCAATTTATAATGGTAATTTCTCCAAAATTACCACTGTTTTTGAACCAAAAATAGAAGAAGTTAGAGTCAAAAATATAAAAATTTTGGTTTTTCGGTACTTGTTATGCTAAACCGAGAAGTTAAGAGTTCCCCCCAATTTAGCATACTAACTCCGGTAGAGCCATTCAAATTGCGTTTTCCTCATGTCAACTTATTGATACGATACTCATGGCATTAAACCCAAACAGTCTAAAAACTGGTAATCAACAAACTCATGAACAACAACGAACTACCTTTATCCGTAAACAGTCTCAGAGTGGGTTTAGTAGGAACAGGCTATGCAGCTAAACTCAGATCCGAAGCATTGCAACAAGATCCCCGAACTGATTTAATAGCAATAACTGGTAATCCCGAAAGAACAGCGATTCTAGCCCAAGAATATACCATTGAAGCTATCAATTCTTGGCAAGAGTTAGTAGCACGAGAGGATTTAGATCTGGTGATCATCTGCACTATTAATCAAGATCATGGTAAAATTGCTCATGCTGCCCTATCTAGTGGCAAACACGTCATCGTTGAATATCCTCTATCTATAGACGTAAAAGAAGCCGAAGAACTAATTACTTTAGCTAAAACAGTCAACAAGCTACTTCACGTCGAACACATTGAACTTTTAGGTGGTTGGCATCAAACTTTAAAACAACACTTAGACCAAATAGGTGATTTGTTTTATGTTCGCTATAGCACCATGAATCCCCAACATCCAGCCCCCCGCAAATGGACTTACAATCATCAGATGTTTGGTTTTCCTCTCATGGGAGCTTTATCTCGCTTACATCGTCTAATTGATTTGTTTGGTAAGGTTTTTACCGTCAACTGTCATCAACGATATTGGCAAACCGAACCAGATTATTACCAAACTTGTTTATGTTCAGCCCAGTTGTGCTTTGACAATGGATTATTAGCCCAGGTAATTTATGGCAAAGGTGAAACCTTATGGCAATCAGAACGTAAATTAGAAGTTCAAGGTGAAAAAGGAGAGATTATTCTCAATGGTGATACAGGTATGTTAATCTTAGGCGAAGAAACAAAATTAATCGAAGTAGGTACGCGTCGGGGTTTATTTACCAAAGATACAACTATTGTATTAGACCATCTATTTAACGGCAGTCCCTTATATACTACCCCAGAACAAAGCTTATATAGCTTAAAAGTAGCAGAGGCTGCATATAGTTCAGCAACAACAGGATTAACTGTATTTTTAAAAGATTAGATACAAAATTGATGAAAACCCAAACCATAGTTATTTTATCCCAGCGAGAAATCGAAAAAATGCGCCGTGCTGGACGTTTGGCCGCTGAATTGTTACAATATTTAGAACCTTTGGTTCAACCAGGAGTCAGTACCCTACAATTAAATGATGAAGCAGAAAGATGGACTCTACAGCACGGAGCAAAAAGCGCCCCTTTAGGTTATAAAGGTTATCCTAAATCTATTTGTACCAGCGTGAATGAGGTGATTTGTCACGGTATTCCCAATTCTAAACAAATTCTCAAAGATGGAGATATCATTAACATAGATGTTACACCAATTCTCGAAGGTTATCATGGTGATACATCAAAAACATTTCTAGTTGGCAATCCTGCTCCTCAAGCCCAAAAACTAGTAGAAGTAACAGAAGAGTGTCTACGATTGGGAATTGCAGAGGTCAAACCAGGGGCAAAAATTGGCGATATTGGTGCAGCTATTCAAGAATATGCAGAATCTTTCGGCTTTTCTGTCGTGCGGGATTTTGTGGGACATGGAATTAGTAATATTTTCCATACCGCACCAGATATTCCTCATTATGGCATTAGGGGCAGAGGCAAGAAACTCAGAGCCGGTATGGTATTTACCATTGAACCGATGATTAATCAAGGAACTCATCAAGCAGAAATGCTTAGTGATGGTTGGACTGCGGTAACTGGCGATCGCTTACTCTCCGCTCAATTTGAGCATACCATAGCAGTGACAGAAGATGGTGTAGAAATTCTCACCCTACCCCAGAATTAATATTTTCTGTCTTTATCCCCTGCAAAATCAGGACTAGCTCATGCTCCTGGGGGCTTCCGTTGCCCCCAACTAGCTGTTAAGATAATACACACCGCCATAATATCATTTATTTAAAATTAGCACAGCGATCGCCATAAAATAACTTAACTGAAGACGCTAACTTTTAACCGTTTTAACATTGCTTGCCGTCCTTCCATTGCCAAAGTATCATCCAAAGGTGAAAGTTTAACCTCCTGTTGATATTTTAACCTGAGTGCAGTTTGAATTAACCAATCAGCAACAACAGGGTTTTTTGGCAATAATGGACCATGAGAATAGGTAGCAATCGCATTTTGATAAAAAGCTCCTTCTGTCCCATCTTCTCCATTATTCCCCAATCCATATACCACACGCCCTAAAGCCTCTACTTTCCCTAATTTTGTTCTTCCACCGTGATTTTCAAACCCCACCAAATAGGGTTTTGTTCCTGTCATGGCTTCTAGTTCCTGAGCTAACCGTGAAGCTGTAACTTCTATGACCAAATTACCAATACATCTTTTAGTATTTTCACCAGGATGAACAGAAACTAGATCTAAAATTCCTAAACCTTCAATTCTTTGTCCAAAAGCAGGTTCATAATAATTTCCCAGCAATTGGGGAGAACCACAGGTAAAAACGCCCGGAGTACCATGTTCGATTTTATCACGCATAGCCTCAGCCTTTGCACCTTGTAAATCGCGCATGACGATTTCCTGCTGACGGTCCTGTGCACCACCACCAACGATTATATCTACTGATTTTATATCTTCTGCGGTCGAGTCCTGATCCAAGGGTAACACTTTAACAGTATATCCCCGCCATTGAGCACGGCGTTCTATGGTGATCACATTTCCCCGATCTCCATAGGTACTCATTAATTTAGGATATAACCAACCAATAATAATTTCCATCGGTGCACAACTCACAAAACCCCCACTATAACATCATAACAGTAGTCATCCTCAATGCCAAACTCTCCAAGGGTTTACCGACTATCAATTGTACCCCAAAAGATTTTTTTATTGTTACAATACATTAACAAATTTCAAGTTTAGTAACCGAGCAACACAAAGGGAAAAACTCATGCTAGACTGGGATAGGTGGCACAAAAGGGTTAAAAGTAAAACCTTAAATCCCAAAATTCTTATTATTTGTGCCTCCTGCTCTAATTTCCCGGCAATCAATTTTAGATTTTAGCTTCCTGTAAAAGTGTTTTCGCCTGAATCTGACCGAAAAGACGGGACACAAGCCACGTCCTTCTAGGACGGCTTTATGTTAAAATTTGGTCATAGTCGCCTTATGGCATTGGGAGACTTTAAACGGACATGGAGGGACGATAAGACCACTTGTGGCGTGTTTCATTGAAGTGTCAAGAATCACCGCACCTTCAGGTCGGTGAGTATGTCAACAAGTTGTTATTGGAGGTGTTGAACTACCGTCCAGATGTTTGTAAGTATTAGAAACAAGGAAAGCGTAATTTAAATCAGATTTAATTGATTGCTGATCAAGTCCACCTTAGTTTAGATACCCTATTTTTTTATTGAGTTACAACCTAATCGAAAAACCGCTGTAAGCTACTGATAGTTCTTTGTAGTCTGTAGCGGTTTTTGCTATGGATGCTAAAAATAAAAAACAGGTTTTAATGAATCAAAAAAATATATTCTCCGTCAATAGCTGTATTAGCCATTTATCTGTTTTCCATAGAGGTTATATTTGTGTTATTACAATCACTTCGAGTTTTATTATTGAGTAGTCTTGGCTGTCCCTTGTTTTTTGGTAGTGGTATGGCTTTTGCTGAAGTTGTTGTTCCTACAATTCCATCAGATTCATCTATTACAGTTCCATCAGGAGGTTCATCAACCACTGTACCAAATTCCACCACAGTTGACAATAACGCCAGGTTTAGTTGTCAATCTAATAATGGACAGTTTACAGTTATGTATCAGCCCCAAAGTCAACCAGGACAATACTTTGCTTGGGCTGCACCTCAAAGTTTAGGTGGGGGTTGGGATGCTCGGAAACGTTGTCAGTCAATTGCTACCCGTTTAGAATCATATCGTCCTGATGGTTTACAAGAACTACAAATAGCTGTAGAAAATAATGAAAATATTATCTGTGTTACTACTGAAGCTAAACCTAATTGTCGAATTGTTTTGACAGTACCTCGTGGTAAAGATCCTTATACTATTCGTAATAGTGTATTTCAAAATCTAACTACTGCTGATAGTGGACAACAAACTATTGCTGTTAATACCTATACTAATCGTAACAGCGGTAATAGAGATGGCTTATATACGCTAGGACAAACTCTTTTAGGTAGTAGCAAGAATCAAGTTACTGCTAGTAAAAGTGGGGTTAACTTGAAACCATACCTTGATCCTCAAGATGGTGGTACTGGTGAAAAACTCAGAAATAAGGTAAAAATGAAAGTTAATACCAGACCTGAAAGGCCTAGTCGCCTAAATCCTGGCAAATTTCGTTAATTGAGATAATTTATGAGTTAGGAGACTGAATCAGAAGATCAATAGATCAATTTATTGTTCCTTCAATAACTCAATGACTCCTAACTCTGCTGCTGTATTTTAGTGACTATATTTACCTTTTTCGAGAAATTAAATTTACCCCTATATAATTTTTCGTCCTGTATTTGGCTATTGGGTGTTGTAATTATTTTTCAGGTTCGATTAATTTGTGAAGATTAATTAATAAATGATGCGTAGACGATAACTGAGATCAAGGCTTATCCAGTCTAGTCCGATAACTGAATAATTATGCCCTATTCCCTAGGGTGTAACTTAGCTGATAGAGAAATATTAAGAGTTCAGATTTGTAAGGCTTTACATGGGAAAAGGAAGTTTGATATAACAAATATATGAATTTATGGTATTTTGGTACAATAATATCTAAATATCAACACTCTGACCACTCAAATTCCAAAAATCAACTTTTGGCGATTGGTAAGTAACTAGTATTTAGCTACTACGCTGAAGCCAATGGAGGGTAAAGTTGTAATAAATTGTATAATTTAACCAGAATATAACTTGGTGACAATCTAGTTCTATTATCTTTTCAATGGAAGTTAACAATGATGACAAACCTGATTACAAGCAGTATGAACCGAGTCTTACAATTGGGTGATCGTATCTTCCCATCCACAGAAATTCTATCGTTATTGTCGGAATACCAGCTATTACCGCTGTTAATTAAGGAAATATTCATTGATGAAGCGATCGCAGAAATTGTCTGTACTCCAGAGGAAGAACAACTGGTCAGCGAACAATTAGCACAACAACACCAGGGATTAGAACCCCAGGGAGAAAGTTTCCAAAAATTGAAAACCATGGCGGTACGACAATTAAAACTGGAAAAGTTCAAAGAGAAAACCTGGGGAGGAGACTTAAATTCCTACTTTTTCCAACGCAAAAGCCAGTTAGATCGGGTGATTTATTCCTTAATTACCACCTCAGAAATTGGTATTGCTCAGGAAATTTACTTCCGTATTCAGGAGGGGGAAGAATCCTTTACTGAATTAGCGCGGAAATACGCCCAAGGACCTGAAGCTCAAACTGATGGCTTAATTGGTCCAATAGATTTACAATCCCTGCATCCAACATTGGTAAATATTCTTTTAAAAAGCCAACCACAACAGTTGTCACAACCAACTCAAATTGGTAATGTGATCTTAATTGTCCGATTAGAAAAAATACTACCAGCCCAACTAGATCGTTCCATGCGACAACGGTTGCTCAATGAGAGATTTAATCAGTGGTTACAAACACAAATGACAGAACAAAATTGTCAGATTAAGAGCCTATAAATTGCCAAATATGCCTCTTTTAGCCAATACAAAGTGAAATAACTAACTCGATCAATATGACTTATATTCAGAGTACCTTTGAAGATTTTATTGCCAGTATTGAAGGATTTGATCAATTATCGAAAGAGGAAATTAATAAATTCCTATCATCAGAAATTTTACAGCCGTTACGTTATCGCATAGGACAAAAGATTATTGGCAAAGAACAACTACCAGAAAGGATAGCAATTCTTTATCAAGGTAATGTCAGACTGTTAGGATATGATCCCCAAACTCATTTACCAATTACCTTAAAAAAACTACAACCAGGGGCAATAATTGGCGAGATTGCTTGGTTACGTGAGCTTCCTTGCGAAACAGCGATCGCTTCTACAGAGGTGGTCTGTTTATCTTGGAAAGCGGCGGATTATTTACAATTTCTCACGCGGAATCCAGCTTTTGGGAAAGCGCGTCAAAATCAGAGTCATTTAATTGAAATATTTGATGTTTTGAGTTCACAGGTAGCACAAAAAGCTTTAGTGAATCACAACTTAAAAGACATTAGCGAACAAGCTCAATTAGAGTCAAAAGTTCATTATTTATCACCGGGAAAAACATCATTAAAGGAATTAGATAGTAGTCGGATTTGGTTTGTGAGTGGTCGCAGTTCTCTGAATAATTTTCTACCTGGTTCTCGTTTAGAAGACGAAGTAATTGAAGTTAAAGGAAAAGCTCCTGTTCGCTTATTGGGGATTAATGCTCATGATTTATTATTGCTGGATGGTGTTCCCACAGAGTCAGAAATATTAGAAACTATATCAGATAGCAAGGTTAATTTAGAAATTCCCTACGCTCCAGATCAGGAATTTGTTCCTCCAACGACATCAAACAAGTCATTAAAAAATAAAAACTATCCATTTGTCAGGGGACAAGGAGAATTAGAAGCCCCTTTGGCTTGTTTTCAAATGTTATCCAAACATTTAGAAATACCCTTTCGGAAAGAAGTAGTTCGGCGGATTTTAAATGACCAAATTCACCGTCAAGGTAGTATATCTTTTCAAGTTTGTGCTTATTTATCTGAACTAATTGGACTGAAATCTCAGTTAGTTGATGTTCCTGCGGTTTCTATTAACCGGATTCCCACACCAGCATTAATTCGCTATCGTGATAGTTTTGCTGTTCTCTATGCAATAGATGGGAAAACAGTAGTTTTGGGTTTACCATCCCAAGGTATTATTAACTGCCAAATAAATCAATTAGTAGAGGAATTAGAAACTGATGACGCTAATCTTCAACCACAAGTTAGAGTTTTATTACTGAGCGCGACAAAGGAAACACCTAAAGAACGCTTTGGTTTAGGGTGGTTTGTTCCCTATTTATCGCGTTACCGCTGGGTGCTAATAGAAGTATTTATTGCTTCCTTCTTTGTCCAATTAGCTGCCCTTGCTAACCCTCTAGTTATTCAGCTAATTATTGATAAAGTCATCGTTCAAAACAGTATTAGTACCCTGAATATTTTGGGAGTATTACTATTAGCGGTAGGTGTGTTTGAAGCAGTGTTAACCACATTACGGACCTACTTATTTGTAGATACCACGAACCGTATTGATATGAGTTTGGGGTCACAAATTATTGACCACTTGCTGCGTCTACCACTGCGGTATTTTGATAAGCGTCCAGTGGGTGAATTATCCACCAGAATTAATGAATTAGAAAATATTCGTCAGTTTCTCACGGGTACGGCTTTAACAGTGGTGTTAGATGCTCTATTTTCCCTTGTTTATATAGTTGTTATGCTGTTTTACAGTTGGCAGCTAACCCTCGTTGGTTTGGGGACAATTCCTCTGTTTGTAGTAGTGACATTAATTGCTGCTCCTACAGTTAGTAGACAATTAAGAACCAAAGCTGAACGTAATGCCGAAACTCAGTCTTATTTGGTTGAGGTTATGTCAGGTATTCAAACAGTTAAAGCCCAAAATATTGAATTACGCTCCCGGTTTTCTTGGCAAAAGAAATATGCTAAGTTTGTCGCGGCAGGTTTTAAAACTGTTCTTACTTCTACATTAGCCAACTCAACCAGTCAATTTCTGAGTAAACTTAGTAGCTTATTAGTTCTGTGGGTGGGATCTTATTTAGTTTTAAAAGGAGAATTAACATTAGGAGAATTAATCGCTTTTCGGATTATTTCTAGTTACGTTACCACCCCCATATTGCGGCTGGCACAAATCTGGCAAAACTTCCAAGAAACTGGTTTATCTTTAGAACGATTAAGTGATATTGTTGATACACCACAAGAAGCAGAAGTAGACCGGAATAATATTCCCCTTCCTGCCGTTAGCGGTGCTGTCAAATATGAAAATGTTTCCTTCCGATTTGCTGCCAGTGGACCACTACAACTCAGCAATGTTAACGTCGAATTTACTGCGGGTAAATTTGTGGGCATTGTCGGACAAAGTGGTTCAGGGAAAAGTACAATGATGAAATTACTGCTCAGACTTTATGATACGGAATCTGGCAGAATTTTAGTGGATGGTTACGATATTGCTAAGGTTGAACTTTATTCACTGCGACGACAAATTGGTGTAGTCCCCCAAGATACACTTTTATTTGATGGTACAGTGCAAGAAAATATTGCTTTAACAAATCCTGAGGCCACAACAGAGGAGATTATTGAAGCTGCTCAAATTGCTGTAGCCCATGAATTTATTATGACCTTACCAAATGGTTATAACACACGAGTTGGGGAAAGAGGATCAGCCCTTTCTGGTGGACAAAGACAGAGAATTGCGATCGCTCGTTCTGTGTTACAAAGACCTAAAATATTAGTTCTAGATGAGGCCACCAGCGCCTTAGATTATCCTACAGAAAGGCAAATTTGTCTCAACTTAGCTCGTGCTTTTAAAGGTAATACCGTCTTCTTCATTACCCACCGTTTGAATACTGTTAGTAGTGCCGACACTATCGTCGTCATGGATAACGGCAGAATGATAGAACAAGGTAGTCATCAAGAACTTATGGCAGCTAAAGGTCATTATTTCTACCTTTATCAACAACAGGAAGTAAATTTGTAGTCAATTATTCCTAGAGGTTTAGCATTGCTAAACCCTGTCAGTTATTTAACTCAAATGCAACTGATAAGTGAATTAAAGATGAAATTACGCACCACTAAATATTCAATCTAAACTCCCAAATTCCAAATTATTATGACTCAAATTAATGGTAATCGTACCAACGGAAATGGTAATGGCAATGGTAATGGTAATGGCTCTCATAGAGACACAAAAGTATTAAAATCTCCTAAAACCATTGCTAAACAGCCTAAGAATGATTTCAAGTTCGATAAGTTCGAGCATTCTGTAGTTCTCCGTCAATCCCCAGTTTGGTCTCGAACTATTATGATTACCCTCATGGGATTAGCGTGTTTTGGGATTATTTGGGCTTGTTTAGCGAAAATTGAACAAGTAATTCCGGCAACAGGTCAATTAAAACCAGAAGGAACAGTCAAAGAGGTACAAGCTCCTGTTAATGGAGTAGTTAAATCAATTTATATAAAAGATGGAGACGAAGTAAAACCAGGACAATTGTTATTAACATTTGAGTCTATTGCGACCTTAGCAGAATTAAATTCTTTGAATAAAATTCGCATAGCTTTAATTCAAGAAAACAATATCTATCGGCGCTTAATGGGAGCAAGTATAGGTACAGATTCTGAAATAGAATTTTTACGCAGTAAACTACCAGGAGAATCAGCTTTTCTGCTCAAAAGTCGCGCTTCCTTAGTAGCAGCAAATGAATTATTACGTTCTCAATTGAGAAATTCATCGGGAACAGCAAGAATAGGAATTGACGAAGAACAACTACTAGCAGTTGCAAAAATAGAATTAGCATCTCGTTCCAAAGCTGCAGATTTAGAAGTTGAAAAAACTAGAAAACAACTTTCTCAAACTCAATTTAAACTGCAAGATACTCGCAATAGTCTAGCCATTCAAAGCGGTATTTTAGCTAAAATCAAAGTCTTAGCTGAAGAAGGGGGTATTTCCCAACTTCAATATCTGAATCAGAAACAACAGGTACAAACTCTCGCAGCAGAAATCTCACAATTGCAGGAAGAAATAAAACGTCTAGAATTTGATATTGATAAAGGAAAAGAGCAATTAACTAATACAGTGGCTAGTTCCGGTAAAGATATTTTGGAAAAAATAGGCAATAATAAACAACGCATTGCTGAAATTGATAGTCAATTCATGAAGGTAATTTTAGACAATGAACAGCGTTTAGCAGATATTAATAGCAAAATATCCCAAACAAAATTAAATGTTAAATATCAAGAACTTCGCGCTCCAGTAGGGGGAATAGTTTTTGATCTCCAAGCTAAAAATGTTGGTTTTGTTGCTAATTCCACACAAAAACTACTACAAATTGTCCCCAAAGAAAACCTAACAGCGGAAGTTTTTATTACCAATAAAGATATTGGTTTTGTCAAGAAAGATATGAACGTAGATGTAAGAATTGACTCCTTTCCCTTTAGTGAATTTGGTGATATTAAAGGTAAGGTCACTAAGATTGCTTCAGATGCTTTACCTCCAGACCAAAACCATCAATTCTATAGATTTCCGGCCACAGTTAAGTTAGATAAACAACATTTAAATCTTGCTAATCAAGATAGAAAGATATCTTTACAATCAGGGATGTCTATTACTGCTAATATTAAAGTTCGTGAAGAACGGACGGTAATGAGTTTATTTACAGAGATGTTTACCAAGCAAATTGAAAGTTTAAATGAGGTGCGTTAGGAATAAAAATAGGATTTCTGACTTCTTTTTTATCTTATCAATAAATGATAAATTAATCTAAGAGGTCGGGAATCTAAAATTTTTTGGTGTTTATCCTTCTATGATTTTTATCTCTTCTGGTGTTAAGTTGTAAAGTTGATAAACTAGTTGATCTATTTTTGTTTCTAATGCGGTTGTATCTGCTTTTGGATTTGATTTTTTAGCGGAGAGAATTTGAGCAACTAATTCACATAACAGGTTTTGTATATCCAAATTCATATCTTTAGGAATAGGTATTTTAGAAGTTGTTGTATTATCAAAGTGCATGGTTCTATTAGCTTTAGCAAAAATAAATCTATAAATATACCAATTAATTAAAGTAGAATGTAAAATACTCCAAATCAACTCAGGAGTTAAATTTTGATTTTGATTTAAAGTAATTTGATTAATAGTATCCACTAAAATATAATCATTGTTATCAGGAATAATTCCAGTTATTTTAATATGATTGTAGGGATTTTCAATATGAGCAATTATATTTTGTACTAACAATGAATTTGGATTAATAAATGCTTTTTGGTCATGAATATCTTGTAAATAAACCCTACCTTTAATCCCTGTAATCCCATATTTTTGTATTTCCGCACCACCAATAACATTTCTATCTCCTTGTTCAGAAAGCAATTCCTGGACCATAGCACCTCTTTGATTTGTAGATATATCATTTAATGTTAAACCAGTTGATAAAATTTTTATACCTATTAAGATTTCTTCCATACTTAATCCATTAGGTAAGAAATTAAATATTTTCGCTAATTTTTTATCTAAATAACCTTGAAATATCACTTGATAATCAACTAATTTAACTTTATATGAACTATAATTTTTTGTTTTAGATATTTTTGTTAAAATAAAAATACATACTTCCAGTTTTACATCTGGCCATACTTTACCGCAGTCTACTAAACTAATTAAATTATCAACCGTTAATTCTCTAATTCTCTGATAATTAGAAGCGAAAGTATATGATTTAGGAATTATATATGATTGGTATCCATGGTTGTGTAATAAATCTACTCCTTTTTTAATAAATAAAATTGCGGTTTCAGTCGTGTTAAATTCATATATTTCATTTAAAATATCTTTTTCATTTTGATTCAATTTTACTCCATAAGGAGGATTTCCAATAACTACATCAAAACCAATAAAAACACCATTATTATTTAATACTTCAGGAAATTCAAAGCGCCATTCTAAAGCATTTTCATACATTGTACCATTTTCTATATCCTCAATCTCAAGTTTTAATTTATCAATTTCATTCTGTAATTTAGCAATTTTTTTCTCCCGTTTTGTTTTCTCAGCTTTAGTTTCTGGAATCAAGAAAGTTTGACCCTCTAAATTCTCAACCTCACCCTCTAATTTTCTTAATTTAGTCTTATTTGGATCACTTCCTTGTAATGTTATTTTAAAATTACCCTTAATATCAGCAATTAATTTTTTCATTTCCCGTTTTTGCTCTTTATTTTCAGCATTGCGATAGCTTTTAACAGCATTTCTATAAGTTTCTATACTGTATTTACTTTTATTTAAAGCTTGTCGCAAATCACTATCTAAAGAAAAACGACTAATTAAAGAATTACCACATTTAATATTAATATCAATATTAGGTAAAGTCTCCAACTCTCTCATATTCCCCTCTCCTTGTAGGAGAGGGGTTAGGGGTGAGGTTTCTCCTTGTAGGAGAGGGGTTAGGGGTGAGGTTTCTCCTTGTAGGAGAGGGGTTAGGGGTGAGGTTTCTCCTTGTAGGAGAGGGGTTTTATAATAAGCATTTTTCAAAAGTTCAACCCATAACCGCAACTGACATATTTTTACAGAATTAGAGTTAATATCCACCCCAAATAAACAACCTTCAATAATCGTTTGTTTTTCATGAAATAAAGTTTCTTGAACCCGTTGACTTTCCTTGCTTTTAGGGTTATACTCGAATAATAAACCATCTTCATCTGTAATTATTAATTCATCATTAACAACTTCAATCTGATATTCCTTTAATCTTTTACCTTCCCTATCCAATAAAATCTTTAATTCGCTTTTAATTGCGATAATTTCATTCAAAGCCGAAACTAAAAAATGTCCTGAACCTACCGCAGGATCACATATTTTTAAACTATTAATAATCATATTAGCATCTTTTTTATCCTCTATTTGATCATATAAATTATCAATATTTTCACAATTCCAACCTTTAATTTCATTAAACTTTTGAACAACCGCTCTTCTAATTGTTTCCCGACACATATACATAGTAATAAAACCGGGAGTAAAGAAAGAACCGTCTTGATAACCGTTAATTTTCTCGAAAATTAAACCCAGTACAGACGCATTAATTAATCTTTTATTCTGCTCTTGAATTTCTTCCCCAGTTTCACTACTAAAATCATAAGCGTCGAGAAATTTAAATAAATATTCTAAAGCGTTAATTTCACCAAATCGTTTTTTCCCGTTATTATCTTTTAAGACAGTAGCAGAGAAAATTTGTAATTTCTCATTTCTCAAATTACTAATAAAAATCGTTGCTTGTTCCATTTCCGTAGGTTCAAATAAAGAACTATTTAAATAAGGAACATGAGCAAATTTGTTTTTAAAACCTTCGTTTCTGTCTTCTGATTTTCGTGCTAATACACTAAAAAATAGACTATTAAGATCATCATAATTTTGGATTTTATTTAAATTCAAAAATCCCCAAGCTAGATCATTTTGATGATATTTAATTAATTGTGCTTCTAATAGTTTGAGAAACAAAATTCTATTTACCCAAGTAATTGCTAATTCTAAACCAACATTAAAAAGTTGTACTTGGTAATCTTTGGCTTGAGAAATTTTGTCTAAACTATCAAGTTGGATAATAGCATTTTCAATAAGTGAACCTGTATTTCTCTCATTTGATTTTTTGCGTTGAATGAGTTTTTTACCACCTTCTTTAACTTCCGTTAAACCGATAATATGTAATAACTCATTATAAAATCCTTTATCAAGAGTATTACTGTCATTTGCGAAAGGTAACTTTAATAAATGTTCTGGAGAAAGTAATTTAAACAGCGCGATTAATTTATGATCATCAGGATTTTCTCCAGGTTGTAAATATTCTTGATATTCTCGAATATCAAAATGAGTAAAAGTGATTTTATCTCCAATTTCCATAATAGCAGGTTGAGCAATTTCTTGATAAAAGAAATCAGTTTTTTTACTTATTAATCTTCCTGCTGTAAAATCGGTAAATTGCTGAACTAGGGTTTTATTTTCGTGAAATAATTTATCAAAATCTTGAGCATCAAAAATGAACCATTCATAAATATTAGTCGCTATTAAATATTTAATTTCTAGATTTTTTTCGGTTAAACGTTCTCTGAGAAAATATAAAACTAATTCCTGAAATGCTTTAGTATTTAAATTATTAACTTTGAGCATTTCGCTTTTATTCGTTGGCTTTTTAAATTCTAAAATTACACCAACACTGGTTTTAGGGTCTTTTCCATTATGAATAACTAGATCATTTCGTCCTTTAGTATTAATAAAGTGATTAGAACTGTAATATGTATTCTTGAGAAAATCAGCAATCAAATTCTTATGAAATTCTTCTGATTCAGATTCATTGATTTTTGCAATTAGGTTTTTTAGATGTTTTTTAAAGGTTTCAATATCCTTTCTAAAAGGATTGATTTTCAGAAAGGCTTTATTTAATGATTCCCTGGGTTGTAGTTTCTGTGAGTTCATTTGTTTTAAATCTTTAATCCAGTGATATTGTAGGTTGGGTTGACTCAAAGAAACCCAACAAAATATATAATACAGCGCGTTAAGCTTGAGTGAGGTAAATATGAGGCGAAAAAGATGCCCGCACTACAAGAGTTTTATCACTAATATTTGTACCTCATCACAGCGGGAAGTGCTGTAATATGTGTTTATTCACTAGTGCAAATAAAAAACCCCCAAGGGGGGGGACTGTAGGTTATTCGAGTGGAGTGAACAACCAAGTAATAAATACCTAGAGTAAATAGAGTAACCCGAATAAAACAATCCAAATTACATCTACAAAATGCCAGTAAATTTCCGCCGCTTCAATGCCAAAATGATTTTTATTACTGTAATGTCCTGGAGTAAGCGATCGCCACAAAACTGCTACAATTGCCAAAACACCAATAGTAACGTGCAAACCGTGAAAACCAGTTAACACATAAAACGCACTAGCGAATAAATTGGTAGTCAGACCGAACTCTAAATGACTATATTCATAAACCTGACCCGCCAAAAACACAGCACCCATAAGCGCGGTAATCGCTAACCACAGCCGCATTCCCTTAGTATCATTCTTCTTAATAGCAGTATCAGCATTGTGCATAACAAAACTACTAGCTATCAAAATAGAAGTATTCACAGTGGGTAACAACAATTCCAACTCTGGAGTTCCCGCTGGTGGCCAGACAGGAATAGTAGAACGATAAGTCAGGTATGCACCAAACAAACCCATAAAAATCATCCCCTCAGCCACTAAAAACATAAACAGACCAAACAAACGATGATCTGGATGTGCTTCGTGATGAGAAACAGCCGCGTCATGATGACTTGATTCAGTATTAGTCGCGTCAATAGTTTGACCTTGCATAAATTATTAAATTGGTAATGGGTAATTGGTTAAAAGTTTTTAGCGTTGCTGAACTCAGGTAAATCAAAAGACCCTATATCCTCCGAGCCTTCGCGCCTCCGCGAGAAAATTCTTTATTCAGCAACGCCAAATTTTCTCTTTAAAGCACTGATTCAGTTTGGGGAGTTAATACAGATTCAGTCTCAACTCGTTCCTTACTCACCCCATAATCATAAGGTCCCGTAGTCAAAACCGGCAGAGTTTCAAAATTCTCGATACTAGGAGGAGAACTAGTCATCCATTCTAAAGTTAATGCTTGCCAGGGATTATTACCAGCTTTTTCCCCATAGAACCAACACCAAACAGCATTAATGATAAATGGTAAGGTGGAGACGGCCAATATATAAGATCCGTAGGTGCAGATTTCATTCAAAGCGGTGAATTTAGGATCATATTCAGCAATACGACGATTCATACCCATTAATCCCAGTTTGTGCATGGGTAAGAAAGTCATATTCAGACCAACCATGGTTAAAGCGAAATGCACTTGACCCCAAAATTCGTTTAGTTTCCGTCCCGTCATTTTTGGAAACCAGTGGTAAATAGCCGCAAAAATGCCTAACACACTACCACCAAATAAGACATAGTGGAGATGTGCCACTACGAAATAAGTATCGTGAACGTGAATATCAAAAGGAACTGCGGCCAACATCACACCGCTAATACCACCAATGACAAAGGTTGCTAAAAAGCCAATTGCAAATAACATGGCGCTAGTAAAGCGGATTTTACCACCCCAGATAGTTGCTAACCAACCGAAAATTTTAATTCCAGTAGGGACAGCGATGATCATGGTAGTGATCATAAAAAACATCCGTAGCCAACCAGGGACACCACTGGTAAACATATGGTGCGCCCAGACGATTAAACCTAAGAAACTGATAGCTAGGGACGAAAAAGCGATCGCTTTATAGCCAAAAATCGGTTTACGGGCGTGAATTGGCAGAATTTCCGAAATTGCCCCAAAGAAAGGCAAAATCATGATGTAAACTGCTGGGTGGGAATAGAACCAGAACATATGTTGATAAACAACAGGATCACCTCCACCACTGGGGTTAAAAAACGTTGTTCCGGCCAACAAATCAAAACCCAGTAAAATCAAAGCTGCCGCTAATACGGGCGTAGATATTAATACTAGTGCAGAAGTTGCCACCATTGCCCAACAAAACAAGGGCATTTGATAGATACCCATACTAGGAACTCGCATTTTCACAAGAGTGACGAGAAAATTAATCGCCCCCAAAATGGAAGAAGTTCCCAAAAGCAACACACTCATAATCCAAATACCCTCACCTACTTGGCCTGTTACCAAACTTAAAGGGGGGTAAGAAGTCCAACCGGCATCAGGGGCATCACCTACGGCTAAACTAGCAATCAGTAGGATACCTGCGGGGGGAACCATCCAAAAAGCCACAGCATTGAGGCGAGGAAATGCCATATCTCTAGCCCCAATCATCAGCGGGATTAAATAGTTAGCAAATCCCGCTCCCGTTGGCACAATCCACAGGAAAATCATGATTGTGGCATGGAGTGTAAACAGGCTGTTGTAGATTTCTGGTGTGACAAAATCTACCTCTGGCGTGCGTAATTCTGTACGCACTAAATTAGCCATTGCACCGCCAATGCAGTAAAAAATAAACGAAGTGACTAAGTATTGAATCCCAATCACCTTATGATCTGTACTAAAGCCAAAAAAATCTCGCCAATGCCTTTCTTTATGTTCTTCAGTATGATTCTGTCTGTAATCGGTTTCTTGTAATTGTGCTTGTGTCATGTTTTAAAAAAGTTGGTAGGGGCGCAAGGCCTGCGCCCATGATTTTTTAATTAGCCTTCCCAATCTCTTTTGTAACTCTTGCAACTGTTGAAATTCCGAAACTACTTAATTTGATGCAGAATTTCCGAGTGAATCCCCATATCATGAGTGTAAGGAGAGAGAAATTCATCAGCAGTCATGGCCATAGAATTCATAGCCACCGCTTGATTAGGAATATTGTTAACAGCAACTAGCTGTTCTTGCATCCAACTATCAAAAGCCTCCTGTGTCTCCACTACTACTTGGCTTTTCATTACCCCGTGGTAAGGTCCACACAGTTCAGCACAAATTAGTTGATAGTCACCCGCTTTTCTGGGCGTAAAACGGAGATTGGTTTGTCTACCAGGAATGGCATCCTGTTTCACCCGAAATTCGGGAATCCAAAAGGCGTGGATGACATCGTTAGCCGTGATATTGACTTCCACCGTTTTACCAATGGGTAAATGCAGTTCACCAGTGGTTACATCCGTCTCTGGATAGTTGAACAACCAAGCATATTGTAGCCCAGTCACATTAATGGTTAATTCTGCTGGTTTGTTGACTACTTCCGCATCGGTATCTAACTGTGATACCTGTACAGGTGCATCCTTGAAAGTAGCAGCAATTGCCGTCCCTGGCATATTCATGGACTCCTCCATCATTGGTGCACCATGAGCCGAATGGGGATCAAAGCCACCCATGTTGTTATATACATCAAAACTGTAGACAGAAATACCGACAACGATAATGGCGGGGATCGCTGTCCAGAGGATCTCTAGTGGTACATTACCCTCAATTGCCGGACCATCCTCATTATCACCAGCCCGACGACGATATCTAATAACAGCGTAAATTAAAACACATTCAACAATCAAAAATATGCCTGTAGAAACAGTCATCATCGTGTTGAATAGACCATCCACCAAAGGGGCTTCGTCAGAGGCCGCTACAGGTAACAGACCGTGATTTTGTCCGTACCAGAGACTTGCCAGGGTGAGGACAATGCCAATGAGTAATGTCCAGATTGCATTGGGAATTTTCACGGCTGATTTCTTAATGAATTAACTACTTTATCTACAGATTACTTCACTTATGAAAGTAACTCTACTTACTAAGGTAGTGCAGGCTATGGGGTTTAGTATCCGCTGGTCTGAAATCTTTATTAATTTTTTGGATCAAGATCACAATTTTGAGTACAAGAGAGATGAGTCGTATTCCCCAGGTTAGATGATAATTAGTCCAAAAATTCCCATTAATTCTCATTTAGCAATTATTCCTATCTGCAAAATAGCACGAGATATTACAGCGAAAACTAGCTAAAGTGATCCAAAGTATAAGGGAAAGCTGATTTCTATATTCTGACCTATACGTTAGGGTGAATATCAGTTGGCACTAAATCAAAATAGAAAATTTTCAATTTCCAGCACAAGTGGTCTGAAGGTATTGTTAATGAACGAATTTGTCCTAGAACAACAAAATAAAGCGGCAACAGTAGCACAACAGCCTCAGGAGATGATTCGTCGCTTGGTGTGGAAAATATGCGTAGCCACCTTAATTTTGATGGCTATAGGCAGTGCTACCCGGGTCATGAATGCTGGACTTGCTTGCCCTGACTGGCCTTTGTGCTATGGGGAATTAATTCCAGCCAAACAAATGAATCTCCAAGTGTTTTTGGAGTGGTTTCATCGCCTTGATGCGGCTTTAATTGGCTTTAGTGCGATCGCTCTCTGCGGGTTATCTTGGTGGCATCGTCTGTCTTTACCCAAGTGGCTGCCTTGGTCCTCTACATTTGCCCTGTTTTTAATTGTCTTCCAAGGGATTTTGGGAGGACTCACTGTAACTGAATTGTTGCGGTTTGATATCGTTACCGCCCATTTGGGGACAGCGTTGCTATTTTTCACTACGTTGTTAATTATCGGTACGAGTTTGACCCCCTATCAAGGCACAGGAACAGTAGGTAAGTTACCTTGGGTAGGTCTAACTGCTGCTATTTGCGTCTATTTACAAAGTTTACTGGGCGCTTTAGTGGGTTCTCGCTGGGCTTTACACCAGTGTTTGGCAGATGAACAACTTTGTGGTGTTATGTACAGCCATATTTTTGGCTTAGTACCACCAACTATAGCTACTTTGGCAGTGGTCTTGATTTCTTGGCGGACACCAGCATTACATCCGGCTTTGCGGAAACTAGCTAATATGGCGGGTGGTTTGTTGATTTTACAACTTCTATTGGGTGTAGCTACCTTCCGCTTACGTTTACAAGTTGAACCTCTTACTGTTTCTCACCAAGCTATCGGTGCAACTTTACTCGGTACTTTGGTAGTATTTACAGTTTTATCACTGCGGGATTCATTCACTCCTACTCACAGCCCAAATCTATAAAACCTCAGCTTCCTATTCCTGCCAAAAAGCGTTTTGCTGACCAGTTCTTGAAAAATAAGGAAAAAGCCCAACATGATTGAGACTAATGTCTCTCGTCGTCAGCACGACACATTTCTCCAAGTCGTTCACAGTTACTACCAGTTAACCAAACCCCGAATTATCCCCCTGCTATTAATCACTACTGCTGGAAGTATGTGGATAGCTGCTCAGGGAGAGGTAGATCCTTGGTTGTTAATTATTACCATGATTGGTGGGACTTTAGCTGCAGCCAGTGCCCAAACTATTAACTGCATCTATGACCGAGATATAGATTATGATATGGAGCGCACGCGCCACCGTCCTATGCCTTCTGGTAAGGTACAACCCCGTGATGCTTTAATTTTTGCTATCGTTCTAGCTGTACTTTCTTTTACTCTTCTTACTGTCTTTGCTAATCTCCTGTCCGCATTTTTAGCCTTCTCTGGCATCATCTTCTACATTTTAGTCTATACTCATTGGCTTAAACGCCATAGCACTCAAAATATTGTCATTGGTGGTGCAGCCGGGGCAATTCCCGCTTTAGTTGGTTGGGCTGCAGTTACGGACACTTTAAGTTGGGCAGCTTGGTTAATTTTTGCCATTGTCTTTTTGTGGACACCCCCCCATTTTTGGGCTTTGGCTTTAATGATTCGTGATGATTACGCTAAGGTTGGGATACCAATGTTACCCGTTGTAGCTGGTGATAAAGCAACTGTAAAGCAAATTTGGTTTTATACGGTAATTACTGTCACTGCAACAATTTTGTTGTTTTATCCCTTACACGCCAGTGGTATTGTCTATGCTGTTATTGCCTTAACTTTAGGCGGTGTATTTGTCCATAAGTCTTGGCGCTTGTTGCAAAATCCCGAAGATAAAACTATTGCCAGAGAGTTATTTTTATACTCTATTTCCTACATGATGCTACTGTGTTTAGGAATGGTGGTAGATAGCTTACCTGTGACTCATCATTTGCTGAGTACAGTCCTTCGTCAATTCCATTTGTAGCAGTATAGATACCCGATTTCTTTAAGAGGTCGGGTATCTTTTGATTACGGTTGCTGACTATTATTTATTTCTTGATGGTAGCCAAATCATAGGGTGGTAGTTTTTGTCTATATTTTGTCATCAAAGTTTATATTTAGGTAAATTCCCATAATTTAATCTTTTTTTTAGAACAGGTTGCTATTTGTTTATGTATCATCTTAATCAGATTGTATTTATTTCTAGTTAAGGAGGTTGAGAATATAAACCATGAAGCGCCTAGTTGTTTGCTGCGATGGAACTTGGCAAAATTTAACTAATCTTTGCCCTACCAATATAGTTAAACTAAGTCAATCTGTAAAACGAACTGCCGACAATGGAATCCCACAAATCGTTTTTATGGTGCAGGAATTGGTTCTGAGAATAAAAAGATTCTGGGTGGTACTATTGGACTGGGTATTGATCAAAGCATACAAGATGCCTATCAATTCCTCAGCCTTAATTACGTTGATGGTGATGAAATCTACCTGTTTGGCTTTAGTCGTGGTGCATACACAGTCAGAAGTTTAGCAGGAATGATCTATTGTTCAGGTCTTCTCAGCCGCCAATATATTACTGAAGTGCCTAAAGCCTAGGGGCTTTATCGCAACAGAAATGTAAAACCCAGTAGTGAGACAGCCGCTAATTACCGTAAAGACTACGGAAAAAATCAAGGAAAACCAGTTGATATTACATTACTTGGTTGTTTCGATACCGTGGGTGCATTAGGAATTCCTTTGCTACCTATATTCAAAATATTTGCTCCACTACTTCATAGACGTTACAAATTCTATGACCCTACTTTAAATAAGTATGTCCAAAATGCACTGCACGCTATGGCAATAGACGAAGTTCGGGAAATTTTTGATGTAACTCGTATGATCAAAAACCCCGATGCTCCCAACCAAAGGCTAATTGAAAAGTGGTTTCCAGGTGAGCATGGTTGCGTTGGTGGTGGTACAGAAGAACACACCCCCTTATCAGATGGTGCTTTACAGTGGATGATCGATTCCATCAAAGACTTAGGCTTGGGACTAGAATTCGATCTCAAATCAATCAGCATTGCTCCAGATCCTACCATTGATTTTAAGAACGATCCAGGCATATATAAATTAGTAGGAACTAAACTTCGTGATGTTGAAAATCGAGTTGATGATCTTCATGAAAGCACAGTTGAGCGATTGAAAAAGCGTAGAGATTACCGATCCAAAAATTTAGTACCAATTATTTCTGAACTGGAACTAGATTAATTGACCAATAAAATCAAAGCTTTTTCAGAAATATTAAATTGGGCTTGTTTTCTCCTTCAGTCCTTAAATTGAAAGGTTTAAACTACAAATCTTCCCACTAAATCCATTCACAAGGAGTTATCATTATGTCAGATAAAATCAATAAAATTGTCAGTGAAGTCAAACAAGTTTTAGGCATTAAAGTAGCCGATAGTGCTTTAGGTAAAAAGAAAGCCGAGAAAGCAGCTAAAAAAAGTATTGTTCAACTCAAAGAACAGAAGTTTGACAAACCTCTTGAGCAATTATCCAAAGTCAAAGGTAAGTTAGTTTTTAGTGATAGCAACAAGCCATTGCACAATATTCAATTAGAATTGTGGGACAGAGATATTGGTACTCCTGGAGCTTATTTAGGCACAGGAATTACCGATTACAATGGTCAGTTTACTATCTACTATGATCCAGCCAAAGCAGGATTTTTAGATGTTCCAGATTTAGAATTAAGATTGTTAGATAGTCGGATTCATTTTGATCAAGATGAGCAACCAGTTTCTACTTATCGCATTGCCTATATTATCAAAGGTTCAGATAATGTAAAGGACAAAGAATTTGACTTTGGTACTTGCACTGTTCCTTACTGGTTGTATAAACCTGATAGCCATTTTGCCCGTCTATTTTTCAGTGAATTAGAAGGAACACCCGATGATTATTCAGTTGGTCGGACTCTTCAAGGTTATGATGCTGCTAGTGGTTTAGTTCCTATTAAAGCCAAGCACGTTATTACTAATACTCTTAATCCTAATCAGCCAACTTTACCAGAAATTCAAGCGGCTTATCCTCCCAATTTAACCATTAAATTAGATCAGAAAAATCCTGGTTATACCAGAAGTGATGAATATTTTGTGTTACGGATTCTCAATGGGATGAATCCCTGTTTGCTGAAACGGAATAAGCAGAACCCAAATCTGTTTAAAACAGGATTCAATTGGGACAATTATGAAAAGGATAATGACCACGACCTCAATAATGTAGAAGCCTTTTTGGAACTCAAAGATAATAAGTTGGTGGTAACTGCAATTACTGTACAAAGTCGTTATCCTGATTCTTTAGCTCCCCATTCTCCTTTGAAAGATCCTGTTACCTATACTCCTCAAGATGGGGAAAAATGGTTACAAGCGAAACGAATTTTCCGTACTAATAGTTTCTTTGCGGCAGAAATGATTGAGCATTATATTAAGGCTCATTTACAAATGGAGCAATATACAATTGCTGCTTTCCGCAATTTACGCAAAAATCCTGTGCGCTTGATGTTATTGCCTCATGTGAAAAGTTTGGTTAATATTAATCAACGGGCTGATGAAGTATTAGTATCTCCAACTGTAGGTTTAGTTACTACTAATGGACCCTTAACTCCTGGTTCTGTGGTGCAAATCTGTAAGGAAAGAATGGCCAGTTATGATTGGAAAGGTTGGAAACCTCGTCAGCCAATTTTTGATGGTCATACTTTTGCGAAAATTGCTAATCTTTACTGGCAAGTTTTAACTGAATATATTGATAGTTTCTTCCAAAATTATCAAGAGGAAATTGTGAAGGATTGGGCAGAAATTCACCGTTTATCTGATGATATAGTGGAGCATAGTGTGGCTTATCAACCTTTGGTGGTAAGCAATGATAGTGACTACGATTTGTATGATCACAATGAGCTTGATCATCCTGAGATACCCAGAACAACGATTAATGGTACAGTCAAGGCAACTCGCCCAATTACTACTTCTGACCAACCCAGTGCTACAGATATTCAGAACTTGAAAGAGTTGTGTCGTTATGTGATTTTCCACATTACTTTTTGGCATTCTTGGGTAAATGATGCTCAAGCTGATGAAGGTGGGGAAATTTTCTATAATTCACTGGCATTACGGGGTGGTAGTTTTGGTAGTGAAAATGATCCAGCGATCGCTCCTAATATCTTAGAATCTACTAATCTGATCTATATGGTCAATGTTCTCACTGCAATTAAATACGGCTATATTCTCAAGAATGAAGATGATGATATTCCTGAAGAATTAAGAACGACATTGGCGCGTTATAAGAAAGAATTTGCTGATCTTGATTATGAAATTAGTAACATTAGAGCGTTGATTAACGTTTAAACAAAGTTCAGTAGTTCCAGCATATTTTGAGATAGGGAGTGAAAATCTTGCTCCTGATCAATAGCTAGAAATTGCTGCTCAGGACTTACATTCAGACGCTATTTATAGCTGCACGACAGTGGTTTCCGCTCTTATGGGGTACAAAGTTGAATTATCAAACTATTGTGGTGGAGGCATATTGCTCGCTAAATATGTACCTCATAACACCGGAAAGTGCTGTAGATAGAATAGACCCCCGACTTCTTCAATTGGGAATCTAATTACGTATATTTGCGGTTTGTTTTTGTTTTCATAATTTAAGTAATATATCAAGAACATTGAGAAAATTAAGGATATTTTAGCTATGGAATCAATACCACCTAATATTTTTGATGTAAAACCTGAATTTGAGTTATTTGATATTTTTCTTCAATTTGACATATAAAACAAAATTATCGAATAATACCCCAATAATACACCCTATCCACCACAATTTAACACACTGAGAAAATATGCCCCTCAACCCATTCATAAAATTTGAGGCTATGATCAAAACAGCAGCAATCCAATTTTAGCCCCTGTTTATAGTTACCAGCCTCAACACTGGATTAATTATCACATTAAGATGTATTAGTATGAAAAACCAAACGTGTCCGACTTGTCAAGGTAAGTTACAAACTAAGCAAATTGAAAAAATGTTAAAAGGAGGGAATCATACGGCTATTATCCAGGTAGAAGCAGAAGTTTGTGCAAAATGCGGCGGAAAGCTATATAAATCAGACATTCTTCACCAATTTACTCAAATCCGTGATAAACTGAAAAATCAACAAACAGAAGATTTTCAAGTTATTGGTCAATCTTTCCGTATTTCTGTTTAATTAACTTTCTCCAGTTTTAGATGATTCCAGTTGCGTCCTATTTCCGACTTCTGTTATAAGTTAATTTCTCGATACCGTTCCTGAAGATTCTGAATCGTAAATAAAGCCTCAAATTGCAACCCAGCGGACTCATATAACGCCCTACCCCCTTGTAATCTATCTATTAGGGAAATTACCCGGTCTACCGTATAACCTGCCGCTTGTAAGCGTTCCACAGCCTTGAGTGCGGATTGTCCAGTTGTCACGACATCTTCTAAAACCACAACTTTTGCACCTGGGGATAAACTAGGACCTTCAATATAAGCCATTGTCCCATGTCCCTTTGTTTCTTTACGAATAATCAAAGCTGGTATCGGTCTATTTTCATACACAGAAACTACACTTAAGGCTGATACAATCGGATCAGCACCCAAGGTTAAACCCGCTACCGCCTGAGTATCATCGGGTAGCATTGGCAGCACCAGCCTACCTATAGCTAAAGCACCTTGGGGATGAAGTGTAACTTGTTTACCATTAATATAATAAGAACTACGTTGTCCAGAGGAAAGAACAAAATCGCCTTCTTGATACGCAAGCTGGCAAAATAAATCAAGTAACTTTTGACGCAGAGTAGTTAAATCAGTGGTAGCAGCCCAAATGTCTTGGTTGCTAGGGGTTTGAGTGGAATCAGACATTACAAACAATTAAAAGTTGTGTTACACCAAAGTTGAAACTCAACAAAGTTCAACCACTTAAGCATAAATTAAGATGCACCCAAAAATTGAGGAGTTAACCATAATGGGTATAAAATTTCCAGCATTGAGTTGTTTACTGGTACTTGTTACTACTAGTTTTGTCCTTTCTTCAGTCGCTAAAGCTGAAACACCTGACTATCAAACAACAGATGATGCTTTTGAAAGAGCTTATTTTAGCTATGATTCTACTTTTTACGGAAATACCAGTTTAGAGCGTCAAGTAGGCTCGTTAATTGGCATTGGGCGTAAATTTGGTGCTGCTTTTCCTGACAATGAAATCGCTAAAGATGGAGAATCAGTAAATAAGCTTTATCATGACGCGCTTTCTCAACAAGCAACAAATGATCCGTATATTCGCACACCTGACTTACCCAATCCCTATAATTCTTCTCTGTTAATGACTCCTCGCTATAATGCTAATCAGCTAAAAGTTGGGACTGAATACCGCTTTAAAAATTTACCACCTCGGTAAAAATAATGAGTTCTGGGGTGAATTAAAACCCAAAACTCAAAACTATCAGATTCCCAAATTCTGAAAAAATTTAGGAATCTGAGTTGCTAAAAATTCTACAATTTGACATCAGGAGGAAGTAGCACTTTATCAATTAAATGAATCACGCCGTTACTGGCTTTAATATCTGTTTTGGTAACTTTAGCTTTATCTATAGTGACTCGACCTTTCTTAACTTGAATATTCACTGAAGCACCTTCAACTGTTTTGACACCACCAGCTTTGATGGTCTTAGAAGTAACTGACCCAGGAACTACATGATAAGTCAAAATTTTGACTAAGGTGGCTTTATTTTCTGGTTTGAGGAGTTTTTCTAAAGTTCCCTTTGGTAAGGCTTTAAATGCTGTGTTTGTAGGTGCAAATACAGTGAATGGTCCTGGACCAGAAAGGGTTTCGACTAAGCCGGCGGCTTTGATAGCTGTGACTAGGGTTTTCAAAGAACTGTTGGCGCTGGCAATTTCGACAATTGTACTGGCTGTCTTTGCAGTAGGGATTGTATGAGGTTTAGGCGCGTTTGCGGTTTGGGCAAAAGTAGGAACGCTGACCAGAAGGGTAGTTGCGGCTATGGCAATACCAACTGTTTTATTAATTAGGTAATTCATGGTTTCTTAGTAAAAAAGTGTTTAGGACCTGAGCATCTTTGTGAGTTTATCTTCACAATAGGAAATGTAACATAATTTAATAATTTATGTGAGTTTATAACTATTCTGCCAGCATTGCCAATAACTGCGCCTCTGTCAATTGACTAATGCCTAAATTCTGGGCTTTGTCTAATTTAGAACCGGCATCTGCTCCTACAACCAAAAAGTCTGTTTTTTTGCTAACTGATTCCGTGATTTTACCGCCGGATTTTTGAATTAAGGCCTTTGCTTCTTCTCTTTTCAAAGTTGGTAATGTGCCAGTTACTACAAAGGTTTTACCAGCAAATTTTTGATTAATTTCGCCCACTACTTGAGCTTCGGCGCTATTTGCTAATTGTAACCCTATTCCTTGGAGACGGGATATTAAGCTTTGATTGGCTGGAGTCCGCAACCATTGGTAGACTGATTGGGCGATTTCTGCACCAATACCATAAACACCCGCAATATCTGATTGTCTGGCCGCTGTTAATTCTTCAACAGTGGTAAACTTCTCTGTTAATAATTGGGCGTTGACGCTACCAACGTGACGGATGCCTAAACCATATAATACTCTAGACCAAGGTTGATTTTTTGATTGGGCGATCGCTTTAATCAATTTTTCCGCTGATTTTTCTCCCATGCGTTCTAATACACATAGTTGTTCTTTTGTCAATTCGTATAAATCAGCAACGGAATGTATTAATTTTTTATCTACTAATTGATACACTAGTTTTTCTCCAACTCCTTTAATATCCAAAGCGTCACGACTTACCCAGTGTTCAATTTCACCTTTAAGAATGGCGGGACAGGAAGCATTTACACATCTAGTAACTGCTTCTCCAGTTTCTCTAACCACTAGTTGTCCACAGACGGGACAATGGGAAGGCATGATAAAGGGGTGGGTATCAGTAGGACGCAGTTCTTTAATTACCCGGACTACTTCGGGAATGATTTCCCCTGCTTTGCGTACAATTACTGTGTCACCAATACGGATATCTAATAGTTCGATGCGATCGCTGTTATGTAAAGTAGCACGGGAAACAGTTGTTCCCGCTAATTGTACGGGCAACATTTCCGCTAAAGGTGTTAATGCGCCGGTTCTGCCGACATTGACTGTAATTTTTTCTACACGGGTTGGGGCTTCTTCGGCGGGATATTTTAAAGCTATAGCCCACCGTGGAAACTTCTGTGTAAACCCCAGTTGTTCCTGTAGTCTAAAAGTATTTAATTTAACTACAACTCCATCCGTCATATAGGGAGAGTTGAGCCGTTCTGTATCCCAATATTGGTAATATTCGGAAATTTCAGCAATAGAATGGCAGAGTTTATGATTGGTATCAACTCGAAAACCCATTTTTTGCAATAGTTCCAAAGCTTGCCATTGGGTATTGGCAATACTAGAATCATCTAAGCCAGTAATATGTAAAGTATAGGCGAAAAAATCTAACTGTCGTTGTGCAACAATACGGGAATCTAATTGTCTGAGCGTACCAGCTACGGCATTACGCGGGTTAGCAAATACCTGTTCACCTGCTTTTTGTCTTTTCTCGTTAATTTCCTTGAATACTTGTAAAGGTAAAAACACTTCTCCCCGTACTTCCACTTTAGCAATATTTTCTAAGTCGTTAAAATTCAAACGGAGGGGGATTGAGCGAATAGTTCTCACATTCTGGGTAATATCCTCACCTGTTACTCCATCTCCTCTGGTTGCACCCCTTGTTAGAACGCCATTTTCATAAGTTAATGCTAAAGCAGCACCATCAATTTTTAACTCAGATACATATTCTATTTCTCCGCTATTATACTGAGTTAATGAGTGTCGTCGCCAACGTTGATCCCAATTTTGCAATTCTTCAATATTAAAGGCATTTTCCAGACTATACAGGGGAATATTATGACGGATTGAGGTAAAGTGAGTTGCAGGACGCTCACCAATACGCTGAGTTGGACTATCATGGGTAATTAATTCTGGATTTTTCGTTTCTAGTTCTTGCAATTCCCGATACAGCCGATCATAAACTGTATCTTCCATTGTTGGCGCGTCTAGTACATAATAGGCATAACTAGCTTGTTGTAATAAGCGCCGTAATTCTTCTATGCGTTTTACTTGAGGTTGAGTTGACATCATCAGTTTTATAACAAAAAATAATAACGGTGGGATTTTAATTATAAGAAAAGTAACAAGTATCCATGATTCAAACCTTTACAAGTCAGTCTCCTATTATTATCGCTCATCGTGGTGCAAGTGGCTACCGTCCTGAACATACTTTAGCAGGTTATGAGTTAGCAATTGATTTAGGTGCTGATTATATTGAACCCGATTTAGTGATGACTAAAGATGGTATTTTAATTGCACGTCATGAAAATGAAATATCGGAAACTACGGATATTGCTAATCATCCAGAATTTGCTTATTTAAAAACCAGGAAAATCATTGATGGTGAAATTAAAATTGGTTGGTTTACAGAAGATCTTACCATAGCACAAATCAAAACTTTAACAGCAAAAGAACGTATTCCTGAACTTCGTCCTCAAAATACAGTTTATGACAATATATTTACTATTCCCACTTTTGCAGAAATCATTGATTTAGTCAAGCATAAAAGTCAAAAAATTGCTCGCAATATTGGCATTTATCCAGAAACTAAACATCCCAGTTATTTTCAGGTGCTTGGTTTACCATTAGAGGAAGCTTTATTATGGAATTTGCAGGGGATTAATTTACCTGTATTTATTCAATCATTTGAAGTTAGCAATCTCAAAGAATTATCGCAGAAAACAGATTTACCATTAGTGCAATTAATTAATGATCTTGGGAAACCCTACGATTTTATCATTAATCATGATTCTCGCACATATCAAGATTTATTAACTCAAAAAGGTTTGAGAGAAATTGCAGAATATGCTCAAGCAATAGGTGTACATAAAAACTTATTGATTCCTAGCGATAGTCATGGTAAATTATTATCACCGACATCCTTAATTATAGATGCTCATGCAGCTAATTTACAAGTTCATACTTGGACATTTAGAAATGAAGATGTTTTCCTACCTTTAGACTTACAAGGAAATCCACAAAGAGAATATGAAATATTTTTAAATTTAGGAGTAAATGGTGTATTTAGTGATTATCCAGATCTAGCTGTAAAGCAGAAATATTGCTACCTTAATAAAAAATAAATAATGAATCTATCCCTTATCAAAATCCTAAAATTCATCCATCTTTATCTGCGTTAATCTGCGTTCATCTGTGTTTAATTATTCTTAATTCTTAGTCAGAAACCATGAATAAATCATCATTAAATCGCTTAACCGAAATTGCAAAACTATTTCTCAAATTAGGTATTATTGGTTTTGGTGGACCAGTTGCACATATTGCTATGATAGAAGATGAAGTAGTTAAACGTCGTCAATGGTTGACACAAGAACATTTTTTAGATTTATTGGGTGTAACTAACTTAATTCCTGGTCCAAATTCCACAGAAATGGCCATTCATATAGGATACATTTATGCAGGGTGGTTAGGATTAATTATTGCTGGAGTTTGTTTTATTTTACCTGCGGTTTTAATTACGGGTTTATTTGCTTGGCTATATGTCAATTATGGGACTTTACCTCAAGTTTTACCTTTACTTTATGGGATTAAACCTGTTGTTTTAGCAATTATTATTAATGCGATTTGGGGTTTGGGAAAAAAAGCGGTAAAAACTAGAAAATTATTGATAATTTCTATAGTAGTTGGGTTAATAACTTGGTTTGCTAAAGTCAACGAAGTTGTAGCTTTATTACTAGGAGGAATATTAGGAATGATTTGGTTGAGCAGTAGTAATCAAACTAACTTAATTATTCTGGGTTTAACCACAGAAACATTTTTACAAACAACCACAATGAGTACAGCCATAAATAGTCATATATCTGTACCTGTGTGGAAATTGGGTTTATTCTTTTTAAAAGTTGGTAGTATTCTCTTTGGAGGTGGTTATTTACTAATAGCCTTTTTACAAAAAGGACTCGTAGAAGAATATGGTTGGTTAACACAACAACAATTATTAGATAGTATTGCTATCGGACAATTTACACCGGGTCCAGTGCTTTCTACCGCGACATTTATTGGTTATATAATTGCTGGATTTCCCGGAGCAACTGTAGCAACTATAGGAATTTTTCTCCCTTCATTTTTATTTGTAGCTGCTTTAAATCCTCTCATGAATCCTATTCGCAAATCATCTTGGACAAGACCTTTTTTAGATGCTGTAAATGTTAGTGCTTTAGCATTAATGGTGTTAACTACAATGCAATTAGGAATGGCTACTTTAATATTACCAAAAACCCATGATCTAGATTTTTTAGGTTTAGGAATTTCTGTGATTTCCGCAATTTTAGTGCTTTTCTACCGCATTAATGCCATGTACCTAATTTTAGGTGGTAGTATTATTGGTTGGGTGGCCTTAATCTTGGGTTATCTTGGTTAAAAATATAAATTATCTGCTAGAATTTCCCCATTGCGACTATTTGCTTTTGTGCATCATACTTGTAATTGTGTATTTGTCGGTCTTTTTGTACAACCTCCTAAGCAGACTATACCTATTTCCAAAGGTACTAAAGTCCAATTTTCCAAGTATTCAATGAAATCACATTCAAAATCACTAGGAAGGTTCATAAAATGGTGCTTGCTACGTTAAAAACAACACCCTAGTTCATTTTTACACAATCATTCAACATTACTCAAAAAAATCCAGCTTGGGAACTGACAAATAACTACTAACAACTAACAAATTTTATGATATTACAAGTAGAAAACAGCACTTATGAAGCGAAAACCCAGGAAATTGCTAAACAGGTTCTCGCTGCTACCCAAGAAAATCGCTCATTTTTAGGTGCTTTACGCGACCAAATGCGCTGGGATGATAAATTACTCGACTGGGCTATGAGTAACCCCGGCTTAAGAGTACAACTATTTCGGTTCATAGATACTTTACCCGCTTTACATAGTAAATCAGAAATTGCCTCCCATTTACAAGAATATTTGGGAGATGAATCAGTAGAATTACCGACGGCTTTAAAAGCGATTTTAAACTTTGCTAACCCTGATTCTATGCCCGCACAGGTAGCAGCGACAACAGTGGGAACTGCTGTGCAAACTTTAGCACATAAATATATTTCTGGGGAAAATATCAAGCAAGTCATCAAAACCGTTGAGAGACTGCGAAAAGAGAAAATGGCTTTCACTATTGACTTACTTGGTGAAGCGGTAATTACGGAAATAGAGGCACAATCTTATTTAGAAAGATACTTGGAATTGATGCAGCAATTGGTCGAAGCGTCACAAAATTGGGCGAAAATTCCAGCTATTGACGAAGCAGACGGCGAAAATATCCCTAAAGTCCAGGTTTCCGTCAAATTAACGGCGTTTTATTCCCAATTTGACCCTTTAGATGCTGAAGGTAGTGAAGCGAAAGTAAGCGAACATATTCGGACTTTACTCCGTCGTGCCAAGGAATTAGGTACAGCAGTCCATTTTGATATGGAACAATACGCCTATAAAGATATTACTTTCACCATTCTCAAAAAACTTTTACTAGAAGCGGAATTTCGTCAACGTACCGATATTGGTATGACCATTCAAGCATATCTGCGTGACAGTGAACAGGACGCTAGAGATATCATTGCTTGGTTAAAACAACGGGGTTATCCTCTTACTATTCGCTTGGTTAAAGGTGCGTATTGGGACCAGGAAACCATCAAAGCCGCTCAAAAACATTGGCCGCAACCAGTTTATAATGATAAAGTCGCCACAGATGCCAATTTTGAAGTTATTACCCAGTTATTGCTAGAAAATCATCAGTATGTCTATTCTGCCATAGGTAGTCATAATGTGCGATCGCAATCTCGCGCCATAGCTATTGCGGAAAATCTTCAAGTTCCCCGTCGTCGTTTTGAAATGCAAGTTCTGTACGGCATGGGTGATAAAATAGCCAAAGCCTTGGTAGATAAGGGTTATCGCGTCCGCGTCTATTGTCCCTACGGTGACTTATTACCGGGAATGGCTTATTTAATTCGTCGTTTGTTGGAAAATACCGCAAATAGTTCCTTTTTACGGCAAAATCTGGAAAATCGTCCGGTTGAAGAATTACTAGCACCTCCAATTATAGATATGTTTCGCGCAAAGGCGCAAAGGAGCAAAGAAGAGAAGGAAGGTTTTGTTGGTGTTGCGGATACGGATTTTGCGGAGGAGGAGAGAAGGAATAGGTCGAGTTTGGCTTTTGAAAATGTCCGTCAGCAGTTGGGTAAGACTTATTTACCTTTGCTGAATGGGGAATATGTGAATACTTCAACTTTTGTAGACTCTCTTAACCCTTCTAATTTTAATCAAGTTGTTGGTAAGGTGGGTTTACTTAGCATTGAACAAGCTGAGGAAGCAATGAAATTTGCTAAAGCTGCTTTTCCAGCTTGGAAGAAAACTCCAGTCAAACAACGTGCTGATATTTTGCGTCAAGCTGGGACGTTAATGGAACAAAGACGCGCCGAACTTTCCGCTTGGATAGTTTTGGAAGTAGGAAAACCCGTTAAGGAAGCTGACGCGGAAGTTTCGGAAGCAATTGATTTTTGTTTTTATTACGCTGAGGAAATGGAAAGGCTGGATAAAGGTATAATTTATGATGTTGTTGGTGAAACCAATCGTTATATTTATCAGCCGAAAGGTATCGCTATTGTCATTTCTCCCTGGAATTTTCCTTTGGCTATTGCTTGCGGTATGACTGTTGCAGCTTTAGTTTCAGGAAATTGTACTCTACTCAAACCTGCGGAAACTTCTTCTGTAATTACTGCAAAATTTACAGAAATATTAATAGAAGCTGGAATACCAAAGGGTGTTTTTCAATACGTCCCTGGTAAGGGTTCTCAAGTCGGTGCTTATTTGGTAAATCATCCTGATACTCATGTTATTGCTTTTACTGGTTCTCAGGAAGTAGGTTGTAGAATTTACGCAGAAGCAGCAATGTTGAAACCTGGTCAAAAGCACCTTAAAAAGGTAATTGCAGAAATGGGAGGCAAAAATGCCATCATTGTTGATGAAAGTGCTGATTTAGACCAAGCTGTTGTCGGCGTTGTCCAATCTGCTTTCGGTTATAGTGGACAAAAATGTTCTGCTTGTTCACGGGTAATTGTGCTTGAACCTATTTATGATGCTTTTGTAGAAAGGTTGGTAGAAGCAACAAAATCTTTAAATATTGGGGAAACGGAATTACCCAGTACCCAAGTTGGTCCGGTAATTGACGCTAATGCTCAAGCTCGCATTTTAGAATATATTGAAGAGGGCAAAAAAGAAGCTAAATTAGCTTTAGAGTTACCCGCACCCACCCAAGGATATTTTATTGGACCTGTGATTTTTTCAGAAGTACCCGCAAATGGAGTCATAGCACAACAGGAAATATTTGGACCTGTTTTAGCGGTAATTAGAGTTAAAGATTTTCAAGAAGCAATAGAAGTTGCCAATGGCACAAATTACGCTTTAACTGGTGGTCTTTATTCTCGCACACCTTCCCACATTGAACAAGCGCGAGCGGAATTTGAAGTAGGGAATTTATACATTAACCGGAATATAACTGGTGCAATGGTATCTCGTCAACCTTTCGGTGGATTTAAACTTTCTGGAGTCGGTTCAAAAGCAGGAGGACCAGATTATCTTTTGCAATTCCTAGAACCACGCCATATCACAGAAAACATCCAACGTCAAGGTTTTGCACCAATTGAAGGTAATGAATAATTAATTTGTAGGGGTTTATAAATATCCCCGACTTCTTTAAGAGGTTGGGGATATAAAATTAATATGATGTGAGTTTAATTATAAATTGATCAAAATATCTGCTTATCTCATTAACCAAAATATTATTATAATTCAAGTCAGAAAAATCAATATCTTGATTAGCTGGTTGAGTAGTAAGTTTAATAGTTAATTCTTTCTTATGTTGTAAAGCAATAATTAAAGATTGACGTGATATATTAAGAGAGTTACATTCTGTAAAACAACTA
Organism: Aphanizomenon flos-aquae FACHB-1287; assembly: GCF_014698755.1. GTDB lineage: Bacteria > Cyanobacteriota > Cyanobacteriia > Cyanobacteriales > Nostocaceae > Dolichospermum > Dolichospermum flosaquae. The sequence continues at coordinate 47,623 of NZ_JACJTO010000008.1, read as the reverse complement.
TTTATATAATTATCATCTAAAGTTAACTTTTCAGCTAAAATTGCATATATTATATAGCGTACAATAGTGGCAATATCTCGCTTGATAACAGCAATTTTGTTTTCAGATTCTTGCTGATTTTGTATTTCAATTGATTGAGTAGAAATAGAATCTAAGAGATATTTTAATCAATAATTAACTAGAATATCTGTTTTATTAGTAATATTTTCAACAATTTCTATACGTTTTCTGTAATATTGAAACCGAATATTGTAAAATTCAAGAGAGTTGCAAAAACCATAACTCAAATGACTAGGAAAGTAAATGAACAAAAATGAGGTAGGTTTAACTACAGAAAAAAATTCTTTATAAGAATCCCCTAAGTTTTGAAGAGAAGTTGGAAGAGAAGATTTAATATATCCAACTTTTCTAGTAAGAATATAGTCTAATTTAAAAAACTTTGCACAAGCTAATTGTATAGATTGTTCAAAATCTTTAAGGTGATATGAATGAGCTATTTCTAAAATTCTATCATCAATAATGCAAACTTCCATTACAGAGCGAATTTCAGATATAGCCTCCCAAGCAATCTCAAATCCTCCGTTATCTCTACCAACATCAAAGATTTTATTGAGGGTTGTAACTGTTACATAACCCTCTACTTGTTTAGCTTCAATTAATTCCCAAATTTTTGATGAATCTTCTACAAATGGTTCTCTTTCGAGCAGAATATCTAGAAGAATATCATCATCTAATAAAACTTTTCTGATCATTAGTGTTGCTCTAAATCCTAACTTCCATGTTTAGCAACTTCGGTATTACTAGAATTATGTTGTTGATCTTTTTGTTCTTCAGACTTGAATAGTCCGCGTACCCGTTTTAGGTGTGGTAAATTTTCTGATCTTTCTTCTGTTACCTCTATAACTTCGGGGAGTAAATGTGCAACACCAAGTAACTTTCCTAGATAAGATGTTTTCAGAAAAGCTTGTCTTTGAGCATGAGTCATTATCTCTTTTGATCCTACCATTATTTCCTCACTACTCATATAACTTGGGTTTTCCCCATCTTGTTTCATGTCGTCGACAAAATTCTGCTGCTGCGGTTCGTGAAAATCTGAATACATATAAATCTTCTCCACTGGGAGTGCTACGTGAAAAACCAAGATACTCCATTTGTACCTTATCACTATAGTATGGCACAACTTTATCGAAAGCTTCCAGCCACACAAATGATTCATCAGGTGTTACTTGACAAAACTCGAAAGCAACCTTTATTGCATACCAAATCAACCATTTAGCTACAGGTTCAATTAGTCTTGTAGCAACATCTCCTCGACTTGTAGGGTGTGCTTCTAAATTATTTATTTCCAGAAATATAGGGGGACTTGGATCAGGATAAGTATATGGATAAAGACTATATTTTACCAATCCCCAGATTTGATCATTATAAACAAGTTTCACTATATTTTGACAGTAAGAGGCTGTTTCATTCCAGATATTTAACCAGTTACAAGACCAATTTTTGGGCATATCATCAATAGTTGCTGGAGAAAGAAAAGCAACTTCCTCAGTGTTGGATTCAATTAAAACTTTTACGTGATAACTTCCGATAGTAGTCAATTTGTTTTACACCCTTTTTACAATTACTTTACAATCTCAAAATTATACATTGATATCTTAGCCTTTTACAAAACAATAAGGATTTATTGAGTATTTAATATTCAATAACTCAAGATTGATCTTCTTCCCAACTAAACAAAGACTCAAATTCACCAGATTCAGCAAAAGTAATTGCAACTATTAAGAATTGATGTAAATTGATCCAGAAATGTTGAATGTCGTTACAAAACTTTACATATTTAAGTATACTAGTATTATCAAGGGTAAAAATGTCAACATTTCATAATATCTTCCATCCAATGAACATAACTGATTTGTTGACACATACAAGCTTGAAGATAGCGGAATTTATCTAACATCTTTTCACCCCATTCTTTCGGAACAGATACAAGTTGTAAAATCAGATAAGCGATAAGACTAGCATAAATTTGAATAGCAATACCATTAACATTTTTAGTGATTAATCTATCCAGTTTTAGGTGCATCTTTAAAAATTTCCATAACAGTTCAACTCCCCACCGTAAACGATAAATATCTCTGATTTCATTATCTGTAACTGCTGCCTCTCCATCGGCAGGTAAATTCGTGACTAACCTAAATTCAGTTTTCGTTTCTAAATCACAATTGCTTTTAATTCTGGAGTATCAAACGCGCGAAAAAATAGCCGATACCGTTCTGGTAAACCCATTTTTTTGACTCGACTATAGCGTTTTAATGCACCCGTTAAGACAAAATGACTAGTAAAAGGATCAGAAGTAATTTTGGTTTCAATTGCTATAGTAATTGCTGCAAAAAGTTTCACTGTTGCATGAGTTTTAAACTCTGCTTCTGGTAATTGTTCTCGCAAATTAGTAACGCGATTTGATAACGCTTGATATTGACTACCAAATAGTTGAGGATGAAAATAAATTTCCCAGTTATTACCAATAAACTTACTCATCTTCTAATTGCACACCTTCAATTAGTTTATGAGCAGCTTCAGACATTTCTGTTGTATAAGGTTGTAATGTATTATTTCTCAATGCTTCTGTGGTAGCAAAATCGAGAAACAACCGCATTAATAACGAGTCTTCTGCATCTTCATCGTCTTCGTCTAATTGAGGAACAATTCGCACAATTGCTGTATCGGGTGATAAAACCTCAATCCAACCATCTGCATTCGCAAATTGGGGATGTTCACGATAGAAATCAGCAGGAAGTCGAAACCCTGCGCTGTTACCAATTTTGGTGCTACGAATATTGTAGGGGTTGCTCATTTGTTGTGTATGTACATGATGTAATTACATTATATCAATAATCTATAGGGATTTATCAATGGTTATTGACTATAAGTACCTAAGCAAAATTAATTTTATATTCCTTTGATGGGAATATTTTCTCCTTTTTCTTGCCATCCATAAGGTACATAAGGTATTAAACAAAACCCGCTTTCGTCTAAATATCTTAAATCAATTTCTCCACGTTTTTCTTGTTCTTTTAGTTTGGTAATCTCTAACTGTTTTTCCTTGTATTCCAAGGGGTCTGGTTCTCCTGCTAATCCCCTTTTAAATCTTCTCCATGTCATTATTAAACTTCTCAATATCCTTTTTATTGTATCTTTACTAACTGTTATTCCCCATTCTTGATTAATTTGTGCCAATACTTTTTTTAAATCTTTGGGATAGAGTTTTACTCATGACTTTATTTTTTGCTTTTGTTCTTCATTAAAGGCTAGTTTTCTTCCTCTTCCTTTTTGATTATATAATCCTAATAACCTGTTATCTTCCCAATCGTTCATCCAGTTATATATAGTAACTCTAGTTACTTTAAAAATTTCTATTAATTTAGGAATTGAATTGTCACTCCTTTATAGCTTAATAAAATACAATGCGCTCTTTGTCTAACTTGAGAATGTACACTTTCTTTATATATTCTTTCTAGTAATTTGGCTGTATCAAAGTTTAAATCTCTAATAAATCGCATCTTTTTCTCTTTATTTCTATTAATAATTTATTTTATCAATTTATTATTAAAATGTATAATTAATTTTGCATGGGTACTTATTACCCATTGAAGAAATAGAAAAACGCCCATTCAAAGGATAAACTGTCTCATTTTTGATTTGACCTTTTATATCGTAAAATTAATTATCCGAACTTAATAAATATTATTCTTTATCGTCAAAATTCACATCTTGATAAATGTCAACTAAACTAATTTCAAAATCAAGATGTTGTAATTTAACAATATCATTTTCACATTTATATTCTCTAAAAATCCATTCTCCTTCATTAGTTTGGCTATAGTGCATGACTTGATATTGATTTTGTTCCACTAAAACATATTCTTTAAATTGGGGAATAGAACGATAAAAAGTAAATTTCTCACCCTGATCATAATTTTTTGTAGACTTAGATAGAACCTCAACAATTAATAAAGGATTAGTCACAGTAGTATTATTTTTACCTGTATAACTAGCTTGACCATCAGTTACAATTACATCAGAATAAGTATATTCTTTAAATTGTGGAATCCATAAACGCATATCTCCCATAAAAACTTCATATTTTTTGCGTCTCATGGCATATAGTAAAATCGCCGCAATAGCTAGTGTAATTTTATTATGATTACCAGTTCCCCCAGTCATAGGAATAATTTCTCCATCCCGATATTCGCTTTTATAAAGTGCTTTTTCTTCTAATTCTAAATATTCTTCAGGGGTGTAAATATGTTTGCAAGTTTGTATTTGCATATTATTCTCCTTGATTTTGTTTATTAATTGTAGATAGTTAATAAGTTCGCGCTTTATTTAATTAGAAATAAAATTTAATGCCTGGTTAATAATTAATTCTTGATCTACCATGTTTCTTAAGGTTAATTCATCATAAATTCCGCCAAAAGCTTCTAAAGAAGCATTATCTAAAGCTCGATTATAAGCTTCTGGTAAAATTTCTTCTATTTCTTTTTTGTTCATGTAATATCCTCCAGCTTTTCTACGTTTGTTGATCCGATCAATTGCGTCAATAGCATTCCGAATGGAAACATCCCAAGAATGAGTTGTCCTTTTTTCTGCCTGTTGTTTAATTAAATGGACTAAAAGCACTACACAATAGCTATAAATTTTATTGATTTTATCTTCTTTGCTCATTTCTTCTAATTCATCAATTAAAGATAGAGCCGCTTTTAGGTTGCCAGAAACCACTAATTCTCTGAGTTCTAGTAATTCTTCCATGATTTGCTCTCTCCTTGAAGTTTGCTATTTCTAGCATAGCGCTGATAACGCTACGCTAGAAATACACCACTAAAAATAACAGTTGTTGTGCAAGTTTTACCAATTTTTGCTAGAGTATGAGCGATCGCTGCGCCGACAGAAGGTATCGCGCAAACGCTGACTTGTCAGTTCGCTTCCGTACCCACAGAAAATTTATCTACAAATAGTAAGTTTAATATTACCCAAATTCAATATTATAAAAGTTGAATATCTGCCAAGTGTTGATAGTTATGTCCTTGATTATCAGGTTCTACATATACATTTGGGTTATTGTGTGTTTTTGGGATAAACTTAGCCAAATTATCAAGACTTCTATTAGATGTCCATTCTTCAAATTCGTGCAGAGAATACACAATTGGTGGAATATTCAAACCCATGATATCACAATAATTACTGTTCTTCATGATTATTTCTCTCAATACCAGCGATGATGCCATGCTATCATAAAAAGTTAGAATAACAGGAATTACTGGCTTATCCTTAATATCAATAGCCTTGACTGTGGCAGCTATTTGCTCAACTGCTAAGTGTGTACGACACCAAAGTTCTGCAATTCCTTCAGGATCGAAATATTTACTTGTATCAAGAGACATGAGACTATTTTTACATTCTAAAACTATGTAGAACTGAGACAATTCAATGAGAAAATCAGCACGTTTATCAGAAGGATCTTTAGAATTTTCAACTTCAGGTATTTTGTTGAAAGATTGAGCAATAAATGGAAGTAGAACTTTTTCAAGATATTCTTCAAATGAATTACTTAAAATATTGCTTCGTTTTTTTTCAGGCCAGTTTTCCAAAATTGAACTTTCAATTTGATTCCAACATGATTCAATCAAAGAAAAAGGATCTGGTAAATAAAATTGATCTTTGCTAAATTCAACAAATGGCTTTTCTAGAAAAAAATTGTAAAAGAAAGGTTTATAAAATTCAGATGTATTTTGAAGTTTTTTACTTACTTTACTGCGGAATGAATTTTCAGATTCTGAATGAAATGGTGCGCTATTTTGCTTAATAAATAACTTGAGATTTTCAATAGTAATGCCCATCTCTTGAATTACCTGATTAATACCAGGAAAATGAGAAAAATCAAAGTAACCATCCCTTCTTTTAAATAAAGCTAAACAACCCCAAAATTGTCTAAAGTATATATCTATACTTAATCCTGTGGATTTTAAAAAATTAGATTTTAAATAACTCTCTCCAAACTCTCTATTAGAGTAACTTTCTAAAAATTCTATAAATTTGATTGTTCTCAGAATGCGAGCCTTTAGGTTTCCAAAACCCTCACCCCGAAAAGCTACTTGACGTTGCATAAATAGATAGTTTGTTTCGCCGTCAATTACCTTTACATCAAAAAAATCACTAGGTTTTAATAACCAATTACTAACTTTCTTTATATTTTTAGGGTTATTTTCCCAACTTTTAATACATCTAGATATGGTTTCTGCTTCCTGACGAAGAACATTTGAATATGCAATAGTATGATTTAGCTTTTTTTCATTAAGAAAAAAATATTTAAACTCATTAAATTCTGCTTCAAGAATATTTTTTTTACGGTGAGGATTACTCATGCTTGCTAATAGCATTAGCCGAATTGCCGAATTGCGTTCAGCATTATAGAAAAACCAATCGAATTGTTGTGATTTTTGTTGAATGTAGAAATTTTCCCAACATATCCGAGTTCCTATTTCTAAAATAGACTTTGAATTGTAACTCCGAATCAAATCTTGTAATTCAGCAAAATTATTAAAACTCATTTTTTGTACCTTAAATTCAACATTTATGGAATGAATGACAAAGCTAAAACCTCATCTTTTATCTTTCAATTGCGCGGAATAAAAATATTTCCCGAACTACATGAGTTATTCTATATTACAATAAATACCGACTAAAATCAATTACTTAAAATCCAGGTTGCCAGATTGATTTTAATTCGCTCTAATCTTTTTGTGGAAATTTCACCAATTTTTCCCAATAATATCTTTTCTGATACAACTGCTAACCGTGAGACTCTAAAAACGCTTTCTGACTTTAAGCCTGTTTGTTTAAAATCCTGATCATTGGGTGTAATAATTTCGTCAATTCCAGCTACTTCTTGCCCTATTTTAGTGGAAATCATGCAAACTAGCCAATCATCATAACCGTTACTTAATGGCTTAATTAGAAGTGCTGGGCGTAACTTTCCAATTGCCAGATTCGTTTGGGGAAATTTGAATAAAACAATTTGACCAACTATTGCCATTTTTCTATGATATCTGCTTCTGTGTATTCGGGGAGATGATCATTTTCTAAACCTCTCATAGCCTGTTCAAGAGAAAATTGATTCCATTCTTGATTTTCTGTATTATTTATATATGGTAACAAGGTATGATAAAGCGTTAGTTTTTCTTGTTGTAATACTTCTTGAACTATCTCTTTAATCAAGGCTTTCAGTTCTTGGGTTTCCATAATTTTACCTTTGGCTAACTTCCTAATGCTAGTAGATAAATGCTAACAAAAAGAGTAAGGTAATGCAAAACTACACCCCTACTCAATTTGTTATCAATTAGCGGAATTTAACAGCTTACGCTTCATCCAAAGCTGCAATACCAGGTAAAACCTTACCTTCCAACAACTCCAAACTAGCACCACCACCAGTAGAAATATGGCTCATTTGATCAGCCAAACCTACTTTTTCTACAGCGGCTACAGAATCACCACCACCGATAATAGTAATTGCGCCGGTTTTGCTGATATCTGCTAGAGTATGAGCGATCGCTTCTGTACCCACAGCAAATTTATCAAACTCAAACACACCCATTGGACCATTCCAAATTACAGTCTTACAATCAGCCAAAGCCTCTTGGAAAACCTTTACAGAATCAGGACCAATATCTAAACCCATCCAACCATCAGGGATTGCATCAATGTTGACGGTTTGAGAATCCGCATCAGGAGCAAATTTATCTGCTAACACCACATCTGTAGGTAGCAACAAAGCCACACCCCGTTCTTTAGCTTTTGCTTCCAAAGATTTCGCTAATTCCAGTTTATCTTCTTCCACCAAAGACTTACCAACACTCAAACCACGGGCTTTGTAGAAGGTGAAAATCATCCCTCCACCAATGATCAACTTATCGCATTTTTCTAACAAAGTTTCAATTACACCGATTTTGCTAGAAACCTTAGAACCGCCGACAATAGCCGCTAAAGGACGTTGAGGAGCTTCAATGGCACTTTGTAAGTATTGCAATTCTTTCTCAACCAAATAACCAGCTACAGAAGGGCTTAAAAACTTAGTTACACCCTCAGTAGAAGCGTGGGCGCGGTGTGCAGTTCCAAAAGCGTCATTTACATAAAAATCAGCGTTTGCTGCCAATTTTTGAGCAAATTCCGGGTCATTCTTTTCTTCTTCCTTGTAAAAGCGGACATTTTCTAACAATAGCACTTGGCCATTGTCCAAAGCTGCAACTTTAGCAGCAACATCATCACCAATACAGTCATCAGTTTTGATAACTTCCTGTCCCAACAACGTAGAAAGACGTTTAGCAACCGGGGTTAAACGCAATTTTTCATCTACACCCTTGGGACGACCGAAATGGCTTGTTAAAATGACCTTAGCGCCCTTTTGGGTCAAATCTTGGATAGTTGGTAGCGCCGCCCGAATCCGAGTATCATCGGTAATGTTGCCTTGATCATCCACAGGCACATTAAAATCAACCCGTACTAAAGCGCGTTTTCCAGATATATCAGCCGCAGATAAACTTGCTAAACTTTTTTTAGACACAGTACAACTCTCCTGATTACTTTTTTGTTATTGTCTTGAAAATATGACCATCAAAATTTTACCGGAGTGAGGGGCGCAGAGGTGAGATATGTTTAAAACAGTTTTATTTCCCATTGATCAAAGTCGAGAAGCCAGAGAGGCCGCTGATATAGTTGCCAATATCGTGCAAAAATATAATAGCCGCTTAATTCTGCTTTCTGTTATTGAAGAACCAACCGCAGAAGCACCTACCACTAGTCCTATGGTATCTCCAGAAATAGTTGCCCAACTTCTAGAAAATGCCCGCAACCTATTTTCTGAACAAGGAATTACAGCGGAATTACTAGAAAGACAAGGTAAACCAGCTTTTACTATCTGTGATGTTGCTGATGAATTTGAGGCCAGTTTAATTATTATGGGTTGTCGAGGACTAGGTTTAACGGAGGAAGGCTCGACTGATAGCGTTACTACGCGAGTAATCAATCTTTCTCCCTGTCCTGTTTTGATTGTTCCTTAATTAACTATCGGGTGCGTTAATGTGGATTTACACAATGTAGCGCACCACCTAAAGTTCTTGCTTACACAGCATTATTAAAATCATTTAGCACCAACACACGCAATTCTGTAATTCGCTTGAAAGTGAGATCATTAGTCAGAAAAGCCTCACATTCTGCGTTTAAAGCCACAGCAATTTGCAAAGCATCAGGTAATTGTAGATTATATCTAGCGCGTATTTGAGCAGCTTCTATTGCTATAGTTTCATTAATAAATCCCACAAATTCAATATTGTCATTTTCAGTCATTAACTCTATAAACTCTTGCTGTAATTCCGTTTGTTTTAAGCGATAGGGTTGAACTAAACATTCAGCTAAAGTAATAGGTGAAACAACACCAATTAAAGGTGTGTTTTGAATCTGCTTAAATACTTCTAGGGACAGATGAAAGTATTTTGGATGTTGTTCTACGAAGTAAATAACTGGAGCAGTATCCAAAAATAAGCGTCTCACACCCTGTAAATTATTGGTAATACTCACTTCTGTTTTTCCAATTGCTGGTTCGCAAGTTCTAAATCTGGAAATTCACCACGTCTCATGCGTGTAACATATTCTTGAGCATCCATACCACCTAGTAAATTGGGTGCTATTCCGGCAAATTCCATCAAATTGCGGCTTGGTTTACGTTTAATTTCGCAATGTTGCAGTCTTTGGGTTAGGTGTGATATTAAACTTAATTGTTCATCTGGTGTAAGTGTATCCGCTAGTGTCATTAACTCAATCAATCTTTTAGACATTTAATTTTATCCTCTGGACAATTTCTGGTAGAACCTACGCAAGTTACATATTGGCAGGGTGCATCACCTAAGTATAATCTGTATTTATCTATTTGATAGCATAGCGCAAAAGTTTGAAATGACTAATAGCTAATTTAGGGGATATTTATGATACACTAGGTTGAAAAGTTCCGTAAACCCTCAACAATCCCCAAATTAAGGCATTTAACTCATGCTTTCCCAGCTTTTCCAACAAAGATTGACAGATTTACTAGATAATATCACCCAAGACCAAAAATTACTGAAAGAATTTGAGGAAGCCTTAACTGTTGAAGACAACCCTCGGACACTGAGAAGATATCAACAAGAAATCAAACGACAAAAGGAATCTATTGATAATTATAAACAAGAATATACAGAATTAGAACAACAGTTAATTGGTATATCTACACCCCAAATCCAGGTAGTAGGAAATCAACTGCAAATAATAGAAAACCAATTACAGCAAATAGACGCAAAATTAAATATTGTTCTTATTAACCAAGATTCACTTTTACTTCGTTATCAAGTTTCTGAACAAGCAATTTTGAGAGTTTTTATTGAACAGCTAAATCAGACTCAATTAGCTTTTACAGAAAATATGTTAAATGCAGTAGCAGCTAATCAAGTATCTGAGTCAGAAATGCTGCAAATGTTGGCAGTTCTAGAATCACGCATACCTTCTTTACCTTCTAGCAGTCAAGCAGAATTTGCCGAAATTATCAAATCTCCTGAATTAGATGCTAGACATAAAATTACAGTGACTTTACCAATTGTTCCTTTTTTAATTAATTATGAAGGTGAATTAGAATTGGGAACTGGTTTTAATATCAAGTCTGCTTGGGAGTTTATTATCAAAAAATTAGGGAGAAAGTAAATTGTGGATTTGCGTCAGCACCTTGAAGAAGAATTAGAAAAAGATTTTCAACTTCTTAAAGACTATGAAAATCACAAACGTAATGAAAATGATCCAGGACTTCGTAATAAGTGGGAGACTAATATTCAGTTAATCAAACAAGAAATCAAAAAACGTCAAGAAGAATTAAATCAATTACCTATCACTTCTCCAAATTCATCTTTAAATCAATCTTTTAGCCAAGATTTAGGTTTTGGTGTAAAATTGGGGATGGTTTATATTCCTGGTGGGACATTTTTAATGGGCGCACCAAAAACAGAGGAAAATAGTAAGGATTATGAACGTCCCCAACACTATGTAACGGTGAAGCCATTCTACATGGGAAAATACACTATTACTCAAGAACAATGGGAAAAAGTCGTTTATTCCTGTCCTCCAGTTGCTAGAGAATTAAATTCTCGTCCTGCTTACTTCCAAGGTGATAAACTACCTGTAGAACAAGTATCTTGGAATGATGCCGTTGAGTTTTGTGCTAGACTATCTCAGAAGACAGGACAAAAATACCGTTTACCCAGTGAAGCTGAATGGGAATATGCCTGTCGTGCCGGTTCTGCAAAACCTTTTGCTTTTGGTGATACAATCACCACAAATGTGGTAAACTATAATGGTAACTACACCTATGGTAATGCCCCCAAGGGAGAATATCGAGGAAGAACAACTCCTGTAGGAACTTTTCAGCCCAACGCCTTTGGTTTATATGATATGCACGGCAACGTCTGGGAATGGTGCGCTGATACTTGGCATGATAACTATGAGGGTGCGCCTAATGATGGAAGTGCATGGATAAGCGAAACTAATCAAAACGCTATGCCGCTGCGCGGTGGTTCGTGGAACGGCAATCCTGGATTTTGCCGTTCTGCTTTTCGCAACTACAGCCATCTCGTCAACAACTACTACTTTATTGGTTTTCGGGTTGTGTGTAGTGGTGCGGCGAGGACTTAGTAGCCCTTTACACTCTTGCTCTTTTGCCCTCTGCTCTTTTCTTCTTTACCCTTGCCAAGCGTAACGGAGTGGAGCGATCTTTTTTTATTTTGTGACTTTTGAAAAATTCGAGCTATTTAATTTAATAGAAACTTTTACAGCCTTGGTTTCATTCACGATAACACACAAATCTGAAACTGTCAACAAATTTTCCTCCCTTCCGTAAATAGCGGATAATAGGGGACTTCCAATTAAAAAAAATACCCAAAAATTTCTTGTGGTGCGGACATCTTGTCCGCAAATCATCAAGGACGGGTAGGAGGCCTATCTCACAAAATTGGGTAATTTTTTGGTGTTCCCTAAAATTACGACTCCCCAACCCTCTGGTCAATAGAGGGTGTATTTTTTGAGATTGGGAATTGATTACGAAAACCGCAAATTTGTGGGTATTTATATCGTTTTTCAGTCTAATGAAGCACAAATCAATTTATTCTCTGTTCCCTGTTCCCCCATAAAAAAAGGTGGGTTAACAGTAAGTTACCCACCAAATAAATTACCGATATTGTAGAAATTCCGAATTATCCAACATTAGTTAATAACAACTCACGAGTTTCCAACTTTCTGACCTTTACCTGACCATCATCATCTACATCTACAATAGCCTTATCTCCCTCAGCTATTTCTCCGGCTAAAATCGCTTCTACGAGAGAATCTTCTAGTAAACGTACAATGGCGCGGCGTAATGGTCTAGCACCATAACTAGGATCATAGCCTTCCTGTACAACCTTCTCTTTGAAAGCTTCCGTTACTTCTAAAGCGATATCCTTGTCTTTGAGACGACCAGCAACATCACGCAGCATAATCTCAGCAATTTGCTTAACCTCATCTTTGTTAAGTTGAGTGAAGACAATAATATCATCAACACGGTTAAGAAATTCTGGACGGAAATAGGCTTTCAGTTCCTCATTCACTAAGTTACGAATCCGATGATAACTAGCATCTGCGCGGTTATCAAACTCAAACCCCAAACTACTACCACCTTTTTCAATTACCTTAGAACCAATATTAGAAGTCAAGATAATTAATGTATTCTTGAAATCAACTTTCCGGCCTTTCGCATCCGTAAGATGACCGTCATCTAAGATTTGCAGTAGCATATTGAATACATCGGGATGTGCTTTCTCTATTTCGTCAAATAGCAACACTGTATAGGGTTTGCGTCGCACAGCTTCCGTTAATTGCCCACCCTCATTGTATCCTACATAACCTGGAGGTGAACCAATCAACTTAGAAACGTTGTGGCTTTCCATGTATTCGGACATATCTAAACGTACCATTGCATCTTCCGCACCGAAGAAATAAGCAGCTAAAGCTTTAGCTAATTCAGTTTTACCTACACCTGTGGGACCAGAAAAGATAAAACTAGCAATAGGACGATTAGGACTTTTTAAACCAACACGGGCGCGACGAATAGCACGAGAAACAGATGTAACTGCTTGTTCTTGTCCAATCAGTCTTGTATGTAAGGTATCTTCAAGGTGTAAAAGTAACTCAGATTCAGATTCAGTCAGTTTATTAACGGGAACACCTGTCCAAGAAGCGACAATTTGAGCAATATCTTCTTCATTGACTAGAGGAGCGTTAATACTTTCCTGATTTTCTTCTAAATCAAGTCTGGCTTGAAGTTGTAATTCTTGTATCCGTAACTTACCAGCTTTAGTAAAATCTTGAACTCTGATAGCTTCAGATTTGGACTTAGTTGCGGTGGTTAATTCCCGTTTCAGTTCCTTGTTACTGCTAATGCGGGAGTGACGTAAACGCACACGAGAACCAGCTTCATCAATTAAATCAATTGCTTTGTCGGGTAGAAAGCGATCGCTGATATAACGATCTGCCAATTCGGCCGCCGCAATAACCGCTTCATCAGTAATATGGACTCTATGGTGTTGTTCATAAGCACCTCGTAAACCATAGAGAATATCAATAGTTTCTGCTACCGATGGTTCACCCACCAAAATTGGCTGAAAACGTCTTTCTAAAGCTGCATCACGCTCAATATATTGACGATATTCATCTAAGGTAGTAGCACCAATACACTGGAGTTCACCCCGTGCTAAAGCTGGTTTAAGGATATTAGCTGCATCCAAACCGCCTTCCGTACCACCTGCACCTACTAAAGTATGAATTTCATCAATAACTAAGATGATATTACCTGCGGTACGAACTTCCTCCATGATTTTCTTGAGACGTTCCTCAAAATCACCCCGGAAACGAGTTCCCGCTACCACAGACCCCATATCCAAGCTAATTACTTGCTTGTTTAATAAAATTTCGGGGACATCTTGATTGATAATCCGTTGCGCCAAACCTTCAGCAATTGCTGTTTTTCCTACCCCTGGTTCACCAATCAAAACCGGGTTATTTTTGGTTCTACGACCGAGAATTTGCACCGTTCTTTCTATTTCCCGCTGACGACCAACTACCGGGTCTAATTTGCCCTCCTGAGCCAGCTTAGTGAGATTTCTGCCAAACTCCTCTATGGATAAATTTTGATTACGCTGGGAATTACTTCTACCACCCGTAACAACCGCTGTATCCTCACCCAATCGGTTCATGACGGTGGCCCGGATAACTGGTAAATCCACTCCTAGATTTTGCAATACTTTGGCGGCGACTCCTTCACCGGCCTCGGTTAAACCTAATAATAAGTGTTCAGTGTTTATGTAATTATGTCCAAGACCGTGAGCTTCTCGGAAAGATTGCTCAAACAGACTTTTTACCTTGGGAGTAAAAGGAATTTCCGGTGGGACAAACCCAGAACCCCGGCCAATTATCTTTTCTACTTCCCGACGTGCTTCTTTTAAGGTGACACCCAACTCAGCCAGCACCTTAGCAGCAACACCCGTCCCTTCTCCCATTAAACCCAGGAGAATTTGTTCTGTTCCTACAAAGTTATGTCCCAGTCGTCGTGCTTCCTCCTGAGCTAACATGATTACCCTAATGGCTTCGGAAGTGAAGTGTTCAAACATAGCGGGTTCTTTCCCTCGTGCTGCTTGGACTTTGGGTGAGATATAAGTTCACCCTCATCTAAAGTTTCTTGTATTTTCTTAAAGATAATGTATCTTTATTTAAGGCTAAATGGCAGTAGTGAGAGCCGTAAGATCGGGCGTACTTGCCGTCATTCTTTAGTTCATGGTAAATAATTAGCAACGGTCAAGATTTTTTGCTCTTGGGTTGTTGATGGATTGCTAACTTCGTACTGGCATTAACTATGATAGAATCTTCTGGTGGTAAAGACCAACAACATCCACTCTACAACCGAGATAGACCCCTTATTGATATTTTACTCGCTCAGGACGCAACCGATTATAATTTATCGGAATTGGCTAGAATGAGAGTCCGCTATCAAGGTTTTCCGGGGGCACGAGATATTCAAACTAACTTAGATCAAGTTTTGCAACGCTGGGGTTTAACAGAAGCCGAACTATTTGCAAAAACCCGTCAAATCCATAATCAGGGCGGAATTTACAAAAGTCGTGGCAAAAAAGAGGAGCAGGACTGGAATTAGTCGGTTGTCAGTGGTCAGTGGTTAGTTGTCGGTTGTGATTTTTCCCTGCTCTCGATAATCTCGGAGTTGTTGCAGGAGTTGTTCTTGGGATAAATTCGGTGTTTCTATAACTGTTTGGGGGATTTCCTCTATTTTCTCTAGTGTTTTCGGTTCAGGATTTATAACTAAGTTCGGACTTTGCTTGACTACCAATACTTGCTTTTTGGGAACTGGTGCGGTAATTACTACCTGAGGAGAATTAGCAGTAGCTTTGAGAGCATCTAAAGTTACAGCTACCTTGGTTTGTTCTTGTATTTCCTGACTAGAAGAAACTAATTTACTCAGACCATTTACCAATCTTAACATATTTTGGCGGAACTTCGGATCGCCTGTCAATTCATCCAAATCAGCGGTAATTTTTTGGGTATTTTCAAAGGTTGATTTAGCTGCATCTAAAGTTTGTTGCAGTAAAACAATGTTTTTAGGATCATTTAAAGTTTTAGAAGCGTCTTTTAAATTCGCAGAAGCTTCCGCTGCATTTGCAGACAGGGTTTCTAAGTTGTCTAACAATTTCCCTTGGGTTAAGCGATTAATCGCGGGTGATAAACTTGTAACTGTCTGACGAAGTTGGTTACTGGTTTGGGTCATACTATTCAAAGTACCAACTAAAGAAGAACGATTAGTGCTGACAAGATTATCTAGGTTTGTTAGTAAGCGGCTGGCCTGTTTAGCTGTAACACTAAAATCTTTAGCTGTTGTTCCTAATTGATCTGCTGTCTTGGTTGTAGTTGCAGTTAGCTGGGTTGTAGAACGTTGTAATGTAGCTGCTGTATCAGAGAATACATTTATTTGTCCTTTGAAGGTTTTACTCAAATCTTGCAAATCCTTGGACAAATTGGCAATATTAGCAGCCGCATTAGCCGAAGTTTCTAAGGTGCGATTAACATTTTTATAGAACTTTTCGCTACTATATTGAGCCGCAAAATTACTTGATTGACGAATAAGTTCATCCGCACTGATACCAATTACACCTTTTAAGCGAGAACCATTACAAATAATTAGGCTGGGGTTACAATCTTTATCTAGAGGTTTAGCAGATACAGTTCCCAGTAGTTCTTTTTGTGGCGTAATGTCAATAATATTTTCGCTAATTAATCCACTTTGATTAGCTTCAATTAGGGAATTACTAGGAATGATTAAATTGGAGGAGTTAATTTGGATTTCTACCTCAATTGTGTTCGTTCCAGGTTTGACAGTGGTGATACTCCCTATTTTCACACCACGAAACCGCACTGCTGAACCCTTTTGCATTCCTCCAGCATTAGTAAATTCAATAATTGCTTTATAGGAAGGTTGTCCAGGGGTGATTTTATTTAACCACAGTAAAATTACTCCAAAAGCACTTAACCCTAGTAGAAGTAACAATCCTACTGAACCCTCTCTCCATGTACGTGCAGACGTGAAACTGCTCATTAAACCTCGCATTTGCTCCTCCACCGATAGCGTCAACTCAGCAATTTTATTTGATTTGGTACTTAACCCGCTACTTGAATGGGTCCATTTACACTTCCACTCATAAATTGTCTAATTAAAGGTTCTTCTGTGTGATCTAAGGCAACTGCTGTACCTTGCCATTGTACTTTTCCTTGATAAAGAAATACTATTTGATCAGATGTGCGTCGAATAGTGCTTTCTTGGTGCGTGACAATGGCGTAAGTGCTACAGACTCCTTGTGTATGTTGTAAACTGCGGATTAGGTCTTCAATTACTGTTGAGGCAATGGGGTCTAATCCGGCTGTAGGTTCATCGTATAATAAAACTTCTGGATTGTCTGTAGGACGTTGAGGATTAGACATAATAGCACGGGCAAAACTTACTCTTTTTCGCATTCCTCCGGAAAGTTCTGACGGGTAAAGATGACTGATATCTGCTAACCCGACCATTTCTAATTTTTCGTTGACTAATTCCCGAATATGGGATCTTTTTAATCGGGAATTTTGATAAAGTAAAAATCCGATATTTTCTTCTACTGTCAAGGAGTCGAATAATGCCGCTTGTTGAAATACCATACCTATTCCCACAGGATCAGCACCATCTTCAATTAAACCTTGTCTTTTGACTCCTTGAATATAAATTTCTCCTTCGTCAGGTTTTAATAACCCGGCTATAATTCGTAAAACTGTTGATTTACCAGTTCCTGAAGGTCCAATAATCCCTAATGCTTCTCCTCGATATATTTTTAAATCTACGTTATCTAAAACCCTGTTCTTGCCAAAGGTTTTAGAAATACCTTTTAATTCAATTAATGGTTCAATGGTTTCTAATTGGTTATTGATCATTTTTTCACCTCCAATTCTTAAATCTAAAAAATCCTGACTATGACAAATATATTTATTTAAACAAACTTTTTTAATCAATCTCATCTGTGGGTGTTTCTGTTGGTATTGGTTCTTCTATTGGTGTTGGTTCCTCTGTTGGTGTTATTGGTGTTTCTGTGGGTGTTGGTTCTACTTCTGGGGGATTTTCGGCAATGATAGTGAATTGATATTCTAATGGTTCTGAGGCTTTAGAAACAACGACAAATTCATAAAATCCGGTTTCTGGTAATATTCTAGATAGAGTCCGTTTTTGAGAATCTTCTAAAAATGCGATTTTCCCAGAAGGAGAATAAATTGATAGTAAAACTTTTGGGCTTGCTTCTAGTTTAACTTCCATATTTTGTTCTTTAGTTAGTCCAACAATAAAAACCTTACCTTTTCCTGGTTGAAGATTTTCACTTACTGTTTTACCAGTAGTACCTTCAGAAAAAACTATTTTTGCAGATGCTTCTTCAGAAAGAATGGCTTTTACTTGATCATTTGCAAATCCATACCAAACTTGTCCAATGGGTTTTCTGATAAACTTTTGACCTTCTTGTTCGGGAAATTCTCGGAAAAAAGCTACATCTGTCAAATCATATAAAGAACGACTAGCAACGTTAATTTTATTAATTTCAGCTATGGAGGTTGCCAGTGTCAAGGAAGTATAATTTCCCAGTTGACGACGGGATTCAGAACTCATTTCTGATAGCTTTTTTAGGACTTGGTCGGCGATTTGATCCCATTGTTCCCGCCAAGTTTCATCTTCTGGACTATCGTTAAGAATACGCTCCTTTAAATAGGGATATTTTTCCCAGAATACTTGGTTTATTAGTGTAACATAAAATTGATAATTTATATTTAATTCTTCACGTTTATCGCTCAATTTTTGTTGGCGTTGTTTTTCCTCTGGTGAAAAATTAACTGCGGGTGTAGAATTGACACTAGATGTAATTGGGTTAATCCCATTTAGGTCGTAACCGCGCTGTTTAAATCCCCAAACAAGTAAGCCCACACTGGTAACAATAGCTAAGGTAACAATAAAGATATTTGTTCCCGTCCAAATCCCTGGAGGAGGAGTGGGAGTAATTACAGGTGGGGGGGCTGGGGTTTGAGGAGGAGAAAAAGTGACAGTTGCAGACGTGGGGGGTTGAGTTGGCTGATAGCTGGTAGATTGGGGGTTGAGGGCTTGAAGAAGTTGATGGACTGTTTGATAGCGATCGCTGGCAATAGGTGATAACATTTTATCTATGATTTGTCCCAATGCAGGACTTAGGCTAATTTCCCGCCGCCATTCCCAACTCAGATTATAAGTATCAATTAATTCTTGGGGTTGTTTACCTGTCAGTAAAACTAACATTGTCACAGCTAAAGCTAAAGCATATAAGTCGCTGTGGGTAGACACCAGACCGGTTTGCATTTGTTCTGGAGGGGCAAATCCTATTTTTCCTAATAAGGTGCCATTGGCAGGAGGGACAATTGCCCCTGTTTGATAATATTGAGAAGCGACAGTTGCAGCTACCTGTTTAACACCCCCAAAATCAATTAACACAGGTAATTGATCACTATTTCTCAACATTAAATTATCAGGGGAAATATCACGATGAATTACACCAAGAGCATGAATATATGCCAAAACTGGTAAAATTTGCTGTAATAATTGGCGAATTTCTGTTTCTGTAAATTTTAAACCCCGTTGTTGACGATTATTTAATAAGGAATTATAAGTTTCACCATTTACATAATCTTGGACTAAAAACAGACTTTCTTTACTTTGGAAATTGATACGTAATAGTTCCCGAAATCGCGGAATTTGAGGATGTTGTAATTTATAAAGAACACTTGCTTCTCGCTGAAATAGTTCTTCTGCTTTTTGGACTATATAGGGAGTTTGTACTTGGGGAAAAAATTCTTTTAAAACACAAGCTTCTCGAAAGCGGTTAATATCTTCTGCTAAATAAGTCCGGCCAAATCCTCCTTGACCAATTTGCCGAATAATAACATAACGATCACCTAAAGTTTGTCCTGGTTGAATACCCTGATTTACCGCTGTCGATATATCAGTAATTTTCTCTCCACATTGGAGACAAAACCTACTACCAGAAGGATTTTGATGCCCTTGAGAACAATAAAGATTACTCATTAGTCAGTTGTTCGTTGTCACTTTTTGCCAATTACCTATTACCAATTACTTGTTCTCTACTTTATCAGATGCGATCGCATACCAAATCTGTAGAAAAGTTTGTCGATTTAGTTTCCCACGTTTTTGACCAGGAAACAAGGGTTCAAATGTTTGATATGTATCTGCACGTAAATCCTGAAAAGATCTATATTTACCCAATTTTCCAGTTTTAGCCAATTGTTCCCAGCGTTGGGAATCTTGTTGACTATAACTACCTATTTTCTTTTTAGCTATTGTACTTAAATTAACCTTTTCTAAACTATTTAACAATTGATCAGCTAGATGATTCCATTGTTCCCGTAAAGCTGTATCTTCAGGTTTATCAGTTAACTGACGTTTATTTAATTCTGGTTTTTGGGCATAGAAAATTTCATTAACTGTATTCGTAAAAAATACCGAAGAAATTCCTAGCTGTTGTACACGACTAAAAACCTGTTGAATACTACGGTTGTTATTTTTATTACCCCCAGGATGATTAATAGATGGAATTTTGGGAACTTCGATTTGAGGAACTGTGATTGATGTTATCCCCTTCACTGCAAAATTTCCTAAAGCGAACATACCTGCACCTGTTAACAACATTCCCGTAGTCATAATAAAGCTAACAGTAAAAGGACGCAACCATACTGGCATCGGTATTTGCTGTACAAATAATGTCGTCTTGTTGTGGACACCATTCCCAAGATTACGGGCGCGTTTTATACCTGGTGCTACCACCTCTGTTCTCAACTTAGTAATATAGGGATTGGGATTATTGCTAGGGGTTTGCATAGTTTGTGGTCTACTAGGTGAAATAGATGGTCTAGGTAAATCTTTAATAATTTGTTCGGCTTTTTGATAGCGATCGCTGGGCTTATACGCTAACATTTTACGTAACACAGCCTCTAACTTGGGACTAACCTTAATTTCCTGACCCCAAAGCCAAACGCCATTGTAGCTATTATAAAGTAAATTTGGTTGTTTCCCCGTAATTAAAACTAAAGCCGTCACCGCTAAAGAATAAAAATCACTACTTTTATACACTTTACCCTGAAGTAACTGTTCTTCTGGCGCGTAGCCTTTTTTACCTAATAATGTTCCATTTCCTGCCAGTTGCGTCCGCCAAAAACCCTGATCAGCTGGTAACTGTTTAACACCCCCAAAATCAATCAACACGGGTAAATTGTCACTTTGACTTAAAATCAAATTATCTGGAGAAATATCACGGTGAACTATATCTAAACCGTGAATATAAGTCAGCACAGGGAGAATATTGTGCAGTAAATTAATAACTTCTTCCTCACTAAAAGACTTTCCCTGATTTTGACGCTGTGTTAATAATTGGTCATAATTATCACCCTCAATATAATCTTGTACCAGAAAGAAAAAATCCTTAGTACCAATTTTAGCTTGAAAAGAAGAGTGAAAATGCGGAATTTGCCGATGTTGAATTTTTTCCAGAACACTTGCTTCTCGTTGAAATAGTTCCTTGGCCTTTTGTAAATCCTGGGGTTTGACAACTTGGGGTGCAAATTCCTTTAAAACGCAGGTTTTACGGGACTTTTGCCTATCAATCGCTAAATAACTGCGTCCAAAACCACCTTGCCCCAGTATACGCGCAATTTCATAACGATGATCAATAACTTGTCCCGCAGTTAAAGGTAATGCTTCACCGCAATGAATACAAAAGTGATGATTATCATTATTGATGTGCTGTTGACTGCAATATACTTGCATAATGCTAGGAGATAAATTAGGGCTAATTAAGTTATACAATAGTTCCAAAACGATTTACGCAAATTTTTATCAATCCCAGAGAACACAGAAAAATGAAGGTTTGACGAATATTTTGCGTAAGTCCTCAATTAAATTTCTGATTCCTGTATTATTTTCTGATATACTCAGATATGTTTATATATAAAATTATGAAGCCGCAATTACAAACCCAACAAACAATTCAAGAACTTAGCAATTTTATATCTGTTCCTCTAGAGCAGAAACTCCAACACTACGACCATGATCAGATAGAAGCAACGATTATAAATTTATTTCAAAATGTTGCTGCTAATGTACCTGCATATCAAGAATTTTTAACAACTGCTGGAATCAATTCAGATACTATTCAAACTTTAGCAGATTTCCAGAAATTACCGAAAATTAATAAAGAGAATTATATATCAAAATACCCTATATCTGAATTATGTTATCATGGGAAATTAGAAAACTGTGATTTTATAGCTGCTTCCTCTGGTTCTACTGGAAAATCCACATTTTGGCCGCGTTTCTTCACTGACGAATTACAAATAGCTACCCGCTTTGAGCAAATTTTTCATGATAGTTTTCATGCAGATTCTCAACCTACTTTAGCAGTAATTTGTTTTGCCTTGGGAACTTGGGTAGGAGGAATGTTTACTGCTAATTGTTGTCGTCATTTAGCTGCTAAAGGTTATCCCATTACTGTCATTACTCCCGGTAATAATAAACTGGAAATTTTGCGAATTGTCCAGGAATTAGGAGGTAAATTTCAGCAAGTTGTATTATTAGGATATCCACCGTTTTTAAAAGATGTTATTGATACTGGTCTTGCTCAAAAAATGCCATGGAAACAATATAATATTAAATTGGTAATGGCCGGAGAAGTATTTAGTGAAGAATGGCGAAATCTAGTAGCAGAAAGAATCGGTTCTGAAAATCCCTGTGATGATTTTGCTTCTTTGTATGGAACAGCAGACGCGGGAGTTTTAGGTAACGAAACCCCTTTAAGTATTTGTATTCGGCGGTTTTTAGCAGATACTCCTGAAGCAGCTAAAGCATTATTTGGTGAGTCGCGTTTACCTACTTTAGTTCAGTATGATCCTAGCAGTCGTTTCTTTGAAGTTGAAAATGGAAATTTATTATTTTCTGGTAATAATGGTGTTCCTTTAATTAGATATAGTATTCTTGATCATGGGGGATTAATTACCTATGCAGAAATGCTAGAATTTTTAGCAGCTTGGGATTTTAATCCTTTGACCAAATTACAAAATTATCGCGGAATTCATCAATTACCTTTTGTCTATGTTTTCGGACGTTCTAACTTTACAGTTTCCTATTTTGGTGCAAATATTTATCCAGAAAATGTGACAGTAGGATTAGAACAACCAATCATTAGAGAATGGGTAACGGGTAAATTTGTATTACAGGTCAAGGAAGACCTAGACAAAAACCGCTTTTTATCTGTGGTGGTAGAATTAGCCCCAGGAATAGAAGATAAAGAGGAGAAAAGATTATCTATAACTGCTGCTATTCTCACTCAATTATTGCGTCTTAATAGTGAATTTGCTAATTATGTTTCCCCACAATATCAAACCCCTGTAGTAGAATTAAAATCTGCTGGTGATATTGAATATTTTCCTGTGGGTGTCAAGCACAGATACACGCGGAATAACATTAGCAAATAGGCAAGAATTCCCAATTTCAGAAACCTCTTACCTATCTAAAATCATGTTATTTGCTTACTTGTTATAAAGGTTGCCAACCAGTACCTTTATAACCATAGTCGAAGATGTCAGGATGCAATATTTCTGCTAAAATCTCCAAAGAATCCACCAATCGCGGACCAGGACGGTTAAAATAAGCATTACCATCAGTAATGAAAACCCTCCCAGTTTGAGCTGCATGAAGTTTTTTCCATTCTGGACGTTGAGTTAATATGTCGGCCTCTAACTGAGTCCGATTTAAATCAAAGCCACAGGGCATGAAAATAATCACATCTGGGTTACTGGCTATTAGTGCTTCCCATTTGACAAGAGTAGCAGGTCCACCCATGAGACTAAATAATGGTTGTCCCCCTGCTAAGTGGATTAATTCGGGAACCCAATTTGCAGCAGTCATCAAAGGTTCAGTCCATTCAATACAAGCCACTTTAGGCATTTCGGTCACAGGTAGCCCTTGCAGTTTGCGCTTACAAATTCTGACACGGGCTTCTAGATTTTCCAGTATTTCTACTGAATCTACCCCAAATGTGTGACTAACTCGTTCAATATCGCTCCAAAGATCTTCTAATGTGTTAGGCTGTAAGGAAATTATTTGCGGTGAACTGTGGGTAAGTTGGGCAACTGCTTTTTCTACGTCCAGTAAACTTACAGAACAGATGTTACATTGATCTTGGGTGATAATGTGGGTAGGATGGAGTTTCTCTAAAACATCAACGTTGATTTCGTGGATACTCAAGGCAGATTGTAATATATCATTGATTTCCTTGTCAATAGAACCGCTTTTAGCGTGGCCATTCAATCGCGCTTGGGTACAAACTGGGAGGTTAATTACCTCTGGAGGATAGTCACATTCATGAGACCTGCCCACTATAGCATCAGATAAACCCAGTTTAGCAACAATTTCCGTAGCGCTTGGAATTAAAGAAACAATTCTTATATCGTTACTCGTATCAATCATAGTCTCACCCCCCTGGTAGTAGGAATTCAGGAGTTAAAAATAGAAAATGGTGTTAAGTTTTTTAACAGACGCTTCTACTTTTATTGTTGCATATTTTCTGAGGGTGGGTATCTATCTTAAGGATGTTAGTATTTATGTTTTCTGCTAAGACGCAAGGCTACAAAATTTTATTCTAGACACGAATACGCAGTTACATTATGATTAAAATATAAGCGATAATCGGTGGGTCTATGAAGACAGGTCAAATTTTGAAAGTAGCTGTATTACCTATCTTAACCGTATTTACTCTTGTATCTGTACCGAAAACAGCAATAAAAGTAGATAATTAGTTTTATATCCCCGACTTGTTGAGGAGGGGATATGTTAAAATAGACTTATATATTTAAGTATCCCGTGGGTTTGCGTTCTCTGTGGAAACAAATAATATTTTGGTGTAGTAATTTGGTGATAATTAAATAAAATGGGCAAAGAAAATATTACTATTCAGAAAATCGTTTAATGGTGAGTCATGAAAATCGAAAGTATCCACTTAAAAAACTTTAAAGCTTTCAAAAATGTGGAAATTAAAAAAATTCCTAAAATGTGCGTTTTTGTCGGTGCAAATGGTACTGGTAAAACCACACTTTTTAATGTGTTCAGTTTTCTCAAAGATGCTTTAACCGATAATGTTCATGTTGCTCTCACGAGATTAGGAGGAGGTCGAGGATTTCAGGAAGTAAAAAGCCGCAATTCAACCGGACCCATAGAAATTGAATTAAAATTTCGTCTAACTGATAAATCACCCTTAATTACTTATTCTTTGAAAATCAATGAAGAAGATGGTCGTCCTATCATAGAAAGAGAGATTCTTCAATACCGAAGAGGGAGTAAAGGTCAGCCCTGGAGGTTTATTGATTTTTCCAAAGGTAAAGGACAAGCTGTTATTAATGAACCTGATCAGGTTATAGATGAAAAAGAATTAAAACGAGAAGACCACGAGTTAAAATCACCAGATATTTTAGCATTAAAAGGTTTAGCACAATTTGAAAAATTCCCTGCAAGTAAAGCAATTGGTGATTTACTTGAAAATTGGCATATTTCCGATTTTCATATTCAACAAGCGCGACCAGAACGGGAATCTAGTTATGCAGAACATCTTTCCAAAGAGGGTGAAAACTTGGCAATGGTGACGGAATTTCTCTATAAAAGACATTCTGATATTTTCCAGAAAATTATTAAAAAACTAAAACAGAGAGTTCCAGGTATTAGCGAAGTTGATTCTAAAATTACCGAGGAAGGACGGGTATTGCTGCGGTTTAAAGATGGTGATTTTCATGATCCTTTTTTAGCCCGATATGTTTCTGATGGAACTATCAAAATGTTTGCTTATTTAGTGCTTTTGTATGACCCAAAACCTCATCCTTTGCTATGTGTGGAAGAACCAGAAAATCAACTTTACCCCAAACTTCTTTACGAACTTGCAGAAGAATTTCGAGAATATGCACGTAAGGGAGGTCAAGTTTTTGTCTCCACTCATTCCCCTGATTTTTTAAATGGTTGCGAACTAGAAGAGGTATTTTGGCTACAAAAAGAAAGAGGTTATACAGTAGTTAAACGAGCGAGTGATGATGAACAAATCACAACTTACATGAATGAAGGTGATAAACTTGGTTATTTATGGAGACAGGGTTTTTTTGAGGGAGCAGACCCGCTATGATAGAGCTTGTTTTCTTGCTAGAAGAACCATCTGCAAAAGCAATGATTGAAGGTATTTTACCTAAGATTATTGTAGAAATAAAAGATATAGTTGTTCGCTATATTGTTTTTGAAGGTAAACAAGATATGGAAAAGCAGATAATACGAAAACTTCAAGGATATAACAATCCTCATGCAAAATTTATAATTTTGCGTGATCAAGATTCTGGAGATTGTCAAGTTATTAAAACAAATCTTCAACAAAAATGCGAAACAGCAAATAAATGTCAATCTATTGTGCGTATTGCTTGTCGTGAATTGGAAAGCTGGTATCTTGCTGATTTAGCAGCGGTAGAAAAAGCTTATAATAAAAACAATATTTCATCACTACAAAATAAAAATAAATTCCGAAATCCTGATCATCTTGAAAATCCATCTAAAGAATTAAAATCCCTTGTACCTGAATACCAGAAAATCAACGGTTCACCAATAATAGCACCTTATTTGAACATTGAAAATGATCGCTCCCGCAGTTTTTATCATTTTATTAATTCAATCAAAAAAATTATTCACTCTTGAAGCTTTTATATTGTACAGAACTTCCAAGTGTTATGAGATACAAACTTATCTACTATTAAGAGGGTGTTTCAAAAGTTGATAGTGATTTATAATTTCAAATTAGATCACTATTTCTTGATTGCAAATGCTTTAATATCCTCTGCAAAACTTACCCTATTCTATTGTAAGGGGAACTTCTGTAAACAGAACAAGAATTGATTTAGGGGTGGTTAATAAAAACTCTAATTCGATTTTTCGACCTTTTCGGGGTGGTTACAAAACTTGACATATTCAATTATCCTGTGGGTTTGAAAATTCCTCCTAGACAAATTTGAACTTCGGAATATTTAATAATTGAATATGTTTAATATTATGTCAGGATTTAGCACTGCTAAACCCCTATCGCTGCTTCTATTTACATTCTTTCTAATACCTTAATTCCTAATAAAGATAATCCCAACTTGAGAGTTTTTGCAGTTAAATCACATAACATTAACCGTGAAGTTCTTGCAGGTTCTTCTGATTTGAGAACAGGGCAATTTTCATAAAATTTGTTAAACTTATCGCTGAGTTGATACAAATAATCACACAAACGATTTGGTAATAAATCCTGCTCAACTTCTTTAATTACTTCATCAAGTTGCAGAAGATGTTTACCTAAAGTTAATTCTGCATCTTCTTTTAGTAAGATTTGACGATTTATTCCCAAGTTTGCAAAATCAATATTACCTTGACGACTAATACCTTGAATCCTCACATAAGCATAGAGAAGATAAGGCGCTGTATTGCCTTTTAGAGATAACATTTTATCATAACTAAAGACATAACTGCTGGTGCGATTTTGGCTCAAATCTGCATATTTAACAGCACTAATTCCCACAACTTCCGCGACATTTTGAATAAATTCTTCTGTTTCTGTGCGTCCGTCTTCTTGTAATCTCTTTTCTATGTCTGCACGAGCGCGGTTAATAGCTTCATCTAATAAATCTCGTAACCGCACAGTGTCCCCAGAACGAGTTTTGAATTTTTTTCCATCTTCTCCTAATACTAACCCAAAAGGAACATGAACTAATTCCACATCATTAGGAATCCAATTTGCTTTTTTTGCTACTTGGAAAAATTGGGAAAAATGGTTAGATTGTCCTTCGTCTGTTACATAAACAATCCGCTTGGCTTTATCTTCTTGAATCCGATAACGTAAGGCTGCTAAATCTGTGGTTGCGTAGTTATAACCACCGTCTGATTTTTGGACAATTAAGGGTAAAGGATTACCTTCTCTATTTGTAAAACCATCTAAGAAAACACATTTTGCCCCTTGACTTTCTTCTAACAATCCTGTTGCTGCTAAATCTTTAACAACTTTTGGTAATAAAGGATTATAAAAAGATTCACCTCTTTCTATTAATTTGATATTCAGTAAATCATAAATGATTTTAAATTCCTTTCGAGAAGCCTCACAAAGAAGATCCCATGCGTCTTTTGTGAATTTATCCCCGGATTGTAGGCTTACTACTGCTTTTCGGGATCTTTCTCGAAATTCTTCATCGTTATCAAATTTCTTCTTAGACTCTCTATAGAACTCAACCAAGTCTCCTATATTTACATCACCAAGTAAATAGTTGCCTAGAGGAGTTTCCATAAACATAATACCCTGTAGATCGGGATAACAATCAACAAGATGAGTAATTAACATCCCAAATTGTGTACCCCAATCACCAACATGATTTAACCGCAAAACATCATGACCACAAAATTCTAAAATCCGGGCAATAGAATCACCAATAATAGTAGAACGTAAATGTCCAACGTGCATTTCTTTAGCAATATTGGGACTGGAAAAATCCACAATTTGCTTTTGGGGAATTGTCGCTTTAGGTATTCCCAATCTAGAATCTAATTGAATGGCGTTAAGTTGTGCTTCTAAATAAGATGTTTGTAATTTGAGGTTAATAAAACCGGGTCCAGCAATTTCTGGAGGTTCACAAATATCAGATACATCTAGTTTATTGACAATTTCCCCAGCGATAATTCTGGGTGGCTTTCCTAACTTTTTACTCAAGGATAAAGCCACATTAGCTTGATAGTCACCAAATTTAGGATTACTTGCGGAAACCAAAATTGGATCTGTATTGGTATAATCAGCACCAAAAGCAGCTACTAAAGCCTGTGTTAATTTGAGTTTTAGTTGTTCTTGTGTAGCGTTCATTATGTAAGATGTTTAATCATTTGAGATATCATTAGGAAACCAGTTGTCATCTAGGGCTTGCGAGAGGCTAATCTGAGCATCTGGGGGAAGTGGACATAACTTAGAAACGGATTTAATAGCGACGGGATGAGCTTTTTCGTAGAACGTTTGTAATTGAGAATTAAGACTAGGACTATCTTCCAAACGTCCTTGAATTTGGGCGCGAAAGTTAACAATTTCCGCAGCCCAGTGATTACCGGATCTTGTGTTTTCAGATTCCCAGTAAGACAATTTGAGGAGATGTTCTAGAACACGGGTTAAAAGACTAATTAGGGCGCGTTTGTCGTTTTTACCCATAATTTCTAGTTCTTCGATTAAGCTATCCCAATCTATGCTTTCAAAATCACGGTTTTGGATTTGTTGGATAGTATCTTGTGTCCATTGGTTGTAATCGGTGTCATAAAGAGATGATGTCATAGTTTTATTCTCTAGTATTTTTTGGGAGATTTACTTATTAATCATCTAACTTGGTTAATTATAACATTGAACAGAGATAATTGAGATGGAAATAATATTTGATTTTTGCAATATTATGTAAGGTGGGTATTTCCCACCAAAAAATTTTCAACTCTGTTCACTATTCTTTACCCGCTGATATAAAACTTTTAAATCTTTATATTCTCTCTCGTTTTTCTTGCAGTTTTAACATAATTTCTGCGTGCATTTCGCGGGTAATGGGATAGAAATAGACTAAAACCAAACCTACAATTAAACAAACAGTTGGTATGGGTCCAACAACGATACGAATGGCTAAAAGTGCAGATTCTGGTTGTATGGGTAAGGAACTTTGTCCAGCAACAGTTTCTTTAAAACCATAGGCTTGTAAGGTATTACCGACCAAAAATAGCCCAAAAGCTAAACCAAATTTTTGTAATAAAACCATGAAACCATAGAAAATACCTTCCCGTCGTTGTCCAGTTTGCAATTCATCTAATTCAATCACATCAGGTATCATTGACCAAGGAATTAGATAAGCTGTAGAAACTCCCACACCTGCCATTACAGCCATAACATACATTAACCCAACTTGATTTGACTGTAAAAAAAATAATCCAATAGCAGCAATAATCCAGCAACTCATTCCTAGAAAATAGACCAGTTTTTTACCAATTTTTTGACTTAAATAACTCCAAATAAATAACATAAATAAAGCCGTTCCTTGGACCGCAATCATAACTGTGGGTATATCTCCTTCTTGCATACCCATACAATTAATGACAAAATAGGGAATAATACTGGCTGTGATTTGCACACCTAACCAAGAAAAAAGATAGATAGCAATGACAAAGAGAAAGGGTTTATTACTAAAGACGATTTTTAGCTGTTCAAAAAAGGGAATTTCTGCTTCTTTTGGTAATTGCATTCGTTTAGCTTCAAAAGCTAAAATGCGATCGCGCACACCATAAACACACCAATACAATGATAAAATTGCAATTACACTACAAACTGCGGCTAAAACTAAATAATGTTGTTGTTGATCGGTAATTTGTGAAAAAATAATTTTGGCTAAAATTAATGATAAAATACTGCCACCAATGGAAAATGTAAACCGAAAACTATTCAAACTAGTGCGTTCATCATAATCCTGACTTAATTCAGGAGTCATAGCTGTATAAGGCAAATTCACAACAGTAAAAAAAGCCTGAGATACAATCCCAATAGCTACATAATACCAAAATAAACACCAAATATTAATATTTTTATCCGCAGTAAATTGGGGAACAATCCATTGCAAGAAAAAGAAAAAACCAAAAGGAATCGCACCATATAAAAGCCAAGGTAGACGACGACCCCAACGACGGGATTGGGTTTTATCAGTCAACATTCCCACCATAGGATCATTGATACCATCCCAAATTTTACCAATCATTAAAATACTACCTGCCAAACCCGCCGGAATTCCTGCCACGTTAGTGAAGAAAAACATCATGTAAAAGGTGGCAATATTCCCAGTAATAGCAGGTCCTAAATCTCCAGCCCCATAAGCTAGTTTAGTTTTAAAATCTAATTTTTTACTTGTTACAGATTTATGAAACCCGTTATTTTCAGCATTATCTTTAACCACAAATTACGCTCATAATTAATTTATAAAAAACAAAACCATCATCAACATCAAAAAGTGGAGTTGAATATTTAACCCCACCGAATTGTATTTGATTTCCGGTTTTTCGCTGTTTCAATGTCTATATTTAGCACAATAAATTAGTGCATTTCCTCATATTCTGCCGTTTCTACCCTTCTGGGTTCTGTCCGCGAGGAAGGTAAAAACTCAGCCCGACGTACGGAATTTAGAGATTGTGTATTTCTACTATAGGGATGAATTACCTGAACGGTACGGGTAGCTCGTTGTTTTGGTGCAAATAAAGACAGAACACCAGCGGCCACAACACCTCCACCAATCGTTAATACAGCACCACCTACAGCCCAAAGCATGGGTGAAGACTTCCAATCTGGTTCAGATACTGGTAATGGCGCAGCTACTTTTTGTTGTTGACTAGCTAGTTGAGCTTGCCATTGTTGTTGAGTAGTGAGGCCTTGAAATTGTGCCTGGAATTGTTGATTTTGTAACTTTAGTTGTTGATTTTCCGCCTTCAAATCTGTTATTTGCGTATTTATTTTCTCCAAACGCTGATCAGAATTAGGAGCAGTTGGAGGCTGATTAGTATAAACAGGTTGCCCGTAATTAGTAGGATACTGCATTACTTGGGGTTGCACAAATGTTCCTGGTATTTGTGGACTAGGGGCAAAATTCGATGATATGGGGGTATTTGTCCCTTTGAGTAAGACTAAAGCCGCTAACCCAGCCACCGCGACTCCGCCAATAAATGCCATACTTTCGCTCATTGCTGTTACTCCTCTAATATTACTGAACAGTAACTTAGTTCTGACTGATGCACTATCACACGCATAATTTTTTACCTACTTTGATATTCATAATAAAGATTTGAGATCAACTAGTGTGTTAGTTAGTTTTCTATCTATCCTAAGATATGCTGTTATTATTTAAGATGATTACAGTTAAATTGTCCACTAAAAAATAACAAAAACATACACTATTTTTTAATTTCGCTCTTGGGGTTAGGAGGGATTTTTGATGGCTGTCTTGAGACTTTGAGAAAATTGAGCGATCGCTTCTAATCCCTGTTCTGGTGTGCCTTCTGCTAGTCTATTGACCACAGCACTACCGACAATTGCCGCATCCGCGCCCCATACTTTTACTTGTCGCGCTTGTTCAGGATCAGAAATTCCAAAACCGACACCGATGGGTTTATCTGTAACATGACGAATTTGTTGCAATAGCTCAGAAACCCGTCCTTGCACTTGGGTTCGCATTCCCGTGACCCCAGTAACACTCACCAAATAGATAAATCCTTGGGATGCACGAGCGATCGCCTCTATTCTTTCAGGAGAACTCGTAGGAGCTACCAATAGGGTCAAATCTATCCCCCTATCCGCCGCTGGTTTGATTAGCCCTGCTGACTCTTCCAAAGGCAAATCAGGCACAACTAAACCTGACACTCCAGCATCTTTAACTTGTTGCAGAAATTTATCAACACCACGATGTAAAATCGGATTGTAATAGGTAAATAAAATAATAGGCGATCGCAAACTCGGACCAACACCTTTAAGCATCTCTAATACCTGCTCTAAAGTTGTTCCCCTGTGCAAAGCGCGAGTAGCCGCAGCCTGAATTACCGGACCATCAGCCAAAGGATCAGAATAGGGTACACCCAATTCAATAATATCCGCCCCGGAACGATCTAGAACCTGTAAAGCTTTAGCAGTAGTTTCTAAATCTGGATCACCAGCCGTAATAAAAGGAATCAACGCGCATTCCTGATTCCGTCTCAAATTTTCAAAGCAACGAGAAATAGCAGTCATTTCACCTAATCAGTAGTCAGTGGTCAATGGTCAGTGATCAATGGTCAGTAGTCAGTGGTTACAATCAACAACTGACAACTGAACAATGATAACTCTAAACCTGAGATTCTTTGTCTTGTTCAATCTTCTCTTGCAATTTGGCTAACTCCTCAGGAGAGAGTTCATCAAGACGCTTTTGCAAAAAAGCCGTTTCATAAGCTTCTCGTTGTTGATGGTAGGTCATTTTATTCCCTATTGCTCGGAAAAGATAGGTACATAACCAGCCAATTAAGCCAGCTATCAAGAAAACTTGACTCCAGATACCAGCATTCTGACTATCTAAACCCACTAACTGTAAACCCACATAAGCCAAACCACCAGCCACAAAAACGCCGAAACCAAAACCAATCGCGTCAATACGTCGCATGAGAATTATGACCTACCAATCTTAATTTAAGCAATTTTTCGAGGACGGGGGTTCAAATTCACAAACGGGGAAAGAACCAGCAACCCCGGAAAGAAAAAGAACACTAAAAAGTACATAAACACCCGTTCCACAGACCCACAGGTATACCATCTTAAACTCAAGTAGAAAAAGACAGCAATGGGTATTACCAGCAAATAAGCGCCAGCCAAACTTAGATACAGTAGTGCTACAACCATATTCCTTACCGCAATGTGAACTATATTTGGTGCATTCACCTCCTATGATATGCTGAATGCCTGATTTGAGGAAATCCGTAACTGTGTTATTTTCCCCTCCCCAAAAATAAATTTCCCAAAAATCGAAACCTATGATATGATAGTTTTCATCCATTAAGTGCGGACAAAGTAGGTAGTTAAGGATTTTGATTGGGTGGTCAAATATTCACCTGAGCAAAAAAATTTTAAAATCTACTTGCCAAAAAAAAGCAATTAGTGGTATAGTGGACAAGGGATTAAAAACCGCACCAAAAAACTAAATAACTTTTCGGGAGTGTGGCGGAATGGTAGACGCTACGGACTTAAAGGAATTGAGCCTTGATTGAGAAATCTTTCAAGTGGCAGCTCTCAAACTCAGGGAAACCTAAATCTATTCGTAGATACGGCAATCCTGAGCCAAGCCCAGAGAAAATTTCCCTGGGAAGGTGCAGAGACTCGACGGGAGCTACCCTAACGTGAAGACGAGGGTAAAGGGAGAGTCCAATTCTCAAAACTTATGATTGCTTTAGCAACTGAGTAGTAGTGAAAACTGCAAGAGAATGAAAATCCGTTGACTTTAAACGGTCGTGGGGGTTCAAGTCCCCCCACTCCCATCTAATTGAAATTTAATTGAAAATGTGCTAGATACTAGGTTAGGTTTTTCCTGACTGTGTTTTTAGCACATTTTTATGTTTGGATGTTTTATAGGCTTTAGTATTTATTTTAACCTATCAGTACCTTGTCTAAATTGGAAAAAGCCTTGATTTGTAGGTTAGGTTTTATGATTCAACCCAACAAAGCAGGATATAAACAAGGTATTGACCTATAAAAGCTTTTAAATTATGATTAATCAAAAACTACCTAATAATTGGCAAGAAAGGGAGAAATTACGTGATAAAGGTCAATTCTGGACACCAGAATGGGTGACAAAAGCAATGGTTGCGTATATAGCACAAGACACAAATTTGATTTTTGATCCTGCTGCTGGTAAAGGAGCTTTTTTAAATGCCTTATTACAGATAAATCCCTCTATTAATTATTATGGAATTGATATAGATGAAGATATTTTAAAAGATGAAATTTATCAAAAAAATAGTTGCTTTGTAGAATTACGTGATTTCATCAAAAATCCTCCACAAAAAAAGTTTAACGCAATTATAGCTAATCCACCTTACATCAGACATCACCGAATTGATGAAAAGATGAAACAATTTCTCAAAGAGCTTTTTATAAGTATTACAGATTTTACAATTGATGGTAGAGCAGGTTATCATATTTACTTTTTTGTCCAGGCGTTAAATTTACTTAATAAAAATGGAAAACTAGCTTTTATTATGCCTGCGGATACTTGTGAAGGAATTTTTGCTCAAAAACTTTGGCAATGGATTACTAAAAATTATTGTCTTGAATGCGTTGTTACATTTGATCAAAATGCCACACCTTTTCCCAAGGTTGATACCAATGCGATTATCTTTTTTATCAAGAAATCTGAACCTGTCCAGACAATTAAATGGATCAAGACAAATGAAGCTAATGAGGAACTTTTTAATTTTGTTAAATCTGATTTTCAAGATACAAATTATATCAGCCTAGAAATTAATAATCGAGATTTACAAGAAGCATTAGCAACGGGTTTATCAAGACCAGAACAAAATAATTGTGATGTTAAATATCACCTCAATGACTTTGCAAAAGTTATGCGTGGTATTGCTACAGGAGCGAATGACTTCTTTTTTCTAACAAGACAACAGGTAAAAGAATTGGCAATTCCCCAAGAATTTCTTAAACTTGCAATTGGCCGGACAAAAGATGTAATAGGAGATAAACTAACGATTGAAGATATCAAAAAATTACAAGAAAATAATCGACCAACAATTTTACTTTCAATAAATAGTGAGAATAATATTCCTGAACCAGTTGCTAACTATCTTAAAAAAGGTGAAAAATTAGGTCTTCCTAACCGTC
Organism: Aphanizomenon flos-aquae FACHB-1287; assembly: GCF_014698755.1. Taxonomy (GTDB): domain Bacteria; phylum Cyanobacteriota; class Cyanobacteriia; order Cyanobacteriales; family Nostocaceae; genus Dolichospermum; species Dolichospermum flosaquae. The sequence continues at coordinate 12,398 of NZ_JACJTO010000008.1, read as the reverse complement.
CCTTGTTGAAACAACGTAAATATTGGTATAGAATAGAATATAGAGAAGTGCCACCGATATTATTTGCTTATCTTGGGAGACGAAATTCCAGATTTATTAAAAATGAGGCTGGTGTTGTGCCATTAACAAGTTTTTTGTGCATTTATCCTATTTATTCTGATGAATTATATATTACTAATTTGTGTCAGGCTTTAAATGAGCCTGAGACGATTGAAAATCTTAGATTGGTAGGAAAAAGCTATGGTTCTGGAGCAATTAAAGTTGAGCCTCGTAACCTTGATAAAGTTCCCATACCAGAACATATAGTAGACAAATATAATTTAAACCGACAAAAACTTGAAAGTAAAAGTCAGCAACTTGAACTATTTTGATTATGGCTCTTCGGTATTTGTTAGAGAAGCAAATAGTAAATAGGGGAAAGTTTGTATTTAATCTTCATGTTCACAACAAGATTTTTCCTGCACATTGGGAACAGGATCATAACCTCCTGGATGAAAAGGATGACAGCGTAAAATCCGCATAATAGCTATCCAACTTCCCCGAAATACTCCAAACCGTTCAATTGCTTGAATCGCATACAGAGAACAGGTAGGTTGAAAGCGACAAGTAGGAGGAAACAAAGGAGAAATAAATAACCGATAACCTTTAATTAACCAAATCAATAATATTTTCATACCCAAATCTAATAAAGTAGGATTAAAGGGAAAAATACCTCTATTTGACATTGTTTAACACATTTCTCAGCTTGGAAACCATTTCTCCATTATCCCTGCAAATTGCCCCTGCAGCGGTTTGGGTAGGATTAATTATCTTTATTGCTTGGGTGGTATATCGTTTTACTGATAGTGAGGCGGAAATCATCCGTAAAATCGTGCATATTGGCATGGGTAATGTGATTTTAATTGCTTGGTGGTTAGATATTCCTGCTTATGTAGGAATTACGGCTTCAGTTTTTGCGAGTCTTATCACTTTATTATCCTATAAATTCCCCATTCTTCCTGGTATTAATAGTGTGGGTCGTCAGAGTCTGGGGACATTTTTCTATGCTGTGAGTATAGGGGTTTTAATGGGTATTTTTTGGTATTTACACCAACCTCAATATGCTGTTTTAGGAATTATGATTATGGCTTGGGGTGATGGATTAGCTGCTTTAATTGGTAAACGTTTTGGTAAACACAAATATATAGTTTTTGGTTCTCAAAAAAGTTGGGAAGGTTCTTTAACGGTAACTTTAAGTAGTTATTTTATTTGTGTAACTCTTTTATTTATTGTCCAGGGAAATATTTGGCAAACTTGGATAATCTCCTTAATTGTCGCTTTAATTGCTACGATTTTAGAAGCTTTTTCTTTTTTGGGAATTGATAATTTAACAGTTCCTATAGGTAGTGCTACCTGTGCTTATTTATTAACTCAAATTCTCTCTAGTTATTGAATAATTCCTAATATGGATTTTTTACTTTACCTTTAATTTTAGGTTATTACCGTAGCATCTTTTGGCTTGACTGTAACGGAAAAAAGATAAATATTGTGTAGACTCTATTGCACTGAAATTAATTCTTTAATAATATAATTTTATTAATTCAAAGCTATTTTATCTCTACTCTTAGAGGTAAATTTAGAAACTTTACTTTCTACCTGTAGGTTTATGAATTATTAGCCAACCATGCTTATAGTTAAGTTGTTAGGTGATTAAATACCTAGTTAAATAAGTGAGGCTAATAATCGTGTTAAATCAAATCAACGGATCAGATTTATTGGTTGCTTTATCAGATCAACAACAAGAGATAGTGACTGGTGGGGCTGACTTTGAACTAGCAGCTAGTAACTATGCTAACAAAGGATCTCTTTTAATGGGAACCAGTGTCTCTGGTCCTCAAGGTAGCAGCGCCACCTCCGCAGGTAAGGCTAATACTATCCTGACTGCGGGACAGGATTTCTTAGGCTTAGGTGCAGAACCTCCTGCGGGTGTAGGGGCTTTGGGTCAAGCAACTTTACCAACTGAAGGAAGTCCACGGGCAATACCTCTAGTAGCTGGAACACCTTTACCAACGGGAGCCGGCAGTGCGACAATTCTTGCGTAAACAGGGGCTAATCTGCCTATAAGTTGCTCAATTGTAAAGCGGTATTGTACTAGTTCTGCAGAGTGACACTGAAAATCAGGAATTTAAACCTAAAAAAGTAAATTACACTAGCTTTTTATGGAAGTTTAATGGTTGCTTATTTTCACTGCTCTGCCATGCTAGTCAATACCTCTTTTACATGAATTTAACCTATAATCCAATTGATTTTCATAGTGTAAATAAAGAAATTTACTTGTTTTTATTTCTGTCAATTTATTACCTAAGATAGTTATTTTTTGGTTACATAATATTGGTAATTTCCATCTTGGGTGAGACTATTTTAGTCATAACAAAAGGTATAATACAGTGAACTCGTTACAGAGTGAAGATCAGAATTATTTGTATAACTTCGATAATCCTAATTCAGAGGATTTACATATATTAGAGGCTAATGAGTTTCTCCCCCATATTGGTAAATGGATTCATATTGGTGGGGGAGTAATGATTGGTATGTTTGTGGTAGCTATAAGTCTTTCCTCTGTTCTCTATTACAATGTCACAGTCAAAGTTCCCGCAACTATCCGACCATTAGGAGAATTACGGTTAGTTGAATCTGCCATAACAGGAACTGTCAAAAAAATTGCAGCTAAAGAAAATCAGATAGTAAATAAGGGAGAAGTAATTGCCTATCTTGATGACTCTCAATTCCAATCTCAGAAAAAACAACTGCAAAATACTATTCAACAAAGTAAATTACAACTTCTTCAAATTGATGCTCAAATTAATGAAATTAATACTCAAATAATTGCTCAGACTAACTTAAATGAGCGGACAATTCTAGCTGCACGGGCTGAATTAACTGGAACGAAACGCAACTATCAAGATCAGCAAATTAAAACTGGTACGGAAATGACACAAGCTAAAATAACTATAAATTTAGCCAAGAATCAATTAGAAAGATTACAAAAAGAAAAAGTATTAATAGCCTCATTACAAGAAGCAGAAGCAGCTTTAAAATTAGCAATTTCACAGCGTGATCGCTTGCAAAATATAGTGACATCAGGAGCAATATCTCAGAATTTAATGGAGGAAAAAGAACAGGCTGTTACATCGGCTCAAGCCAAATTAGAACAAGCTAAATCTAATGCTAGAAATCTCCAAGAAGAAAAAGAACAAGCTGTTAAATTAGCACAAATTAACTTACAAAAAGCAAAAATTGGTATTAATCCTAGTAATGCCAATGTCACAGTAGCTTTAGAAAGAATTAATCAAGAAAAAGCAAGAGGTGATGGCAATTTAGCAGCTTTAAAAAAAGAACGGGAACTATTAATTCAGCAACGTCTAGAACTACAAAAACAACAGATTCGCACTGGTCAAGAACTACAACAGCTAGAAAATGAATTGAATAAAAGTGTGATTCGTTCTCCAACTAAAGGTACACTGATGCAGCTTAAACTCCGCAATTCTGGACAGGTTGTGCAAGTCAGTGAAGCTCTAGCTCAAATTGCTCCTGTGGATGCTCCTTTAATCATTAAAGCTCACGTTTCTGCTAAAGATATTGATAAAATAAAAATCGGTCAAGCAGTACAAATGCAGGTTTCATCTTGTCCCTATCCAGACTATGGAACTCTCAAAGGAACTGTGAAAACAATTGCACCAGATGTTATCGCAACTACACAAAATAATTATATTATCAGCACTCCCCAACTAGCTACTTATGAAATCAATATTGACCCACAAAATCTATTTTTAGGAAAAGGAGATCGTTTATGTTATCTCAAATCTGGTATGGAAGGACGTGCTGATATTATTTCCCAACAGGAAACTGTAATGCAGTTTATCCTCAGAAAAAGCAAATTAATTACTAACTATAATTGAATAAATTTCTCAAAATTGTAGCTTAAGTTAAGCAACAGAATCATCAAATAAAAGCTTTAATAAAATTGTGCTTATTTATGTTAAACCAACTAATCTTTCTTAATAATTACGTTTAATATGTTCAATTTTTTTAAAAATCGTCACAATTATCAGTGTACTTTACAATTAAGTGAAGAAGACTGTGGAGCAGCTTGTCTAGTTTCTATTACCAAGCACTACGGAAGATTTTTAAGTATTATTAAAAGTCGAGAATCTGTTGGTACTGGACAATTAGGAACAACATTATTAGGTTTAAAACGCGGCTCAGAAAATCTCGGTTTTAATGCTAGAGCAGTCAAAGCTTCTCCAGAAGTTATAGATAGAATCACAGAAATTACATTACCTGCAATCATCCATTGGAAGGGCTATCATTGGGTTGTTTTATATGGTAAAAAAGGGAAAAAATACGTTATTGCTGATCCTGCTATTGGACTTCGTTATCTTAGTAAACAAGAATTAACTGAGGCCTGGAATGGTGTAATGCTCCTATTAGAGCCAGATCCAGATCGCTTTTTTGAGCAACCTGAAGAAAAATCAAAAGGCGGAATAACACGCTTTTTTCGTCGTATTTTACCCTATCGTGGCTTACTAACTCAGGTTTTAATGATCAATATTGTCCTGGGTATACTAGCTTTAGGAAGTCCGGTTTTAATTCAATTATTAACAGATGATGTCCTCGTGCGTGGAGATTTACAATTACTTACAGTTGTGGTTTCTGCCGTTGTTGTTATGAGTTTATTTAGTGGAGGTTTACAAGTATTTCAAGCCTTAATGATTTCTCATTTTGGACAAAGATTACAATTAGGTTTAGTCTTAGAATTTGGTAGAAAACTTCTGCAATTACCTTTAAATTATTATGAATCTCGTCGCAGTGGTGAAATTACTAGTCGATTACGAGATATTGGCGAAATTAATCAATTAGTATCACAAATTGTCATTGTTTTACCTAGCCAATTTTTTATCGCTGTTATTTCTTTTTGCTTAATGTTATTTTATAGTTGGCAATTAACAACGGCAGTAATTTTAATCGCTGGTTTAATGACTTTATCTACTTTACCTTTTTTGCCAATTCTACAACAAAAAACCCGCAGTCTCTTAGTTTTAGGAGCAGAAAATCAAGGTATTTTAGTAGAAACATTTAAGGGCGCACAGGTAATGAAAACCACCAATGCTGCTCCTCAATTTTGGGATGAATTTCAAAGTCGTTTTGGTCGTTTAGCAAATTTGGCTTTTAGCACAGTTCAAATCGCAATTGTTAACGGGACTATTGCCAAGCTTTTATCTACAATTGGTGGGGTATTTTTATTAGGATTTGGCAGTCTTTTAGTCATTAAAGGCAATTTGAGTATTGGACAAATGTTAGCTTTTAATGCTTTACAACTTAATGTTTTAGCTTTAATTAACTCATTAGTTGGCTTTGTTGATGAATATTTTCGTTCTCAAACCGCAGTTTCTCGATTATTAGAAGTTATTGATGCCACACCAGAAGTAGTAGGAGGAAGTCAAAAACCAGTGGCACAAATTTCTAGTCATGCAGATATTAGTTGTTCCCATCTCAAGTTTCATCACCCAGGTAGAGTTGAGTTATTAGATGATTTTTCTATTCAAATTCCTGGAGGAAAAGTAATTGCTTTAATTGGTAAATCAGGTTGTGGTAAAAGCACTTTAGCTAAATTATTAGCTGGTTTATATGTACCAGATTCTGGCAATATTCGCATCGGTTTTTTAAATATTCAAGACATTGCTTTAGATTGTTACCGACAACAAGTAGTTTATGTACCCCAAGAACCTCATTTTTGGAGTCGGACAATTTTGGAAAACTTCCGTTTAGGCACACCTAATATTTCTTTTGAAGCCGTAGTTCAAGCTTGTGATATTGCTGATGCAGATGATTTTATCAGTCAATTACCTAATAAATATCAAACTGTTTTAGGGGAGTTCGGTGCGAATCTTTCCGGTGGACAAAGACAACGATTAGCCATTGCTCGTGGCATTCTCACAAATCCACCTATACTAATTTTAGATGAAGCTACCGCCGGATTAGACCCTATGAGTGAAGCTCATGTTCTAGATCGTCTTTTAGAATATCGCGCAGGTAAAACCACAATTTTAATTACCCATCGTCCCAGTGTCATTCATCGCGCTAATTGGATTGTCTTCATCGAAAAAGGTAAAATACAAGTTCAAGGAACTCCTGATACTTTTTTATCAAAACCTGGCGAGCATTTACGGTTTTTAACTGCATAAATCAATATTTTTTAAATCTTTTATTCTGCTATCACCAAAGTTTATTTGTTTGTAAAAGGAGTAATAAAATGTCGAAAAATACTCAACTCAATCATTCTCAATTATTGAGCTATCTTTCTGATGTTGAACAAGAATCTTTAGTTGGTGGGCAAATATCTCCTATGTTAGATATATTCACTGAAGGTAAGTTACTCTTCCAAAAAACTGATATCGAAACTGAAGGAAAAAATGATTTAACTCTGGCTTCAGGTGATTCTACTTCACAAACCAGTAAATATAAATTTTCCCAAGTCACTATGGCACTTTATTGCACATTTAGCCTATTAACTATTACTGCCAGTAGTGATAAATTAACTAATTCATTACCTAACTGTTTAAATAATTTTTTCTCATAAAATAGTTATGGGTGAATTATTTAATTAACTACAATTTATCTTACCATAAAGTATGAAATTATAATTCATACTTTTAGTTTTTTGATTTATAACTTCAGGAGAATTTAATTTTCTCAAAATACATTTATAAATAGAGCATAGGATTTAACACAGCTTTTGTTTCTATTTGAGCGTGTAAATCCTAACCTATTTATTCAGGTAAATAATTATGTCAAATCCAAACATCAAATCCAATTTACTTGTTGAATTATCCTCAGATGAACAACAACTTTTAGCCGGGGGATGTTGCCATTACCAACCTTGTTGTAGACCTAAAAAACGTTGCTATGAAAAAGATGATCGATATCCACGCTATGACAATGATCATATGTATGGTCAAAATGGGAATAGGGATTAATACTTTTTTCTTTCAATAAAGTCTATAAACTTGGCTATTCTCAATAGTCCTAGTTTTCAGCTTTTTATTTCTAGAGTGAGGAGAAATTTTCATAGATTTTACGTCTAAATTTTTCCTCTCTCATTTTTTAATATGACAGTTTATATCAGTAGTAAGTAGGTTAACACAACTCTTACCTTGCTATAAGAATAATTTTTAACGCCAATCTACTTATGTCAAAGGATAGAAATTATAATTATTAATTTATAACCATAGAATCATGAAATTGATCAGAAATATCTTTATAAAATGAGCATAGGTGTCATAACACCAATAAACAAATAATTGAGTTTCACATTATTATGTCAAATCAAAATATCCCATCTACATCTAATTTAGTTGTAGAGTTATCCATAGAAGAACAGCAGCTTCTATCAGGCGGTCACAATCAAAATCACAATGATCATAACAACCGTGATGACCGTCATGACCGTCATGACCGTAGACGCAGACGCAGACGCAGACATCACGGTTGGTACTGGTAATAATCAAAGATGAAATTTCAGCCAAATTAACCCTTGGATACAGTTCATTTTTCCTGATATTTCTTAACCCTCTTTCAACTTAATTGTTCACCAATCCAATCAAGTAAAATTGGATTTACTAACTCAGGAGCTTCATCTTGAGGGCAATGTCCCACACCTTCTAAAGAAATAAACTTTTGTACTTGGGGAAAATTGGCTAATTCTCTACCTAAATTAATTGGTTCCCAAGGGTCAGCCGTTCCCCATAAAATAATTACTGGACAAGATATTATAGATAATAAATCCTCCGGTAAAGGACCACTGGAATAAGCAGTAAAAGCCAAAAATACCGCCGCGGCCCCAGCATCTTTTGCCGGTGCCATCAAAATATCTACTAATTCATCTGTTACCGTTTCCCTGTTAGCATAAGCTTGTAAAAGAATCTTTTTAACAGTTTTCGGTTGAGCTAGGCTATGAAAAAAGAAATCACCTACTGGTTTAATCGCTAAAAAGTTTTGGAGAATTGGTGCACCAAACCGTTTCACCCAAGGTAACGTAACGCGTTTACGATCATGTAATAATCGCAAAGAACAGTTAAGTAAAGCAGTTCCCAAAGTCATATCCGGGTTAATTACCGCAGCTTGCATTGCCACAATACAACCAATAGAATTACCTACCAAAAACGCAGGTTCACCCACCACCTCCCGACAAAAATCTGCTACTTGTTGTCCCCAAGTTTCTAGAGTGTAATTAATTTTTTCTCCTGGTTTGGGTTTAGCTGAACCCCCAAAGCCAATTAAATCAATGGCATAAACCCGGCAATTTGCAGCTAAAGCGGGAATATTTTTGCGCCAATGTAACCATGATGCCCCAAAACCATGAATGAAGATCACAGCCGGACCGGTATTACCTTGAGTTTGATAACAAATGGGGAAATCTTGCCAAATCCAGCTTTTTGGAGAATTGATCATGGTTAATGCAATACTAAAAATAGTTTACCACTCACATTCTATTTTCTCAAATAAGAAAATTGCGTAATTAAAAGTATAAATATCCTAAAATATATCTAGGCCAAGCAATGCTTAACCTGCTATTTTAGGAAAATTGCCTAAGTTCAGGTATAAATACATATCAATTTTTTGTAAATTTAATATTAAAGTTTTGCAATGGTGGACAATCTAACCGGACATAGATGGTCACTGTACTGCTATCTTAAATTGGAGGCAATTGCAACTTTTTTCATAAAGCGGAACTTCATGGGAACGAATTACCGACGGGTTTTACTGAAACTGAGCGGTGAAGCCTTAATGGGCGACTTAGGCTACGGCATTGACCCAGAAGTGGTCGAGGAAATAGCAAAAGAAATAGGAGAGGTGATAGCCACTGGTGTACAAGTGGCCATTGTTGTTGGCGGTGGCAATATTTTTCGCGGCATTAAAGCAGCATCAGCAGGTATGGATCGGGCAACCGCTGACTATATCGGCATGATTGCCACGGTTATGAACGCCATGACCCTTCAAGATTCCCTAGAACGCATGGGAATTCAAACAAGAGTGCAAACGGCCATCGCTATGCAAGAACTAGCAGAACCATATATTCGACGACGTGCTATCCGTCATTTAGAAAAAGGGCGGGTGGTAATTTTTGGGGCTGGTTCAGGTAATCCCTTCTTTACTACAGATACCACTGCGGCTTTAAGGGCGGCAGAAATTGAAGCAGAAGTGATTTTTAAAGCTACCAAGGTAGACGGTATTTACGATGCTGACCCCAAACTTTATCCCGATGCCAAGCGTTTTACTACTCTTACTTACGCCCACGTTTTGGCTAAAGATTTGCGAGTCATGGATAGTACCGCAATTGCCCTGTGTAAAGAAAATAATCTCCCGATTTTAGTATTTGACTTAACGGTGCGAGGTAATATCCGCCGGGCAGTTATGGGAGAATCTATTGGCACCCTTGTGGGAGGTTCTTGTGAAATTAGCTGAAGCTCAAGAGACGATGCAGAAAACTGTTGAAGCAACTCAACGGTCTTTTAATACAATTCGCACTGGTCGCGCCAATGCGAGTTTGTTAGATAAGGTACAAGTCGAGTATTACGGTACACCAACATCTTTGAAATCCCTGGCAAACATTACCACGCCAGATTCTTCAATCATCCTGATTCAGCCCTACGATAAGGGCAGCTTAAACATCATTGAAAAAGCTATCTCTCTTTCGGATGTGGGCTTAACTCCTAGTAATGACGGTGTGGTGATTCGGTTGAATATTCCCCCACTAACAAGCGATCGCCGGAAGGAATTTGTCAAACTTGCGGCTAAGTATGCAGAAGAAGGTCGTGTAGCAATTCGCAATATCCGCCGAGATGCTATCGATGCCATTCGCAAACAGGAAAAAAGTGCGGAAATCTCCGAAGATGAAGCACGAGATCAACAAGACAAACTCCAAAAACTGACAAACAAGCACACAGAAAAAATTGACCACTTGTTCGCAGAAAAGGAAAAAGAGATCACTACTGTCTAAATTCAGAACTGGAAAGCGGTGACAGGTGACGGTTGACAGTTAACAGTTAACAGTTAACAGTCAACAATCACCAAATTCTATTCACCAAAAATTTATAAAAAATCATAAACCCTTATATATACTGGGAAATCTACTCAGTTAAAATCAAAAGCAAAATTAAATTTTAGCCATTATGTACGACTGTATTATTGTTGGCGCAGGTCCGGCCGGTGGAACAGCAGCATATCATCTAGCCAAAAAGGGGCGCTCTGTCTTAGTTTTAGAAAAGGAATCCTTGCCCAGATATAAGCCCTGTGGCGGTGGTGTCTCTCCAGCGATCGCTCAATGGTTCGACTTTGACTTTAGCCCTGCAATTTCCGCTAAAGTGGATTCTTTGCGCTTTACCTGGAAATTAGGCGATCCCGTAGAATCAAAAATTGACACCAAAGAACCGGTTTGGATGGTACGGCGTGATATTTTCGATCATTTTTTAGTCCAACAAGCTCAAAACCAAGGGGCTGAACTGCGAGACAACACAGAAGTTAAAGGAATTGAATTTAAAAATGATTCTTGGTATGTTACCACGGATACAGGAATAGTCACGGGTCGTTATCTGATCGCCGCCGACGGTGCAAAGGGTCCAATGGCTAAATGGCTCGGTTTTAAAGACCGTAAACGCCGTCTAGCTGGAGCATTAGAGGCTGAAATTCCCGCAACGGTTGAAAGGAAAACCACAATTCACTTTGAGTTTGGCTTGGTCAAAAACGGCTATATCTGGAATTTCCCTAAAGATGACGGTTATTCTATCGGTGTTGGTACATTTATCGGTGGTGAACCCCAAGACTTTAAGAAAATTTTAGATGAATACGCTCAATCTTTTAATGTAGATATCAAAAATAGTAAACAATACGGTCATCCTTTGTGTATTTGGGATGGTAATCAAAAGCTACACACCCAAAATGCAGTTTTAGCAGGAGAAGCAGCTTGTGTTGTTGACCCTTTTACCGCTGAAGGTATTCGTCCCTCTATTTTTAGCGGTGTTCTAGCTGCAGGATTTATTCATGATGCTTTAAGTGGTGATATCAATGCCCTAAGCAATTATACTGACGCGATTAATGAAGAATGGGGAACTGATATGGCTTGGGCGCAAAAACTAGCAGGAGCATTTTACCGCTTCCCTGGAATTGGCTACAAAGTTGGTGTCAAACGCCCCTCTGGCGCTCAGATTATGGGTAAAATCCTTTGTGGTGAATTGCGCTATGGTGATGTTGCTGGTCGTGCATTAAAGCGGTTAATTCCTGGCTTTGGTTGATGTAGTAGGGTTAGGGGAGCAGGGGAAAACAGTCAACCGTTAAGGAACTTGATATTTTTACATCACATCGTTTTCACGTTTAGCAATTTCCTGCTGAGAAAGTAATTTTTTCGCAACTCTTACAGGTAGATGTTCAGCATTATTACGATTATTAATAGGAGTTACTAAACGCAAACTATATAATTCTTCCCCTGCTGTTTCTGAAGTTTCTTTATCTATGATTAAATAAACTTGATCTGGATAACTCTGTAATAATCTTACCTGTAAACATCCTTTTAAATCTCTTGCACTTTGGGATAAAGGACTATCATCTCCAAATAATTCTACAGCCGCTTTCCAAGCATGATTTAAAGCAACAATTTCATTAACTAATGTTTCTATTGATGGGTTTTTAAAAATATCTTTCATGGTGATTTATATGGTTATAATGATGATTGTTTGGCTTCTAATTCTAATCTTTCAATTTCATTTAACCATCTTCTTTGATCTCGTTTTCTCCTTTCTAGTTGATTTTCAGAAGGTTCTGGTAAACCATATTGAAAATTATATCGCAGTTTCGTTTGTTCATAATGTCTAGTTTTATCTCTTATCAGAATAGGTTTATTTGATGTTGCTGATGATGGACTAGTATACTTGATAGAAATAACAATAAATTCTCTAGTTCCTTCATTGGGGATAATATTATATTTGACTCTTAATAATTTTTCACAAGACCATTGCCAAAAATAAGCGTGATCATGTTTTTCACTACCTAATTTTCTAATCTTTTTTACTGATAATAGTTGAGAACTAAATAAAACACTTTCTATATAATCATTTTGAGGAAATAATCTAGTTTCACTACCTTTACCTCTGAAAAATTCCACAATAAAACCATTTTCTCCTAAATCAAAAATACATATTTCTGTTTCATCGCTACCATCATCTTCTAATATTTGAATATCTTGATCTAGTCCAGAAGTGTTGAATGTTAAGAAAAGCCTGATAAAAATAGCCAAAAATATGTTAAATTTTGGGCGAAGGATTAAAATATTTTGATTAACCATGATCATAAACTCATTTCCCAAG
>NZ_JACJTO010000079.1 GCF_014698755.1 Aphanizomenon flos-aquae FACHB-1287 | reverse complement strand
GGTTAATGCTATTACTGATGAAAATGCTCTCAATTGGTTTAATCATTGTGGATTGTTTTTTGACCCTATTTAGATAGCTATTCTTGTACTGGACTTGATATCAAACTGCTGTAGGATTTTGGATAAATTTACGGGCATTGATGTCTTCAGGGTGACAACTGACGATAAGATCAGGATAGAAGTATGGACCGTTAGGACTAATTTGCACTTTTACATCTGATACATTGATTCGACAAGCTCTAGGACGGAGATGGGGGTGTAAAAATGTGTAAAGATTGAGAGTAATATCATTATGGGGAATTGTACCACCTGTCATGGCAAAAACTTCGCCGTTGATGTATTCGTAGCGAATATCTTGGTTAAGTTCCCATGGGAGATATTCCTCAATGGTCATTTTTGTTGGTTGTTGGGGAATGGCTATCATAGCAGGATTTTTTCAGGTTTGTTTTGATTATAGCAATTGATAGGAAAATAGTTCTTAATCAGACAAAAGAATTGCAGCTAATCGTTGCTCAACTTCTTGAATATAATCTTTCAAACCTGTATCAACTCCTCTTTCTCGTAGATGTTTTAAATTTGTCTTTTCCCAACATAGCTTTTCCCGTTCCATATTTCCTGTCAGTTGTTCAACTACTACTTTTACATTTCTCATTCGTTCCGGTTCTTTTTCTGAAGTGGCACGTAATCTGTGAGACTCTATGCAAGGATCAAAACTCAATTGATTTTTGATTTCTTCTAGTATTTGTTCTTCTTGTTGATTAGATGGAATAAAGCCATTTAAAACCCATGCTTCACGTTTTGGATCAGCAGCACCAATGATAATTTCTAATTTCGGCGTTTTATTAATATGTTCTGAACGTGCTTGTTCAATTCCTTCTTTACGTTCCAGTTGATTATCTAAATCACGGATAAAAATAACAGCTTTAATCTGTCGTATTCTTTGCAGAAAACGTACCAAATTAAGAACTTTAATAGATGCTGCACCATCAGCTTTTAAAGGCACACCCTTGCTATGACCTATAAATCTGGAAGGTTTATATTTTATTTGTGATTTTGCATCATCAATGATTTTGATAATGTCTCTCCAGCAAGAAAATTCTGTCCCTTCCTCTAAACCATTCCACTGAAAACAATGTTGCAGAATATCATCATCTAACCAGTCGAATTTTTCCTTTAAAACTCGCTCGGCTAATTTAGTAGCTGTTCTGGCATCTGCACCACTTTCAACTATGACAATAAACTCAATCACAGACTTCTCCTTCTGTTACCCAATCTTCACCTTCAGCATCCCAAGATTCACCTGTTGTCAAGGTTTCTTTTGCCCATTCTACATCAGGATGTTCATCCAAACGTTTGGACATTGTGAACCCTGATTTACTGTTATTTAAGATGTGAACTTGAGAAGGAGTAAGTGCATCAATAATATAAGGGGAATGAGTAGAGAAAATAATTTGCAAGTTGGGATTTTCGGCAATGATTTCTTTAAAAACATTCATTAATTCACGTTGTGCTTGAGGATGAAGTCCCTGTTCCACATCATCTAATAAAACTAAATTAGGTTGATTAGGATTCATTAGTACAGTTAATAATCCTAATGTTAACATTGTTCCTTCGCTAATTGCATGGGCTGGAATACGTTCACCTGTATTCATGTCTAGTACCACCTCTTGTCCTGTCATTTCCTGAGTTTCTTCATAGGAAATAGATTTACCATCTACTTCGATTAAACGTTTGCGAATGACTGGAACTTTTGCTCGTTTTATGCCAACTTTGCGAACATTTGGAACAATTCGACTCAGCTTTTCTTCTATTAATTGAAATTGATCTGGAGCTTCATCACGCAGAAAATCTAAGGTAGGTGCTAATCCTGATCCGTCAAATTCAACTTTTGGCGTAATTTCTTCACTGTAAGCTGGTTTAGCAAGATTACTTGCAACTAATTTTAGGTAAACAGTAGGCTTGAAAAAATTAGATGGTAAAGGTGGATCTTGTGGTGAGTATGAATATGAACCATATAGTTTTTCATGTGTCAAACTACTTTTATTACCATCTATATTCCATGATAATTTTGCAATCCAATTATTATTATTATTTTTGTTCTCCAAGCTATAGGAAACTTGGCAATTTTTTTGATTGTCCCAATAACCACTCGCAGTAACAGACATATTTTTTTCGCCAATTGTTGTAATGAATTGAGGTGATCTATCATACTCAAATATTTTTTCAACGGATGTATCAGGAATCATGCTTAGATAATGCAATGCTTGGAGGACTGTTGTTTTACCGGCACTGTTTTTTCCTACAATTCCATGTAATCGGGAATTATCAAAATTGAGTTCTGTTGATTTATGGCTTTTGAAATTATGAAGGATTAGTTTTTCTAGCATATTTTTAATATGTAATTATTTTCTCCAGATAATATCATACTTTAAAAACAACATCGTCTATAAAAAATGGATTAAATAAAACAAAACTAAAATCCTGCTTGTTTTTTCATCTCTTGATAATAATAGGGACTGTGACCCCATCCACCAAGTGAAGCATTAGAATAATTTCTACGAAGTATTTGACTAAGTTGAATAGACTGGTCATAAGTGAATTGTTTCATTTCTACATAACGAATTTCTCTATTTATAGGATCAACAATTTTGGCTTTTGCTGGATTTTCAAATACATCAATAAAAAGCATAATTTTATCATCATTAAATTCCTCAAATTTAACTAGATTAGATGACGACATTCCCATAGCATTCCAGTTAACAGCAATGATAGATGAACGATTATACTCTGTTTCAGTTGCTTGAATAAGAAGTTCTGAAATTTCTACTGCATCTATAATTTCTTCTTTTTTGGGAAGACTATAGTGATGTTCAAATACATTACGTGGATCAATAACAAGTCGCTGAACGACTTTAGGAATATTGACACCAATTTTTTGAAGGGCTTCAATTTTTTGAGGATAGTTTCCTTGAAAATGTTTTACTAAGTGATTGTATCTAACTAATATATCAACTCGACAGCATAATGATTGTTTTGCATAACTGATCGCGTTGCTTAAACCATATTCATCACCTTCTTCTAACCCTCTCTTTGCCCAAGATAATAGTTTTTCAGCAGAAGTCCAATTAGAGATCCATTTACAAGTCGAAATATCACCTAATGGAATTGTTTGAGCAGCACTTATAAAATCTTCTACTTCAACAGTAATTAAAGATAACGGACTCATTGTTAGTCAACCTGTGAATTTAAATTATGTAAATAATATTGTAACTTGTACTACTGCATTTTGAGATTATGGTGCGATCTCAAAGAGCAATCACGCACCATATAAGATAAATTTAATCAGACTGTTACCAGTCTAAATGCCCTTCGTTGATCATTCTTCCTCCATGGTGCAAAAGAGCACCAACCAACTCACTATAATAACTATTATCAACTTCCATTTCAGAAACTACACTGCCTTTTGACAAAACACCAATAATAGTCGGTTTATCCTCTTGAAGGATACGATACTTAATAATTTTTACTGGGCGAAGATCGCAGTATCGACATCCAAAATCTTTCAAATCTTGCTCAGAATTAAAGACAGCACATAATTTTTTATACTCAGTATTTGATGATGAAAACATTTATCTATCTCGGCTAAACTTCAAAATCATAGTAACATATCAGGTATACATTAAGTATTCACAATTATGATGTCATCCCGTCATGGGTTAGCGACAAAGTGCAATGATTAACAGATTCAGCTTCAATGTGCTGCATCTAACAGAAAAAGATAGCTATTCCCATGAATTTTTTGAATTGAGAATTTGAATACAGGCATTTGTATCTAAGAGATAGGCCATTTACAGCAGTTTGAGATCAAAAGCGGTACAAAGATGGTAAACTTTAAAGATGGAAAAAAAAGAAAATAATTGAGATATATATGGCAGCAGCATATTCGACTGATATAAGACAAA
>NZ_JACJTO010000078.1 GCF_014698755.1 Aphanizomenon flos-aquae FACHB-1287 | reverse complement strand
GTTCATACTGATGGTGAGTCAGATCAACTAAATAAATCTTTAAATTCTCGCGCTTTTGCTACAGGACAAGATATTTTCTTTAGTCAGGGAGCTTATAATCCCGGAAGTAGAGACGGACAGGAATTATTAGCACATGAATTGACTCATGTTGTGCAGCAAAATGGAGGGGTACAGAGGAAAATAGTTCAACATCAAACTACCGAACAGAAAATAGTACAGATGATGCCCAAGGTGAAATCTGGTAATCTTTCTGTTAAAGATGCACAAATAGCACTTGCTAAAGCTAACAAAGAATTGGCTTTTGAATTAGCACAAACTGCGGCAGATATTGCTGGTATTGTAGATCCCACACCAATTTCTGATGGTATTAGTGCGGCAATGAGTTTAGCTAAAGGTGATTATGTTGGTGCTGGACTATCTATAGTTTCTATGATTCCTTATTTGGGTGATACTATAGGTAAACCCATTAAAGCTGCTCGTAATGGTAAGAAAATTCTAAAACTCAGAAAAGAAATTGCTGAATTAATTCAGATAATTGAAAAATTTAGTCCTGCAGGAAGAAAAGCATCTGCCAAGACAAAAGATGCTGTTGCTCAGGAAATTAAGCAGGTTTTGAAACCTACTCTTGGGAATACTCCGAAAAATAAAGGAAAGATCAAACTTCTTACACAGTTTTCAGAATCTACTATTGATAAAGCAGTAGATTTAGTTGTAAAAGACGGGAATAAACTTATTCATTTATTTCCTAGTAAACATAATCTTAAACCATTAGTTAGTAAACTTGGAGGCAAAGAAAAAACAATTAGAGCAGTGTTAAATGCTGCTAATGGCAAATTACCTATAAGTGGTATATTTAAAGATATACCTGTTAATGTTGCTGGTGTGACTGTTCTTATCCGGGGTAATGTGATAGATGGAGTACCAAGACTTGGTACTATGTTTATTAAATCAAAGTAAATCAAAGGAGAAAATATGAACTGGAAGGAACAATTAGACAATTTACAAGATAGTAAACAATGGAAATCTGCTATAGATTTAATAGTAAAAACTATTAATAATAATAGTGAAGATGTAGAAGGTTATATCAGAATTATCTATCTACTTCATAATATTTTGCTCGAAGAAGATTATCTAGAAGAAGAACATGATCCAATGGCTAATTTATTAAGAAAATATTTTGAAGAATCCTATCAAAAATTTTCTGAAAATCCAGAATATTTATTTTTTGTAGGAAAAATATTGTATATTGCTGAATGGTATTTTGGTATAGATGATGATTTTAAACCCTTAGAAGAAAAACTGGCTTTTAAAATGCAAAAAAAAGCCTTTGAAAAAGATAGTGATAACCAACTTTATCAATGGGCTTATCTATTTTCTTTAAATGAAATAGACAAAGCTTTTTTATTATCAAATGAGATACTAAATGGTGAAAATAAATATTTAAATTGGTTGAAAACAAAGGGACTACCTGGAAGGTATATAATTCAATCTTTAGAATTCTGTTATGAGAATTATCAAAAAATACCATAAAGATAATAAATTTTAAAGGAGTTAAAAAATAAAATGCAAATCACCAAGATTATGGGAGTGATGATCGGTCTTGTTTGATTTGGAATCAATCAGAACAAACAAGTAGTTTTTGTTCTGAATTCTGAATTACGATGGGCAAACTTAGAAATTATGCTAAAAATAGTATGATATCGTTATTGATTAAGGAAAGATTTAAAGTTATGCTTATGATAAGCAAGCCAAATTATTATTGTCGTGTTTGTGGATTAATACAAGATGATTCTCCTTGGGGTAATGATAATAATACCCCTTTATTCAATATTTGTTCTTGTTGCGGTGTTGAATTTGGTTATGAAGATGCAACTCTAAATGCAATTAAAAATTATAGAACAACATGGTTAGCAAATGGTGCAGAATGGTTTGAAACTAAAGATAAACCAATAAAATGGCTGTTGGAAAATCAATTAAAAAATGTTCCTAATGAATATCTCTAGTTAGCAAGGCAGTTAAGGCTGTGTACCAGAATTAAGTAGGTGGGCGGAGGAAAATCAAAATATATTTCGTTTTGTGAGATGCACAAATAGCACTTGCTAAAGCTAACAAAGAATTGGCTTTTGAATTAGCACAAACTGCGGCAGATATTGCTGGTATTGTAGATCCCACACCAATTTCTGATGGTATTAGTGCGGCAATGAGTTTAGCTAAAGGTGATTATGTTGGTGCTGGACTATCTATAGTTTCTATGATTCCTTATTTGGGTGATACTATAGGTAAACCCATTAAAGCTGCTCGTAATGGTAAGAAAATTCTAAAACTCAGAAAAGAAATTGCTGAATTAATCCAGATAATTGAAAAACTTAGTCCTGCAGGAAGAAAAGCATCTGCCAAGACAAAAGATGCTGTTGCTCAGGAAATTAAGCAGGTTTTGAAACTTAAAAAATCTCCGCAATATGACCAACGAATTAGAAAAAGGGCTGTTGCAGATACAAAAGGATATGAAACTACATATGGAAAAAACGCTCAAACAAAATTTCGCAAACACAATACTGAAACATTTAAAGGTACACTCAGAGGTGAAAAAATAGAGTTACGAGGTGTATCAAGTCAACCAGTTTCCTATACAAAGCGGTCTAGAAATGAATACAAGCAACTTCGTTCACAATTTGATACTTCAGAGAGAAAGAATTTTGTACAAAATATTAGTTCAGATCCAGATAAAGTTAAAAAATTAAAAGAAGCTGGTTTGACTGATATAAATATTAAACTTTTAGAAGAGGGGAAGATACCCAAAGGTTGGCAAGTACATCATAAATTACCACTAGATGATGGAGGTACTAATAATTTTGATAATCTTGTACTTATTAAAAATGATCCTTATCATTTGACTATAACGAATGCTCAACGTGAGGTTATAAAAGGAATGACTGATGGTGATACAAAGATCATTAATTGGCCTATACCTAGTGGTTTTGTTTATCCTCCCAAACCCTAAACATTTATTCCTCAGTTTCACTTTACTATTCTGGATATAAATTATGACTTGTTATCATCAACTTCTTGAAACAATAGCTCAAGAACATCAAAAATTTCAACAATCAATGCAGCCTCCTTGCAATCCTCAAAAACTTATTCAATTAAAAGAAAAAGTAGAAAACCAATTAAATTGCACGCTACCAGATGGCTATATAGAATTTCTGAGTATAACTAATGGTTTAGATTGGAATGGATTATTAATTTTTGCCAGTGAAACAATACCAATAGTTGGTTACACTGATAGAAAAATTCCTGGATTTGTAGATATGAATTTATTGTATCGTGAAAATGAAGATTGTTTAGATTTATTGTTTTTTGGAGAATCAGGAATAGATAGTTATGTTTATTGTATTTCAACTAAGCAATATCAAATTCTTGATCGGGTTTCGTTAGATTTAACGGAAATATTTGATTCTTTTGAAATGCTAATTTATCAAGCATTTCGGTCTCATTTGTAATTCATTAGAATTTAGAATTTTGGCTCTTGAGTACATAATATGCAAAATCTGAACAAAAAAAATCTCATAAAGCTTACCATGGCTAATAAATAAGCCATATTTTTGAATATTATGGCAAAATCTTCTCTCTTTCCCCTGTTCCCCGTTCCCTTTTACTGACTGATAATTTAGCATACTATAGCAATCCTAAATGATTTATGAGAAAACATCATAGTCATGCGGATTCTGTTGTGGTGCATTAGTTTTTCCCCAGACATAACCACAGATGTCTCCCCAAAGTAAATGACATTCATCGACCATGAACACAACTAGCTCTCCTGAATCTATTTCCACTGAATTTATAATTAGGGCAAATTACGGCATGATTATAGGCAACTTTGAGCTAGATTTTAACGATTCGATTAAATATTGAAGCAGTAAAACAGGGATTCTTAAAATTTGTCAAAAATATTGCTAAACACTTACAAACTCCGATTAATTGCTCTCGTCATTTGGCTACAATATTGATTAT
>NZ_JACJTO010000077.1 GCF_014698755.1 Aphanizomenon flos-aquae FACHB-1287 | reverse complement strand
TTTGTCTTATATCAGTCGAATATGCTGCTGCCATATATATCTCAATTATTTTCTTTTTTTTCCATCTTTAAAGTTTACCATCTTTGTACCGCTTTTGATCTCAAACTGCTGTAAATTAATTGTTGAACTTCTTTCTCCCGGTACAAGCGGTAAAGATAGAGGGGAAAAATTTAGATATTATTTAACAATACCCAGTTTACAAGAATATATCTTGATTGATTCTGAAAAAATCTCCGTTGAACGTTATTGTCGAGGAGAAGGAAGATTATGGCTTTATTATCAATATACAATAGGAGACATAATCACCTTCTCAAGTATTGCATTTGAATTTCCCATAGAAATGCTTTATGATGGTGTAGGATTGGAAACAGAAACATAAAATCACATTTCCCAAATAAATCAGATTAATGTCACCTAAAATTTAATCCCTTATTAAAATTATGGCCAAGCGTAAAAAAAGCAATCTTCAATGGATTAAAGAAACCCTAGAATTAAGCCCAGACCATCACTGGGAAGGACCTGATGATTATAAGATTTTTGTAGCCGGGAGGGGCGCGGTTCGCTTGAATGTTCCCCAAAATTGGGTATTTGAACCACAGGAAAAATCTTTCAAATTCATGGATAAAAAACCACCTGATGATGACTGTTGTCTAGAGTTATCTTACAATCATTTACCCCCCAATGACTGGACACTTTTTCCCCTTAAACACACTTTAAAAAAAATCATGGAAGATGATAGTCGTGATGTAATTGAAAGAGGAGAAGTGATAACTGTTAAGCGACAAACAGCCAGAATAATGTGGTGTGAAATTAAATTTATTGACACTCAAACCGAACCCAGAGAAGCTTTTTCTCGGACTTGTGTAGGTTTAGGTTCCAATATTCAATGTTTAATTACCTTTGATTATTGGGCAGATCAAGCAGAGCAATTAATACCGATTTGGGATGAAGTCATGCGGAGTTTGACACTAGGATTATATATCAGAGATCCTAGAACCGGTTTAGCTTTTCCTGATTAAAAGGTTAATTCACAAATCATCTGTGTTTATCTGCGCTTATCTGCGGTTAATTATGATTTATTGTACCTCACTCGAATGGTAATTACTGATGGTAACTATTTATAGTATTTATAGTATTTATTGGACTAGATTGGCACAATGTGGTTAGATGTTATGGAAAACGTAATTTCCTTTTTCATACTTCCTCTTAATATGCAAACCGATCTTATTAAACAATTACAAGTCAATCTTTCTGTAACTGCCGCTACCATAGCCTTGTTGGTGACTGCGCCATCAATGGCTTATGGTCAAGTTAACAGTACCATCACTAAGCCAGTCTCGTCAACTCCTAAAACATTAGTAGTTAATACATCTATTACTGAGACTGAAGTGTTGGCCGCCCAAAAAGCCTGGGGTGAAGCATTGGTTAATATCAGCACCACCTATGATCAAGAGGGGATAGCAGCCGCTAAAACATTAGCCGACAAGGTGATAGATGAATTATATGCTTATCAGTCAGGATTGGTGTTGTTTAAGCCCACCTTAACAACTGGAGACCAGACCTTCCGCACGACACACAAAGGAGCTTTGTCTTATTTTGTGGGTGGTGATTCCTCTTTCCCTAAAGATACTGGTTTTGCTCTCAAAGGATGGCGAAAAGTGGAAATTCGCAACGCTGGCATTTTTATTATCGGTAATACTGCTACCACTATGGGTAATGTTTCCATAACTGATAAAACAGGTAAAGTCACAACAGTAGATAAAACCTGGCAGTTTATTAGAGGTGGTGATGGCAAATTGCGTATTATTCTACACCATTCTTCTCTGCCCTATAGTCCAAAATAAACATTGCTTAGATATCTGAATTATGGGATAATTCGGGTATCTGAAATAACTCTATTGATTAGCGATCTGCTATGGTAGATTCATTAGGTCATTTGCACCTTAATATTCCCACACAAATTGAGCCGGGACAAGTAAATATTGTCAGGTGTTGCTGAATTGAGGTATGAAATTGGAAAATCAAAAAAATGAAACTCTGAGACTGGAGCGCCTCTGCGTGAAATAAAATCATACTCTTACAGCCATTCCCGGTGTTATAAGGTACATATTTAGCGGTCAAGATGCCCGCACCACAAGAGTTTTATCATTCAACTTTGCACCTCATCAGATCGGAAAGCGCTGTAATCAGCAACGCCTTAATCCAATTGTTGCATCTAAATATTAAAGTAAAGATCTAAATCCCAACTATAATTTTACATTTCTTTACAGAGTTTAGTTTTTTCATGCCAACTTATTTATTTTCAAGATATTGGGTAAACTGGAGACTGCAAATTAAACCATTACACAGATTAGTAATTCAATATTCATGGCAAATCCCACCGCAACTCTGGAAACTTCCCTTGGTACTATTACTCTTGAGCTATTCACCGATGTTATGCCCATAACGGCGGGAAATTTCATCAAATTGGCTAAAAGTGGGTTTTATGATGGTCTGCATTTCCACCGTGTCATTAATAACTTCATGGTGCAGTTTGGTTGTCCCTACAGCAAAGATCCTACCTCGTCTCGTGCAGGAACTGGTAATGGTCCTGATGGGTGCATTGAAGATGAGCACCCCGCAGACGGGAAACTTTCTAACGAACCAGGAACTCTATCTATGGCTAATACGGGAAGACCTAATAGTGGTAGTTGCCAGTTTTTTATCAACACTGTCCACAACTCTTATCTGGATTGGTTTACTGCGGGTCAATCTAAGCATCCTGTTTTCGGTCGAGTTACTGAAGGCATGGATGTATTAAAAACCATTGAAACCACTCCAACAGGACCTGGCGATCGCCCCAGAACTCCAGTTAAAATGATCAAAGTAACTATCCACGAATAAAATCAAAGATGAGTGTGGAGGTTTCTCCCCACTCTTCGGGAAAAATTCCCTATTTCTCATCAAAGAACTCCACAAAAAAACCAATCTAATCAAATAAATTAACCTTCTATTTCTTCTTCAGTAAAAATAGGAGGCCATAATTCAGAAACAGCTAATTCCCAACCTGGAAAAAGTTCTGGTAAAGTTAAAATATCGCCATTATTTAAAATAGTTGGTTCACCTTGGTGACGATAAACTGTAACAGTTTCTTCATCAGGATCAATTAAAATTCCCATCACAGCACCTAATTTGATCAAGTTGAGAATTTTAGTAACTAAAGGTTTAATTCTATCACTTTGAGATTTAATTTCTACTACTAAATCTGGTACAAGTTCACCAAAATAACGGGGACTTTGACGCAGACGTGCAGCCCGAACAAAAGAAACATCTGGTGCGGTGAGATTGCTATCAGGTAAAATGAAACCACCAGCAGAATCAAATACTCTTCCTAAACGACGAGGATAAACCCAATTAGCTAATAGCCGACTAAAAAGAATACCAACTTCACTAGATACAATATCCGATGGACCCACAATAGAAATTCTCCCATTTGTTAATTCTACATCGTAATCTAAACCGGCTTCACTAAAAGCAGTTTGGACTTGTTCTACATCTTTAATTGTCATGATTAACATAAAATCATTCTCCTAATATACAAAGTTGGGGTAATTAAAACAAACACAATTTGATTTTAGATTTCCTTAAATCGTATCTGGATCAATATTTAACTCTCTCAATTTTGCGGCTAACCTTTGGGATTTTTCGTTTGATATTTTCGCCTTTTCTGCTTCGATTTCTGCTCTTTTAGCTTCGATTTCTGCTCTTGTTGCTTCCATCTCTGCACTTTCTTCCGGTGTAGGAACTAAAACTCCTGATGATGTAAAATATCTTAATAAACCCTCATGAATCCCCAAATATAACCCCAATTCTTCACTCCATAAATGTCCTTTTTCATTAGGGTGTAAGGGTTGATATTTGCCACTAATTAAATTAAATCCTGCAAATTCCAATGTATAAGGATCAAACCAAAAATAATCAGGTGTACGGAAAGTATCTTGATAAAGTTCTTTTTTAATTTCTCTATCAGTTTTAGCTGTAGTTGGTGAAAGAATTTCGACAATGACATGAGGATATTTGCCATTTTCTTCCCACACTACCCAACTTTTTCTAGTTTTTCGTTCTGTTCCTAAAACTACAAAAAAATCTGGACCTCTAACATCTTTTGATTTTTTTTGATGAGGACTATAGTAAATACTTAGGTTTCCGACAGCATAAAAATCTGTTCTCTCCTTCCATAGCCATTCTAAACATTTAAAGAGGAGAATAATTTGTCGTAAATGTAGTTCTGTTTCCACGGGGGGTTCATCACTATATAGGTCACTGGGTGGGAAAATGATATCTTCTGATGTGTTAGGTTGTAATTCCAGTGCTTGAGTAATCATCATGATATGATACCAAGTAATTATTTGTTTATCGTAGCATTAATTGTCTGAAATGGCTAACGCCACGCTTCGCTATCAGGATGTCCAAGATTTTAGGATTTACAGGATGAGGGACTCGGTCATTAATTCGAGCGATCGCCCCAACCAAATTATTGAGAGAAGCGATCGCCCCCAATTCTTGAGGAAAACCCAGGCGATCGCAACACATAAGGGACATCCAATTAAAAAAATACCCAAAAATTTCTTGTAGTGCGGGCATCTTTCCCGCTACATCAAGGACGGACAGGATGCCCATCCCACGAAATTGGGTAATTTATTTTTTGGTGTTTCCTAAGAGAACTGCACAAAAAAGAAGATCATCATGGTAGAAGAGATTATTCAACCCCAGTTGAATGAACAGATACGTCTGAAAATTATAGGAGATTTGTTTACAAACTCGTTGAGACAACAAATAAGCACCTTAGAAATCGAAGTTAATTTAGCAGCTAAATACAATCTTCCACTTATCATCACTCAAACTAGTTAAAATATACTAACACATCCACAGAGTTTGAACTGCCCCATCCGGGGATGGAGAAGTTGAGAAACCAACAATCTCAAGTTTAAGAAAGAGCAAAAACCGCATCATTGAAATCATTGTTGGAATATTGGGTAGCGGTAGCGGGTAAATCCTCAAATCCATAGACCCCATTACCATAGGAACGGAGGTGGGGAGATTTATCGGGATTAGCTGACCCAAAGCTAAAATAGGCTACAGGTTCCTGTACGAATCTAGGTGCATTATTGAACTCATTACCTGCTTCCGTAGCAACAAGGTCTCGGACATATTGAAGTGCATTGGCAAATCGGTTTACGTCTCCGTTTTCAGCAGCGATGAAATCTTCTACTCCCTGTTGTAAATTGGGGAAGTAAGTTCCACAGTTAGCAATAACAAAAGGAGCATAAAACTTACAGCAGTTTGAGATCAAAAGCGGTACAAAGATGGTAAACTTTAAAGATGGAAAAAAAAGAAAATAATTGAGATATATATGGCAGCAGCATATTCGACTGATATAAGACAAA
>NZ_JACJTO010000076.1 GCF_014698755.1 Aphanizomenon flos-aquae FACHB-1287 | reverse complement strand
AGAGGTTTCATGGCTCTGCATTGGTATACCTAGACTTCAATCGGCAGATGGTATGATCACTGTAGCATCTTCTGGCTTGAATGTATAGGTTTTGTGTAACAAAAATTTATAATCAATATTGTAGCCAAATGACGAGAGCAATTAATCGGAGTTTGTAAGTGTTTAGCAATATTTTTGACAAATTTTAAGAATCCCTGTTTTACTGCTTCAATATTTAATCGTTAAAATCTAGCTCAAAGTTGCCTATAATCATGCCGTAATTTGCCCTAATTATAAATTCAGTGCCGCTAGATGATTCGGAATATGAGCTATAAATCACCACCAGAAAATGAAGACAGTCCTAGAGATTTAAAAGATGTGGCAATCGCTTCCTGGGCAGATTTTTTGTACTTTTCTTTTCTTTGTTCTTCTAATTGTTTTTCTTCGTCAATAAATATTTCTTCAGTTAAAGATTTCAGCATTTCATCAATTACTTTTCCTGCTGCTTCTGGAGATGTTTCCATCTGTGCTAAAAACTTATTTAAACCAGCAATAATCACTGGCAGATTTTGTTGAATTTTTTCTGAAGATAAGGTTGTTTGTATTTGCTGAGTTAACTCTTCCATTTCCTGATTAATATCAATACCTTCTGCTTTTAAAACTTCTTTAAAATCATCTAATTCAGAGCTATATTTAGTGACAATTTTGGAAGTTTCTAAACTTGGCTTACTGATAACCTCTGTTAAAGTATCATATAAATTATCAACTGCTGCTTTCGCAATTTCTGGATGATTTTGTAATTCTTGGCTATCAACACCTAACACTGAAGCAATTAAATTATTATCAGTATGTTCAGAAGTAGCGAACAAGATTAAATTACTAAAGGCATTTTTTGCACTTTCTAAAACTTGATTCATGTCCAATTGCAAATACTGACTAGCTTCATCAGCAGAAATTTCCCAACTAATTATATTTGTTAAATCAACTTTTTTTTCATTTCCATGAATTGTCAAGATTTGAAATTCTCCCGCAGTTATTTCCGCATTTTCAGGAATGAGGAAATACCGTGTTTTTTGGGAATCAGTCCAGAGTTTATTATTGTTATTCATGATTAAATTAGATTGTGTGGTGTTCAATTTTTTCTCAGCCCATAATTGCAATTATCTATTTTGCCATGTATGACAGACAGCACACAAAGGAGCCAGTTTTAATTTTAAATTGCCACAAACATTACAATTCACTTTTTCCTTATTGATATATTCTTCTAAAGTCATTTCCACAAGAGCATCATGAGTCGTATCTTCACCACAAGTAGGACACAACTTAACAGATTCTTCAACTTGTGTTAAACAATAGGGACAAAGAATTATTAACTGATTTTCTTCATTATTGAGACTTGTCAACATTTCTTATTCCTTATTTTTTGTTATCGTAAAATCTTTGGATATTATAACCAAGACGACTAGACATTTCATAGTATGATTGATTTTCGTTCTCACCTAAAAGATGGTATATTTCACTCCTGTGTTGTGTAAAACGCAAATCAGAGCTTTTCAAGTTGAATACTTCGATACTATGTACCCAAGAATTATTTATTTCATCTATTCTTCCCAAATGATAAAGACATATTTCGCCTAAAATATGGGATGGTTTTTTAGTTTGATAAACATTGATTTTCTCAATTTCTTCCTCTTTTAAATTAATATTTAAAGCAATTTCTCCTCTTAAAAATCGAGCGCGTAATCCATGAGCAATTAAAGCTTCTGGAAACTCTACTTCTTGAGGATTAACATCTTGATGACCAATAATACTCCAGGTACCAGATTCTAGACAATCTGAACCTATAAAAATACCTGGAATTAAAATTTCCGAATTATCAATAATTGGTTGCATAGCAGTAGATTTATAAATTTCTACTAGAAGAGAACCATTAAAAAAATTTAATGGAGAATTAGGTTGTAGCAACTTAGGACGTACACACTGCTTTTTTATATCAAGCATTATACGCCCGCATATATACTCATTAGTGCTGAGTTTAAAAGTAAAAATGTCGCCAGATTGAAACTTAACCATTGGGAATTTTTAGATATAATAAAAACAGGTGATTAATAGACTTTTGCCTGGGCAAAAATCTTTGTATATCAATACTTTATCAATACTTTTGGAGATTTTAAAAGTAAGATTGTAACCCGTTTAGATTATACACGGATTATGACCCTTACTATATAATACAAGTTTTTTCGGTGTAATAGCATTAATTCTATTTATTAGCTGACCACCACCAACTCCACCATTCTTGTTAATATAGTGTTGCTCCCACACGGCTGTTTCGTATCGAGTCCATTCACCAGAACGTACTGGTTTAGATTCAATCATAGTATCAATCAGGTTTTTGGGGAAATCTGGTGATTGACGTAATGGGTGATCTGGTGGGATGTAACCTTTACTAGTGGGATTATTGATGTAGTCATAAACTGCACTCTTTGGATCAGTGATATGATGTTCAAATCTGGTATCAGATCCCTGAATAGTTTTACCTACATAAATTACTTCACCTGTTTTTAAATCTTTGACTTGATATATATCAGTGGGGAAAGTACCTGTTGTTTCAAACCCAGAGGTATTACCATCACCATTATGAACAAGAATTCCCGAAGAACTGACGAAGTAGTTGTGTAATTGATCTACTTCAAAATTATAAGTACTTTCCTCAGATTCATAGGTAATAATTGATTGGACTGTGAGTAAGTCACCATTAATTGATCTGAGTATCATACCTTCTTGTATGTCTACCGCTTTTAACCATTGATTCTCACTTTCGACCCAATAAGGGTGATTGGTTGTAGAAGAAATTTTTCCTTGTTCTGTTTCAATTACTACTATGAATTGAGTCCAGTTTTTGTGAACTGCCGTAATTGACTTTTTTACTACCAGTTTAGCTTGAAAATCATAAGCAAATACTAATTCACCAATAACAAGATTTTCAATTTCTTTGTTTCCTTCAGAAGTTTTTACTAAAGTTCCAGCAGGGAAACAAGGTATTTTAGAGGTATCACCATTAAGATATGATTGCCATGCCTCATATTGTTCTCCTTGTGTTGGTAAATTGTCTCTAGTTCCTGTAGGTTCAATTGGTCTAACAGGTTCAGCTAATCTACCAGTTTCTGGATTGAGACGTTTTCCATCTTGGAAGTATTGTTTTAAGTCAGTTTCCGATAAAGATGATTTAGGATAACGATTTTGATAATCACGAATAAATTCAGCCTCTGTCATTGTTGGGTCATCCCAACGTTTACCAGATGGTCCAATATCCTCTGTAAGTTTAGCTGATTCGGGTTTTGTTGTTTCTATTTTTGTTTCTGGAGATGTCTCTGTTGTAGTTTCATCAGGTTTTGGCTTTTTAGCTGCCGCTTCATCAACCACATCTACAGCTTCTTCTGCTTTTCTCTTAGGATTGGAAATTTCATCAACTTTTGGATCTTGAACGATCTCACAACTGCCAGTACAGCGTAATACTTCACCTTCTTTTGTAACTTTAATTTCACGTCCATCAGCAGTTGGTTCTTTGGCAACTATTCCTGGTTCAACTTCTGGTTCATCGGCATGAGTGGTACGTCCGTTTGGTGTATCAGGTTCATTATTTGCGGGAGCTTTAATTTCTGCTTCGGGAGCTTTGACTTCAGTTGCGGGAGCTTTAATTTCTGCTTCAGGAGCTTTGACTTCTACTTCCGGCTGCTTAACATTAGGCGTATCTACATGAGGTGTAGTTGTAGGTGTATCTATTCCTCCACTAAAACCTGTTTTAATCTTATTGCCGACAGAAGTACCAAAACCTGCGCCTATGTCTGAGAATTTGGTTTGAGTAGCTTCCACTGCTTTGATTTTACCTACTTTACTCATTGCTAGGGACATACCTATACCTTGTAAGGTACTGGTCATAACACTTTCAAAGGTGATGGGATTACCTGATACTAAATCTCCTAGAATGTTACCAACGGTATCAAAGCCAGTTTCAATGCCAAATTTCAGTAGTGATTGAGTTGCCATACCCGCACCTTGTTTGAATGCTTCTTTAGCCAGATGTTGACCTAATGCATTGCCAGCACCACCTAAAGCCCCACCAATTGCCCCTATTAAGGCTGCCTGTCCTACACCTTCCATGAGGTTTTTACCGTCAATCAGGTTGTTACCCATTTGAGTAACTGCACCTGCGGCTGCACCAACGATCGCTCCCCCAACTACTGCACCAATAACCCCTGCTGCGGCTGCACTTGCTCCTAATGCCCCTGCCATTGCCCCCACTGCACCAATTACGGCTGGCCCAGCTACAAGGGCAACAACAACGATTACAGCTATAACCAGGAGAATCTTTAAGATGCCTTTCCATCGCGGTTGTTCTTGGGCGGCTGCTTCTTCGGCGTATTTATCTATGTCTGCGCTCATTTTATTTAGCGCACCGCGTAATCCTGTTTCTAGTTGGGTAACACTGTTGTTAATGCCTTGTTCTAGGTTTTGGTTGGTTTGATTAAAGGCGGTTTCAATACCCTGGGTGACTTGGGTAAAACCTGCGATCGCTGTATCTGTGGTAGTTTGAACTGTGGTCTTATGACTTTCTTGAATTTTGTTGAAGGTTTCACCAGCACTTTGACTCAGTTGTTGAACACTGGTAGTTAAACCTGTACCCACTGCTTGGGCTTCTTGAATACCACCATTACTAATTGTGTTTAGTGAAGTAACTGCATTTTGTCCTGCTTGAGTTAAGCCCTGTTCACCTGCACCTAAATGGGTTTCTAGTTGGGCTTGAACTTGTGCGATCGCTTGATCTATTTGTCCACTAGCTTGGGCTAAGGATGCGCTTAAAGCTGTCGGATCTGGTGCGCCCATACCTTGAGATTGAGCTTGGAAGTTTTCCAGAGCCGCTTGTAGACTTGTAGCAGCTTGATTTATTCCTTGTTGTAAACTAGCGATCGCTTTTTGAGCATTACCATCAATTGCTGTTACTTGTTGTTGACCATATTCTGTCAACGTTTGTAATTGAGATTGTTCTTTTTGGCTTAAAGATTGTAAAGTTGCTTCTAAGGTTTTTTGAGCAGCTTGAGTCAGACTAGTGTTAGCTTGTTCTATTTGAGAACTAGCAGTTTGTTCAGCAGATGTCAAACTTTCTAAATTTGCTTGATGCTGACTTTCTAGAGTTTGACGAGACTGATTAGCAATTTGTTTAACTGCTTCTAAATCTTTAGCTTTCCCGTCCTGAGCTTTTTCCCCTTGTTTATTAGCTTCTTCTACTAAACCTTGTTTATATTGTTTACCAACTTCTCGCGCTGCTTTTGCGCTGGCTTTATTCCTGTTATCTGTTAATGGACCATCGAGTAAACTATCATCTTTACCTGTAATTTTCGCCTCATATCCTTTAGCTTTATTTTCTGCGAGAGCGATCGCTTCATTACCTATTTTTTCTCCCGCAGCCTTATATTTTGGTAATGCTTGTTGATATAATTGCTCAATTTTAGCCGCTTGACTTGTTTCCTTTTGTGCAAGGGTAGAATTAGCCTTAGTAAATTCTCCTTCTAACTTAGTTTTTGCTGTAGTTGTGGTTTGAGTAATTCCTGCGTTTGCTGCTTGCTGCTGAGTTTGAATTTGGGTTAAAGTAGCTTGCACTTCCGTTTGTGCTTGACTTCGCAACTGAGCCATTTGGGCAGTTATAGCAGCCTTCTGCTGTGCCACATTTGTTAAAATTGTTGCTTTAGCATTTTCCGCAGCCGCTAAAACTCTAGCTGGTACATTTTCTCCCAAACCCGTAATTGTTTGTACTTTTGTGGCCGCAGTAGCTAAAAATGCACTCGCTTGGTTACTAGAATTTACTCTTTGTTGTTCTAATACAGGACGATGATTACCCCCAGCTTCACCCTTGGGAGAAATTACCATACTGGCATCATCACCTTCTGTCTCTGGTTCACCAAAATCTATACCAGTTGAAGCTAATTGTGCCACCTTAGCATTAGTAGCAGCTAATTCTGTTTGTTGCGTTTGTGCTTCACCTTGAGCTTTTGCTGTTTCAGTTGCTATTTGCTGTGTAGATGGGTCACTACCTACTTCTGGTACAACTTCTTGGCTATTACTAACGCTCTGTTCTAATGCTTGTGCTTCAGGAACTTCCGTTAATTTTGTATTAGGTGCTGATTTCTCTTCTTGTCCTTTTTCTGCTTTTTCCCCAGTTGCACCAGCCTCTTTAGGCAATTTTACATCTTCTTCTCCTGTTTTGGTCTGTACCTTCTCGGCAATAGGATTACTAGCGCTGCTATTTTCTGACGCAGCAGCATCCTGAGTTTCTGTTTTTGGAGTTTGGGAAGGAATAGCTACAGACGCAGCAGATGCAGATTTCTTCTCTTCCTCATCACCTTTTTGAGAATTTTCTGCTTCTACCGGTTGTTTTTCTGATGTGGATGAATTTGATGAATTACTATCAGTTTTCGTTACCGATGTAGAAGTTTCTGTTGTAGATGTTGTAGATAAAGTTGCTTGAGGAGATTTTGTTTGATCAACTTCTTTTCTTTGAATAACATCTTTTTCTTCTAGTGATTGATTTTTTTCTTTTTCGCATTCTGCACAAGCTTTCTGTATTTCAGTTTCTGATTCTTCTTTTTTAGAAACTGCTGAAGATTTTCCTAAACCATTCTGCTGAACAATATGAGTCAATTCATGTGCTAATAATTCCTGTCCGTCTCTACTTCCGGGATTATAAGCTCCCTGACTAAAGAAAATATCTTGTCCTGTAGCAAAAGCGCGAGAATTTAAAGATTTATTTAGTTGATCTGACTCACCATCAGTATGAAC
>NZ_JACJTO010000075.1 GCF_014698755.1 Aphanizomenon flos-aquae FACHB-1287 | reverse complement strand
AAATCAGTTATGTTCATTGGATGGAAGATATTATGAAATGTTGACATTTTTACCCTTGATAATACTAGTATACTTAAATATGTAAAGTTTTGTAACGACATTCAACATTTCTGCTATTGTACCTTTTATACAGTCACCTCTTTTATCATTATTACTTGTATCTGTAATAGGGTGATCCTTTTGACATTTCTCTATTTCAAGTTTTCTTTTTTGGAATTGGTCGTTATTTTTACTATCTAGATAGTATTGTCTTAACTCTTCACCAATTTCAGTTGAAAATAAGTTATATCTGCCGTGTAATTCGTTGCGTAATTCTACCTTTAATTTGTCTTTATCAGTTTCATTACAAGCTTTGAATACTTCTAAATTACTAAGTAAATCTGTTGCACACCCACTTGAAGTGTTACTTGTAGAAAGAGTAGTAGAATTAGCAGAAGGATTTTCTAAATTATTGACTGGAGAATTATTTTCTTTTTCGTTCTTCCGTATATTCTGTATATGTGACTGATCTTGATTATTGTTATTAGGAGGAGGATTTCTACTAATTATTAGTATGATTATTGCTGTAACAAATACAACGACAATTACTAAGAAAATCCCAAACAAAATAAACCAGATTCTGTTATTTATTTCCCTGCGTCTTTTAGGTCTTTTCGGTGTTGTCGTTTTTCCTGGTAACTTCTGTTTCTTTTGAGATCGGTTATTTTCAGATTTGTTATCTATGGCTTCACTGTTTTTATGTTCATTATTGCTATTAGATTTATCTTGAGATGATAGTTGTATATTCTGAATTTTTCGATATATTTCATTATCTATTAAATGGAGTATTTCTTGTGGAATAAACCTATAGCGAATATAACAGAAAGTCCCAGCTAAAGGATGGTGATTTATCTTAATAAAAGTAGATACTAATTTTTCATATTGTTTTCTTTCTGCTAAAGTAATATTTTTCGGTTCTTGTAAAATAGTTAGAATTTTTTGACGAAAAGTCTCCAGAGATTCTTCAACTATTATTTCTTCTTCAGAGAAAATTCTTTTTTCAACCAGTTCAGCATACTTTAAAAAAGTTTTAGACCATATACTTTTCGATTGAGTTAATAGAAATTCAATTTGATTACTTCCATTGTCATCAGCCATTAAATGATTTAGTAGATATGAAATACCCGTATATATAGAAAAAACTAATCTGTTAATTATCTGTTCATTTTTATACTTATAACTAGCATTTAATAATTGATCGTGAAATTCAATAGCAATACTGTTACTAGTAGATTTTCCTGACGAATTACCGAAATTAGTTGAATTTAATATTTCTATCAAAAATGAACTCTTTTCTTTTGGTAAAAGCAGATATATTTCGGCTTTATAGATTAAAGTAAATTTGTCATGAATTGCTTGTAAAGTAGTTTTATCTATAAAATCAGACCAGTTTTCATTTGGGTACTTTGCTAAATATTCAAATAATTCTTCAGTTTTTTTAGAGTCTAATTCATCTGTATCAGCAAATATTCTTGCTATATCTTTCAAACATTTTTTAATCTTTTGAACTGGGACTGTTTGAGTAGTATTTTCTTTCGTAGGTGTACTAACAGAAGTATTAGAATTATCTTTTTGTGGTGATGGTAACGGCTGTTTACTAATATTTTTAGGTATATCCTCTTGAGTAGCGTAAAAAATAGCTAAAAATCTTTCTGGATATGCTATTTTGTGAACATTCCAAGCCCAAGCATTAAGACGAGTGGCACGATCACTAAAACATAACGCCAGATAATGTAATTTTGTGTATTCTGGATATCGCTTCCTCCAAAGTTCTTTTGTAACTACAACTGTATAAGGAATTTTATTTTCTTCTACTACTATTCTCTTAATGTTTTGTAACTGATCTTCTTCAAAAATTAGTTTTTTATATTGTTCATGAACACGGAAGATTTGGGGTGATTGTGATAATTGTTTATCCAATTCAGCCATATCAAACTTAGGCTGATTTTGATTGAGCCACCAATAAATTAAAGTCCCAATACCATCAACATCTGGAGATGACTTATCTAACCAAAAATATTTATAGCCAATAGTAGGACGACCACCATCATCTAACTGTCTATTCGCAACTGCTAAAACTGAATATTTATCATCTATTTCTCTGGCAATGAGGGCAAAATCACCCGTTTCTGGTGGATAATTATCATTCAATTTAAAATAATCATTAATTACTGCTTCACGAATTTCTGGGGGAACTTCATGACTCGCACGAGCGATTTTCTCAAAAGCATAACCACCAGATACATAACATCCATATACTTCTGAATAACGGACATTATCAAATGCTCTACAAAATTGATAAATTTGAACAACTGACATAATTATTTTCTCCTATATATCTCTTAATTGATTATCTTCCTTACCCGTTGCTAACCAATACAAAGGCGCAACTAAACCTAAAGGCCGCCATACTCCTGGTTTATCAATTACTCCATAAGTTCCCCCACTATCTCGATTTTTTTTCTTAAAGTTGGGTCTGGGTGGTGTTCCTTTTGTGCCAAAGGTAGAAGCAAAAAAGTAATTTGTAGAACATCCCCATAGTTTACTCCATTTCTTTACTGTAGTTTTAAGACTGGGAAATTTCAAGCCCATAAAAGTGTCTATATCTTGCCAATAACCGGAAGCGGGAGGTTGTTCACATTTGGTAAATACTACTGCAATTCGATAGTTTTGTAATCCTCCATTATTAATAGTTAAGCGCTCATTTAATTCTCTTTGCAGGTTTTCTAAAGCTTGAGCATATTCTTGATCAGATGTCCTGGTAGCAGTGCTATCAATCAGTATCAATAAACCTGAAGCAGTGGCACAATCATCTAAATAACTAACTAAATGTGCGCTAGGATTAGCAAGATTTCGTAATTCTTTAATCAGTTCTCCAGAGTATTCTCGACAGGATACTCGTAATCTAATCGGTTGATTTCTTAAAGCTGGTAGAGGATGATTAATAAACTTAGCTTTTAAGGTAATTAGTAAGGAGTATGTCGGTAAATCCTCAGCTTCTCCACTGCCATAATCTGTACCTGCTAACTCTCTACCATCTTCTAAGATGTCCTTAGCTATATTAATTAATTCCCCAGCTTCGTCGTTATAGGGGTCAACAGCCACAATAGGACTGTCTTTTTTAGCATTTGGCCAACGAGCTAGGGCAGCCATAAACGCTGTTTTTCCAGAACGACGTGGACCAATAACCCGAAAATCCTGGTTTCCACCTATATCCAGGGGAAGATTAGAGGCGTTCGTCATGAAATACCCTCCCTGTGCTTAACCAATACAGTGGGGAAATTAATCCGAAGGGTTTCCAAGCTTCCACGTCTCGTAAATAGGCCCTAAATTCCGCAGAACTGCCATCATCGGGTATATAACGATTAGGACGGGGATCATGTTGTCCAGAGCTATCCCCCATGACACCGAAGGAAGAACAAGCGAAAAATCGTAATCTGGAAGGTGGTAATTTTTCTTTCAAAACTCTATAAGTTTCCTTTAAACGAACTCTAAATAAATCTTCTTCCGCATCTAAACGACAAGGCCAAAGTTCTCCTCGTTCACATTTACTGATAACTACAGCAACTCTCAATTTACTTAAAGTTTCATTCACATTAGCCTGTTCGGATAATTCTGTTAATAGCCTATTCACAGCAGGTGCATAAAGTTTTGTGTCATTACTTGTATCCCAATCTGTGAGCATAATCATCCAACTTTTGGCCGTTAACCAATCTTCTACATATTCTTGAAATTCAGATGCTCTGTGAGGAATAGCTCCACATTCAAATGTTTCTCCAGCGTAATCTTTGACGTTTAATCCTAATGTTATTCCTGGTGAATTTTTAGTAGTGGGGATTTGAATTTCAAAAGAAAAATATGGTTCATCACCATATTCAATATCATTGCCCGCAAAAACTGCCCCTTTTTCTAGAATATTTTTAGCTGCCCCAATCAGTTCTTCAGCATCATCAGAAGTAGGTGTAATTTTCAAACCAGGAAATTGTTTTTTCAACTCCTTTGGAAGCCGCAATAATGAAGCTAAATAAGTGGTTTTACCGGATTTTCGAGAGCCAATGATTCTAATATCATTGCCAATTGATTGTTGTTTTTTCAGAATTGTACGTTTAGTCTGGTAATTTTTGGCAAGCATAAGATTTTAGGGGTTAATTATAAATAAGATAAGGAGCAAGATACAGCCAAGGTAATTCAAGTAATTCTTGATTTTCGGTAGTAGTAATAAAGAAGTTAGTCCGAGAACCAATTTCTGTTCCTTTGTATTTACGAATGACCTGATTCGCAACTCCAAAATATGACTCAACAACGTGATCACTATAATCATACCAAGGGGCTGCACCACCTCTATCTGGCCGATATCTCCAGTCTTTTCCTTCTGCTTCTACATCACAAAATAAATCAGCTTTATGGAGGGCAATAATTATGTGTTTGACTCGTTGACAATTCTGTTGTAAAAAGTCGAACCAGTTCTGTAAACCATTCACCCATTGATCACTAGTTGGTAATGTATCAATTGGTTGAAGATGATTAGCAGCAATATTTATGCGAGTGCTAGAAACTAGACTTTGGTGGGGAGGTAACATTAAAATCACGGCTTTACTTTCCTTGACTTTATTTTCCATTCCTTGCCAAGCTGCTGGATAATCTTTCCGATATTGGGGATTACTCCAAAACTCTCCAGGGGTATCAATCCATAAAATATTTAGTTGTCTTACTCCGGTAGCTGGTAAATCCACCTCCATGTTTAAGGTTCTGGTATCTAATTGTGCTGTACCTGCTATTTCCTTGGTGCTGGGATTGTATAAGTCACTAGCTAGGATATTACTGATTTTTACATATTTCCCATGTTCAGTCAAGGCTCTGACCATGCTGGTTTTTCCGGTTTTGCGGTCTCCTATCACTACAATACTCATCTGCTTTATACCCCACCCTGATCAAGTTGCTTGTATTCCACAGGAAACCCCGTATATGTTAATATCTCTGAACCTAATATCCACTCCTGACGCGGTATATTCACCAAATCAGCCTCAACAATTCGCCCAGACAGAAAATGCAGTTTTTGATTATTTGATCCCTTTAATGGTTGATCGCTAACTTGCTGCTGTATAAATAAGCCATCAACTAATAAGTCTATATGATTTAGTAACCCTTGACTATCAGGGATATTATTGAATTGCAGTTGTTTTAGTTGATACCCTGTCCAACAAACAACCGTCTTACCTATAGATTGGACGCGACGTGCTAAATCTGCCAAAGCTACAGCTTGAGCAAAAGGTTCACCACCGGAAATGGAAATACCGGCTAAATCCGGTAATGCTTGGAATTTTTGCCACATTTCCTCTACAGTCACGACCTGATTTAACTTAAACTGCAAATAGTCAGGATTTTGACAACCTAGACACCGAAAAGGACAACCTTGCACCCAAATCACCATCCGAGTTCCTGGACCATTAGCACAAGAACGAGGCAGCCAAGCGGCTATATTTAGCAATGGGGATTGTGTCATAATTTACCATCTTTAAATTAAGAGAACAGCAGGTTGGGTTGAGAAACCCAACAAAACCTTACGATTTAATACCCCTGACTTTCAGAACGTCGCTCAGGTATTTTATTAAAATCAGACTCCATAGTTGTTTTTACGGAAATAATCCCCATATCCACATTCCGCCATTCTTTGTCCACAGGTTCACCATTCCATGCTGTCCATTCCACCTGATAACCTTGCTGTTGAAACAGTTCAATCACATCAAAAGTCCGACTAGAACAGGAAGAATCACCTTCTTCATCATGAGGACCAGCTAAATCAATTTGTTGACCATCAAACTGAATTCGCATTTGCGTATTTACTCCCTCATGGGTTTCGATATTAATAACTACATCACCATCATTAATTCCCGTAATCTTGGCAACATAACCAACTTCTTGCCAAGATGCTACTAAATTTTTCGCCGCAGTATAAACTTGCTCTGCTTGAGACTCATATCTACTAATTTCTTGATGTAAAATTTCTATGTTTTCATCAGAAATACTCTGCCAACTATTACATAGATCATTTATTTTGATTTGTAACTGTTGAGTAATATGATCAGGAAGACTTGACTGTAAATTATTGAGTCTAGATTGCAGAAATTCCAACTGTTTTGTCCACTCTATTTTGAGTTGTTGAATTACCTTAATCCGAGCATCATCTAATGTTTGCAAATGTATTTGAGCATCAGTAAAATGATTATTTTGTAAAGCCATTTCAGCTTTTTGCATAGCTTGTTTAACACTTGCAGCATCTAATAATTCCCGATCAATCAAAATTTGATATTCTGATTTAATCTTAGGTAATTGCATTTTCAAATTCTGTACTTGTCTTTGTGCATCCTGAGACAAATCTTTATTTACCTCAATATCTATTTTTGCATTACTTGATATTGTTTTAATCTGTTGAGGTTCTTCAACAACAATCTTTTTTCTATTAGCGCCAGAACGAAATTGAGCAATTTTTTGTTGTATATCTTGCTCTTTTTTGATAGCAGCTTCTCTCTCTTGCCGCTGACGTTCTTGATATGCTTGTAATGCAGAAGCTATTCCATCAAATAAACCTGGTTGTGTTGCTGTAGAAATGCCAGCAGTGATGTTAAATGTTTTTTGTCCACTCATAGTTCTTACTTAATACCCTAATTTTAAGTTATATGGCAGTGTGTTAGGTGCAACAAATTATCTTACAGCAGTTTGAGATCAAAAGCGGTACAAAGATGGTAAACTTTAAAGATGGAAAAAAAAGAAAATAATTGAGATATATATGGCAGCAGCATATTCGACTGATATAAGACAAA
>NZ_JACJTO010000074.1 GCF_014698755.1 Aphanizomenon flos-aquae FACHB-1287 | reverse complement strand
CTTGGGAAATGAGTTTATGATCATGGTTAATCAAAATATTTTAATCCTTCGCCCAAAATTTAACATATTTTTGGCTATTTTTATCAGGCTTTTCTTAACATTCAACACTTCTGGATAAAGATGATTTTGTTAAATGCAGTGGAGTAGAAACAAAATTCAGACAATATTTACCATTCTGTGTGGTTAAGGAATATTTAAAAACCGGGAAAATAGATAAAAATGATTGGAACATAATTAAAGACAGTCATGAGGATAAACCTTGGGACGAAGAAACCCGTTCTCATAATAGCATTGAACCGGGAACAAAACAGGTTAAAGTTCCTGATGGTTACTTTGTAGAAAAGGCCATTCGTTTACATCAAAATTGGAGTTTTGCCATAGGAATTAATCACGAAATTACAACACCTGCAACAATCAGATTAGGAGGAGAAGGACACAGAGTTATAGTAGAATCTTGTCCAGAATTGGGGGAACAATGGCAAGAATTAAAAACTATTTCAGATGGTAATTTTCAAGCTAATACTAAATCAATAGCTTATTTAGTTACTCCTGGAGTTTTTGAAAGACCACATCAAGATAAGCACAGAGGAAAAGTTAATTTATGTCGTCCTTATCCCTGGGAATGGAAACTCAAAGACGGTATTTTTGTGAGTATGTCCACAGATAAAGCAGTACCAATCAGTTGTAGAATTAGGGAGAAAGAAGACAAGACAAAAAGCATTACAAAAAGCATTCCTGCACCCCAGGTTTTTGCAGCACCACCGGGAAGTTTATACTATTTGAATAAACCTCAAGGATTGTTTCAGGATAATGAACGTTTAGCAAATGAGCAAAAAAATCGTGTAAACAATTGGCGACAATTGGGTTATTCGGAAATGTTGTGGATTAAATATCAAGGAAATTAGGAAAATATGAATTATCTAACCTATAGCTATCTTTTAACACCATTACATACAGGTGCTAGTACCCAAGCTGGTAATTTGTTAGGAATTGCCCGTGAGGCACAAACTGAATTACCTTATATTCCTTCATCTTCCTTGCGGGGTAAATTACGTTCATCATTAGAATCTATAGCTGAAATAAAGTCCGAAGCTGGATCTTTTTTTGGAGAACGGATTAAAGATGGACAACAACCCACAGAAGGAGAAGTATGGTTTGCAGATGCTACTTTATTATTCTTTCCTGTTGGTTCATTTAGCCATCAATTTCTGTGGATTACTTGCCCATTATGGTTAAGTAGATGGGGTCGTTGGTTAAGAAATGATAAATTAAATCAGTTGATTGAACAATGGCAGTTAGATTTATTAACTGATGGTAAAAAGGCTATAACTTCAGCATCAGGTAAACAAATTTATTTACAAGGTGCTATTCTTAATGAAGATAACATTAAGGCGATCAATATCAGTAATGACTGGGATGTATTCAAAGATATTCCTGATGGTAATGGTATTTTAGACTTAAAAAATAAATTAGTCATTCTTTCTAATGAAGATTGTGGAGCATTAGTAGAAATTGGATTACAGCGAGAAGTGCGTATTGCATTAGATGAAAATGAAAAGATTGTTGCTGGTGGTTCTTTTCGTTCAGAAGAAGCAATACCATCGGAAACTATTATGTTTTTCCCTTGGGGTATGAAACCAGAAAAACAAGCTAACAAAACTGATAAAGTTAGAGAATTTCTGATCAAGATTTTGAATGATAGGCTTCAATTTGGTGGGCTAGAGGGATTAGGTAGAGGTTGGACTGAGAATCAAACTATTGCAGTTAATAAAGCAGTTAATAAAAAGGGGGAATAGTTCATGCAGAAATTAGACACTAGAGAGTTTAGTCGTCATGCTTATAATGGGTTAATTAAAGTTAAAGAAAATGTTGAAACTGCTAACCATCAAAAAGCAAGTGGTACTGTTCAAGGAATACCCGCATACATCTCTACATGGGGATTACATCGTCTATCAGGAGATGGTTTAAAGTATAAAAGTAGTTACAAAGGTCAAGTATATCAAGAATTTCTCAGAAATTTACAAAAATTAAGTAAAGTGCCTTTTGCTTATGATGATGCCAGCAGTTTAATTAATCTGGAATTAGAGAAATATACTGGTTTAAATCGTTTAGCAATTGAATTAGCAAAAGAGTGGTCATTTTGGGCAGTACCTATTCTTGGGGAGGCAGAACAAGAATGAAAAATCAAAAATCAGAAGCAGATATATGGCGGGATTTTGTCCAAACAGAAGTTAAGAGCAAATCCAAATTAGGAAAAATCTTAGAATCTTCTCAATATGGTGGTTATGATAAACTAAAATTAACCGTTTATTTTCCTGATGAAAATTCTCGTAAAACTGCCCAAGGACAAACAGAAGCCATTAAGAAAAAACTCAGAGAACAATATGGATTATTGTGCAATAGCATTAACTTTAATTTTGGTTCTACGACTTCTACAATCGTGAGAAATACGCCTGATTCCAGAGCTAATTCTACATCAGTTTTACGCGCTCCTAAAAATCATAATCCCTTACAAGCTCTGTATTGGGTTGAACCTAATCTTCCAGAAAATGATGCTAGTCAAAGGATGTCAATTCTCAGAGAAACAGTAGCCGCAGAACAAGGTTGCAATCAAATTTACACCAAACTTTATCAACGGACTTTACAACTAGCCGACGGTAAAGAAAATACAGTTTCAGTCTCGTTTAACTGGCGAATGCGTGTTGGGGGAACTCGTGGTTTTAGAGAATTACTATTACCAGTATTACATCCTATATTTGGTATTCCCTATATTCCCGCTTCTACATTAAAAGGAGCAGCAAGAGCTTGGGCAAGAAAAAATGACGCACCAGCGCGAGTACAAGAACTATTAGGAATGCTTAATGGTAGAAACGCTAAAGCCGCCAAAATTGAATTTTTAGATGCTTTCCCTACTAAACATTGTCTGAGTATAGATGTAGCAACACCTCAATGGGCATGGAAAGATAATAAAGTCATGATGTATGGACCAGTGCCACATCCTCTTTTAAGTTTAGAACAACCTCAATTTTTAATAGGATTACGTCCTACTAGCAGACAAAATTCTGATTGCCAGGATGATCTTAAAACCGTTAAATCATGGCTAGAAAATGCTCTTAATAGTGGCATAGGTTCTCGCGTCAGTAGTGGTTATGGTAAGGCTTTGGGTACAATTCCTATCATCAATACTCGAAAAAGTTATGACTTTGAATTGTGGACTCAAGGAATGTATGGGAGTAATCCTCAAATTCCAGAATTTAGACCCTCTGCTGTTCGAGGAATACTCCGCTATTGGTTTCGTGCTGTAGCATTAGGATTATATGATGTACCAAATTGTCAAAAATTGGAAGAAGAAATATTTGGTAATTTAGGGAAGCAAGGTAAAATTTCTCTTAGCACTAAAGTTAATCCATCCGATAAAAAAGATCCTTGTTTTTATGCTGGTAAAATCTATTTAGAAGCTACCGAAATCAAGTATCTAAATCTAGCGGAGAAATTATTATTTTTAGCAGTACAATTAGGTGGTGTAGGACGTGGTTCTCGTCGTCCTTTGCATTTACTTAATCGTCGTATGCGTGGCTGTCACTGGGAAATAGTAGGAAAAGATTTACCTCTTGATTATGATGTTGAGCAATGGCGTAAATTCTTCACAGAACTTAAACAGGTATTTCAAGCAATAAAAACACCGATAGGTTCTTATGCTGTTAGTCCTGGTAG
Source organism: Aphanizomenon flos-aquae FACHB-1287 (assembly GCF_014698755.1). Classification (GTDB taxonomy): domain Bacteria; phylum Cyanobacteriota; class Cyanobacteriia; order Cyanobacteriales; family Nostocaceae; genus Dolichospermum; species Dolichospermum flosaquae. The sequence continues at coordinate 3,820 of NZ_JACJTO010000074.1, read as the reverse complement.
ACCTAGAGCAAGACAACAAGATGTATTAGATAAAAATGCACAAATTTGGTTATTAAAATCACCATCACAAATTCATCCTGAAAAAGTCACTAACTGGCAAACCGATGGAAATTCTAGTAAAGTGCGTGGTGCAGGATTAGAATTACTTTACAGTGATACCCGATTTAAAGGTAAGGGAAAAGGACAGGGAAATCCTAATGTTGGTGGCGAATTAGGCACTCCTTCATTTGTGTGGATTAAGTCAATATTTACTGGTAATTTACCTTATCAAGTTATTACAATTTTTGGCAGTGATTACCCAGATAGAAAAGAGTTTGCTAAGGAGTTAAAAAAACAAGGCGCAATTCTAGTTTCTAGAGAAATATCACCAAATAAATCTGGTATATCTGCTCCCATCAAAAAAAAATAATTACCTAAACAAGAGTTATGAAATCAGTTTTAATTGCCACAATCGGTACTAGAGATCTAATGTTCCAAATCGCCTCCGGTGAATGGTTCAATATTGGTAATGATAGAGTCCAAAATGGAGAAATTATTGCTGAACAATTAGAAGTAATTTCTGATTTGGGTTTAAAGGATAATACAACTTTTCGTGATTTAACTAAATACCTATTAGATCACATTGAAAAATATGTAGATCGCATCCAACCGCCAATTATTGGTAATATATTTCTTGAGCAAGCATCAAACATTGAAAAAGTTTATTTGATAGCTACTGATCAGGAAAAAAACGTTACACAAAGAGAAAAAGATACATTATATTCAGCCGAACTAATTAAACAATGGCTGATGCACAAATTTAGTCATCTTCATAGTGACAATATTCACATCATTTTACTGGGACCTGATGGTACTAACCCCTCAATATTTGAGGATATATTTAGTTGGTGGCGCAAAATTTGGAAAAACAAAATTACAGTTAATAAGAATCAGTCTATTTGGGTATGCTTAAAAGGAGGTGTAGGTCAAAGTTCTGAAGCAGCAAGAATTTCAGGACTAAGTTTCTATGGCGATCGCATTCAGTTCTTTGAATTTAAGGAAAATACACGCGCAAATCGTAATGGTATCCCGTCAGATTATAGTGGTCCATTTTTAGGTACTAACTATCTTTGGGATAGAACCCAAAAACAGGCTTTAAAATTATTAGAAAGCTATGACTATACAGAAGCTTATGATTTACTAGAACCTTATTTTCAACAACCATCTGCTAATTTTGGAGCGATACCTGATTTATTAAAAGCTGGTAAATTATGGAATCAAGGACAATTTGAAGGATTCTTATCTCTTGCTCAAAGTTCTACACAAATATCTAGTGTGGAAGGCAGATTATGGATGGCTTATGAACAGGCTTATTTAGGTGTAATTCGTCTTAAACAGATGAATACCACAGAAGCAATGTTACACAGTTATCGAGCTATTGAAGGTTTATTGTATTGGTGGGCTGCTGATTCTTTTCCCGATCATTTTCAAGAAGAGAAACAAGGATGGCCATTAGTTAATATTTCGATTACGAAAAAGTATTCATCTTTAGAAAGATATTTTACCGGATCAGAAAATACAGCTAAAAATACAGCTAAAGTTGATGGATGGTTATTAAAAGATTTATTAAAGGAAGCTATTCCTGAAACCAAAAATAGTATTGATTTTAAAGCATTTTGGAAATCAGCTAAATATGCAAGAAATTATTTTTCTCATCGCTTAGGTGGTTTAGCAGAACAAGATGTTTTTACCGCTTGGGGTGAGGATATAACCGACTCACAACAATGGCAAAAAAGGATTTTAAATTGCATTAATTTAGTCACTGGAGAATCATTTAGTACCCTATATAAAGCCAGTTTATTTTCTCAAATTCACAAACAAGTTTTAGAAGCAATAGAAAAACAAGAAATCATTAATTATGACAACAACAAATAACACAGATAAAGTTAGCACCCTGATCATTACCGTAGGAACTCGACAAATAGGCTGGCGGTGTCAAGATGGTATTATCCGTTCCTTTGGTGCAGATGGTAATATTAGTTATCCTCCACATATCAACGAACTCTATCAAGAACTAGGAATAGAACGGGGTAAACATCAAGACGAAGATGGTAAAACCTATCCTTGGAGTGGTCGAGATTTAGGTAAAAGATATTATGATTACTGTCAAGAATGGCTTGGTGGTGATTTTAGTAAGGTCGAATTATTGTTAGATAAAACTGTCATTGAAGGAGGAGTAAAACAAGGACTAAAACATATTATCCTATGGGGAACAGACCAACCGGAAAGTATTACCTGGAATTTTCGCCGATTAGATACTTTATGGTTAGCAGAATTAATGAAAGGAAAAATTAAAAGCTTATTTCCTGATATTAGAGTTGATGTTCACGCCCCAAAAATTAACGCTGGTAATAGTCATGAAATTCGAGAAGAATTAGAACAACTGGTTTTAAAAGAAGCTATCAATGCTAACAAAAATCAAGAGTTTGTTCTCTGGATTCAAACTAAAGGATGTACCCCTGTAATTGCTTCTAATGTAGAAATTTGTGCAGCCGCTTTAGTACGTCAATATCAAGTATTTAATGCTAGTCCCGATGAACCAAAGGAATTTTTTACTACTTTAGAAAATGGTTTAGTTACTGCTAATCACTCCCAGAGTTTTCAACCTATTACTATGGGTGAATATTTCTGGGCTTTAGAAAAGGTAAAGATTAAATCAGCTTGGGAAAGAGGTGATTTTTCAGAAGCCCAAATTTGGCTAAAAGTTCATGAAAATCGTCATTCAGTATTATATAAATTAGCTGGTTTTTTAGCACAATATAGTAACTGGGAATCTAATGATGGTTTTTACCAAAAACTCAAAGATTGGATAGGTTGTAATGATGTTAGTAAAATAACTGATTCAGAACAAATCATCAATTGGAAAACTCAACTGCAAAAAATACAAACTGATGATCTTAGCAAACTTTGGGAATCAACAATCATCTTAGAACTTTCTCTAAAACGAGAAAATTACACCACTGCATTTATTCAGTTTGTGCAAATTTTAGAACGGTTATTATATATTCAATCAAAAGCCCAAAATTGGACTGCTAAAGGTTGGATAGTAAGTAATCAAGATGAACCAAGTTTAGCAGAATTAATGCAAGGTTGGTGTATTTACAAAAAATTCAAAGAAGATAATAAATGGTCAAAATTAATGACTGATATTAGGAAGAAACGCAATAAAATTATTCATAAAGGGGAATCAGTAAATGCCAACCAAGTTGGTGATATTTGGGCTAAACATAACTTTGATGGAATTAAAATACCAACACCCCCACAAATCATTAAAAAACTGATGACGGATACATTCAAAGAAATTAGCACTCCTCCCAATTTGAATAACTTATTAATGCGTTCTTTGTATCAGTGGGGATTGCAATATTTAGAGGATGCAAATTAACCAGCGATATCTGCGATAACACCTCTCGTAACTGGGGGAACTTATTCCCCAGTTATTTCATTGCATATATAGTTTACAGAAATATTCGGTAAGTGTAAAGCTTAGTCATAAAGCGTCCCAATATATAAACTACACGGGCGATCGCACTCTTCTAGTGTATCTCATGCGACCCTTGACTCGCTGAAGGTATCGCTCCCACGCAAACAAAATAACTGCACTAATAAAATAAAACTCCACAATGGGGTTTATCGCACTCAAGAAACCCCATCTATGGGGAGGATATTACAGCAGTTTGAGATCAAAAGCGGTACAAAGATGGTAAACTTTAAAGATGGAAAAAAAAGAAAATAATTGAGATATATATGGCAGCAGCATATTCGACTGATATAAGACAAA
>NZ_JACJTO010000073.1 GCF_014698755.1 Aphanizomenon flos-aquae FACHB-1287 | reverse complement strand
TCAAAGTATTATTTTTTCTCGGTTCAGTTGCCGTGAGTTGTTTTCTCTCCCCGGCACTTATCTAATATATCAATCCTTCCTTTTTCTGTCAAGGGGTTTTTTAAAGTTTTTTTAGAAATGTGAAAATAATATCTGCAAGCTTTGTGGGACAAGGGACTCAGCTTATTGTTAGGCTAGTAGGTCAGAAATAATATGTATATGAGGTAAAAAACTAACGGCTGTCTTTCCTGGTTAATGCAGGTTAATGAAAGAATTAATTAGCAACAATGGATTAAATTTTGTTTATTTTCATTTCGGCTTTGTTGTGGCGGTAGATTTTTGTAAGCGTAGTAATGTATTATAAAGTTGTTGCTTTAAAGGATTATTGTTGTGGATTTCTAAAGTAATCTTATTGAATCTTTCAATGGTGAGACCACTATCCTCAACTATTTTTTGAGAATTGTTGCAGTAGTTTATGGCAATATCTTTTGCTTTGCCAGGTAGTACATTGACACTTGTAGGATCATTACAAATGACTTTGGGAATGTCTTTGCTACCGATTAGTTTCTTAATTTCCTCAAAGGCTTGGCGACGGACTGGCTCTACCCCTAGTACAGCCTTTGCATAATTAGTTACTTCTGTATTGTTGAGGTTTAAAATTTGAGCGACCACTTGAGAGTTGATACTGAAAGTTCCATAAATTAGGCTGGCAGTGGTAAGGGTTGCGAAAATCAAGGGTTGAGAGAGGATTTGCTGCAACCGATTGGTTAAATGAAGGCTGTAAATTTTGAGCATAAAACAGATGACACAGAGGGAGAATAGGGTGTATAATGAGTCTGAATTATTTTCTGAATTAGAAGTTCCAGTCAAAATCGAATATATACAGCACATTCCGCTTGGGGGAGATATTCTATTAGGGGGGAAGATTTCCGCAGGACAAAAGTTTTATGATTAATACTTATACTTTATAACACTAGAAGCTGCTGTATATTCCTGGGGATATTAAATGCGGCGACATATCTGACAAAGTTCGATGATTTTAGTTTGTAGTGTTGAAGTTTCGGATGCACCTTGCTTGAGGCTAACTTCTAACTCTAATAGCAGGGGTAATGCAGAGATAAGTTGCAGTAGGGGGAGAGACTTAACTTCTTGCTGTAGGAAGTAGATACGCTTGGGGTTAGAGATTTCAGCCCCTTGAGCGATGACTTGCGGGTTGCGTTCACCGCTGTCCACCATCATTTTTACTAATAACCAGGTGCGAAATTGACCGATAAGTGTAGCAACTATCCGTAAACCTGGTTCGGCTGCATTGGTGAGATCATTTAGTATCCCTAAAGCTTTCGGGGTATCTCCGGTTCTGATGGCTGTTGCTAATTGTAAGGTATTTTGAGTAGTATTTCTAACTAATTCAGATACTGTATTCACATCTAATGGTTTACCACTACCTTCGCTATAGAGACGTAATTTCTCTAGTTCATTGTAGAGAAGACGGGTATCATTACCTACGGATTCGGCTAGGAGTTCGGCTACCAAAGGACTTATTTTTATCCCTACAGTTTGAGCCGCTTGTTGAACTGACTGGACTAAAAGTTCGGTTTTCCAAGGGGGAATTAGGGGAAATTCGGAAATTGTGGCAAACTGTTTTAGGAGTTTTGTACTTTTTAGGCGTTCATCTGGTTTGTTGCGACTGGTCAATAGTAAGGTAGAATCTGGAGGGATGACTTTGAGAGTGCGTTGTAATTCTGCTAAGATATGATCTGGACAATTTTGGCAAAGAGTGGTGTTGATAAGCCACACAAAACGCCCACCAGCGCCAAATGGCGGTGTCATGGACTGATTTAAAGCTTGAATGATGGCATCTGGTTGATCTGCGGGAAATGAGGTATAATTAAAACTTGTCCACAGGGGATCAAGAATGCGGTCACGCAAAATTACTACCGCTTTTTCCATAGCAAAATCATCTTCACCCCAGTAAACATAGATTGGCATAGCAATTGAAAATTAAAAATTAATTTGGTCAAATTGAGTAAATCTTTCTACAATCTATACAAAAGAGCGCAAGGTGATTAAGATTGGACGACAACTACCAAACCTATTTAAATCGGGTGGCACGCATGACGCTACCAGAGGCTTACAAGACCCAAATTCAGCATATTCAAGAATCTTCTAAATTTCGGTTTCATGGTGGGGTTAGGGAAGCTGCGGCTTTTCCAGGCTATACGCTAATTACCCCACCTGCACAGGAAGATCTAAATAATGCTGCTTTCTACAGTCAAATACAAGCTTATCAACGGCAATTATTCCAATTACCCATTGGTAGTAATTTAATTGTACCTGTTCCCGCTGATAGTTTTCATGTAACGGTGGCGGATTTAATTTGGGATAATGCTTTTCATCATGCTTGTAAAAAAAATCCTCAATTTGCTGAAGATTTGAATTCTCAGTTGGCCGAGATGTTTCAAGAATATCAACAATTGATGACAAAGGGATCTCCTATATCTTGGCAAATGTGGGGATTAATTGTCATGCCCAGGGCTGTGGGTGTATGTTTAGTACCCAAAAATGAACGTTCCTATGAGGAAATTATTCGATTCCGGCGCATAATTTATCAAAATCGCAAATTAATGGGCTTGGGTGTTGAGCAGCATTATCATTTTACGGCTCATGTGACATTAGGGTATTTTGGCGAAATTCCCCCGGAATTAGACCGGATAAACCTTAGTATGATGTTTTCTGAGTTTAATCAATCATTGCCATTAGATACTCCAGATTTTTTGATTAATCAGGTGGAATTGCGAAAATTTGATGATATGACTCACTATTATCGTCAACCAGATTGGCCGAGTTTGGATTTTTAAGTAATTCATATTAGGGGTTTAGCACTGCTAAACTCCTACAAACTTGATACATATAAATAATTTTAATCAAGAGATATTTCCTATTTTTGCTTTTTCTACTTTCTCAACTTGTTTGGGTGCTTCTATTTCGTTGAATAGTTGGTGTGGCTTTTTTTTGATTTGACCAATTTTTTGATATGTTATGATGAGGCCAATATTTTTGATTTAGCAATGCCACAATACGATTTATATCACAATCAAGTTAAAAATGCTATAACTAAAGATGGATGGATAATTACTGATGACCCCTTTGTATTAGAATACAAGGGTTTGCGTTTATATGCTGATTTGGGAGCAGAAAAGTTATTTGCTGCCCAGAAAATGCAGCAAAAGATTGTGATTGAAATAAAAGTTTTTAACAGTCCTTCTTTAATTACAGAATTAGAAAAAACATTAGGACAATATAATATTTATGTTAGTTTAATAAAAAGAATTAATCCAGAACGTAAATTATATTTAGCAATTCCTGAAGCTGCTTATCAAGACTTTTTTCTAAAACCAGCTATTCAAGATATTTTAAGTGATCAACAGCAGATTAATTACATTATTTTTGTTCCAATTCAAGAGGTAATTGTACAATGGATAAGTTAGATAAATACAGAAAAATTATAGTTAGTGTTGTCAAAAAACACGCTCAATATAAACCTAGTCATGGTCAAATTGAGGCTTTATGTATTTGTGATCAAGAATCTGATAATTATTTGTTAATGGATACGGGTTGGGATAAAACAGGTAGAGTTCATGCAGTGGTATTTCATTTGCGAATTATTGATGGTAAAATCTGCATTGAAGGGGATGGTACGGAAAGGGGGATAACTGGGGAATTATTGGAATTAGGAGTAGGAAAGGATGATATTATTTTAGGTTTTATTCGTCCTGAATATCGGCAGTTTACAGATTTTTCTGTAGCTTAATTTTGAGCTTTCGCTTTTTGCACTTTCTCAATTTGCTTGGGCACTTCCATTTCGTTGAATAGTCGGATAGCTTCATTAAAGTTGGTGTGGCTTTTTTCGGCTGCTGATATGTTAAGCCGAAGTTAATATTTTTTAGCAAAGTAAAATTTAAAATATCCCCGTTCGCATAGTAACAGCTACTCAAGACAAAGTAGAAGATAAAATTACCGGAGAAAGTGGTATATTAAAATTAGATAATCAAAGAAATATTAAATCTTCAATCACAGGAACAGTAGAACAAGTTTTAGTCAAAATTGGAGACAAAGTTAAAAAAAGATCAAATTTTAATCCGTCTGCGAGATACAGAAACACAAATTAAATTACAAGAAAATAAACAACTTTTCGCTAAAGGATTTATTTCGGAAACTGAGTTAAAAGAGCAAGAAAAGAAAGTTATTCAAACTGAAACAGATTTAAGTAATGCTAAAGATGAATTATCATTAAGTAATTTAGATTTAGAACAACAGAAATTAGAATTACAAAGTTTTTTGCAAGATGTGAGAAATAACAAATCTGAACCCCAGCAAAAATTGAAAGAAGCTAAATTAGCAATAAATCAAATTATGAGAGAAATAGATAAACTCAAAATACAACGCCAAAAAATTGCTAAGGAATTACGATTATAACTGTAACTCTCTTGAATTTATCCTATCAATTTGGTTATCAAACTCCTTTAGTTTCCCTTTCTGTTTATTTAGCTTTACAAAATAATCGAGATTTAAAAATAGCTTATCTCCAACGTATTTTAGATCAAAAACAATTATCTGAAACTGAATCTCAATTTAATCCAACTTTTACACCCCAGCTATCTTTAAATTTGAATAATAATCAAACTGGTAGTAATATCAATAATAATACAACGGCTCTTTTAGGTGCTAATTTTAATTTAAAAATTCCTACAGGTGGTAATTTAAGTTTAACATGGCAAGGACAAAATCTTTTATCTCGTACTAGCTCATTAGATACTTCCTCAGATACAAATACTCTAAGTCAAAGTGTCAATCTTAATTTTAGTCAACCTTTATTAAAGGGTTTTGGTACAGGATTAAATACTCTGAGTATTAAAAGAGCAAGATTTACAGAAAATGCAAATATTTTAAATATAAAAAATACTATTTCTCAAACAATTACTAATACTATAGTTAGTTATAGAAATTTATTGTTAGCTCAGGAAAGATTAAAAATTGAACAATTATCTTTTGCTAATGCTAAAAAAGATTTAGACAGATTACAAGCATTATTTGAATTTGGGAGAATTCCTAAAAATGATCTGGTTGAGCGTCAAGCTGATATTGCTCAACAAGAAGTAAATTTACTGAATACACAATCAAGTTTAGAACAAGCAATTTCTGAATTAACTAAAACTATAGATTTACCCATAACAAAAAAACTAATTGCTATTGAAACTCCTACCCCTCCAACAAGTTTAAATTTACCAGTTTTTACGGAAATGTTAGAATTAGCTAAAGCTAATAATACTGGTTATCTTGCTGCTGTTAATGCTGTGGAAAATGCTAAATTTGGGATAACAGAAGCTAAAAACCAACAACAATTGGATTTAAAATTAAATGTGAGTTATGGTTTTAATAGTGCTTCTAATACTCAAGATACAAATAATTTAAGTTCGTCTTTAATATTAAATCGTGAATTTGGTAATCTCAGTCAAGATAATGCTGTAGTTAAAAGTGAAATTAGTTTACAAAATGCTAATTATACTCTAGCAAAAACTCAGGATAATTTAAATGAGGAGTTAAAAAATAAAATTCGTACTGTTAAAGATACTTTTAAACAAATTGAATTAGCACAGCAAGCACGAAAGTTAGCAGCATCAAAAGTGATAAATGCTAAGGAAAGAATGAGATTAAGTAGTAATATTTCGATGACGGATATTATTAATTTTGAGAAAAGTTTAGTTGATACTCAAAATCAAGAACTTAATGCTATTATTAATCATCTTAATAGTATCACTCAACTAGAACAGCTTTTAGGAATTACTACAAGCAGATGGGTTAAATAATGGGATCATAACATAAATAGCCACTTTAACTTCAAAAATGTGGCATTTACTATAAATCCTGATTCAGACAAATTATCATGTAAATAGCCTATTATGGCTGAAAATTATCTCTAATATTCAGGTTGTTGATAAGCAAGATAAACTGCTTCTAAAAATACATCTGTAGCAATATTTCCTGGAATAATTTCCAAATTAATAATAGATTGAACTTGTTGAGTGAGTTTTAAAGAAAGTGCTATTCTGGCTTTTTTTGACATTCCACTCCGTCGCTGTAAATATTCTCGAATAATGGCAAAATCATCGGGTAATAAAGATGATAAATCGGCTATTTCTCGTAACTGGATATGGAAAGATTTAGCCGCTTCAGAAATAACTAAACTTGATAATTTTACAACTGTTTCTGATTGAATCACAATTGTTCCAGCGGCTAAATCACCAAGACGCTTTTCTCGGTTACTAAAAGTAATTAAAAAAGCACCAATAAATAAAGTTTCATCAATAGGACGAAGTAAAGCTCGCAATCCTGCTTGTTGTAAACCCACAGGTCTACCATCATCTCGCACAACACGAATTTTAGCAAGACGTTTACCTGGTGTTTGTCCTCTCCAAAGAGTTTCAAAAAAAACGAAATAACCTGTGTAAATAAAAAACAGACTTAATAGAGATATGGCTATCAACCACAAGCCAAAATTAGAGCCAAAAATACTGACTCCAAAATCAGTTACTTGCTGAAAAATAAACGACCATATCAACACCGTTATTACTAAAGTGAAGGCTAGAATTACATAATCAATCATTAATGCTAAAGCCCGACTACCAATTCCAGCCAGAGTAAATTCTATTTCTACACTTTCGGGTGTAGTGAATTTAATGCGATTAAAAAGGTGCATTATATTATATTTGAATTTAATTAAATATCGTAATCACGTAATTGCAAACCTAAACCTTCACGCCGACTTCTAAGATCATAATAAACCACAGCTTTCACTGTTTGCCAAAAAGGGAGAATTAAGGCCCCACCTACAAAACTTAGTCCAAATGTTAACACGAATGAAATTATTGAAGAACTGAGAATATCTTCCTTTAGTAAAGTTGTAAAAATTAACTGAATAATAGTAGTAATGATTTGAATAATAAATTGGATGGGAATGGTAATTAAAAAACCAATTAAAGAAATTAAAAGAATCCTGAAAATATTTCCCTTAGTTAGTTCCCAACTCCGATTAATCGTTGAACTACCGTTAACATTGTCTTCAATTGCTAGAGGAACATCTACTAAATAAAATCTAGTTCCTATCCACAGTATACCTGTAAAGGTAATTATCAGAACTACAAGCGCTATTAAAATCAAAATAATTGTGTTGGCTATATTTCCAGCTTGTAATCCTCCTAGTAATACCGCTGATATACCCATTAGTAAACTAGCAATAAGTATAAATAAAATTGCAATACCTATGCTAATGGCAAACATGAGAATCATGTTAACAAAAAATCCCCATAAACGGGAATTGACAAATCGTTGACCTGATGAAACGCTTTCAGGTTGGTTAACTAATTCCCCAAAAGCTAAACGAGAAATCAGGGCTGAGAGGGCATAAAATTTAACCCAACCGTAAATAGGAACTAGTAACCAAGCATAAGCTTTAAGAGCTATGAGAAAATATTTTTTTAGATGAGAACGGTACAATCGCATTCCTGCACTGACAACACTACCAACATTCAAGGGTTGAATAGGGTTAGGAGAATTAAAATTTCCAAACATGGTGTTAATTTTTTTCTTAAAATACGGTGCTGACCTTAAAGGTATTGTAAGCTAATCTGTACTTACAGCAGTTTGAGATCAAAAGCGGTACAAAGATGGTAAACTTTAAAGATGGAAAAAAAAGAAAATAATTGAGATATATATGGCAGCAGCATATTCGACTGATATAAGACAAA
>NZ_JACJTO010000072.1 GCF_014698755.1 Aphanizomenon flos-aquae FACHB-1287 | reverse complement strand
TTATTTTGCTATTTCAGTTGGTGGTGCGCCACTAGAAATATTGAAAGAGTATATCAAGAATCAAGAAAAGCCGTCCTAGAAGGACGGGGCTTGTGTCCCGTCTTTTCGGTCAGGAAGAAGAAAAAAGGAAATTTCTGGCGTTTCTGAATTAAGACATGAATTTGTTTCACGCAGAGGCACTCCAGGCGCGGATAATTTGAGTTTGAGAAATGGTAAGTAGGTTAAGCTGTTACACACCTAAAATACTTAGATCTTGTGGGGTGGGCCTCTTGTCCGCCAGACTTATCTAAATTAAATGGGGTACAGCTTAACACAATAGAACCAAAATGTGTATAAAATCCTTGCAAACCTCTTTACTCTTGCCCTACTGCGGTTGCTTCATATACCTTTCCTGTCCTTGGGAATTATAAATAAATAAAGGAAGTCGAGCATTTTCACTAATGACTTTAAGAGCTTCCTGTAACTGTTGGAAATGATTTTGTACTTGTGGATTATTAGCTTGAAATAATCGGTCATACTGAGGAGTTAAACGAACATTAATTTTCTGACTCTCAATAGTAAAAGTACAAATCTTGATAGTATTAGTACAAGTTTTATTGAGTTGATAACGGACTTGATTTAAATCCCCATATATTTGGAATTGTTCTTCTGCTTCTTTCAGAAATGCTGTATAGTTGTCAATCAAGGGTTTAGCTTCATTGAAATAGGAAGTATCTTGACCTACTTGTTTAGCACTTTGTATCGCTTGTTCCCAAGACTTGACAGCTTCTTTCCATTGACTTTGATTACCATAGATTTTAGCTTGACTAGCGGATTTAATCGCTTGTTGATATAATCTAGCTGATAATTGTTCTTTTTTAGTACGATTGCGTGCCTCAATTAATTTTGGTTGGTACTCTGCTAATAGCTTACGTGCATCCTCATTGCCTAAACTACCTATAGGGATAAATTTTAAAGTATTAATTACTATTTGTAAATCAAATTCTATCCTTTGCCATTCAGAAGCAGATTTAGCAGTAGTTTGACGTTTGATAGCTGCTTCCGCGCTAACTTTGGCATTAGCAATTTTTTGTAGCCATGCTTGTTCTTGAAGCAACTGCCGATTAATACTCTTTAAACTACTCTGATAGTTTGGCAAGTTTCTCTGTACCAATTCATAAAGGTCATGATCAGGCTTAACAGTTTCTAGTGATGTAATAGCCTCTAACAAGAGCTTTTGTCTATTGCGTAACTCATCCAAATTCTTAGGAAGAGCTTGACTGGTTTTCTGTGCGGAGGAGACCATTTGTAAAGCTTTTAATACCTGGTTGATTTTGGTTAAGTGTTGAGAAAAATTATTAACTAATGACTGGGATTCTGAATAGCGGGGAGACCAATGGGGAATTTTTTGCAAATCGGTAATTACCCCATCTAGTTTTTGCTGTGTTACTAATAAGTCTTTTTCTGACTCAGTAGCCTTAATATACTGCTGATACTCATTTTTAAATTGCTCTGCTGTTTGCAATTCTTTGCATTCAGAAATTATACAACCACGATGGAGAATAAAAGCACCAGTACCAGAAAGTAAGGCAATGACTACGGACGCACCCACAATAACTGGTAAGGGCAGAAATGATAATGAGAATTGTCTTTTTTTAGGCTGGTCTGGGATACCAGCAAAAAGATCAAACTTTTCTTCAATTTCCTCAGATTCCTGAGGTTTATTGTTATCTAGAGATAAATCTGAGTTTGGTAATAAATAATCTGAAAAAGATCCAGAGGGAAATGAATCAATAGTGGGTTCTTCTTCTGTTTCTGTGAAAGATGATGGTTGTTGAAGATCAGAAGATACAAATGCAGTGTATCCTTTATTTCCTACTTCCGCTGTTTCTCTTCCTCTACTTAATGTGGTATACTCAGTTTCATTTTCTGTATCTATTGTAGAAATGGGAAAATCTAAAAAATGTTGAGCATAGGGGCGCTTTTCTCCATAAATTCTCAAGAAAAATTGTACTTGTTGGGTTTGGTAGTTAAGCCATTGTAGTGCTTGTTCTAACACCTCAAAAATCTGATGTGTGTCAACTATTACTTGATCAGCGTGTTGAGTTAAAATCATCAATTTGTCATTTTTGATGGCGCATTTGACCTGAAAATCCAGACTATCTGGTAGTTGAGCCACCAGTCTTTCCTGTAAGGTACTGCCTAAAAGTTGTAAGTCTTCTTGTTGAATTGTTGCTTTCATAAACCGTTACCGCTACTCTTTTTATATGGTTTTGATGATCAAAGGAATGAAACACACAGACACTAGAGGGGAGGAAGTGGGAAAATGAGAAGTAAGATGTAAATCCTAGTTTTACATCTAATAAAATCAGTTTCGAGCAAAAGGTTAAATTTGTCACGAAGAAAACAATCAAGGGTAATGATTTAAAAAGATGATGATTGAGATTTATATTTTTTTTATACAGCTAGATTATAAATTAGACAATCCCATCGCAAAATAAATTTTTCAGTTAACCAAAACCAAATTCTATAATTTTTGGCATTGGGGAAAATATCAGATAGCATCAGAGAAAGTGCGTTGGAGTCGTCAATACAAGGTGTGTCTCAATGGATTTATTGGAATACCAAGTTAAAGAATGGTTTGGTAAAATCGGCATTCCTGTTTTACCATCCCAAAGGATAGATCATCCTGCGGATTTAAAACGCTTAAAAATTCGTTACCCGATTGTGCTGAAATCCCAAGTACAAGGGGGGGAAAGAGAAAAAGCAGGGGGGGTGAGGATTGTAGAAACTACGATTGATGCAATCGCTGCAGCACAGAACATATTTAATCTACCAATTTGGGGACAACTACCAGAAGTATTATTAGCGGAGTCAAAGTATGATGCCCAGCAGGAATTCTATCTAGCTGTAGTTTTAGATACTACGCTGTGTCGTCCTGTGTTGTTGGGTTCTCAAGAAGCAAATATCGAATGGGAAACAGCAGGGGAAAAAATCCAGCACGTGGTTGTAGAACAGGAATTTTCTCCATTTTATGCCAGACGACTAGCTTTAAAAATGGGTTTACGGGGTGCGTTGATGCAGTCTGTGAGCGGTGTTGTCGAAAAGTTGTACCAGTTGTTTATCCAAAAAGATTTGGATTTGGTAGAGATTCATCCCCTGGGTGTAAATTCTGCTGGTCAAATTATGGCACTTAATGGTAAGGTCAGGGTAAATGAACGAGCTATTAAACGTCATCCCGACATAGCTGATATGGCTGTAAAAATGATGGTGAAGCGCGACCTGGAAATGCACCGTCATTATGTTGATCAAACAAGCGCTGACTGGTTTGATGAATCGGATCACTTAGAAATGCAAGGTAAAATCGGCATATTGGGCAATGGTAAAGGTTCTGTATTAACAACTTTAGATGCGGTGATTGATGCTCATGGTGAACCGGGTAAATGTGTAAATTTACGCCATTCTTTTATGAGTGATACTGTACTGACAACTTTTAGCGATCGCTTAATAAGTAGTCTGAAAAATTTGGCCAATGAACAAAATATTCAGGTGATTTTGGTCAATTTTTTGGGAACTGTCCCTCAAATAGACCAACTTCCAGAAATTTTGACCAAATTTCTACAATTAGATCAGGGAAAAATCACCTCTGAGGCTTTTAATGGCAATAAAGGTCAGCAGCAATTAGATTTACCCCATTTAGTCATGCGTTTAGCGGGTTCTGAATTTAGGAATGTCAGAGAATATTTATCTACACTCCCAACTTCTAATCAATCGTTGATAGTTGTAGAAAATTTAGATGAAGCAGTCAAGGAAGCAGTTCGTTTAGCAAAAACACCTGTGGTAAAAAAAAAGGAATTGACCACTAACAACTGACCACTGACCACTAACAACTGACCACTAACAACTGACAAACTATGAACTTAACCCCAGAAAGTAAAGTTTTAATCCAGGGTTTTTGTGAATTTATCTTAGCAACTCATATTTCTCAAATGCAAGCTTATGGTACAAATTTAGTAGCTGGTGTTAATCCTGGGTATGGTGGACAGCAAATATATGATCTACCAGTATTTGATTTAGTGGAGGAGGTTGTGGCTAAATTTGGACAGATTGACACCACAATTATTTGTGTTCAACCTGATCAAGTTTTGGATGCAGCATTAGAAGCGATGGCCTCTAATATCCCCCAAATTATCATTATTACCGCTGGTGTACCACCCCTAGATATGGTGCAACTCCTTCGCAAAACAGAAGCTTGTGAAACCTTAATTATTGGCCCCAATAGTCCAGGAATTATTGTTCCTGGTAAAATTCTTCTGGGTACTCAACCTAGTGAATTTTATATTCCTGGTTCTGTGGGAATTGTCAGTCGTAGCAGTACCCTCACTTATGAAGTCGCTGGGGAATTAACAAAAGTTGGTTTGGGACAGTCAATTAGTGTCAGTATTGGTAGTGATGCTATTGTTGGTTCTTCATTCCTCCAATGGTTGCAAATTCTCGACGAAGACGAAACCACGGAAGCGATTGTTTTAATCGGCCAACCTGGAGGAAATAGCGAAGAAGCAGCAGCGCAATATATTATTGAAGCAATTGATAAACCTGTAATTGCTTATATTGCTGGTAGACACGCACCATCTGTACACAATTGGCAACAAACAGGGACTTTAGCAAGTGTAATTGGACGTTCTGTAAATTTTGGTACAGCAGAAAGTAAATTAGCTGCTTTTGAGTCTGCAAAAATTCCTGTCGCTGATAGTCCATCTCAAATTCCTAAATTGTTGAAAAATATCCTAACTCCCCAGAGGGTAAAGACCAAATAAGAGTGAACCACAGGAATTAGTATGTATTTATACAATTTTCAAATTTTTTAGTCGTTATACTCAAATTTAGGTTCTACCTGGGAATTGATGAAGTGGCCGGTCCACTTCATTTTTATTGTCAAAAGCTAGATTTTTTCAGTCATTAACTAGTTCATCTCGCCATTTTTCCCGTTTCTGTCTCTCTTCAACTACTTCTTTTTCCCGTTCCCGTGACCGCACTAATAACCAACTTTCCCATCTGAGGGGTTTTTGTTGTTCTAAATGGTTAATAAATTGGATAATTGATAAATCGGCTTTGATAGGAGTTTTGAAATCAAACTGCATGGTTTGTAAAATTCTATCATTGTTTTTGAGTAAGCGATCGCTAATTTTTTTCCCTAGTTTTAATATCAATTTATTAGTCAATTTCCCGAAAAAGCCTTTACGTTTTTTGGACATTAATAGGGTTTGTCCTTCAGTTTTCCCCCCTGGTAATATTCGAGTCGTAAAGATAATATGTAAATGGGTAGACTCATTAGCAAAGGAAACTATACAGGTACTTCCATACCAATAACAAACACTATAACTAACAGAATTATTAAAAAATCGCCGATAAAGATTTAGCCAAAATGACTTCCCGTGAATATTTGTAATGGTGTTAAAAATAATCGCATTTTCATTTAGTTCTTGTTTTTCCAAAACCATTTTTAATGGTAATTTATAAACTAAATTAATTTGTTGAGTATCAATACCTTGAAGAAGTAAAACATGAGGATGACAACTAATATTAAATTGCGAACCTAGAGAGATATCAAATTCTTGGTTCTCCCAATCTAAAACAAAAGGTAAAGGTTGTTGAGGAGTTTCCCCAGTCCATACCCAAATCATCCCATATTGTTCCGCTGTTGGCCAAGTTTTAGCTTTCAAAAATACAGGTTCATCTAAATTAGGAATATCAACACAAATACCTTCTGCATCAAACTTCCAGTGATGTAAAACACAGCGTAATTCATTACCCTCCATTTTACCTTTAGCTAAACTCATACCCATGTGAGGACAGTAAGCATCTAGAATAACTGCACGTCTATCTTTACCACGATATACGACTAAATCTTTACCAAAAATTGTTACAGATTTTATATCACCTACCAGCAAAGATTGAGAAGGTAATACCCAGTACCAACCTTCAACAAAAATGGTTGATTGATTGAAAATTTTAGGTTTAGGAACTGAGTTGAGATTATCTATATTAGTGTTCATTTTTAGGGTTTTCACTTGCAGTGAAGCGGTTAATCTATTCCTATCATGAACAACGTTTAAAAACGGTTATTTTCAGTACCGTCGGGACTCTAATTCCTGGTAAATAGGGCTTGAGCGGTCATTATATTTGAATATGGTGGCAAAATATTCCCTATTTCCTATTCCCTAAAACTAAAAAACTTTGTGCCTCATGAGCATGGGAACTATTATATCATGATTTGCGAGAATTGATATTAGCAAATAACCAAGAAAGAAGATTAGCAACTGTAGCCGCACCAAAGGAAAATAGGGCAATAATAGCATCACGAGGTAAAACACCATCTAACCAACTACCTTGGATACTAGAAACAGGAAAATCTTGATCTAATCCGATTTGAATTTTTTTAGTCTTCCCAGAAAAACGGGCTTCTATACCTTTCTTTTCGGGAATTATTTGCATATTGTTGATTACTTGAATATTTAAGGGTTTATCACTGTTTTCTCCCATGAGAAATTGATTTTCTTTAATGTCTCTATCCTGTTCTACCATGCGAATTTTACCTTCAATAATGGTGGATATTTCTAAATCATTTTTGGGGTCGTTACCATCTTTTAATAATTGAGTAAATTTTACGTTTTTGGTTTGTATTTTTCCTTTAAACCATCGGTTTAATTCAGATTTTTTTGGTGGTTTTGATAAGGTCAGATAAAGATTAGTATCTTCCTGAATTTTCAAGTTCAATCCTGGATTATCGGGGGTGACAATAAATTCCAATTCTTCTTGATCATCTGGTGATTTTGGTAAATTTAAACTGGGTATTTTATAACCTGCTACGGTCACTTTCACGGGTTTTTGACCTAAAGATATTTCTAAGCTATTGGGATGATTTTCAGAATTAGGAACTAGAGAAAAAGCTAATCCTTGACGCTCAAAATCATAATGTAATTTAGTTATTCTTGTTTGTGGTTGCAGTTGTAATTTTTCTAGTTTAATGTCACTTTCTGTCTGAGAATTAGCTGGACTAATAATAATTTTACTTTTCTCTTCTGGAAGTTGGATTTCTAATGAATTTGATTTATTAATTTCTGGTAATTGACTTTCAAAACTGCCAGTAAAGGTTAAGGTTTGTATACCTTCTTTTTCTAATTCCTGAATATTTTTAATATTTCGCAGAAAAACTTTAGGTTGTGGTTCATTATAAGTAAAACTCATTTCTTGAAAAATAAGATTACCTTCAAATGTATGATTTCCTGGAGCAATAGCAGCAATAGTAATAATACACAAAACCGCAAGCAATATGATCACTAAAATAGATGATTGTTGCCGAATTAGATATTTTTTCAAATTTGGCAATTGCTGGAGAAAATTATTAAAATTATTATTGATATTATTAAATTTTGTCTGAATTAAGCCAGACTTAGTAATAATAAAGTTCTTAATCTTACTAAATCTGGAATTTTGAGAAGATTTCTGTCTGCCTTTTTGCCGAAATGCCATGATTTATTTTAACCAATTGGGATGATGTTCAAATACAATTACATTCTCAATGCGATCGCTAGGTTCATTAATTCGGTCAATAAAAGCAATATAATGTAACTTATAGCGTCCCCCAGGGGCTTTACTACCATCCCCTTTACTACCATCCCAGGTAAAACTAATTTCACCACTATTTGCAGTCTTACGAGATGTATTATATATTAGATTTTTCTGATCTTTATCTTCGAGAGGGAAGATTTTTAAACTATTAAATCTTACCCGATCTTGAGAATAAAAAACAAACTCATATTTACCAGAACTTTTTGCCAAAGTCACAGGAACATAGACCTTTTGAGAACCGAGACCATAGGATGCTAACGCGCGGAGTTTATTTGCGGGTATATTGGCTTTTTTCAGAACGTAGGTATCCCAGCTAAAGCCAAAATTTGCACCATTATTAGATAATAGCAAATCATCTAATATATAGTTATATTTATCATCCCATGATGTCACTAAAACTTCAGGATTGTTACCTTTTTTGATGCGGGGAACTTGTAAGCTTATCTTATCGCCATAATCATTAATATTGCGAGTAGCAATAGAAATTAAACTCAAACTATTACCGCTTATTGGTTGCACCTTAATACCTTCGCAACGGTCGGGAGTTTTACGACGGATATAATCTGTAGAACGGGGATTTCCTTGAGGACAATAAGCATTAGCAGATAGAGGATTAATGCTAAGGATTAATAAGCTGGTAAGAAGAATTTTGTAATTCATAAATCATTATTTGGTTAAAGTAATTTTCCAGATGGACAGTTGTTTTTTAACCTGAGATATAGGATAGGCAAAATTTCTAGTTTCACCTGGTTTTCGGGCATAAACTATGGCTATGAGCCGATTTTTTGAGTCTATCACAGGACTGCCAGAATAACCAGGTCTGAGTTCAGTTTCAGATATTTCTAATTCTTGATTTTTAACAATTATTTTTCCCGATTTTACAGACCATGATTTATCTTCACCTCGTTGGGCATCATGACCGATAATTTGAATAGGCATTATGGGGTCAATGGTAGTAGACATTGATAAAGGTTGGATATCTTCTGGTAGTTTACCGCTAATTTCCAACACAGCTAAATCAAGTTTGTTTTCTGTAGAAGTCATTTTCAATAGTTTGGCATTTCGTCTCATTCTGACTCTATTTGCTGGTGGTACGCTAAAAAACTCCACCTGAATATTTTTACCCTGGTCATTACCATCAAAAATCACATGACGACCTGTGAGAATTAATGTCCGGTTAGCATTTCGCTGGATAACTACACCGGTCCCAACCTCGATTCCTTGACGTTGGTTGTTAGAAAATTTAGCAGTAATGCGTACCACAGAACGCTTAACGGGTAAATTGGGGTCATTTTTGGGCAAAAATTCGATATCACTTTCTAAACTGGCTAGTTGATCTTGTTCTGCACTCCATAATTTTCGTGCTTCTATATTGTTGTTACTGGCATATATATAATTGGGATCAAGTTCTTCGGCTTTGTCGAAGTGTTCTATAGCTTCTCTTCGTAATCTCAAAATCAACTCTTGCAATGCTACACCCAAGTTATTATTAGCTAAAGTATGGGCAGTTGTTGGAGATACCAAAGTATCTTCTGGTAATGATAGAGCTTTTTTATAGTTGGATATAGCCGCATCTAATTTCTTCTGGTCTCTCAGGGCATTGCCAAGATTGTTGTAAGCAGTAGCATATTTAGGGTCAAGTTCAATAGCTTTTTGGTAAGCAGCAACAGCCCCATCTAATTTCTTCTGGTCATACAGGGCATTGCCAAGATTGTAGTAAGCAATAGCTAATTTAGGGTCAAGTTCAATAGCTTTTTGGTAAGCAGCAACAGCCTCATCTAATTTCTTCTGGTCACTCAGGGCATTGCCAAGATTGTAGTAAGCAATAGCTAATTTAGGGTCAAGTTCAATAGCTTTTTGGTAAGCAGCAACAGCCTCATCTAATTTCTTCTGGTCACTCAGGGCATTGCCAAGATTGTAGTAAGCAATAGCTAATTTAGGGTCAAGTTCAATAGCTTTTTGGTAAGCAGCAACAGCCTCATCTAATTTCTTCTGGTCACTCAGGGCATTGCCAAGATTGT
>NZ_JACJTO010000071.1 GCF_014698755.1 Aphanizomenon flos-aquae FACHB-1287 | reverse complement strand
AAATCAGTTATGTTCATTGGATGGAAGATATTATGAAATGTTGACATTTTTACCCTTGATAATACTAGTATACTTAAATATGTAAAGTTTTGTAACGACATTCAACATTTCTGATAGTTACTATAAAAATACAGGGAATCAAAAGGTAATTTACTTTGTAATATCCACTCTACTAATTCTGTGCTGGGTAAGTCTCTAATTTGAAAATCACAGGCCGCACCTAATCTTTTACAGTAATATTGACCATTTTTATTGATTTCATGGCTAATATGTTGATCAAGATTAGGGGCTACACGCCCATTTTTTTGACCTGTAACTGGGTCTTTTTTCTGAAGATACTTTTTTAAGTCTGGAGAACAAAAACCGTAGGTAAGATGAAATTTATCTCTACCAAAATAATCTATAATTGGATCAATGATCAATTTGTTTAAATCCTGTAATGCAGGAATTACTTCCGATAGATTTTGCGGATATGGGTTGATATTTTCGGCATATTTATGATAAGTTTGAGTACAGGTACAAAATTCTTCTAAATTCAGATATTTGCCTAATTTCAAATTGCTAATTTTCATAAATACTCAATAACAATCAGACTGGTGATTTTATTGTAGCATTTTAACTTTGGTTTGATTAATTGTAATCAGTTATAGCAGGGAACAGGGAACAGGGAATAGAGTTGAAAGTCTTTTGGTGTATGGTTTTTTAGGTAAATTCCGTATCTCATTCATAATTTTATGGTCTCAGATGTATTGATGATTAGTTTAAATAAAGGGTAATATTAGACCATATTTTCAGTATTTTGTCATCAATATTTAATTATTTTTTGAATTTTGAATTTTGAATTTTTAACTACTAAGGTCCACAAAAGTATGAATGTTCAAGAACTTTTAGCTAGGTATGCAGCGGGAGAAAGAAGTTTTAATTGTATTGCTTTACCAGGAGCAAATCTACAAGGAGTTAATTTGGGTGGTGTGGACTTCGGTAAAGCGAATTTAAGTGGAGCTAATCTTACAGATGCTTCTTTGAGTGGAGCTAATTTGAGCAAGGCAAATCTAAAAGGAGCAAGATTAGAAGGGGCGCATTTATCTGAAATTATTCTTTGTGGTGCGGATTTAACTCAAGCTACATTAAAAACTGCTCATTTAAATGAATCAGATCTTAGTGGTGCATTATTAAGTGGTGCTAACTTGTGTGATGCTAATTTACACATGGCCTCGATTTCCTCCGCTAACTTGCAGGGTGCAAACTTGAGCGGAGCAAAAATGGGGGGTGTGAGAATGTGGAAAGCTGATTTACAAGGTGCGGATTTAAGCGGCGCAGATTTAAGCGAGGCTAATCTTTGCGAGGTGAATTTAACAGGAGCTAACTTAGATGATACAGATATGAGTGAAACCTTCTTAACTGGAGCAATTATGCCTGATGGTAGCATTCATAGTTAATTATTGCGCCTGAAAGCGTGGGAAACCTAGGTTCAGTTTTAAGGAGTTGAGTAATAGGGACACAAAAATTTACAACTCAACCAACTTGAATAGAGAAAAACAAAATCAATCTATCATTGATATGATTTATAATACCCTAGGCTTCCTTATACACTAAAAAAATAATGTATACCAGTGAACTAGCTAAATATGCTGTGAGAAAAGATATTGGACAAACCAGCCGTATCCTCATAGTTGAAGACGAAGAATTAATTCGAGAAATACTAGTTGTCGCTTTAGAAGAAGAAGGGTATGATGTTGTTACTGCTAATGATGGCCGAACTGCAATAGAGTATCTGAACAGTTGTGAAAATAATCCTGAAGAACTACCTCTGGACTTAGTGCTATTAGACTTGATGTTACCCCAAATTAATGGACTAGATGTTTGTCGTTTTTTGCGTCATCAAGGTAACTCAGTACCGATTTTAATGGTCAGTGCTAAAGGTAGTGAAACTGACCGTGTTTTAGGCTTAGAAGTAGGTGCTGACGACTACTTGACAAAACCATTTAGTATGCGGGAATTGGTCGCCCGGTGCAGATCTTTACTTCGTCGCCAGCGTTTAAGTGCATCACAGCACATTCCCGTTCTCAAATATAAGGATATAACCTTAAATACTCAGGAGTGTCGGGTAACAGTGCGCGGAGAAGAAGCAAATTTATCTCCCAAAGAGTTCCGGCTATTAGAATTATTTATGAACTATACCCGTCGAGTATGGTCACGGGAGCAATTGTTAGACCAAATATGGGGACTAGACTTTGTGGGGGACAGCAAAACCGTAGACGTGCATATCCGCTGGTTAAGGGAAAAATTGGAAGAAGATCCTAGTCATCCAGAATATATTATAACTGTTCGGGGTTTTGGTTACAGATTTGGGTAATTCATGAAGATAGTTGTTATTATTGAGTAATAATACACCAACTAACAACTTCAATGTTTTTAATGGGATTTTTCCTGGGTTTAGCTGTCGGCCTTGGTTTTTGGGTTTGGCAACAGGTTCATTTGAGTTTGTATTTAGAGCAATTACTACAACCTTTAAATTCTCATTCCCGTAAAATTACTAATATTAAACTGCTGTTAAGACCCCACTTACAGCGGGAAGTTTCCATGGTAAACAAACAGCAACAGAATTTGCAGCAATTATTATCCATGTATAAAAAATTGCTATATTTTGCACCTTTGGGATATTTGCAAGTAGATGAAGAAAATCAACTACTGTGGTGCAATCAGCAAGCACAAGAAATATTATATCTCCAAAGATGGCAACCAGGACAGGTGCGTTTGCTGTTAGAATTAGTGAGGTCCTACGAATTAGATCAATTAATTGAACAAACTCGTGATTGGCAAAAACCACAGGTGCAAGAATGGGTTTTTCATCCCCCTTGTGAAGATGCTAAGGTGGTGACAGAATTAAAGTCCCTGTTTTTGAGAGCTTCTAGCTTACCTTTACCAATGGGACAAGTGGGGGTATTTTTGGAAAATTGTCAGCCTGTGCTAGACTTGAAGCAAGAACGCGATCGCTCTTTTTCCGATTTAGCTCATGAACTGCGAACCCCCCTAACTGCAATTCGTCTGGTGGTGGAAACTCTACAAACCCGTTTAGAACCACCTTTAGATCGTTGGGCTAATAAGCTGATGCAAGAAGTTGACCGACTGATTAATTTGGTGCAAAGTTGGTTAGAGTTGACGCAAATGGAAAATAATCCCACCATGCAGTTAGACTTAGAAATAGTGGAAATGCGATCGCTCATCATCTTAGCATGGGAAACCCTAGAACCAATTGCCCAACGTCAGTTTTTAAGTATTAACTATACTGGACTAGAAAACATCTACATTCAGGCAGATAAATGCCGACTTTATCAAGTATTTGTCAACTTGCTAGATAATAGCATTAAATATAGCCCCAGTCAAGCAACTATTGACATTGAAACCAAAATAATTTCTACTGATAAAGGCCAGATGTTAGAAATCAATATTATTGACTCTGGTGTTGGCTTTAGTGTTACGGACTTACCCTATGTATTTGAACGGTTTTACCGAGGGGATAAAGCTCGTTACCGTTTACCAGTCAATGAAGTCAACTCAACCACAGGAATTGCCGGTAGTGGTTTAGGTTTGGCCATTGTCCAGCAAATAGTCATAGCTCATGGTGGGATCATTAAAGCCATGAACCATCCAGAAACAGGTGGTGCTTGGATGCAGCTTCAATTTTCTCACATTATGACAAATTTGCCTAGTTGAGACTATAGTTAAAAACATATACACTTTTAATATAACCAATCTAATCAGTGTGAAAACTGTATTTGATAGTCAGACTCACGAAATACCGCCAATAGAACGCTCCATTAGGCGCTTAGAACGGGATCTATTACGCATGGGTGCTTTAGTTGAACAATCATTTCGGCTAAGTCACCAGGCGCTATTTGCCCGCGACCTAATAGCAGCAGAGCAAATACCCCGATTAGATAAGAAAATTGATCGTTTTTATAGACAAATAGAATCAGACTGCACAACTATTATTATCCGTCAAGCACCCACAGAAAAATATTTGCGGTACTTGAGTGCTTTCATGCAACTAGTTCGTGATTTAGAACGTATAGGAGATCATGCAGAGGATTTAGCGAAAATTGCCATTAAACTCTTTCCCTATCCTGAACATAGTTCTTTACCAGAAATTGCAATTATGTCTCAACACGCCCAAGCCATGTTAGGAGCTTGTTTAGTTGCCTTAGGAGACTTAGACGAAACCAGTGGACAAAGAATGAAACAGTTAGATGATGCAGTAGATAATGCTTATGAGCATCTTTATCAAACCTTTGCCCACCAGGAGAACTTACCGGGAATAATTGAGCCAATTCTACTGTTAACCTTAGCAATTTCTTGTTTAGAGCGGATGGCAGACCACGCAACTAATATTGCTCAACGAGTCACATATATTGTTACTGGTCAGCGATCATAAAAAGATCGAGTCCGAAAATTATACACCATAAACGATGTATAATCCCAAATTTGGAGAAGAATAAATAAAAAATCATTTTGTATAAAAAATTTAATATTTTAGTTGCCTAAATTGCTATTAATGATATAGAATAACCATAGAACATTTATGTATCAAGTTCCATTGGGACTTGACCATAATTTGGATTCCTTTAGGTGTGAGAGAGATTGAAATTTATGAAAAAAGCTTTTTGGAACATCCTCAAAGTCAGCCCTGCTGCTGCTTTGATCTTATTGGCTGGTAATAGTGCCTTTGCTGGTGAAGTTAACGGAAATGTCACAAGCGTTGCTGAGTTATCTCAAGAGTCTAACAGCTTGGGTCAGGTGACATCCGTTTCTCAGTTTTCCGACGTACAACCCTCAGATTGGGCGTTTAAAGCTTTACAGAGTTTAGTAGAACGCTATCGTTGCGTAGCTGGTTCTCCTAACGGTACTTTCCGTGGTAATCGCACCTTAACTCGTTTTGAGTTTGCGGCGGCTTTAAATGCTTGTTTAGACAGCATTAATGAAATTCTTGCTACTGCTACTGCTGAGATGGTGACCAAGCAAGATTTAGGTACTTTACAGGGTTTACAAGAAGAATATTCCTCTGAACTAGCAACTATTCGCGGTCAAGTAGACGCTTTAGAAGCTCGTACTGGTGAATTAGAAGCTAATCAATTCTCCACCACAACCAAACTGTCTGGAGAAGCAATTTTCAGCGTTTCCCAGGTTTTTGGGAAGCCAGTTGGATCAACAACAGACATAAATTCCACCACAACTTTGTCTGACCGGGTGCGGTTGAGCTTAAACAGCAGTTTCACTGGTAAAGATCAATTGCAGACTCGTTTGCAAGGGGTAAATATTATTCCTAATAGCGCTATTACAGGTACCAACATGAGCCGATTAGGTCATGATGGTTCTGCGACTGGCAGCAATAGCAATAACACGGTAACTATCGACAAACTCAACTATGCTTTCAATTTGAGCGACAAAGTTCGCGTCAAAATTGATGCTACTGGTGGTGAGTTAAACGAGAACGTCAATGTTTTCAACCCCGACTTTAGAAGCAGTGGTACAGGTGCTTTATCTCGCTACGGACGTTTCAGCCCTATTTATCGTCAAGCTGGTGACGGTGCCGGTATCACTGTTAACGTTACTCCTAACGATAAATTGGAATTGAGTGCGGCTTATTTTGCCACAGGTAGAGATAGTGCTGCTAATCCTGCTGCACGGCAAGGATTATTCGATGGTAATAACACCCTCTTTGGTCAATTAGCTTTCAAACCCAATAAAGCCATCAACGTTGGTCTAGCCTACGCTCATACTTATCAGGGTAGCAGTGCCCGTTCACTATTCGGAGATACGGGTAGTGCTGTTGCTAATGCTACTGGTCGTGCTGGTACTGAATCTAACAACTATGGTCTACAAGTTAGCTTGCAACCTAGCTCTAAGATTACATTAGGTGGTTGGGCAGGTTATACCACAGCTAGTACCTTAGTGGGCACTCCAACTAGCGCGGAAATGTTCTATTGGGCTACTACCTTGGGTGTTAAAGACTTCTTAAAAGAAGGTAATACCTTGGGTTTCGTCTTCGGTCAACCTCCTAAAGTCACTAGTGCTAAAGTGGGTACGGTATCAGGAACTGTTGAAAGCAGCACTTCTTATCATATAGAAGGCTTGTACAAAATGAAGCTTTCCGATAATATCCTTATTACTCCTGGCTTGTTATTAATCTTAAATCCTGAGAATAATGACAATAACGGTAAGGAATTGGTGGGTACTGTACGGACAACCTTCAGTTTCTAGAATCAACTGAGATTAGTAGTTGGGATTTAGCGAGTTTAGTCGCATGGTTAGGGGTTTAGCAGTGCTAAACCCCTACACTTATTTGTGAAATATCTCTCGTTCCCATACTCTGTATGGGAATGAATTCTATAAGGCTCTGCCTTTAATAATACAATTAGGCAGAGCCTACATCATGGCATTCCCAGTCAGAGACTGGGAACGAGATAACCTCTTAGCTTTACGCAAAATATAATTCATATTAAATTAAGAATAAAAAAGAGACTAATGAATTCAATAGCATCTACCTTAACTTCTATTCTCAGCACCGAAAACGCCGTTATATCGTGGGAAAATCTCAGCCCCACCCAACAGCATAATATCCAACAAGGAATAGACCCCAAAAGCCAGCCTAGTTGTGTCATTTATCCCCATAGCCAAGCGGAATTAGCCGCAGTTATCACCACCGCCAATAGTCATCAATGGCGCGTTCTGACCTGGGGTAGCGGGAGTAAAATCAATTGGGGTGGTTTAGCTGAAAATATTGATATTATTGTCAGTACCGAACACATTAACCAACTCATAGAACACGCTGTGGGAGATTTAACGGTTACGGTGGAAGCAGGGATGAAATTTGCCCAGATTCAGGAGATTTTAGCCAAGTCTGGACAAACTTTAGCTTTAGACCCCGCAGCACCGGAATTAGCTACTATTGGGGGTATCGTGGCTACTGCTGATACAGGTTCTTTGCGTCAACGTTATGGCGGTGTGCGTGACCAACTTTTAGGTATAACTTTTATCCGCGCAGATGGAGAAATCGCTAAAGCTGGAGGACGAGTTGTCAAAAATGTGGCTGGTTATGATTTAATGAAGTTATTTACTGGCGCTTACGGTACATTAGGAATTATTAGCCAGGTCACTTTTCGAGTTTATCCTATTCCTGAAAGTTCGGGAACGGTGATATTAACTGGTAAACCTGAAGCCATATCTCAAGCAGCGAGAACTTTACACGGTTCGGAATTAACACCAACTCAAGCTGATTTATTATCAAATAAGTTGCTTACTAATTTAGATTTGGGTACAGGAATAGGCTTAATTGCCCGTTTTCAAAGTATTAGTGAAAGTGTTCAAGAACAATCAAAACGACTTTTGTTAATTGGTGAAAAGTTGGGTTTACAGGGGGTAATTTATTCGGGAAATC
Source organism: Aphanizomenon flos-aquae FACHB-1287 (assembly GCF_014698755.1). Lineage (GTDB taxonomy): Bacteria > Cyanobacteriota > Cyanobacteriia > Cyanobacteriales > Nostocaceae > Dolichospermum > Dolichospermum flosaquae. The sequence continues at coordinate 2,392 of NZ_JACJTO010000071.1, read as the reverse complement.
AGGAAATTGATTTATGGCAACAGTTACCAAAACAAATATATGATCATCTCACAGAATCTACTATTACTTGTAAAATAGGCGTATTACCAACTGCTGCGGTGGAAATTTTAAATTACATGGAAGTTGGTCTAATTCATATTAGTAGTGGTTTGGGTTTGGTGCGCTTGGAAAAGGAAGAACAGATTTTACCTTTGCGGAGTTTATGTCAAGCAAATTCTGGTTTTTTAAGTGTTTTATCTGCACCTGTTGAGTTTAAGAAAAGGTTTGATGTTTGGGGTTATAATGGCAATGCTTTGGCGGTAATGCGAGGTATTAAGGAACAGTTTGATGGTAATTTTATTTTAAGTCCTGGTCGCTTTGTGGGTGGGATTTAAGATTTCAGCATAACGAACCGCAGAGGCACAGAGGTCACAGAGGTTAAGAGGGGAGAAATATAAATGCAAGTTTCGGAAGGTTTGGTGAGTAATACTGCTGGTATTAAGAATTTACAGGGTTTTGATGGCAATTGTCCACCTGATCCTAAGTTAATTGATAGTTGTGTTCATTGTGGTTTTTGTCTGGCTACTTGTCCTAGTTATCGGGTATTAGGAAAGGAAATGGATTCTCCTAGAGGACGTATCTATTTAATGGATGCTATTAATGAGGGGGAAATTGCTTTAAATACTGCTACTGTTGAACATTTTGATTCTTGTTTGGGTTGTCTGGCTTGTGTTTCTACTTGTCCTTCTGGTGTTCAGTATGATAAGTTGATTTCGGCTACTAGACATCAGGTGGAAAGAAATTATAATCGCAGTTTACCTGATAAGTTGGTTCGACAATTAATTTTTTCTCTGTTTCCTAATCCTGATCTTTTAAGAATTTTACTTTTTCCTTTATTAGTTTATCAAAAGTTGGGGATTTCTAAGTTATTACAAGCAACTGGGGTAATTAAGGCTATATCCCCCCGGTTAGCTGCTATGGAATCTATTTTACCGGAAATTACTCTTAAGTCTTTTCAAGATAATTTACCTGATATTATCCCAGCGAAGGGTGAAAAAAGATATCGGGTTGGTGTTATTCTAGGATGTGTACAAAGGCTGTTTTTCTCTGGTGTCAATGAAGCGACTGTTAGGGTTTTAACTGCTAATGGTTGTGAGGTGGTAATTCCTAAGTCTCAAGGTTGTTGTGCGGCTCTTCCTGAACACCAAGGACAAACGGAACAAGCGAAAACTTTAGCAAGACAAATGATTGATAGTTTTGCTGATACTCATGTAGATTTTGTGATTATCAATGCTGCTGGTTGTGGTCATACTTTGAAAGAATATGGTCATATTTTGGCAGATGATCCAGAATATGCACAAAAAGCAAAAACATTTGCTGCAAAAGTTAAAGATTCACAGGAATTTTTAGCTAATGTGGGTTTAACTGCTAAACTTTCACCTTTAACTGACAAAAATCTGACTTTAGTTTATCAAGATGCTTGTCATTTATTACATGGTCAAAAAATTAGTGTCCAACCTCGTCAACTGTTAAAACAAATTCCAGGAGTAACTTTAAAAGAACCCATAGACGCAGCTTTGTGTTGTGGTAGTGCGGGTGTTTATAATATGTTACAACCGGAAGTTGCGGAAGAATTAGGGAAACAAAAAGCTGAGAATTTATTAAATACTGGCGCTGATTTAATTGCTTCTCCTAACCCTGGTTGTAGTTTACAAATTAGTAAATATTTACAAGGTAAAACTATTTCTGTGATGCACCCTATGGAATTATTAGATTATGCTATTCGGGGTGAGAAATTGGAGATTTAGCATATAATTTATTAAGGAATGCAAATTTAATTTAATAACCTGCAATTCTGATCTAACATGGAATGGTGCGTTACGCTTTGCTCTAGCAAAATTATGCCCGCAAGGGCTATAAACACTCTACTTTTACAATTTATTTGATTCACATTCCTAAGTAGGAGTTGCTAATAGCATGGCGTAAGCCATAAAATAAATTGCAATCTGATTATATAACTGATGTATACGTTGCTCATGGTTCACAATGGTGCTGAGTAATTTACCAACCCTACAATTACTCAAATGCTTTGGTTGATTTCATTAATAATTTAGAAAAATAGGAATTAAACAAATTTGACATACTCACCTGCCTGAAGGCGAGGTGATTCTTGACGCTTCACCGACTGATGCTACCGAGGTAGTCTTACTCTGTCTCTGCGCCCGTTTAGAGTCGTGGCAATGCCCTATCCCGACTTTATTTATATTTTTTGCGGCGTTTTCATCTCGGTCGTGTTCAGCCCCACAATTTAGGCACTTAACCGACCGAATTTTTAAATCAAGTTTCCCCCATTTGTAGCCACATTCAGAGCAAATTTGGCTAGTCGGTTCCCATCTACTAATAACACGAAAAT
>NZ_JACJTO010000070.1 GCF_014698755.1 Aphanizomenon flos-aquae FACHB-1287 | reverse complement strand
AAATCAGTTATGTTCATTGGATGGAAGATATTATGAAATGTTGACATTTTTACCCTTGATAATACTAGTATACTTAAATATGTAAAGTTTTGTAACGACATTCAACATTTCTGTTCTATCTCCTAATGCTGCAATGGTTTTTATCCAAGCTAAACTTTGATCTAATTTTGGAATAGGTGGAACACTATACCAGCCTAAAAATTGCTTAATGTCATGATTTAGATTTTTAATGTCTTGGTTAGTTTCTGAAATATTTTCACATTTAAACTGTAAAGCTTCTATATTTTGATATGGAGAAATATTTCCAGATAAAATTAGGCTTTTCCGTTGGCTAAAACTAGAATCAGAAACCACAGCAATATCATTTTCATTTGCATTGCTTATTGTATCCTCTGATTTAGTCCAATAAAATGAACCTGTATCTGTTGGTGTATTAACTATGCAAGGTTTAGAAAGATGATAAACTCGCAATATCAACAACTTGAGAACTTTCTGCTGTTCAAATATATTTTCTAAAGCAGTCAAATTCCAAATTGTTGATTGTGCAATTTTCGGTAAAATATCCTTTTGCTCAGGATTAATACGCCATTGATATTCACAACGCGCCCAAAATTTAAGATGAATAGGGTATGTTGAATATTTAGCCCAGGAATTTCTAGCTTTTGCTAAATACTCAGGTTGATAATATTCCTCTAAACTGAGGTTATTTGGGAGTTGTTGACATGGATATAACCAAGATGCTTTACCTTCAGGTTGAAACTGTTTAAAAGGTACTACGATCAATTTTCCCAAAGCCAGCATTTCCACATCAAAAGCTGGTAATTGAATTCCATTTATTATTTGAATACTCATATCACACCGGCGCACTCAAAATTTCACAAATTAATAGATTATCAGCAGCAAGACCTAAATCTTTCACAAATTGTTTTATTTCTTCTTTAGTAAATCCATAGTCTTCAGATTGTTCATAAATTTTCTGAATCGCTACTAGAGGTTTCATATCATTTTTTTTCAAAACCACTACTTCACCTCCCTGTTCTTTTTCCAGTTTTTCTTTTAGCGCATATCCAATTTTCCAACTTCTCGGAACATCAGTAGAACGGATTAAACAACCACGAGTAAGTCCGTATTTATCGTAGTTTACTAATCTCGTCATTACAGCATTAAATGTTTTACCATTTGTCGTTTCACATATTCTTACCCCAATTTTAACCTGGGATTTATGCAAGCAGTCATAACCAGAGATAATAAAATGTAAATCATGTGTTGCATCAGCAATTTTTTTAACTTCTTGAATTACTACATTTGCTGTACCACCATTAGGAATCATAGTCATAGCACAGAAAATTATTGCTGCTAATTGATCATCATCTTTCATGGGTATACGAATGCGTTTAAGTAACTCCTGGTACTTCTCCAAAAAAGTTTTCTTCTTCTTCTCATCTTCATCTTCTCGTCGTATTACTGGACTAATTATTAGAGGTAAATCTCGTTTTTGGATTATGACTTTTTCAAATTCATCAGCACACCATGTCATCAGAGAACGCGCACCAGCAGATTCACTAGCAATATGTCTAATTTTGCTTTCTTCAAAGGGATATAAATGAGGATAATCTTCAGAGTTGAGATTATTATTTTTATAAAACCAATCTAGTCTGAGTTTAACCAATTCTATAGTCTGTTCAGTAGTAGGTGGTTGGGCTTTAACTGATCTTTGTCCAACTCGATCTGGGATACCACTTCCCATTTGTTCAATTTCTCTCCATGTGTCACTAATAACGCAGCAAATGAGAATTACATTAGTACATTTAAGATAAATTTGATCGATACATTTAGCAACATTTTGAGCAGGACTATCTCCAGAATCATTATCAGTACCAGCACTATCTAGTTGATCAAAACAAATTAAAACTGGCAATGATGCTATTTCAGCTAATTTACAAATTTGTTGCATCATCCAGATAGATTTGTCTTCTTGTAAATCAACTGAAAATTCAGGTAATCCTAATTTTTTAATTTCTGAATGATCCTCACCTTTAATCCAGGCTAAAGCAATTTGAGCAACTTTGACGTTTTTCAACAATAAAAATAATATTGCTCTGAGAAAATTGAAATCAATTCCAGTTTGATTTTCTAAGATTGCTTCCACCAATTCATCAAAAAAGCCTGATAGAGTAGCTTTACTTTGACTAGCTACAATATATTTTCGTAACTCATCAGGTGAATTACATTTTTCAATATATGAGCGATATTTATCCTCAAACTCTGATCCTTTTAAAGTATTAATCGCTGCTGCTGCTAATTTCTGCCATTGGGTAATTCCTTGACTATCTTGATGGGTAAAACTATCAGCCAAGTAAAAACGTACATGAGAATTAATTCGTTTAGGATTAGCATAAGGACCAATATAGGCGAAAACTGAACCTCCTTCTTGTGTTATTTTTTTCCATAACCTATGGATAATATGACTTTTACCAGTACCTCTATCACCTTTAATTGCAATTCCAATTTTAGGAGAATATTTTTGACGTACTTCAGTAATTGCATCAAAAATTCTTTCATCAATATGTTGATTAAGTCCAGGTAAATCATGAATAACAACATCGCCCCAAACTGCATCCTCAGAAATTACTGGAATCGAACTAAAAGGATTTACAGATTTTTGACGTGCTTGTTCAAATAAGGCATATTTATCTGTGTTTGACATAATTTTTCTCTACTTTACTTTTATCAAGGTTTACTAGCGAAGAATAAAAGACCTCTAATTTCACTATTGATAGAGTCTTGTTTCTGTTCTTCAGTTGCTCCTCGTGCTTCTCCACTTTGGAGATATAATAATTGCTCTGCTTGCATATCCATGATCCAAGTATTAAATTGATCACGTTGTAACCGATTTCCTACCTCTTTGCGTATTTGCCAAATAGGAACTAACCCAGCATGACTATAGCTTCTGTCTAACTTGTCAAATAAATCAAGAATCTCTAATTTAAACTCTTCATAAGAACCAATTACCTCAACCTTAACCCCATTATCTAATACGACGGTCTTATTTACAACCACACCAACCTGACGAAACCACCGCAATAACGCATTAGCTACCCAAGTTCCTATAGTCTTACCTGATTCAAACTCAAACTCATCACTACGTAAACCAGCACCTAACACATCCAACCCTATTGGTGAATTGAGAGTATAACTAATTGCCGATCCTTTTTTAAGGATAGTAATAGCTCCCTGCTCTTGCAAATCCTCTAAAATACCTTGATAGTCGGTTATTTTCTGACCCTTAGACACCACCCGCTTGCTTAATTTACCCTTAGCTACCTTCTGTTCATTTGCTCCTAATTCCCACAATGCAAGCAGTAAGCGAGTTTTAGCGTAACTCCCCTGTAAATCCTGATTCTTTAAACTCATGATGATATGCGTTAAATGACTGAATTATTATAAACCACATTCAGCACCCTTAGCTCACACAGGTAAATTACGGAAATAAGAAAGAAAACTGAGGCTAAAAAATCACATATTAGCGAAAAAATACATTAGTGAAAAAGAAAAATACCAAAAATGGGGACAAAACCCATTTTCAATTATCATCATTTCCATTAGAAAATTCATTAATTACTGATAATTCTTGATGATCTTCCTGATCATGAACCCATTTATCTAAGACATCTTTAATTAAAACTTCTTGAACCCAAATTTTTGCCACAACAGTAAGAGGAAGTGCCAAAAATAATCCTAAAAATCCAAAAAATGTGACAAAGAATAATTGAGAAATAAGAGTAACCGCTGGCAATAAAGACACTTGATGTGCCATAACTAAAGGTGTAATGAAATTGCTTTCAGTTTGTTGAATTATAAAGTAGAGAATAAAGACAAAAAGAGCCTTCCAGGGATTATCTAAAAGAGCGATCGCCATAGCTGGTAATACACTCATAGTCGGACCCAAATTAGGAATTAAATTCATAAATCCCGCTAATACTCCCAAGGCCAATGCAGCTTTTACACCTAAAATTGATAACCCCACTAAACTCATAATACCAACCACAGAAACCCCAATTCCAGCACCAGTAACCCATCCCTCCAAAGAAACTTCACACTTATCTAAAATCCCATTTACCCGCAGACGATAAAACGAGGGAAATAGCCGGATAAATACTTTTCTATAATCATCAGGATTAGCCAAAAACATTCCTGTTAAAACTAGGACTAATAAAATTTTCAGGACAACCTCTAAAGATCCTGAAACAAAGGCAAAAGAGTTACCTAATAGGCGATTAAATAGCGGTTGTGCTTGTTCAATTAAACTATTTAAATTCGGTATATAGGGTAATAATTGTGGAGGAATATGAGATCTTTGGACATCAACCCAATTATTAAAACTTTTAAATCCTTGGGGAACTCTATAGGTGAGTTCATGAAATTGCTGGACAAAAGGTGGTACAACAAACCAGAAAAAACAGACCACACCCGCAAAGAAAATCCCCACAGCCAATAAAACGGCCAGTCCTCGTTTTATTCCTAAAGTTTGGAAGCGTCGTGCTAACCGATTTAAAGTCGTCGCTAAAACAACAGCAGCAAATATTAGTAGCAAAACGTCCCTAAGATGCCATAATATATATAAAGATATTCCTAAGGCGATTAAACCTATCCATTGACCAAGGTTCACAAACGAGCCCCCCTGCTTAGTAAGATGCTTTTTATGCTAATGCCATTAGATTAACTAATTTTAGGAGCACTAACTATATTTTTTGCTGTTAATTTTGTTTTTGTGTTCGTATTCGCCATATTAAAACAGTTGCCATGATCATAGTCGGTGATAAAACCATAATTAGTACATTGGCTATAGTTGCTGAAATCGATAAAAACGGAGCAGCATATTTAATTAATAGCGAAAGTAAAATCGAAAATAATAACAGTTTTAGCAAAAATGCGCTAGACTGAGTAGCGTGTCCGTGTTGATTTTCCATAATAGTACAGCAAACACATAATTTTATAGGGTATATACTAATTTAAACCTTGCTCTCCACTTTCTACAATAGTCATTAAATATAAAACTTGACAAAAAGTAGACACTTGAGTAACTTAATACCTTGTTTAAATTGGCAAAGGCCTTGATTTGTAGGTTGAATTAAAACGTAAAACCAAACATGAGCATTGGGTTGTGGTATTTCTTAAACCAACCTACAGAAAATTGATAAGGTATTATTCAGAAGGAACTCTTAACGGGCAACTTTCTAACAGTAAAAACTCATGTTTAAAAACATGAAATTGAAATAATGGCACTGTTTTTTTCGTGCTACGCATCTTTTTAAAACATCTTTTTTTTGACTGAGCTTTAAACTGGTGTATAAGAGTCTGTTCCCTGTTCCCTTTTTTTGTAATTGTGAGCATTTTTGTGAGTTTAGTGAGATTGGCGTTAATTATCCCCAATAAAGGTGGATATTGCTCATACTGAACTACTTAAAAATTTAAATCTGATTACAAAAAAGATACGAAATTACCAAATTATTTTCAGGTCTACCTTGCCAAAACCGATATTAACCATCATAATTATCGTTTATTGTGCTGATTTTTAAAGAAAATTCTCGTCCGAATAGACATATCTATAGAGCGTTAAACAAGCTACCGTTTACAGATAAATTTATGCGGATTATGGCTTGTTTTCTACCATTATTGATTTGGTGCGGGTACAAAGTAATACAAAACCAATTTGTACAACCACAAGCAATATTAGTTTTGGGTGGTTCTACTCGCTTTTTAGAAAGGGAAAAGTTTACAGCCAAATTAGCGCATCAATATCCAAATATACCCATCTGGATATCTGGAGGCAGTCCACCTCAGCATACCAAAAAGATATTTGTTAATGCAGGAATTGATCCCCGGCGTTTAAACTTAGATTATGAGGCCGTAGACACAGTTACCAACTTTACCACCATAGTAGATGAATTGCAGTCTCGTGGCATCAAAAGTATTTATTTAATTACATCTGATTTTCATATGCGTCGTGCTTCTATCGTTGGTGAAATTGTTTTAGGTAGTCGAGGTATGAATTTTAAACCCGTATCAGTTCCCTCAAAAAATTCACCAGAACCCATTGAAAAGTCTATTCGGGATGGTGCTAGGGCAATTATTTGGGTAGCTACAGGTTATACTGGTGCTAATAGTCTGCGAGGTGCAACCGTTCAGGGTAAAAATAAGTGATAGATGAAGATTAAGTTAGTGGGGATATGAGGGAGGCGATTTTTGAGATATTTAATTTTTAATTTTTAATTGGCGGACAATTCCCAATATCACCACAATTTGATACCCTAGCTTAAACAGTGTTGGAAGAATTTAAAGCGTGGAAATTCAACTTGGGCGCGGAAAAGTGGCTCGTCGAGCCTATGGAATTGATGAAATTGCTTTAGTCCCTGGTAACAGAACCCTCGACCCGAGTTTAGCTGATACTAAGTGGAAAATTGGCAATATTGAGCGAGAAATCCCGATTATTGCCAGTGCAATGGATGGTGTAGTTGATGTAAAAATGGCTGTTCGCTTGTCCCAGTTGGGGGCATTGGGAGTAATTAATTTAGAGGGTATCCAAACTCGCTATGCTGACCCAGAACCGATTTTAGATCGGATTGCCTCTGTGGGCAAAGATGAATTTGTCAGCCTCATGCAAGAATTATATGCCGAACCAATAAAGCCGGAATTAATTGAAAAACGTATTCAGGAAATTAAACAACAAGGTGGTATTGCAGCAGTTAGTTCCACTCCAGCAGGTGCGAGCAAATATAGTGAAGTAGTAACCAAAGCTGGAGCAGATTTATTTTTTATCCAAGCTACCGTAGTTTCTACTGCTCACCTCTCCCCAGAATCTGTTACTCCCCTTGATTTAGCTGAATTTTGCCGTTCTATGCCCATTCCCGTGGCCTTGGGGAATTGTGTAACCTATCAAGTCACTTTAGAGTTGATGAAAGCTGGGGCTGCGGCAGTATTAGTAGGTATTGGACCTGGTGCAGCTTGTACCTCTCGTGGAGTGCTGGGTGTAGGCGTACCTCAAGCTACAGCGATCGCTGATTGTACAGCCGCTAGAGATGATTATTACCGGGAAACCGGAAAATATATCCCCATCATCGCTGACGGTGGTTTAATCACCGGTGGAGACATCTGTAAATGTATCGCCTGTGGTGCAGACGGTGTGATGATTGGTTCTCCCTTTGCTAGAGCCGTCGAAGCCCCCGGCCGGGGTTATCATTGGGGTATGGCAACTCCTAGCCCCGTATTACCTCGTGGGACTCGGATTCGTGTTGGTACTACAGGAACTCTAGAGCAAATACTCCGAGGACCAGCAGGTTTAGATGATGGTACTCATAATCTTTTAGGAGCTTTAAAGACCAGTATGGGAACTTTAGGCGCTAAAAACATTAAGGAAATGCAGCAAGTTGAGGTGGTCATTGCTCCTTCTCTGTTAACTGAGGGTAAGGTTTACCAAAAAGCCCAACAGTTAGGCATGGGTAAATAACTTAAAAGGTGATTGGTGATTGGTGATTGGTCAGTGGTCAGTGGTCAGTGGTCATTGGTCATTGGTCATTGGTCATTGGTCATTGGTCATTGGTCATTGGTGATTGGTCATTGGTGATTGGTCATTGGTCATTGGTGATTGGTCATTGGTCATTGGTGATTGGTCATTGGTCATTGGTCATTGGTCATTGGTCATTGGTAAGGGTTTTATGCTAACAACTGACAACCGACAACTGACAACGAACAACAACTTTCAGAATGACTGGAAAAATCACATATCTAGCCTACAATAGAGTTGGCGGAGACAAATGTTTCCGTTCACTCCTCACACCACACTCCGCCCGGACTAATGTTCGGGCGGTTCCTTATGTTAGGGATTCATTTTCCAATTTCTTAGAAATATACATCCTTTGCCTTTAAGAGGACATTTTTGCTATGGTAGAATTTTCACCAAGCTCAGAAATATCTTATGTGAGGGTTTTTAGGTATGTCAGCAGCAGCACCAGTTACAGATTCTACGTTTAAGGCAGAGGTACTCGATAGCGACGTACCCGTATTAGTTGACTTCTGGGCACCTTGGTGCGGTCCATGCCGCATGGTAGGTCCTGTTGTAGATGAAATCGCTGATCAGTATGGAGAAAAATTAAAAGTTGTCAAAGTTAATACTGATGAAAATCCTCAAATTGCTAGTCAGTATGGTATTCGCAGTATTCCTACATTAATGATTTTCAAAGGTGGAGAAAAAGTAGATATGGTTGTCGGCGCTGTCCCTAAAACAACCTTATCTACCACTGTGGAAAAGTATCTTACAACCCCATAGGCAACAAACTCCTGTTAGAGTTATTCATTGACCAAAAATGCGGGATACAAGCCCCATCCTTGACGGCTTGATGATAAAATGAACATAGTCACCATCAAGAGACTATAAAGCTTATTTACTGAGAAACCTGTATTGTAATAATTACAGTCAATATGGGAAATATCATGTAAAATAACCTAAGTTACTAGTACAGCTAAGTAAATTCCAACAGCAAATTACATAAGCCTTTTAGGGATTTTTAGTTATTGTTAGTTGACTTACGCCCCATTGTACTAGTAACTTGAGTTAGAATATAATGCCATTATTGCGGCAGTAAGTATGACCCCTGAAGCGTCTTTTTCTTCATTAGATTCTCTCCAAGCGGATATTGCTGAATTAATAGACCGTTTACCAACTCTAAAACATCGGCAGTTTATTCAGCAATCACTCACCACAATTTTGCGTCTTGCTGATAGTGATATTGAACGTCTTGATTGGAAAATACTATCCGCCGCTTTAGCAGATATGGAATGTGGTTTCCAGTTGTTTTATAACTACCGTCATGTTCGGAAAATTACTATTTTTGGCTCTGCTCGTCTAGCGCCAGATTCGTCGGTATACCAAATGGCAATTGCATTCAGTCGTGCTGTTTCTGGGCTAGGATTTATGATTATGACAGGTGGTGGTGGGGGGATTATGCAAGCTGGTCAAGAGGGCGCTGGTAGGGAAAATTCCTTTGGTTTAAATATTCAGTTACCCTTTGAGCAACAAGCTAACCCAATTATTAAAGATGATGCTAAACTAATTAATTTTAAATACTTCTTCACTCGCAAGTTATTTTTCCTCAAAGAAAGTGATGCTGTGGCTTTGTTTCCTGGTGGTTTTGGTACTCAAGATGAAGCTTTTGAATGTATGGCATTAAGTCAAACAGGCAAATTTGGACCAATTCCTTTAGTATTAATTGATCAACCAGGAGGTGATTATTGGCATTCTTGGGGTGAATATATTAATGAAAAATTGGTAAAAACAGGGCTTATTAGTCCAAATGATCCGAGTTTATACACTATTACAGATAATCTAGAAGTTGCTTGTCATGCCATCACCGAATTTTACCGAGTTTATCACTCTAGTCGTTATGTTGCTGATCAATTGGTGATCCGATTGAGAGAAGATCTATCAGATGCTCAAGTGGAATTACTGAATACTGATTTCAATGATATCCTGGTGGCAGGTAAAATTATTAAAAGTCAAGCACTACCACAAGAGGAACAAGACGAAACCTCTGATTTACCTCGGTTAGTTTTGAATTTTAACCAACGAGATTTAGGGCGTTTATATCAAATGATTGCGGTAATTAATCAGATGGGTACAACTCCAGAGGAAGTATTACATCCAGAAAGGAAATAGATTATACCAAGATATTACAGCAGTTTGATATCAAGTCCAGTACAAGAATAGCTATCTAAATAGGGTCAAAAAACAATCCACAATGATTAAACCAATTGAGAGCATTTTCATCAGTAATAGCATTAACC
>NZ_JACJTO010000007.1 GCF_014698755.1 Aphanizomenon flos-aquae FACHB-1287 | reverse complement strand
CTTGGGAAATGAGTTTATGATCATGGTTAATCAAAATATTTTAATCCTTCGCCCAAAATTTAACATATTTTTGGCTATTTTTATCAGGCTTTTCTTAACATTCAACACTTCTGATTCAAATACAACTGCTGGTGAAATAGTTGCTCGTCCTAAAATAACTACACCTTCAACATGAATAAAAGGCACATCTTGAAGAATTTTCCTTTCAAACTTTACATGAATCCGTTCATCAACCTTGCCGATAAAAGCGTCATCTTGCACAATGTAAAGAGTACCCATGATTAAATCCTCAAAATAGTTGACAGTGGACAGGGGACAGTAAAAAGAGTTTTAGAAAGGTTTTTATATCAAGTATAAATTTCTCAATTTGCTTCTTGATAACGCCCAACCTTATCAGCAGCTTGGGGCAAACATCGAGAATAAAGACTACAACCATTACAGCGTTTTGTTTTGATAGCTTTTGGCATAGAACCTGTAAACAGTAATGTTTGGATAGCCTCAATAGTCGCAATGGTACTACTTCGTAATTCCGGGGTAATTTCTATTAACTTCCGTTGATGAGTTTGAGCATAATAGATATAACCAGTATTGATATTTTTACCCGTCATTTCCTCCAAACACAAAGCCTGAGCGCAAACTTGTAATTCATCATTATCCCATTCTCCCTTACGTCCTCTTTTATATTCAATAGGGTAAAATTCGCCATTTTCAAACTCAATTAAATCAGATTTACCAATAAGTTTATATTGTTCTGATTTCAAATAAATAGCGCGTATTTGGTAAACTTCCTCACGATTTTGTTCTCCAACTGTGTGAACTCGTTCATGTAAACTTGTACCTTCAATAGTATATTGATTATCAATAAATTCACCAGCACAATAAATCAACCAACAACGGTGAGGACAATAGGAATATTGATTTAAAGAGGCGATATTAACGTAATCATCATCAGAGGTTACAGGTGATAGCATATAGTCTTACCAATTCGATTTTTTAAAACAATAAAAACAATTAATCTGTAGGTTGGGTTGAGGAATGAAACCCAACAAAATGAGGAATGAAAACCAACAAAATGAGGAATGAAACCCAATAAAATATTGATAATGTGATCAATCAAATAATGTTGGGTTTCCTTGCGTCAACTCAACCTACAATTTTCTTCTCACCATGCCCATTCCCATTGTTGTTTTACGTCCGACTCCCGCATATAAAGCAAAGTCAGCTAAGGCGTTAATTTGTTTAATTGCTGTTGTTTCTACATTGCCAAGAATGCGATAACTGATTTCACCCAAACAACCAATAAATTTATTGTCATAGTTGCTAATAACTTCAGTATTGATATTAAAAGCACTAGGATAAATTGATTCAAAAGAAATATTGGTTAATTCAATACCGCTGTATTTATGCCAACGATTTAGAAGACTGTTAAATACAGATTCCCTAGTAGGTAAAACATTATCAAAAGCACCTTGACGAAAAGCTACAGGTGTAGAAAAAATGAAATTAAGATTGCGTTCTTCCTCACTTGCTTGTTGATAAAGTTGATAATAATTACAAGCATTTGCCCAAGGTTGATTAGATTGGGGTGTACCTTGAATGCTCGTAATATATAAGTTAGCTGAACCTAAGTGCCAAGGTTGTTTGGGGTTTATATTTAACCATAAAGGTGTAAGCTGATTAAATAAATTGTCATTTAATAAAGAAATGCGCCACCAACAAGAAGTACCAGCAGGAATAGGATTTTGATGGGCATATTGCAAGGTATAAGATGGGGTTTTATGTTTGTTTTGTACCTGCAATGGTGAGAGAGTAAAGGCTTTATCGGCGTTGGATTCGTGTAAGTAGTCTCCTAATTTTCTATCAACAGAACTCACTAGGTTAAGAAATAAGGCGTGGTAATGTCTACCTGTGAGGAAATTGGGGTAAATTGGAGATTGGGGGATGATATTGAGAATGAGACTATGGGGCATATTATTGATGGTAAAAATTCTAAGTTAAGGGCGAGCAAGATGCCCAACCCACAGGATTTATAAGCCCCCATTTTTAAGGGGGGTTGGGGGGGATCTGAAATTTTAAGCCTTAAATCTGTATTGCATTTGTTTAGGAAGTTTTACATTTTTGAGATCATCAAAATAGTAATATTCTCCTTGCATTTGCACATTTTGAATCAGACTTACTGGCGGCATATTCACTACATCATAGCTAATTACTCGATTAGTAAACATGACATCTAAAGGATTTAAAGGATGAGTACAAGTAAATAAATCAGTTTTAGTTTTTGGTGGTGGTAATTTCTCAACGGTAATTTCTGCTTTACTCATCCATTTACCTAAACGAATCCATTTAGGTAATTTGATGTCTTTTTGAGCAATTAGAAAGAACTCAAATTGACTTTCTGGTGCAATTTCCTTTGCTCTACCAAAACTGGGAATATTCTTTTGGGTTTTCTCCATTTCTACATGGTAGTTATTATTTGCATATTTCCATGTATTGAGCATAGATGAATGATGCAAAGAACAAGCCGGAGTTATGTAAATTTCTTGCTCATTTAAAGGAGTTAAATGTGCTGCATATTTTGGGACTTGTTCGGGGCAGAAATAGCGATAGGAATCTTCTTCAGCAACAGTTGTTGAGTAGATTTTGCTATCAATTAAACCCAGTGCATAACAGAGAGCATAATTATGAATTATTGCTTCTGTTTCGTAAAGTCTGCCAATTTCACGAGTGGCAAAATAAAGGCTGTCATGTAGTTCTAATTTGCAGCGATAGATAATGGTCATAGTGGTGATGATGGGGTATAGATTCCCGACTTCTTTGAGAAGTCGAGAATCTGAATATTCAACTACTTAGTTTTAGCGGCTGTTTTCTTTTTGCTAATATGTTTGCTGGCATATTCTTTAGCTTCAGTATCAGCTTTTTGCAAAATTGATTTAATTCCTGCTTCGTTATTTGTGAGAGATTTAACTTCATTAATTAGCGGAATAAAAGCATCACCAATGAAGTCTGTATGCACAATAAATTCATCATTCATTA
The DNA here is from genome assembly GCF_014698755.1 of Aphanizomenon flos-aquae FACHB-1287. GTDB lineage: Bacteria > Cyanobacteriota > Cyanobacteriia > Cyanobacteriales > Nostocaceae > Dolichospermum > Dolichospermum flosaquae. Next base: position 142,597 of record NZ_JACJTO010000007.1, on the reverse strand, counting down.
AATTCTCGATTGCACTTTTAGCAGATGTAATTACATCATCTTCATCTAAAGGATCTGGTGATTTGAAAGTATTATTAGCCTTCATTTGGTCATATATGGCTTGAGTCCACCGCAGGTTACTGGTAATTTCTCCATCAGCAAAAATCACACCGACTAATTCATTTCTAACGCGACCTGTACGGGTTGTTTGTGCGCCATAGTGACGAGTTCGGAGGATGTTATTAAAAACGTACAGGAAACTAGCTTCTGTGGGGTCTTTTAATGTGACAATGCTGGGGAAAAATACCTGTGGTCTAATGTGGTCTTGTTGATTAATTCTGCTAGTAACTTCACCAGCTTTAGAACCACTTTCTCCTTTAGAAGCCATTGTCCCATTTTCAAAAGGAGCATTGAGAGTAAAGGTTTCATGAGATTCATCAAAAGCAGTAATTGAAAATGCGGTATCTACCACAACTTTGGATTTTTCTGAACCAGAATCACCAATAGCAAAACCGTAAATAATACAATCAGGATTATCCATTGCAAAAGATACGTTATATTCACAATCTTCTGCTGTCATAAATTCGTATTTCCGCAATAATTCCCGACCTACTAATCTTTCTGGTGTAGACTGTTTACGTTTGAACATGGAAAGACGACTAATGGTGTTTTTGTCTTTAACTCCTGCTCTCACTCGTGCTTTATTTAGTTCGCTATCTGTTTGAAATAAAGGGTAAGATTCAGTAACACGAATGGTGAGAAAGTGGACATATTTACCCATTGGTTTGTAGGGAATTTCTGTTTGAAATAATTTAGCATCAACGGTTTTTAAGAGTGCCATGATTTTCTCCAAAGGTTAGGTAATAGATGTAAATTACTCGTTCCCATACTCTGTATGGGAATGAATTTTTGAAGGCTCTGCCTTCTGTAAAGGTAGAGTCAGAGACTCTGTTAGGCATTCCCAGTCAGAGACTGGGAACGAGATCAGGCGATGAAAGTAAATTAAATGAGAGCTTGAACCAGAATCCGCATTAAGGGGTCTAAGTCATCAGGAACACGATAACTATCAAGTCCTTGATTGAGATGTTTATTAATGCGATCTAGTTGGGCAAATTCCCATATTTTGCCAGTGGTAACTGAACCAATAAGGTGAGTTTGTTGTTGATTTTCTTGCCATTGATCTAGGGCAATTAATTCTGCAAAAAGTTGAGTCATACCATAATCTAAATCCTCTTTTTTAGCTTCGATTACTAAGAGGTTATTGCGATTTTTGATCAGATAATCAAAGTAACCTTGTAGTTGTTCGCTGACTTTAATTTGATATTCAATTCTCACTTGTGATTTAGTATAGTGAACTAAGTCCAAAATTATGGGAGAAATTAATACTTCTCTGCGACTTGTCTCATTGGCTAAATCAAAGTATGGAAGAATTTCATCAAGTCTTTCTTGCAATTCTTGTAATCGGTCTAGATTTTCTTGATATTGGGGTAAATTCAAACGTTTTCGAGTAAATGTATAGCCAAATTCTTGAGCAAAATCTTGAGGTGAAATGTGCATCTCAAAATATTTGCTAAAAGTATAAGACTGAGTATGATCAAGAATAGTCATAATCTAATTTTCCTCGGTTTGAATCTCTGTAATTTGATCGGGTTTATTTTGTCAACTTTATTGATGGTTATGGGTATAAGATTAAGCAATTAAAACTTCATCATCTGGAAGTTGTAACTGTTTAAGTTTCATGGCAATGGTTAAGATACCTGATAAACCTGTTAAAAATTGATATTCTCTTTCACCATCATTACAAACAATAGTTATAGGATAGGAAATTATTCCTTGTTTACGTAATTGAAAAATCACAGCAGCATTAGCTATGGGACAAATAATTACTCCTGGTAAGAGATATTTTGATAACATTTGTAATGCAGGTGTTGGTCTAATTGCATCTCCAATTTTACGAACAACTTGACAATTTGGAAAAGCTGTTAATTTATTGATTTCCGTACTAGCAAACTCTCGTTTACTATCAGGGTAACGCATTCTAAAACTGATGTTATAGATTTCCTTAGCACGACTTTGAATTTCTATAACTTCACCGTTTTGGAAAAATTCATAATACCTCAATAAGTGAAAAGGATCTAATTGTGTTTCTTCAGATTCATCTAAAATAAATCCATGGGGATCTCGAATGGGAAAAGTATCAAATAAACTGTAGCGGAAACTAAATAAAGGTGCATAGCTGGTACTGAAGATTTCAGCAAATTCTTTTAAATCAGCCAGTATATCATCTCGTTTTCTAAACTCCTCCTCATATTTTTCTATCGTTGTAAATCCAGCTTTTAAATCATTCCATTCTTCAGGTGATGTTACCTCGATAAATCTTTTAATAAAAGCTTGACGACCTTTAATTCTTATCCAATCTTTTTTAATTTCTTGGATAGTTTTTTCAGCAATAGCTTCTGCACCTCGCAAAATTTTCATTCTGTAGCGGCATTTTTCCCAAGTTCGTTTACTTTCAAAAATTAGTCTTAATGTATCAAACAGTTTGGGAATTAATTCAGCACCAGGTATTTTATCAAGTAATTCTTCCAATTCTAATAAAGGACGTGCTATTTCTAGTGATGCTTCTGAATGCCAATAAGCTTTTAGGAAAGGTTTATCTAAACAAGGAAGTTTATCTAACATCTCTTTGAGTGCTGCACGTCCACCAGTGGTATCAAGAGAAGTTATATTTTGTTCCCATGCTTCAGCAGGTAAATAAGCAATGGCTTCTGAATCTATATTAGTTTCAGATTTACCTAAAACACGGCCTACTCTACCTATTCTTTGCCAAAATGCCGAGCGATCGCGTGCCGAAAAAATCAACCAATCTAAATTTTGTCTTGTGGGTTCAGGAGTTCTTTCAAAATTAAATCCTACATCTACAGTGCTAGTTGCTAAAATGATTTGACGTTGCATAGCACTATGTCTATCTTTTTTTGGTGCAGGTCCTGTGATACGTCCAATATGTTCACTAAGTCCTTGCTGTTTTAGTAAATCTGAGAGACGATTAATATTATCCAAAGAATCAAGAATTACTGCACCATTTTCATTTGGTTTATATTGAAAACGTTTAACAACTTCTGCTGCTATTTCTGTTATCCATTCTTCTTTAGTATCTGGTTTAGGTCGTAATTCTAAATTAACTGCTGTTTGTGATGGTAAAAGCTGACCATTATTTGCTTCTCCATCAATTCTTGCTATTCTCACACCTGCATTTTGTAAATTTTCTAATGCTAATTCACAAGCTGGTTCAGGTGTTGCTGTCAGTAATACTACCTTACGTCCATATTGGAAAAATTTAAAAATGTGAGAATAAGCAAGATAAAATAACATCCCTACTAACTGTTTAGCATCATAAAGATGAAATTCATCAAAGATAACTGTAGAGAATTTAGTGTAGAAACCACTATCAATATTACCTTTATCTAACCTGTTGTATGCAAAGAAAGTTGCATAGTAAAAAATATCAGGGTTAGTTACTAGCAAAATCGGTGTATTAGCACCAATATCACTAAAAATAGTTGCCGGATTTCGCAAAACATTATATAGCTTTTCTCCTGGACGATTGCCAACTTTATCACTAGGCCAATTTTTAATCTCTTTAGCTGAAGCTGATTTAACTATATGAGGTAAATTGGCATCTTTAACAAATTTTTGTGCTGCTTCTGTTTGTTGTTCAATTAAGGCATTAGTTGGAGCAATATAAACAGCAATTTGGTTTTTTTGATGTAATAAAACTGTTAGTCCAGCTTTAGTTTTACCTGTACCAGTAGGTGCTAAATCAAGGATAATATCGGCATCTTTTGATTTTTGAAAAATATCAATTTGATGTTGTAGTGGTTGACTACCCATAAAAAATAATTCACTTGGTGGAGATACACAAGCTGAAATACTCCGATCCTCTAACCTGATAACTAATTTTTGATTACTCATTTCCGTTTTCTCTACCACAATAATGTAAACCTGCCGGTACAATCATTTCCCCAATTTGCCAAGCTGCACCACGAAAGTGGAGATTTTTTAATATCGGTGCAGGAGGTATAGAGATTAAGTCAAATACAAATGCTTCTATTTGTGTTGGTAAATCAGCAACATTTAGATAAAATTGACTTTTATATTCGCCTTCTGGGAGTAAAGTTATAGGAAACTCTTTTAAGACATTCACTTTAACTTTACTAGCGAATTTTCCCACACGAATATAATCTGGTAATTGTTGATTTCCAAATACTAATGTTTGGAATTTATTACCCCTTTCAATCATGCGTAATCTGCCAGTTTGAGGAAAATTACTTGCTCTAAAGGAACTAGGTTTTGTACCTTGACGTTGTAATGGTAAATCTTCTCTCGCAGTTGCTACACGGTTATTAGTCATGGTGTACCAATAAGCATCAGAAAGAGCGTTAAATCTTTCAAATCTAAATGTAACTCTGCCTATTGGTGAAGCTGGTAAAATGTAGCAAGATGACGCTATTGCTTGAAAATCTTCTTTGTAGGTTGGTCGTCCTGTAGCCTGACCTTGGAGACGATAGGGGGAATTTACCCAACCTAAAGCATAGGTTAAAGCATAATTCCCAAGTAACCCCTCAGTGTAATAGGTATCAGACAACTCCCTAGAGGCAAAAAAGACTGGTTCAAGACAGTTTAATTCAATAAGTTTTGCCTGTGAAAAAGGAATTGTTGACATAATTTAACTCTCTACTTCAACTGGAGTATTTTTGTTTTTACCTTTACCTTTACCTTTGTTTTTCTCAGGTGCTACTTGACGGAAAGGTTCATAGGATTGACTTAAACGCTTGAGAAAAGTATCACGTTCTGCTTCTGACCAGTGGGTTTCTACATCAGAAATTAAATTTGCTAATTCTTGATCAGATAATTGCACAGAAACCCCTCTTCTGTTTTGCCAATTTGTAATTACTTGCTTGGTTGCTGTGATGACTCTATTAATATTTAAAGGGTGTTCTAAAGGTTCACCTAAAGCACTGTATGTAGCTTGTACAAGTTCCAAGGAGCTAGGTAATTCGGTAATACTGCCAAAAATACCTAATATTTGATTTTCCATTCTTCCTACACGACTGGAAACAGCACCATAACGACTGGTAAAAAGAATATTTCCAATAATGTAGCGCAGTTCATCAGCAGTTACATCCTTGAGTGTGACAACATCTAAAAAATGAACTCCTGGTTTGATGTATTCGCTAGTATTTAAAGATGTTGAAGCTTTAGTATCCTCTTCTCGCTTTAAACGCATTGTACCGTTTTCATAAATGGCGTTAATAGTGCGATCGCCTACCACATCAGTAGCGGATAATATACTAAAAGCATCTTCAGTCCAAATACGGCTTTTTTGTGCGCCACCTCCACCAGCAGCAAAACCATAAAGGAAACAATCTACACACATTTCACAAGGTGCATTAGTATTTAAAGAACAAAGAGAACCATCTTTACTGTATAGGAGTTCATGCGCCCTTAAATGTTCTCTTCCATAACGTCTTTCTGGTGCTACTTGTTTACGTTTAGTCATCACTAAACGTTGAATAATATTATCATTATTCACACCAGCTTGAACAAACTCGTTACACATTGATTCACCAGAACCTTCTGTGCGAAAAATCGTTTCTGAGTGAGTTGTTCTGAGAACAATTAAGGTAATAAACCGACCTTTGGGGAAATTTTCATAGGTGGTTGCAAGAACAGGGGAAAGTTTTTGAATTGACATGATAAACTCCTGGTTGGTTAATGATTAATTAAACGTTTGTATTTGTGTCATCAGAATCATCTTCTGATTTATTTTTAAGCTGTTTACGTGCTTCTTCTAAGAAAAATAAATAAGCAGCTTCTAAAGTCTTTTGATCAGATAACAACTTTTCTGGACGTGCTGAGTAAACTTCCTCATATAGCTTGTGTAATACATCGTAATAACGCTTGACTTTTTCACGTTTGGTTGCTCCTACATGATATTCACTAATCCGATCTAAACGAGTATGATATTGCTGTACCAAAGCTGCAAACATTACCTCTAAATCTAAATAAGGTTTTTGAGTTTTGACAGCAGCAATAAAAGCTGTCAAAGGTTCTGATTGAGCAGTTCTTTTAAATGAACTTCCCCAAATTCTGCCTTCTGCTGCTATTTGAGCAGCTTCCTTCAAATACTTAGTCAAAAGTGAATTTTCATTAGGCATAAGGCTCTCCATTAATGTATTTAACGGCTGACAAATACGACTCCAAATAACACTCAAATTCGGTTCATCTTGTTCTCGCAAAATCCAACGTAACAAAACAAAGTAAAGTTCAATTGGTCTATCACAAGTACGAGCTAAATCATATAAACAATCATCAGATTTCTGAATGCTGGCAACAGATATTGCTAATTCTCCAAGACAACGTAATCTTTCGAGAATTTTTTCTGCATCCTGACTTTGATCATATTGTCCATTTCCCAGTAAAGGTTGCAGTGCAGAGGGAATACCTTCAACTCTGCCATACACATCATCAAATAAATCTACCTCCATATTGCTGCTTAAAGTAAAAGGAAAACGAATATCTAAAGATAAAGATATTTCTAATCCTAATCTCAGTGATTTGAGTAAAGCTAAAGAAGCATTAACATCTCCCCAAACTAAAGGAATAATCACAGATGTATGAATAAAATCCGGTCGTTTAGGTAATGCTGCACCAACTACTTTATTAGCTTTAAATTCAAGTTGGTGATCTCGATAAAGTTGTAATTGATCAACAGTAACAGTACCTCCTTCAGCATTTGTATTTGCAAGTTTTTCTAAAAATTCGCGCCAAATTCTTAAAAGTTCCGGAGCAGAACCTTTTGGTAATGCTAAATGTAAATAAAGAGGTTCTTGTTTGCTAACTTTAGGGAAATTTGCACCCACTGTCATTAGTTGATAAGCTAAAGCCGCAATAGAATCTGCTTGTCTTTTTGGTTCAGCACTAATACCACCTGGTAAACGATTAGAAAAAGCCTGTACTTTTGTTCCAGGAGGCATATTTGCAGAAATTAATTCATCTATTTCACTGGATGTAGAACCTAAAGAACATCTTTGTCTAGGATTAGCTTCTACATAGGAACTTAAATCATTAATTCCAATTAACTGAGTAGCAAAAGGTAACTTTACCATTCTGTTAACTGCTAAAATCATTTCTTCAGATACTTCTATTTCTTCAGAAGTTTCTGTACTGTTATTTCTTAATTGAAAAGACTCTTTGAGAGCTTCGTTAATTCCTTCAATTCCGTTAATAGCTGCTTTTGCTGCAAATAAAGGTCGTCCATACTGACCATTAAATGGTTCAAGTGCAAGACGTTGATGTTCAGAAATTCCAGCATGATGAGCGATTTTATCCCAAACTTCTTTAGGGTTTAAACCTGCTTCTCGATAGCTTAGATAAGCTGCTTTCAAACCTTCAGATATAGCAAATTCTTCTGCATTACTTACAGATAATAATCCCAGTTCAGCAGCTTTTATTAGTGCTTCCTCACCAGCATTATCACCCCATTTAGTAACATCTTTAGCAATTTTATCTGATTTATAACCAGCTTTTTTCTTTTCTAAAAGAGCTTGAACATTGACCAAAACTTCATCAACATTTTGTTGAATAGCCTGATGAGTAATTTTGATACCATCTTTAGTAGGTCTGACAAGTTTCTCAATATTATTACCAAAAACTTGATCAATTTTACTTTGCCAAACAGCAGCGATTTCTTTGGTTAAATCTACATTTGGTAAATTTGACCCTTCAAACAGTTCACTATTTGGTAAATTTGACCCTTCAAACAGTTCACTATCTGGAAAAATTGCGATTGGATGAAAGCCATATTTTTGTAAAACTTCTTCACAAGCACCCAGTAACAGAGATGTAATATAACCTTTATCTTCGGATAAACGTACTCGAAAAAGATTACATTTTCTGCCAAAAGCAACGGTTAATTCTGTTTCTATTTTGTGAAGTCTTAGCTCATCTGGAATACCTAAATCAAACAAGTCCGCAGCAGTTAACATTGCTGCCCAACGTTCAATATTTGGGTCTTCTGGTAAAAATCTTGCCCCATCACTGACATTGTGACCTGAATGGCGTTCAATTAGTTTTCTGAGTAATTCTAAATCATCTTCTGTGTTTACAAAGCTAAGAACACAAGCCTTTTCAAGTTGTTCTTTTAAAAAGTCTTTATCTCTAGCTAAGGTTTTGACTTTTCGTTCTTGAGGATCTAATTTATTGAGGTCATGAACAGCAGTCGCAGCTAATAATAAAGGTCGTTTATCTTCTGCTACTTGTGCTATATGGCTGACTGTCAAAATAAATTGACAAGCAGAGTCTAAATGTTCTGCAAGGGTTGTACCCTTTCTCACACCATATTGATGATGATGTGCATGATTTTCATAAAGCTGGGGGCGAATTTCGCTGAAATAATGTTCCTCTAAGGATATAGGAGGACGATTTACAAGTCTACCGCGTTTAATCATTTTCTTCTTCCAATCTAATTCAATAAGAGTTAGTTTGTCTAACATAAATAGGATATTGATGTATTTGTCATACTTCCCACCTTTGTAAAAAATTTTCAATGGTTGCCAATTGGTTTTTTCTAATCATTGTAATTTCTGTATTACTCAATAATACCCTTTGTTTAAATTTTTCAAATTCATCTGCTGATTCTTCATATAATACCTTTCCATCACGAGCTACAAAATGGGCTATTAATTTGGAAGAATAATTAAGTTTGACAATATCAATTTTATCAGAATTGATTTTAAATATCTCTCCCAAAATTCCAGGTATTGCAAATAAAGCTAATGGGTGATCTTCAATGTATAAGTTATATTTTTCTTCATCACATAAAACCGCAAAATCCCAGTCACTATCGGCTTTGGTATTACCAGTTGCTCTAGAACCAAATAAAACTAACATTTTTAAGTAAGGTATTCTCTCAGGAATCTGTGAAGATAATTCTTGAAGTTCTGCAATTGTGGGAATACTTTTTTGCATAAGTTCTATTCTCAATCTGATGAATTAAAACATTTTTTGTCCAGCCAAACTTGCGAGTCATTCTCATATAAAACTGACGTTTTAAGTCATTTTTACACTTTTCTAAAATGACTATATTATGAGTGCAGCCAATTTCTGCCACCAATGGTGTCAGTTTTTCTTTGGAGTGATAAGCTAAATAAAAATCTCTCATTCTCCAAATATTTCGGGCTGAAAATCCACAATTAGTGATACCCAAATTCTATGACCTTTAATACAAGGTTTATCAACACAAATATTTGGATCAATCGAAATTCGAGATAGTAAATTATTGGTACTCATTTCTGCTATTTCCTATTTAGTCCTTTTTACTATTTTATTTTTGGTAATTCATTGAGACAATTAAAAACTGTCCGTAACTCATTGCTAAAATCTAGCATAACAGCCACAATAAAAATTGACAAGCGAAAACAAGTATAAAGTATACGGACACTTTCCATGAGTCGAAAAGGTCAATCTATTACCCTGTCAGTATCAGAGGGTGATAAAACGCAACTAGAAGCGATCGCACTCGAATTTGGTATGATGTGGGGAGACGATCCCAATATCTCCAAACTCATCAAAGCCATTGCTCAACATGAATTAATAGTTAGTAAAAATAATGACTGGCAAGATTCCCGTATCCGTGCCTTACATCGTTGTATAAGTGCATTAACGGACATCGGACAAAATGAACAGGCGGAAATTATAGCTAATTTACTACTAGAACGCAGTGAATTATCCGTACCTTTACGGAAAGAAATAGAGGGGTTTTTAAATAACTCCCGTCCATCTTGGCGGTTACAAATAGATCACTATATCTTACGTCAACAACCCTTTCAACTTGCTTATCAAGATGCGTCCGAACGAGTATTTAATTTTACTGTACGTTATGCCAAAATCACACCCTATGAAAAACGCCAATACCTTGACTGTTGGTGTGAAGAGACAGAAGGAAACTCTGACATACCAGAACTACAACATAACTGGTGTTTTCGTTTAGACAGAATTAACGAAGCAGCAGTTACGGAAATTACTGGTAAATGGTATTCTAATTTAGATCAAATAGATGTGGAAATACACTTATTAAATAGGTTAGCGTTTGCCTATCAACCTAAACCAGAGGATAAAATAGTGGAATGGATACCAGAACAACCACAGGTCAAAAAAGTAATTAGAAGAATATCAAATACATTCTGGTTTATTCGGGAAATTATGCAGTATTCCTCTGATTGTATTGTAGTTTCACCGGAGGATGTGCGATCGCCTATTAAAGGAAAACTCATCAATCTATGTCAAAATTATGACTTGACTGTATCACTCACCAGTTAATATCATTACAGGTAATAGTTCAAAATTTAGAACTACTTTAGACCACAGCGAAAACCTATGTTAAAATAAGTACCTGGACAGAATTAATATAACTACTCTTGTATCTTAATATATTATGTTATTTATCTGTGTAATTAATTGTGCCTAGGTACTTACATGACTGAATGCAGTCAAAACCGCACGAGTCCCGTAAAGCTCAGTGGCTAAAGCCACTGAGCTTTACGCTTACCAGATGTTCCTGTAATGAAATTAAAGCCTATTATTTTTCAACTTTTCTCTATCGACCATAGAGAAATCTTACCAGCCATAGAGCGAGCCAGCCTAAGAGGGCATAGATGATGATTGCAACTAAGATGTTGACATCAAAAATATTTGTCCCACCACTGGCTACAGGACTAATCAGTAAGGTGGAAAATGGCGCAATGAAGGGTTCAGAAAGATTGTCAATAAATTGGGCAAAAGTATTTTGCGTATTTGCCCCGGAAAAATGCAGAAAGAAGCGTAACATCAGCAGGATTTCGAGCATTCCAACTAAAAGGTAAATGCTGTTGATAATCCAGGCAAATGTAGATCTACGTTTGCCAGATTCAAGTCGTCCCTCGGCCTGTTGTAGTCGAAAAGTTTCTTCTTCACTGCGAAGTTCTTGCCTCCGCTCAGAATTACTTCGTTCATGAGGATGTCTATTCATCTTGATCAGGTTGAGATTTTTAGTAATGTAGTTATAAATTCAATACTTTTATTAAATCTCATATACAGCAAAGCACTGAGTTCTCAAAAACTAGACTATGCGGCGACCAATTAGTAAGTTATAAACTATGCAAATTAGAGCTAAAACTAAAAGCAGATGGATTAAGCTACCACCGACATTGACTGAGAACCCTAACAGCCAGAGGAAAAAGAGCACCAATGCAGCCGTCCAAATTAGATTAATCATATTTGCCTTTTCTATAGTGTGTTCTTACAGAAATGTTTGGTTATGCAAATATCTTATCTGAACCTTATTGGATCTCAATCCTCAAAAAGAAATAGTCTAACAGAAAGAGCAAAAATTTTATGATCAGTAATCTGTTAACGTTAGAAAGTAAATAGGTTAGCGTTAAAAATTGTCGTTATAGCCAGGGAAAAGGCAAGAGACAAGAGCAATTTTAGTGATTTTGCGTTTTTTTAAAGAGTTTGATTTTATTGTGTTAACCTGCTTACAAAAGTCAAATCCCCGATCTATGAAATCGGGGATCTGGGTTGACATACTCACCGACCTGAAGGTGCGGTGATTCTTGACACTTCAATGAAACACGCCACAAGTGGTCTTATCGTCCCTCCATGTCCGTTTAAAGTCTCCCAATGCCCTATGGCGACTATGACCAAATTTTAACATAAAGCCGTCCTAGAAGGACGGGGCTTGTGTCCCGTCTTTTCGGTCAATTCCCATATTTTAGGGTGCAAGGGCATTACCACGGATTAAGCTACCAAGGGTTTTGGCAGTAATTTTTAATTGGGTGAAGGGGTTAGCCGGAACTACGGTTTTATAAAGATAACTGTCAAAAGTTAGCTTTTGAACGTCTAAATCATCACACATTTCTACAAATGCTTCCCGGGTGGCATCGGAACGATAAAAGACGCTTTGGAGTATGTCTAATACTTTGTAAGTGAGTCCGTATTTTTTGTCCCAACGCTTCAAATATAATTTTAAGTCCGCTTCTGTAGGAATCCGCGCCCCGCCATTGGCTGCTTCTACAATAGCTTCAGCGCACATTCTGCCAGATTTGGCGGCGAAGTAAATACCTTCACCGGAGGACTTAGTGACATAACCGGCTGCGTCCCCTACTAAGGCTATGCGTCCGACAACGCGACGAGGACGGGGATGTTCAGGGATAGGGTGGGCTTCTACTTTGATAATTTGACCACCGGCTAGTTTTTCCGCAGCCCGGGCGCGAATACCAGCTTGTAATTGTTTAATACTGGCTTTGTTAACTTGCATTGTGCCAGTACCTACTGCTACGTGATCATATTTGGGGAATACCCAAGCGTAGAAGTCGGTAGAAACGTCGTCACCAACGTACATTTCCGCCATGTCATTATAATAGTCCATTTTATCTTGGGGAAGACGAATGCGTTCTTGGAAAGCGATCGCATAATTGTAATCTCCAGCACCCATATCTTTAGCAATGCGGGAGTTTGCGCCGTCTGCACCAACGATTAAATCCACCTTCAGGGTTTTGGTAATACCTTGCGCCCCGTCTCCTGTATGGTCAACATAGTGGATTGTATAGGGGTCGGTATTGTTTCCAGGAATATCAACTTTATGAACGGTGGCGTTAATTAAATTTGCCCCTAATTTGGCCGCTCGGTTCCGCAAGAAACCATCTAGCACTTCTCGGCGGCACATTCCTATATATTCATCTTCATTTATCAAATTGATATCAACCTCACGATTAGAGGGAGAAATCATTTTCATTTTCCGTACCCGACGGTCAATGATTTCTGGCGGTAAGTCAAACTCACTCACCATGCACAGGGGAATAGCGCCCCCACAAGGTTTGGCGTTGTCTAACTTCCGTTCAAACAAATAGGTTTCAATCCCAGCTTTAGCTAGGGTTTCAGCAGCGCATGAACCCGCAGGTCCCGAACCAACAACAGCAACCCGTAGTGTCAAAGGTTTTCTCCCAATTATAAATATTTTCCCAGAGTATCCTATCACGGACTTTTGGCTGAATTTCTCTTTGAGCTTGAGGTTTTGATATAAATGCAATATTCCTTAATATTTCGACATAAAAACTAGCAATTTTATATCTTACTGAGTAAATATTAATCAATGGTAACTATAGCACTCTTATTTGATTTTTGAACAAAACTCGGTACACCCTTATTTCTCAACTCCTCTTGCCTTTTGCCTTCCTATGTAGGAAAATTCAGGAATCAAAGATGAAAATATTAGGGGCGAATTCCGCGTTGTTGACGGCGCTGTTAATCTCACGGGTTTCTTTACTCTTGTCAGTGGTGAAGGTTTGAAATACTTAGAAAGCGGTCGGGTTCAATTCTATGCCTTGATCGTTTTTGGGGCTGTTTTGGGCTTGGTGATTGTTTTTGGTGTTACCTGATTTTAATGGGGGCGGTTTGTCCGCCCCTAGATTGTTTTTAACGAACCGCAGAGGCGCAGAGGACGCAGAGTTAATGAACCACGAAGGAGCGAAGGACACGAAGGAAGAAAGGAAAAAAATTGAGGGTTGGGGTTGAAAATGGCATTTATCAAAAATAAGTTATAATCAAAACAAATTATTGTAAAAATGTATGACTACTCAAATTAATGCTCCTCCTGCTGTTGATTATGCACCTCTGGAATTACAAGGGGAATTTATGGTTATGCAAGAATTAACGATTGAGGAATTATTAAATATTGCTCAAAGTCAAATTCCAGAAAGTCAGCAAGAATTACATTTTCAATTGTTAGAAAAAAATCAAAATAATCAATTAAGTGAATCTGATAGATTATTGTTGAAATCTCTACGAGTGAGTGCTGATTATTTAATGTTAAAAAAAGCTTATGTCTATGCACTTTTAAAGTGGAAAGGTTTTTCTCTTCCAGATTTTGAGCAAGTGGTATAAAAAGGTAAAATTATGAATATCCAAATTAAACCGGAATTAGAGCAAATTATTCAAGCGCAAATTGCAACAGGTAGATATACAAATCCTGAAGATGTAATTAGTAAGGCGTTAAAATTGCTTTTGGAGTGGGATAAGGGTTATCAGAATTGGGTGGAAGAAACACGGGAAAAGGTCGATGTTGCTATTGAACAATTAGATAGAGGTGAAGGTATTAATGGGGAAGTTGTGATTTCACAATTGCGGGATAAGTTGCGTGAAGCGAGAGAGATATAAGGATGAAAATACATATTATTTCCCCAGAAGCTAGTCGTGATTTATCAGAAATTATTGATTATTTTGTTACTAGAAATATTGATGCTGGAGAGCGTTTTGTTGATGAGTTTGAAACCAAGTGTAAGTATTTAGCTAATTTCCCTAATATGGGGCGTAGCTATGAAAATATTAGGGTTGATTTGCGGGGTGTTCCTTTGGATGGTTACGTTATTCTTTATCGAGTTATTAATGGTGGAATTGAAATTGTGCGTGTAGTTAGTGGTTATCGAGATTTGGAATCTTTGTTTCAATGAATAATTGAGAAGCCCTGGCGATTAGAAATCACGGAATCATACAAACGAAGTCCACCTGCGTGGACTAAAAGCAAGATTTTTGAACCCGCGAAGGTGGGTTTTGTCTGTGTAGACCCGAATTATATTCGCCGGGTGTTATTATTGACATATCAAGATTATTCATATAATAATATTTAAATAAAATCAGCAAAATCAGCCCATATTTAAGGTATTGTTCGTCAGTTATTGTATGTTATTGGGAAAATAAATATGAATAAGCAGTTCAACAAAAATCCTTTCAATAAAACAACAAGAGGATTAGAATATTATAAAAAATTACAAGTCTTTGCAGAACAAGAACTTGATAATCGCTTTGAAGACTTAGCACTTTTTATAAGAAATGTAATTATTGAGAAAGATACTCCAAAATCATTACCTCATGAGTTAAGTAAATATGACCTCATTGTACTTGTACCAGTAGATAAAAAATTTCCAAATAGATGGAGTATTACTCCCAATATCGAATGCTGCACACAAATTTATAATGATAAAGATAGTAAGTCAATAACAGTTGAAAAATTTCTCTCTGCCCCCATTATTCAGTACAACAATGAATTATATACTTTACAAAATTTTGTGTTTGCAATTGCCTACAGTGGTTCTATTCATTGGCAACCTAGTTGTGAGGCTAATCAGCCTAATTTAAATCAGTTATATAATGATGTTATTTGTGAAATATCAGAAACATCTTTACGGTTAATTCATGATATATCCCGTTGTCTTGTCGCAGCATATAAAGAAATTTTTGAAAAATTTGATGGTAATAATGATGGCTATTCTGATATTATGAGCCGTCAACCTATGATTGTCAATAATGGCCAGTTGATCGAAGATGGTTATGGTGATCCAACTCTTTTATTTAACCATTCATACCTCCAAATCCCCATAGCTGAACAAGTAAATTATGGTATTAGAATTTGTTTAGAATTGCAGATGCTGAATACTCTACAGCAAGGGTTTATATTTGTTTATGGTAATCGGCATCAAAAGAATATTAGTTTATCTTGTGAACACAATCTAAAATTTTTAATATTTAAAACTTTTAGCCAAAATAGAACATCTTTGAACAAAACAATTAAAGTTCCTGTAAATGTCGATATGTTTCAAAAACCTTTCACTATAGAAATGGCACTTTATAAAAATGGATACTTAAGCATATCAATAAATGAATATCTCCAACATTGTGAAAAAATACCCACAAATTTCTCGATTTATAATGGTAAACTGATAACTGGGGCAAACCTAGATGGCGAAAAATTTGGTAATTTCTTATGTTCTGTTGTGTCTATAGAAGCTATTGACACCCTAAATATTATACATACCATCTTCATGTCTGGAGTACGGCGACTTTCAAGATTTGATGGACTGCAATTACCTCCTGACATAATAAAACGTCCTGCTAGACGTTAATTGTTTTATCTAGTAAGTAGTTTAAATTGTAACTTTAAAAAATTCGCGGTAGCTTGTTTTATTTTTAGTTATAGATTTTCTTCCTTCCTTTGCGTCTTGGCGCGAAAAAAAAGGGACAAGTAAAACGCCTATCCCAAAAGGCCAAGCTATTATCAAGTTACGAAAATATAAAAATTAAATAAAAAATCTAAACCGATGCAAAATCAGTAAATTGTCTCATTTAATGTGACTTAAAACCTAAAACCATATCCGTTTTTGGTACTCCCAAATCTACCAACTCACTAGCTACCCCTTCCTCAGTAAAATCTCTCTGAATCCAAACTTTTAACCCTAAAGACTCTAGCAATATTCGTAAAAATTAAACTCAATTTAACCTCTTTCTTTTCTGCAAATTTTATCATTTTTGAACATCTTTAGATTTTTTAATCATCATTAGATCACCTTCTTCTCGCACAACTTCAAAATAAACTGCTGCTTCTGAAGAATCTTTTCAAGATTCAATTAATTCAGTATCATAACTAATATTTTTAGGCATTCTTGACTCCTGTAATCGTGCTAATAATCTTGAACTTGACGATATAAAAAAAGAGTTTAGAAAACGAAAGTTAATCATTATATTTTCATGAAACCATGATTAATGTGCTTCCCTGAGCAAAATTTATTAAATATTTTACAAATAAACATCCCTCTACCTTTTCCCTTTACCCTGTCCCTAAAAATTATTGACAAATTTCCCTTAATGTGTTCGTGAAATTGGGATAAGAAATAGCCGCAGCTTCAGCACGGTGAATTGTAGTTTTACCAATAGCATTAAGAGCAGCTATACTCAAACTCATCGCAATACGATGATCTGTATAGCTATCTACTTCTGTACCAATTAATGGAGTACCGCCAGTAATTTCCATACCATCGGGTAGTTCAGTAATTTTTGCACCCATTTTATTGAGTTGTTGTGCCATTACAGTAATGCGATCGCTCTCTTTGACTCGTAACTCCTCCGCATCCCGAATAATGGTTGTCCCCTCAGCAAAAGCCGCTGCAACTGCTAAAATAGGAATTTCATCAATTAGTCTCGGAATGATATCACCAGCGATAGTACAGCTTTTTAAACCCCCGGAACGGACGCGAATATCAGCCACAGGTTCTCCCGCAACTTCCCGCTGATTCTCTAATTGAATATCTGCCCCCATGAGCGCCAATGCTTCTAAAATCCCGGTGCGGGTAGGATTGACACCGACATTTTCAACTACTAAATCTGAACCAGGAACAATCGCTCCCGCAACCAACCAAAAAGCGGCCGAACTGATATCACCAGGGACAATTACAGTTTGTCCGTAGAGTTTTGCCCCACCTGTGATTGTAACGCTATTACTGTCTGGATCTATACTTAATTCCGCACCATAAGCCCTTAACATTCGTTCACTGTGATCCCGTGATAATGCGGGTTCGGTAATTGTAGTTTGTCCTTCCGTGTTTAGACCAGCCAGGAGGATACAGGATTTAACTTGAGCCGAAGCAATGGGAGAATGATAATGAATGGGTTTAAGGGCTTGTCCTTGAATAGCTAGAGGTGCTAAGGTGTTATCCTTGCGTCCCCAAATTCGCGCTCCCATTTGTTGCAAAGGTTTGACGACACGGGACATGGGACGCGATCTCAAAGAACTATCACCTGTCACCGTGAAAAATCGCCCTGGATGGGATGCTAATAATCCTAACATCAACCTCATCGTTGTTCCAGAATTACCAGCGTCTAAGACCTCTATAGGCTCTTGAAAATTACCTAAACCGATGCCTTTAACTTTAACTAATTCTGTATTTAATTCCGAAATTTCCGCACCTAGTGACCGAAAACAGGTGGCTGTACTGCGGGGGTCTTCACCTAAAAGGAGTCCTTGAATCTGAGTTTCCCCTTCAGCAATTGCACCTAACATTAAAGCGCGATGGGAAATAGATTTATCTCCAGGGACTCGGATACGTCCCTGTAAAGACAATCCACCAGAAGGGCGCTGAATAATTAAGTGATCAGAGGAGTTTGCTTGAGTTTCTAAGGTGATAACAATAGCTGACATTAGGATACAATGGCTTTTGAATGGAATAAAAGCTAAACAGCGACTTGATTGATTATCACTATTCACTTCCAGTTTAGTATCCTACCTCTTTTTGGTAAGTACAGTGGTTATTAAGATAGAGAACAGTAATACCATATTTAATTGTCTATATTAACAAATCAAAATATTTGGTAACTATCAATCAGGTTTTACTTATTATTTAATTTTAAGGAAATGAATGGACTAAAACACAAAAAATAAAACCAAAATTAGCACCTTAGAAAATCTCGGAAATTTTATTCTTCATTTTTAATCCCTCATCCTCTCATGTTAAACCACCACCGCAAACCCGTATGTTTATCAATAATTTCCACTGACTTACCAATTTGGTCTGTGGTTGACACTGCTGGAACTTTGATCCAAAAAGATACAGGTAAATTTCATCTACTTTTAACTGCACCACCTCTGATTAGTTGTGAACTAGGCAATTATTTAAATCCAGAAGATACCTTTTCCCAAACTAAAAACAATTTTTCTCCCCCTAGCAGTCCCAGAATTTTATGGTTGGAAATTTCATCTTGTCGGGTAATTATGACAATGCAAGGAAATAGCCAAGTTAGTTACCGTCACTTTTGGGAGTTAGGTGTCTATGGTATTAGTCGTTTTTGGTTGCCAAATGAATCATTACAACCCCATCAACCTATGCGGTTGTCCAATTTCACCAAAAGTTTTATTATCAGTGGACATCCTTTTCCAGAGCATCTTCGTTTAGAGTATGAATTATGGACAGGAAAGGTACAATTGGGGTGTTATATTCTCAATTTGGAAATTCAACATTGAGGTAAATTAAGAGTTTTACCAATTACTAATTACCAATTACCAATTACTCCTAATAATTAGGTTGATTACCTGCTTTCCATTTGATATTACAACCAATACTGGGTTGTTGTTCACTGCTTATGGGTTGATTATTTAAGACTGCGGTAATAGCTGCTCTGAGATCTTTACCTGTTACAGGTTGATTATTGCTAGGACGACTATCATCTAATTGTCCACGATAAACAAGTTTTCTGTCGCTATCAAATAAAAAGAAATCTGGTGTACAAGCTGCTGTATAAGCTTTTGCTGTTGCTTGAGTTTCGTCGTAACAAAAGGTAAAATCAAAGCCCAGTTCTATGGACATTTCTTTTAATGATTCTGGGGCATCATTGGGGTAATTTTTAGCATCATTAGCACTAATGGCAATAATCCCTAGATCACTATTGCTGTAATCTTGATCTAATTTTGCTAATTCTTGTTGAATATGTTTGACAAATGGACAATGACGACAAATAAACATGATTAATAATGCTTTTTTGTCGGCAAAATTCTCAAGAGAAATTATTTTCCCATTTACTACTTCTGGTAGATGAAATTCGGGAGCTTTTGTGCCTAAAGGTAACATTGTGGAAGCTGTTAAAACCATAATTTTTTGAGTATTTTGATTGAGCTTTTTGTTAAAGTTATTATAATCCATCTTGAGTTAATAAAATCACCAACTTAAAATATCTAAATTATTGAAAATTTGGGTATATTATTACTCACGTAATTAATTAATGGTAAAAATAATCATATTACCTGTTCTCTGCTATAATTAACCACCGTTGATTAAAAAAAATTAATAATGATCACTTGGTGTTCCTTGCTAATAAAACAATGGAGTAGGATGACAAAGTTCCTATCTTTGTTCTGTCTTTGTCTATTATTGGTGGTTAGTTGTACTCCTAAACAACAGACAAATACACCCTCGTCTAGTGCCGTTAATACTGTTGCAGGTGATAGTCGGATTACTATAGGGACAACAGGAAAGCCAAGAACTCTTGACCCTGCTGATGCGTATGAATTATCATCCTTGGGTTTAATATTTAATATGAGCGATCGCTTATATACTTATGAGCCAGGAAGTACAGAAATTAAACCACAATTAGCTACAGAATTACCTAAAGTCAGTGCAGATGGTTTAACTTATACTATTCCTATTCGCAAAGGGGTAGTATTTCATGATCAAACTCCCTTTAATGCCAAAGCAATGGAGTTTAGTATTCAACGTTTTATTGAAAACAAAGGTAAACCATCTTTTTTACTTTCTGATACCGTAGCTTCAGTTAAAGCCACAGGAGAGGATGAATTAACAATTAAACTGAAAAAACCCTTTGCGGCTTTTCCTTCGTTGTTAGCATTTTCTGGAGTATGTGCAGTTTCACCAAAAGCTTATGAAATTGGTCCTGGAAAATTTAAACCGAATATCTTTGTAGGTACTGGCGCTTACAAATTAGCTAACTATGGAACTGATTCTTTAAGATTTGATGTTTTTGATCAATATTGGGGAACAAAACCCGAAAATAAAGGTATAAATGTCCAAATTCAAACCAGTCCAGTCAACTTATTTAATGCTTTTAAAACTGGTGCGATAGATGTGGCTTATCTATCTTTACAACCAGATCAAATTCGGAGTTTAGAAGCAAATGCTAAAAAAGGAGACTGGCAAGCAATTACTGCTCAAGGTAGTGTAGTTAGTTATATGGTGTTAAATCGCAATCAGAAACCTTTAGATAAACTAGAAGTTAGACAAGCGATCACATCATTAATTGATCGGCCATTATTAAATGAGCGGGTATTATTTTCTCAAGCCGATCCTCTTTACAGCATGATTCCCACAACCTTCAATGTTTCCCAACCATTATTTAAAGATAAATATGGTGATGGTAACTTTGAACAAGCTAAAAAAGCCTTAATTGCGGCTGGTTTTTCTAAACAAAATCCTGCTAAAGTGCAAATTTGGTATCCTTCTAGTTCACCTACTCGCAGTTTAACAGCACAAACCTTAAAATCCCTGGCCGATACTAAAATGGATGGTATATTACAATTAGAAATTCAAAATGTAGAAGGTGCTACCTTCTTTAAAGAAATTTCCAAAGGTTCATATCCAGTCGCTTTACTTGATTGGTATCCAGACTTTTTAGATCCAGATAACTATGTACAGCCATTTTTAGCCTGTGAAAAAGGTTCAGTTGCTAAAGGTTGTGAAATCGGTGGTAGTCAATCTCAGGGTTCATTCTATTATAGTGAAACCATGAATAAACTCATAGATCAACAACGTAAAGAACAAAATCCTGAAGCCCGGAAAAAAATATTTGCTGACATTCAAAACCAAGTTTTAACTGATGTTCCTTATATACCTTTATGGCAAAATAAAGATTATGTATTTGCTCAAAAAGGCGTAAATAACGTCAAACTTGATCCTACCCAAAACCTGATTTATAAAACAATTAAAAAGTAGGGAATAGGATCTCAGTGATTCTCGTTCCCAGACTCCGGCTAGGAATGCCATTTCTCTCGTTCTCTCGTTCCCAGACTCCGGCTGGGAATGCCATTTAGAGGCTCTGCCTGATATAATTAACAAGAGGCAGAGCCTCAAGACTGCATTCCTTGTCAGAGACAAGGAACGAGGTTTTTGTGAATTTTGAATTTTTAATTAATAAATATGTCTCGTTCTAAAGCATTACAGTATTACATTGTTTCCCGGTTACTATTTGCGCCACTGCAACTATTAACTATTATTACCATTGTCTTTCTTTTACTTAGATCCACACCAGGAGATCCTGCAGATGCAATTTTAGGAGGACGTGCGCCAGAAAGTGCCAAAGAAGAACTAAGAAAACAGCTTGGTTTAGATTTACCAATTTGGTTACAATATCTCAATTATTTAGGTAATTTACTGCACTTTGATTTAGGAACTTCCTTAACCAGTCGCGGACAAAATGTAGGTGAAATAATTGGTCAATATTTTCCAGCCACCGTAGAATTAGCATTTGCGAGTATGGCTGTGGCCTTAATTGTTGGTGTTTTAGTGGGGACTATTTCTGCTTCTCGTCCCGGAACTGCTTTTGATATTAGTGGGCGTTTATTTGGGATTATTACCTATGCACTACCCATGTTTTGGGCAGGTATGTTATTACAATTAGTTTTCTCAGTTCAACTAGGTTGGTTTCCCAATTCTAATCGTTTTCCTCCTAATCTTCCTGCACCCACAAATATTACTGGTTTATATACAATTGATAGTTTATTAAGTGGGAATTTAAGTCAATTTTTTACATCTTTACATCATTTAGCTTTACCAAGTTTAACTTTGGGAATTTTGCTGAGTGGAATTTTTGAGCGCATTGTCAGGGTTAATTTAAAACAAACCTTAAAGGCTGATTATGTAGAAGCGGCTAGAGCGCGAGGAATTTCTGAAAATAAGATATTGGTTTCCCACGCTTTAAAAAATGCCTTAATCCCGGTAATTACGGTCTTAGGATTAACATTTGCTTCCTTGTTAGGTGGAGCGATTTTAACAGAAGTCACATTTTCTTGGCCGGGTTTAGCAAATCGTTTATATCAAGCTATTTCTGACCGCGATTATCCCACAGTCCAAGGGGTGTTAGTATTTTTTGGAGCAATTGTTGTGAGTGCGAGTATTTTGATTGATATTCTTAATGCTTATGTAGATCCGAGAATTAGGTATTAGTTAACTAGATTGGGTTAACATCAGGAAAGCCAACATTATTAAACCTAATTATTAAAACTTTTGTTAGTTTGCGCTGTTGCCTAACCCGACCTACTAATAATCCTAATTCAGACATTTTTACCTCTGTAAACTACGCGGGTCAAGAGCATCACGCAAACCATCACCTAATACATTGAATGACAAAACTGTAATAATAATCAAAATTGCCGGTGGTAAAATTAACCAAGGTTGTAATACTAAAATAGAAGCATTACTAGCTAAAGAAAGCATATTTCCCCAAGAAGGATCTGGTTGTTGAATCCCTAACCCAATCAAACTCAAAACTGCTTCCGCACCAATAAAACTAGGAATTGTCAAAGTAGCAGAAATAATGATATAAGTTGCAGTTTGTGGCAGAACATGACGGACAATAATATAAATTGGATTACCACCCATTACCCTTGCTGCTTGCACAAATTCGAGTTCTTTAATTGATAATACCTGTCCGCGAATTATTCTGGCTAAACCTGCCCAACTAATTACAGAAGTGATCACAATAATTAATAAAAATCGCTGAGTGCTGGTTAATTTTGGACTCAAAATACTTGATAATGCTACTAATAAATAAATACTCGGAAAGGTCATCAAGACTTCTGCTAAACGCATGATGATACTATCAATTATTCCGCCAAAATAGCCGGAAATACCACCAATAAGCAATGCCAATGGATAGGTAATGATAATCCCGAAAATACCAATAAACATACTAATTCGACCACCATGTAACAAGCGACTAAATTGGTCGCGCCCTTGTTCGTCTGTTCCCAAAATATTAAATTTTGCGTCACCAATAACGCCAAACAAATGCCAATTTAAAGAAATACCCGGAATAATTGTGACTTCCTGCCATTTTGGAGGTAGGGAAATACTCAAATTAAATAATTGATATTTTGTCCCAGTCACAAATAATCGTAATGGTGAAGGTTTTGTCTGATCTATAATTATTTTTCTTTCCCCAGTTTCTAAGTTAGTATCGCCTTGTGTTGTAGGATATACGTGGGGTCCAATAAACTGCCCTGATTGAGATACCCAATGAATCTGAGTCGGTGGAAGTAGTGAACCGTTCGGTTGTGAATCATAAGGGTTATAAGGAGCGATAAAATCAGCACCAATTACGGCTAAATAGAAGCAGAAGAGGACAATTGCCCCAGATCGTGCTAAAGGATTTTTGTTAAGTCGTTGCCACCAATTCATAGTTTTTGATGTAGAATTTGATGTTGATTATTTATTGATAAAAGTATATATCAATGAATTAGATAAAAACCACAAACCTAGTTGATTTTATGAATAAATTACATCACCATCGCGCCCAATTTCCCGCTTTAAGTAATAAAATTTATTTTAATTACGGGGGACAGGGTCCAATGCCTCAAGGGGCTATGGATGCTATTGCCCAATCTCAGGCACATATTCAACATCTCGGTCCTTTTGGTAATGCGGCCTATGGTTGGATATCACCGCAAATACAAGCCAGCCGAGAAGCGATCGCATCCACATTAAATATACCATCTAACACAATCACTCTCACTGGTAATGTTACCATAGGTTGTAATATCGCTATGTGGGGTATTGATTGGCAACCCGGTGATCATCTTCTTCTTTCTGACTGCGAACACCCTGGAGTCATTGCTACTGCCCAGGAAATTGCCCGTAGATTGGCGATAGAAGTTACTACCTGTCCCTTAATGGCTACTTTAAATGAGGGAAATCCTATCAGTATTATTGCTGAGAATCTCCGTCCTCGTACCCGTTTAGTAGTTTTAAGTCATGTTTTATGGAATACCGGTCAAGTTTTACCTATTGACAAAATTGTAGAACTATGCAGAAGTAATAATTCTCTGCTGTTGATAGACGCGGCTCAATCAGTGGGTGTTCTCCCCGTAGATTTAACCGCGTTGGGTGTAGATTTTTATGCCTTTACTGGTCACAAATGGTTATGTGGTCCTGCTGGTGTGGGTGGTTTATATGTCCGTCCCGAAACCAGGGAAAATTTGCATCCTACATTTATTGGTTTAAATGGAGTTACTACTAATAGTCAAGCTCAACCGACGGGTTGGCAACCAGATGGGCGCAGATATGAAGTTTCTACTTTATCAACACCATTATATATAGGTTTAAAAGCAGCAATTACAATTCATGAACAGTGGGGAACAGCAGAGAAAAGATATGAGCAAATTTGCAAAAATAGTCAATATCTTTGGCAAAAATTAACCTCTTTATCTAATGTTAAATGTTTGAAAAATTCTCCTCCAGAAAGCGGGTTAGTCTCTTTTCAATTAACGAATCAAACTAGTATTAAATTAGTGCAATATCTAGAATCACAACAGATTTTAACCAGAACAATTTCTCAACCTAACTGTATTCGTATTAGCGTTCATTACTTAACATTAGAATCAGAGATTGATGAATTAATCACAGCAGTATCAAATTTTAGAGAAATGGGCGACTAGAAGTCGCGGCTACACAGACAAAACCCACCTTTATGGGTTAAATTATATTAGTCCGCGACGGCGGACTTTGCTTATATAGTAGCGATTTCCAATCGCCTAATACTCTTTTTAACCTTGTTTTAAATCATGAAAAGACCAATTATATACATAGCCATTACCAATCACGGTTTTGGTCATGCTACCCGCACAGCTTCCATAGCTAATACCATTCAAAAATTATGTCCTGAAGTGTTATTAATTATAGTTACTACCGCACCGCGCTGGTTATTAGAATCTTATATAGAAGGTGATTTTATTTTACGTCAACGGGCGTTTGATTTAGGTGTAATTCAAGCTGATAGTTTGACAATGGATAAACCAGCAACTCTGGAGAAATTGCGAGAAATTAAGAAAAATTACAAATCTTTAATTGCTTCAGAAGTTAATTTTATTCGTCAAAATCGCGTGAATATAATTTTAGCAGATATTCCCTTTCTTGCGGTTGGATTTGCTGAAGCTACAGATATTCCTTGCTGGATGATTAGTAACTTTGGTTGGGATTTTATCTATAGAGATTGGGGGGGAGAATTTACAGAAATTGCTGATTGGATTAGCGATTGGTATGGAAAGTCTAACCGTTTATTTCGTCTTCCTTTTCATGAACCAATGTCCGCTTTTACAAATATTATAGATGTCGGTTTAACAGGTGGTTCTCCCCATTTTTCTACTGATAAATTACGCAGTAATTGGCAAATAAATACAACTTTAGAAAAAACCATTTTACTAACATTTGGTGGTTTAGGTTTGCAAGAAATTCCTTATGCTAATATTAGCAAATTTCCCGATTGGCAATTTATTACTTTTGATTTTTTAGCCCCAGATTTACCCAACTTAATTAAAGTTACAAATCGTCAATATCGTCCTGTAGATTTTATGCCGATTTGTGGGAGAATTATCTCTAAACCTGGTTATGGAACATTTTCAGAGGCTACCCTACTAGAAGTACCAGTGGTAACTATTCCCCGTGATGATTTTGCTGAAGCGGCTTTTATGTTAGCAGGACTTGCTGATTATAACCATCATCAAATTCTCACAGCACCGGAATTTTTTCAAGGAGATTGGGATTTTCTTTATCAGTCACCCCAACCTCCAAAACAAACACAGGTAATCAATAAAAATGGCAATGAAACAATAGCCAAAGCCGTGATAGATTATTTGTAAGTATTCATATCCTTAACTTCTATCATTGATTCATTATTTATTGATATCATTGCAAAAGAAGTTGGGGACTTTACAGCATGAGGATTATGACCCACTACCAAAAATTATTAAGAGTCTCCACCACGGGCAAATCATTTCACAATATTACTGCTAAAATTGAAGCCATTGTTGCCGAATCTGGCATAGAAACTGGGCTTTGTAGTTTATTTTTACGTCACACCTCAGCTAGTTTAGTAATTCAAGAAAATGCTGATCCTGATGTATTAGTTGATTTAGCTAATTTCATGGCCAAAATAGTACCAGAAGGAAACTATTATATTCATAATTCTGAAGGACCAGATGATATGCCAGGACATATTCGCACAGTTTTAACCCACACTTCTGAACAAATTCCTATTAATCGTGGTCATTTAGTATTAGGAACATGGCAAGGAATCTATGTTTGGGAACATCGTCAACAGAATAATGTGAGAGAATTGGTAGTTCATATTTCTGGATAAATTTAGATCCCCGACTTCTTGAAGAAGTCGGTTAAAACCGACTTTAACTATTAGGTTTATTCTGGCCTATTCAAGTACAATAATTCCAAAACGATAGCCTTTACCATAAACAGTATGAATAAGTTGAGTGTTATCTCCTATTTCTACCTTACGACGTAACAGACGAATTAAAGCCGCAATAACATTACTATTAGGTTGTTCTTCATTCTGCCATAAATGCTGCAAAATTTGAGCATGAGTCAGTAATTGTCCGTCATTTTCCATAAAGTATTGTAATAACTGACTTTCTTTTTGAGAGAGTTCAATAATTTTCCCGTGACGATAAACTATTTGATTTTCTATATCCAGTTCTAAATCCGCTACAGCTAACTTTCCCGTTGTCCCAGTATGGGATTCGGTACTAGTACGACGCAACAAAGCCCGGACTCTTGCCAATAATTCCCGCAATTCAAAAGGTTTGACTAAATAATCATCTGCACCCGCGTCTAAACCCTGTACTCGGTCATCAAGTGTATCTTTTGCAGTTAGAAATAGCACAGGAGTTTTTTTCCCTTGACGACGTAATTCCTGACAAATCTCTAAACCAGTTTTTCCTGGTAACATCCAATCTAAAATCAGTAAATCATAACTCCCTATTTTTGCCAAATTGCTGCCACTTACTCCATCATAAGTAGCATCTACACTATAACCTTCACGGGTTAACAGACGACTTAAAGGGTCAGTTAGTTCGACTTCATCATCAACTAATAAAATTTTCATGACGTTCTTAGTGAGCAATATAGATATATTCTCAATATAGTGAACTGCAAACACATTAAGAATACCAAAAAAACAATGTTAACTGTTGCAATACCAAAAGGGGAACTACTGAAACCTAGTCTTGGCATATTACAATCTGTAGGATTAGATTTTAGTGCTTTCTTAGAATCAGGAAACCGCCAATTGCAAATTTCTGATCCTAGTGGACAGGCAAAAGCCTTGTTAGTCCGAGCACAAGATGTGCCTGTTTATGTAGAATATGGTCAGGCACAATTGGGAATTGTGGGTTACGATGTCCTCAGAGAAAAACAGCCACAAGTTGCCCAATTAGTGGATTTAAAATTTGGATATTGTCGGATGTCTGTAGCTGTAAAAGCTACCAGTTCCTACAAATCTCCTTTAGATTTACCTGCCCATGGTCGAGTTGCTTCTAAATATGTAAATTGTGCGCGAGAATATTTCCAAAATTTGGATTTACCAATAGAAATTGTCCCTTTATATGGTTCTGTGGAATTAGGTCCAATTACGGGAATGTCAGAAGCAATTGTTGATATAGTTTCGACGGGAAAGACTTTAAAAGAAAATGGTTTAATTGAAATTGCGACTTTGTATGAAAGTACAGCCCGGTTAATTGTTCACCCTTTAAGTTATCGGTTAAATACAGGTAATTTAGATAAATTAATTGCACAAATGCGGTCAGAAATGCTCACCCCAGTTTAATTAAATCTTATATCCCCGACTTTTTAGAAAAGTTGGGGATCTTAAATTTAGGGCTTTTTGACGGCACTAAGTTGATCTAAAATTCCCAAAATCTCTTGTTCAAATGCAACTTGAGCGCGGTTAGTTTTTCCACCAATATATAAAGTTTCACCTTTTTGTAAAGCCCAAATTTGAGAATGGGAAAAATAACTCATGACCACGCCCAACATTAATAAAGCAAAGCCAGTATAAACAATAGGAATACCAGGATCAAACTTAATTTGTAACCCAGTGCTACCCATGACATCAAGAATTTGTAAATTTACCCCATTCACAGGGATAGACATTCCCGCACGCACAGTATTAATTAATTTACCTTGGCCATCATAAATTAATACCATACCTTGCAAATCTTTAGCTAATAGGGAAACACCCTCACTTAAATCAGGTTTGGTAGGAATCCAAGTTCCCCAAAGTCTCCCTCTACCTTTGGTGTCTAATTGTGCCATTGGTAATTGGAAAATTGGACTTTTATTTAATCTGACCCGAACACTGGAAATTCCCCAATCTGTTTGATAGAAAACTACACCATGATAACGCAGAGGTTTGTTAACATAAATCTTCTCATGATTAACTTCTTTGCCATCATTATCCAACACAGACATATCTGAATAAAATTGGTCAATTCCTCCTGTTGGTGTGTAATCAATCCAAAAACGATTGACACGCACAGACCAATCTTTTAACACATCCTGAGAAGACCAAGCACCAGCATCAACAATATTTTTTACCTGGAATGTATCGCCACTAGAAATCATTTCTTGAGCCATAAATCCCGTCATTGCTCCCCAAATTCCACCCAACAAAATAGCCACAATACCAATGTGAACAATGATTGGACCAATCTTGCCAATAATACCTTTACGAGCATAAAGAATATCATCTTTCTCTTGGAAAATTTGATAACTTTTCTGCTGTAAAATAGGTGTAATTGTTGGTAAAGAAATACCCTCTAATTCAGCACTCAAGGCTAATTTTTTAAAATTGCGAGGTTCTTCGTAATATTTCCATTTTTGAGCAGCCTTGAGGGCTGGTAATTGACGAGTAAAGGTACAAGCTGTTAAACTAGTTCCAAATAAAACTAATAAACCTAAAAACCACCAAGTTCTATATACATGATCTAATCCGACAACTTGAATAACTTTCCAAGATAGGAAACCAAATAAAGCCGGATGTTCTGGGTAATTAGACTGGTAAAATGCAGGTGATTGTCCCTGCTCAATTACCGTACCACTAACACTAAATATAGCAATTGCTAATAATAGGATAATTGCCAACCGTAAATCAGTTAATATAGGCAAAATCTCCCTGCGGATAAATCGCCCAGGTATTAACCACCAACTTAATTCTGTAGATGTTGTATTATCTAAAGTCATGCCTAAAAACTGTCAAAAGGGATGCGAGAAAGTAAAGAAAAAACACCAAATCCTACTAATAATACCCCGCTAACAGGATTTATCCAGCCAGACCAACGACGCAATTCTAATAGTTTTTTAATACTAGCAGTAAAAGTACCTGCTAAAATTAATGGAGTTACATATCCGGCTGTGTAAGCAAGTAGTAAAACAGCACCTAAAATTAAATCTTGGGTATTAGCAACCCAACCTAATAAACTGGCTAAAACTGGTGTGCTGCAAGGAGAAGCAACTAAGCCAAATGTTAACCCAATAGAGTATGAACGCACTCCGGGAGGTAAATCTTGAGAAATCCAATTTGTTTCCTTTAAAGAAGGAAATTGTATGGGTAATGCTTCTAATAAATTCAGCCCCATTATAATAGCGATAATACTGACAATGATTGGTAAACCAATTCCTATCTGTCCATAAACTTTACCAACTAAACCTGCTACGATTCCCATTCCTGCTAATGTAGTTGCTAATCCCAACGCAAACCAAGTTGATTGGGCTGCTGCTTGTAAGCGAGTTTTAGCTTCATAACCGCCAATATAGCCAATGGTAATAGGCAGCATGGACAGCATACAAGGAGTGAGGCTGGTAAGCAAGCCAGCCGCAAAAATAATGGCAATACTAACAATACTCAGGTGAGTAAGTTGGTTAGCAACAAGGATGTTAGCAAGTTGTTCAAGTTCGTAAATTCGGGTTTCTAGAGTTTCTAACATGGGTATATTTCAGCAGTAAATACTTACTCTGATTGAATTTTAACGTATTTTACCTTTAAAGTTACAGGAATAATTGGCGTGGTGCAAATATGAAGCTAATTAAATTATCTCAAAGGCTAAATTATCACTTTTGAGAAAATTATAGCTGAAATGATCTACTATATTTGTATCACTTAATTCTAAATTATAAAAATCTACAAACTCATGATCAAAATATGGACCTGCGTGCCAAGTTCCCACACTTAAGTTAATAAAACAATTTCCCGGAATCTGAAAAGCCACAAGTTCTGATAATACAGGTTTATGCAGATCATTATTAGGTGGACAAACTGCCATTAACCAGTCTTTACCATCTAAAGAACCTAAACATTGGGTACATTTGATATGACGAGTAATTTGGTGAAATTTTCGGCCTTTTTCCTGTAACCGCATAATATAAAAACGGGGACTACCATTTTGTAAATTTAATTGTGCGTCTTCTTGATCAAAAATGTTCCTATCTCCAATTGCATATATTACTTGTCCATAGGCTTGAAAATTTTCTGGTGTAATCAATTGAGATGCTAGTTTTTGCATTGTTGGTAATGCACTCATAATTTCTTACCTTGATAATTCAATAATTCACATACACTCTAACAATGCCTGTTTAAATTCTGCTGCTGTTTGAAAATAAATTTGCGGTTTTTCTGTCAACGCTAAATCTATTACCTTTGCTAAATTTTCGGGAATATTATTATTACGTTGAAGAATCGGAACAGGGTTATTTTGTAAAACAGACAACCAAGGATCACCCATAAAATTACGTGGGAAATATCCCGTCAACATATTATATAAACAAGCTGCAGTTGCCCATACATCAATTTCTGGTGATTGGTTTTGAAAATCTAGTACCTGTTGACGGGGCATAAATGCAGGTGTGCCTATTTTTGCCCCTGTTAAAGTTTGTCCACTTAACCCAGCTAAATCGAATGCTTTGTACAAACCATAATCGCCTATTTTCACGACTATTTTATCGTTAATTTTACTGATAAAAATATCATTTGGTTTTAGATCTTGATGAAATAAACCTTTACCTTTAGTAATTTTTCCATCAATTGATTTAATAGAAGAAAGTTCGATTTCATGGGCATATATCAAAACATCGATAATTTGCAAAGTTATATCCAGAGCAACATCAATAGGTAAACGCCATCCTAATTTTTGCATAAAGTCCCAAAGATTATCGGCTGAAAAATATTCCATTTTGAAAAAGAATATATTTTCCACAAAGCCATAATCTAACAATTGTATGATATTGGGATGTTGCAACATCTTGATATTTTCTGTTGCTCCCAGAAACATTTCTACCCTTTGTATTTGGTCAGTAACCGCTGGTAACATGATCTTAAGAGCAATTAAGTCATTGTTTTCAGTATGCTTGGCTAAAAACACTTCTGCAAATTCACTTTTCCCCAATGATTTTGTTAAATTATATCCAGATATACTTTGAAGACTGATATTACCACTTTGAGCTAAATCCAGAAGCTTTTTAGCAATGGTTGAAAAAGTGGGTTGATCATTTTCTTTTTCAACGATTAAGTCTGGTGTTTTGTTTAATTCGGTTTCTACTTCTACACCAATTTTAAAAAAAATATCACCCAACTTAATTTCATCACCATCTTGTAAATTATATTCGGGAAAGTTTAATTTTAATGCTTCTTTTGCTGGTTGCTCTTTTTGTCTTTGTCCAATTTTCTTACCGTTTACAAATGTACCATTTAAACTTCCTAAATCTCGCACACGGATATCTGGAGGATTAATATCCAGTAAACAGTGATAGCGGGAAATAGTCATATCAACCTTATCTGCTATTTGTAAGTTGCAATCATCATTTCTGCCAACAATGCAAGTGCTACGAGATGCAAAAACATATTGTTGTCCAGAAAGTTTACCCTGTGTGATAGTAAGTGTAATTTTAGACGACATTTTTAATAACTAATAATTCAACTGTTAACTGGCACATTACTGTTTAAGTTGTTCTTCACATTATAACAGGTTTGTAAATAGATTATGAGAATATAGGGTACTAGTGTTTTTTGTTGAAGAATGATTTAAATAACTTATTAGATATCTTCAGATGTATAAATTAAAGTTAAATTTTTGGTTTTAATGGACTTTTAACCCCTTTGGTGAACCTCTCCCGCGTCCGGGAGATGCTTTGAAGCCCCAGTCCCTAACAGAAAAGGGGGGTGAGGTTTCTGAAGATTATCGGTTTAATTTAATACCTTTCAAATAACCTCTTAACGACGAATTTTCTTAGCTATACCAGGCAAATTTTGATTAGCTTCTTCAATGTTTCCAGGAATATCTTTTTCCCAGAGTTTTTGAGTTTTTAAATTAACATTACCTTTTAAAACAAAAAAGTCTTGGATATTAAATACTTTACCAGCCAGCTTAAATGGGGTATTTTATCCTTGAATAGCATTTGAATCAAAATTACGCTTTTTTGTCTATCATTAAAGAAATATCAATTAAGCCTAATTATAATGACTCTGGATGAAACTCCCAATCATACCCATTCCACCAATCCTTTACTTACCCTCAACTATGAATCAGCCCTAGAATCTTTAGGTGATGACTACTATGATAAAGTCGTAGCTGAGGAATTTCCTCAACATATCTTACGTTGGCGCAATAATGCAATATTACCACGCTTAGGACTTGATCCTCAGTCCGTAAAAGACGAAGATTTTATTAACGCTTTTGGTAAATTTGAGTACAGAGAACCCCTATTAGCTCTACGTTATCACGGTTATCAATTTGGACAATATAACCCCCAATTAGGTGACGGTAGAGGCTTTCTTTATGGACAAGTACGGGGTATTGACGGCGAATTATACGATTTTGGCACAAAAGGCTCTGGGAGAACCCCCTACTCTCGCGGTGGTGACGGTATGTTAACACTTAAGGGAGGAGTACGGGAAGTTCTAGCCGCTGAAGCACTTCATGGTTTAGGCGTTCGTACTTCTCGTTGTTTAAGCATGATTGAAACAGGCTTGGGCTTATGGCGCGGTGATGAACCCTCGCCAACTCGTTCTTCTGTAATGATTCGCATGAGTAAATCCCATATTCGTTTTGGTACTTTTGAACGATTAAACTATTTCCAACGACCTGATTTAACGCAAAAACTATTAAATCATGTAATTGAGCAATACTACCCACATTTACAAGCTGAAAATGAAAAATACGCTTTGTTTTACGCCGAATTAGTGCAGCGAGTCGCCGAATTAGTAGCCCAATGGATGGCAGCGGGTTTTTGTCATGCAGTGTTGAATACTGACAATATGTCAATTACCGGGGAAAGTTTTGATTATGGACCCTATGCTTTTATTCCTACCTACGATTTGCAATTTACCGCAGCATATTTTGATTATTATAGACGTTATTGTTACAGTCAGCAACCAGGAATTTGCAAACTGAATTTAGAACTTTTACAAGAACCGTTAAAAGCAATAATTCCTCAAAATGATTTAGACACTGGTTTATCTAAATTTGCTGAATATTATCAAGCGGAATATCGGTCTTTAATGTTGAAAAAATTGG
This sequence comes from Aphanizomenon flos-aquae FACHB-1287, assembly GCF_014698755.1. Lineage (GTDB taxonomy): Bacteria > Cyanobacteriota > Cyanobacteriia > Cyanobacteriales > Nostocaceae > Dolichospermum > Dolichospermum flosaquae. The sequence continues at coordinate 108,615 of NZ_JACJTO010000007.1, read as the reverse complement.
GTTTTGCAGATTTACAATTAGAAGAAGCTGACGAATTGTTGCGGTTAACTATCACCTTTTTACATGATAGTCAAATTGGTTATCATCAATTCTTTGCTGATATAGCTACTACCTTTTCTCATAAATGGCGAGATGATCCAGCTTTAGTAATGAATGGTTCAGATATTATCCCCCCATTAGGAAAATCAGCAACTTTTGATAATTGGTGTTTCCTTTATCATCAAATCCTCAATCATTTTGATCTTGATCAAATGGATAAAATTAGTAAAACTTTAACCGAAACTAATCCAAAAACAGCATTATTAAGACCTGTAATTGAGTCAGTTTGGGAACGAATCACCGAGGATGATAATTGGCAACCTTTTTATGATTTAGTGGAAACACTACAGACAGGGAAATAATACAAGAAACCCACCCCAACCCCCACCCCACAAGAGAGGAGGGGGCTAAAATTTATCCATTCAAGTACATACCAGCAGATTGATAATAAAAGTGTAAATATCTCCTTTCTCTACCTCCGTGATCTCTGTGCCTGGAGTGGTTCATTTCAAAAAGTCGGGGATCTAAACTTACCAAAACTATGATCAGCATTAATTTCAATTACTAAATCAACAGATGATGATTGAATTAAAGGATCAATAAATAATTCTGGATGTAAAGAACGCCAAAAATAATTCACAAATTCCTCTATTTCTAATTCATTCATACCTGATTTACCAGTAGTAATCATTTCTTTTTCCGCTTGTTTTCGCCATACTAAAGAATAACGATAATCTGTGGGATAAAGAACTATTAAACTATTCAATCTTTCCCAAAGTGGTAAATAATTTTTAAGTTGAGCATTCATATCAGCGGCAAATTGTCTATCTGCATCTGTAATAATCGGTGGTGGTGCAGTTAAAAACGCTCTGGGGTGAATTGGTTTCACACCCACAAACCAACCTTCAAACAGAACAATATCCACAGAATTTGTGATATATTCAGGAGTAGTGCGATCGCCAGCACCCCCATAAGCAGATTTATCAAATCTAGGAACTATGACAGGACTATTGCCTTGAGCAACCTGATCGAGTACACTTAGAGCTAGGTGAATATCGTGGGTTCCCGGCGGACCACGCCAAAGCAAACGGGAGTCTTGCTGTGTTAAAGCCAAGCGGTCATTATAGGTTTTGTATAAGTCATCCAAAGACAAACTTAAAGTCCGGTATCCCAACTGCTGGAGAATCAAACCCAGTATTTTGCAGATGGTAGTTTTACCAGTTCCTTGTGAGCCTAAAATCCCCTGGACAAAAGGTTTACCTAGCAGTTTATGTTTTGTGGCAATTTGGACTCCCAAAGGTAGCCATAAATCCCACAATGGCCTTAACAGGGCTTGGGGTTCAGTTTTTAGGGTAATTTGACAAAATTGGCTAAAATCAGGGAAAACTAACTTCAGTAAATCCCCCCTTCCTTGTATACGTTCAACCACATTATCAGAAGTAATATTAAACACCTTAGCCTGTATTGGATTTGCCAAGGCTGAGGCTTGTGCTAATACTTGCCAAGATGTGTCCGTTGTCAAAATTTTACCTAGCCATTCATTACTCATAAAATCAAGAACCCAGCTTCAAAGCTTCTAGAAAGAGACTATAGATAAAACCAACCTTGAGACAATTAAGTATTTCCACCCAAAATACTTGGTAAGCGAAGAATCTGCGGCTGTAAAATATCCTACTAGTAATTTCAGTTAGTAAAACCAAAAATCCAGCCACCACAATGTCTAATTCTGCCTTTTGTCCAGCAGTTGTTGATACTGCAGACCCCAAAAAAAAGCCAAACAAAAAACTAATTAGTATTAGGGATAAGCGCCGCCAAGGATTAAGAAACCATTCGCTCAAGCTTCTATAAATTGTGACTAACAACTTGTTCAGACGAGTATTCTGCATAGTGACAGAGAACAAAAAGCGGGGGAGAAAAAATCAGTTTAATTTTGTGAACCTAGATAATTTACTGTTATAAAATCTCAGTAAATTACTCTAATTTCCTGGAAAATCATTGAGTTTGTCTACAAAAAATCTTATTTCTAAATCTATATCATGATGAAAAACCTTCTGTATCCGTCTCGTCACTTCATTATCGCTTTTTGGACTTTGGGATTTATGGGGATCATCACAGGATGCTTAGATATGAGAATATCTTTTGAGCCTAAAAATCCAGAAACAACTGGACAGATGATCACCAATACTGGCGAAAATAGAGATCAAATTAACTTAGATAGTACAAGAAATGCGTCAGTAGAATCAAGTTCACAGAAAAATCAGCCCACAGTTGTAGACTATCAGGTTAATTCAGATAGTAAACCCAAGGTCGCTGGCTCACTTCGCATGAGCAACAAAACTACACAACCTGTCCGTCTAGCATTATTAGCCAGACAATCATCTTCAAAAAGTGCCACTGTCAATAAAAATAAATCTAGTATTCCAGCCCATTGGGATTTCGCTCCCCAAGAAGGCAACGAGAGGGGGCTAGTCTTATCTTTACCTCAAGCTAATTTAAGACTAAAGAAAGGTGATATTTTAGTGGCCTTTGCCCAAGATGGTTCTCGACGCTATTGGGGTCCCTATGTTGTAGGAGAAACGTCCTCCCCTGAATGGAATCCTCAAACTCAAGAATGGCAATTGGTGTTACAAGATAGGTGATAGGTTATTCCCTTGTAAACTGTTTATTGTCTATGGGCAGGACAGGATTTCCCAGTCTGGAAGTATGAATTCATGAGTATAAAATTTAGTGTTCCTCGGCAAATTCTTGATCAGTGGTTCAATAATTTAGAACAGCGCCCAGTCCTGGCTGTAGCTGTTTCGTCCCTGTGGTTATTGGTGATTGGTGGGATAGCCTTTGGCTGGAATTTGGGCAATGTGGGCTTAATTGATGAAACTGAGCCACTTTTTGCGGAAGCTTCCCGACAAATGCTAGTTACTGGTGATTGGATTACGCCGTTTTTTAATGGTGAAACTCGCTTTGATAAACCTGCTTTGATTTATTGGTGTCAAGCCATCGCTTACTCTATTATGGGGGTGAATGAATGGTCCGCCCGTATCCCCTCAGTATTAGCCGCAATGAGTGTAATTGCCTTGGCGTTTTATACTGTGCAATGGTATTTTGCCAAAAAAGACGAATTAGAACAAGTTAGCAACTTACCCAGACGTTACTTGACAGCGGCTATAGCTGCGGCTTTAATGGCACTCAACCCGGAAATGATTGCTTGGGGAAGAACCGGGGTTTCTGATATGTTACTCACCGGCTGTATAGGTTCAAGCTTATTATGTTTTTTCCTAGGATATGCTCATAATAACACTTCCATCTTCATTGCTAATTGGCGACTTCCTAATCAATGGTATCTAGCTTGTTATGTTTTAATTGCTGGGGCAATATTAACTAAAGGTCCCGTAGGCATTGTCTTACCAGGATTAATTATGATTGCCTTTGCCTTGTATGTGGGGAAATTTTGGGAACTTTGGCGGGAAATGCGCCCAATTTTGGGTATGGGCATAGTTTTAGGGTTATCACTTCCTTGGTATATTTTGGTAACTTGGCGCAATGGCTGGAATTTTATTAACGCCTTTTTTGTTTATCACAATTTAGAACGGTTTACCGAAGTTGTGAATGGTCACTCAGCCCCCTGGTATTTTTACTTTTTAGTCGTATTGCTGGGCTTTGCCCCTTATGCAGTATACATCCCTGCGTCCCTAGCTAGAGTAAAATTTTGGCAGCGATCGCACTGGTTAAAACAAGAACGTTCGCAACAGTTAGGTTTATTTGCCTGTTTATGGTTTCTGGGTGTATTTGCCTTTTTCACAATTTCCGTTACCAAGTTACCCAGTTATGTATTACCTTTAATGCCAGCCGCGGCCATACTTGTGGCATTATTCTGGAGTGATCTTTTCCCTACTTTCACCCCAATTCCTCTTAAATCTTTACGTATCAGTGCTTGGATAAACGTAGTCTTTTTGACTATTATTGCCATTGCCCTATTCAACCTTACCCAAATTGCAGGGTCTGATCCTGCTGCTCCTGAATTATACGTACAAATGGAGAAATCAGGCATACTCAAAGCTGGGGGAATAATTTGGTTATTATCTACAGTTACCTTAGCTATTCTCATATTAAAACACTGTTACCGACAGATCATCATCATTAATTTGGTAGGATTTATAGCCTTTCTTACTATTGCTTTAATACCTGCTGTTTTAATCATGGACCAACAGCGTCAACTGCCTCTGAGAGAATTATCAGCCCTAATTGTTGAATCAAAACAAGCCAATGAAGAATTAATTATGGTAGGTTTTAAAAAACCTACCGTGACTTTCTACAGCCAGCAGAATGTTAATTACATCAAATTTTCCCAACAAGCTCTAGAATATATTCAAAAGCAAGCATCCCAAAAAACTAAACCACCATCATTATTAATCCTACTTGAAGAGGGAAAATTTCGAGAAATGAATTTATCACCTGATAGTTATAAAAATCTAGCTACCAAAGGTGCTTATCGTCTTATTCGCATTCCTTTGAAAACAGCTAAACAGGAAAATTTCAACTTGTCTTAAATAAATCAAATTTTAGCCAAAGCTTGATTTATATGAGTTAATAGTTCTTCCATGGAAATGGAATGTGGTAATATCTGGGTAGCAATTTCTCGAACCGCAGTTTCTGCAGAGGAGGTATATTTTTGTTTCCGAGATTTTGCCAGATTTCCATAATTCTGTTGATTTAATTTTTGGTCAAGTACCAAAATTGGCGGTAATTTAAAGGGTATATTACTCAATGATTCTATAGCTTTTTGTACTTCTTTATTAATTGCCGTTTCGTGTAAGCAAATCAAAAGTAAATCAACACTTTTACGATTGACTTGTTGAACAACTTCCGACCAACAACTAGGAATAGAAGCTCTAAAACCAGCAGTTTGTAAATATTGAATTAAAGCTTGAAACCATTCATATCCCTTATTAATTTGCTCTTCTTCAGAATTAAGAACAGAATTGTTAACTGATTGATAATCTTTGATTGGTTGGCGTTTTTCTTTGGTTAAATTACTCAACATAGTTATATCTACTACTAAAATATTTATTGGACAACAAATACCAGCAGCAATTTGTAATACAGATGATAAAGCATCTTGTTGATAATTTTGATGATTATTTTCCTGAATTAAGGGACTTAAACAAGGAAATACAGATAATCCTGGTATTTGGGAAGCAGCCAAAGTAGTAGCAACATCACAAGTTACCAATGGTAGCATGGTCAATGTTTCATATTTAGTTAATTGTTCTAGATAAGTGCGAGCGGTAGAAATTTGCATATCTAATAATATCACATCAAACTGCCAGACTCGCGCTAATAAATCGGCTTGGTCTAAATCATCTACTTCAATTACCCTATGTTCTCGCAGAGAAGGATAAAGATTAATTGCTTCTAATTCTGGATTTATTAACCTAAGAATTCGGAGAGAAATATTCTTCGGATTGATATCCTGATTTTCTATTCCTGAATGCTTAAATTCAGTCGTTATTGATATTTTTTCTAACAATGATATCAATGATTGTTCCTTGATTGGTAAACTTAAAAAACTATCAGCTTGTTTAGTAAATGCCTGTTCCTTTTCTGTTGCTGTAGCTGTAATAATAACATGAATGTCCCGAGTTAAAACATCAGATTTCAGTAAAGTGATCACATCCCAACCAGAAAGTAAAGGTAATAAAGGATTTAAAAATATCGCCTTTGGTTGTAAACGTCGAGCTTTTTCTAGTGCTTCTGTTCCTGATCTAGCAATAACCACACGATAATTTAAACCTTTGAGTTGTTCCGTTAACTCCTCAATATATTGAGTTACTGCTTCTACTACTAACACCAATCTTTGGGAAGAATTAGATTGATATTGGGAGGAATTATTGAGACTATCATCAGCATAATTATCCATTTCCCTCCTTTTTGGGACTATATCTTCAGAGTCACTAAAACTGGCTTTTGGGGGGCTGGGAGGTAAAAGCAAAGTAAACTGACTACCTTTACCTTCACGAGACAAGAAACTCACATCTCCACCATGCAAACGAGCCAAAGCTCTAGTTAAGACCAATCCTAAACCCGTTCCTTCAAACTGGCGCGTCAGCGGATTTTCTAATTGCTGGAATTTTTGAAAAATTAAATGTTGTTGTTGTTCAGGAATACCAATTCCTGTATCCCAAACAGTAAAAGTAATCCAACGTTCCCAACGGGTTACCCGTAAACCAATTTCTCCAGATATTTCTGTGAATTTAAAGGCATTGGCAAGTAAATGTACCAACATTTGCCGCAAACGTAATTCATCTGCTACCATTTGTTCTAAACCCGGTTCAATAACTAGGCTAAATTGGTGGTTAGATAAATTTTGATTTTCTGATTTCGATAACTGTTTAGTTTTGTAAGTTTGATGATAAATATTTTTAACATCTGAAAAAGCTCGTTCACAGATTGACTGAATGTTTACTGGAGTGAAAGTGAGTTCCATTTGTCCCGTTTCCATTCGAGTCAAATCCAAAATATCATTAACTACACTCATCAAATGTCTGCCACTTTGATGAATTAACCCAGCATAGCGGGCTTGACGCTCATTTAGTTGTCCTAACTGTTGATCTACAAGTAATCGAGATAGTCCCAAAACTGCCGTTAGTGGTGTTTTTAATTCATGACTAATGCAAGCTAAAAACTCATCTTTTAAGCGATTAAGTTGAATTAAATCGGCATTTTTTGCCGCCAATTCTTTATAAATTTGTTGTTGTTCTGTTACATCTGTGGCTAATATTAGCCATAGTTCTTCTCTATTTGGTGTTGGTTCTAAATCCGTAGCCCAAATTTTTAATTCACTACTATCTAAAGGGACTTTTGCAAACTGCCAAATCCGTTCTTGACCAGTTTTAATTTCAACAACACAAGTACAAATATCTAATTGCGTATCTAAAATACAGCGGTCAGCACCACTACTTATAGTTAGGGGTGATTCTTGTAGAAATGGTAAAATTGATGGTGAGTAAGGCGGAAAACCTGTCGGTGAAATACCTTGTCTCTGGTGTTGTGGAGCATCTTTTGGGGTAAGTATAGTTTCTACCTGTTTCCTAATGCCTTCGGGATCTTTTAATACTCCTAGTTGTTGCCACCAAGCGGGATTTTGCGTAATTACTTCACCATAATTTGTTTGTAACATTATTGGCCAGGGTAATCTAGCTAATAAATGGACTATGGATTTGTGTATTTTCGGTTGGTGTTGTTGTCCTTGTTTCCTATTTTCTTGGGGTATTAAAGCTTTGTCAGTAGTTTGGCAATTGTTACCTATTTCTTCCCTGGTGGTACTAATGGGAATTTTCCCCCCAGTTAATAATTGTAATAGGCGTAAAGTATCGAGGATTCCCAAATATTTACCATTTGAGTCAACTAGCACCCAATTTAAGCTTCTTTGTTGTTTAGTTTTCTGGTATTTTAAAGATAAGCTGAATTTTTCCAGACTGTCTGCGGCTGGAATGGTCTGTATTGGTTCTATTAGGGATTTTTCTACCTGTGAAAGTGGTTGTTCTAAATTTAAGGGGTAGTCACCAGCGGCCGTCGCCAATAATTGTGGCACTAACCGAGCAGAGTACAACAAACCAACGGGACATTGCTTTGAATTAACTATTACTAAGCGATCGCACTGTTCTTTGGTAAAAATGTGCAGTGCTGTTGCTAAAGTCTTTGTTTCTAAGCAAATTGGTACAGTTGCTAGAAGTTCATAAAGTGGGTACTGTAGCATAACATAAATCCTCGGTGGTCATTCTTCTTGTGATCAACTCCAGCATTACCATCAGCACTTGGTTTAGATGGTCTTCAAGCCTGAAGCAATATCCTTCAAGAATATTTAGAATGGCTACGCCACACTACGCTATTAGCGATTCTGCTGACAATTGACGTTTCTACCTTGGGCAAGTAACCGTCCTTACCAGCTTGCTACTGGTGTTGAAAGTCATCATTTTTTTATGGTGACAACTACAACAATAATTATGACTCTAAAGATTCGTTTTAGAACCTTGAGGAATTATAATGATTTAAAATGCCACAATTCTTTAAATTCGTTTAAGTATCTTATCAATAAATGAAATTTTGTCATCTATCCCCTGATAGATATGTCAATCACATCTTCCCTCAGTTGTTACCCTGGGTTAAATGCGTAAGTCTTAGAATTTACCAGTTTTATTACTGAGTCTGAATAAGTATCATTAGTTGCAAGTCAATATATTGTCAGCCACAAAACCCTAATCAAAAATCAGCTAATCAAGATAATTATTTCTTGTGCTTTAGCAAATCGCAAAAGTCACCAACTTTTCAGGATATGAATGCTAATGAAAAACAGCGACTTTTAGCAAAACTTAAATCAGATTATTGGCAAATTATTATCAATTATTTTATTAGTGACAAAGCATTACACGAAAAAATTGATAAGTTTATTAATGCCTTATGTTATGCTAATATTCCTGTACCACAAATTATAGAAATGCAGATGAAAATCATTGATAAATTTGCGAGACAATTAAGGATAGAAGGCAGAAGCAATGAAACAGATTACCGCTTAACCTTAATAGATATTTTGGCACATCCTGGTGAAGTGTATCGCTGTTTTGTTGCTAAAATCAGTTAAATACTAGTAGAAATTACATCTACATCCTTAAATGTGTATATCAGGAATGCAATTTTTGATCTTTTACCTCTATATTTTTAGGAGTTTATATTGTATGAATGAAGCTAAAAAAACCTATGTTCTCAAGCTCTATGTAGCAGGAAAAACCCCTAATTCAATGCGGGCTTTAAAAACACTCAAAAATATCTTAGAAGAAGAATTTCAAGGAGTTTATGCCTTAAAAGTAATTGATGTCCTGAAGAACCCCCAATTAGCTGAAGAAGATAAAATACTTGCCACACCAACACTATCAAAAATTTTGCCACCTCCTGTGCGAAAAATTATTGGTGATTTAACAGACAGAGAAAGAGTGTTAATTGGTTTAGATCTACTTTATGAAGAATTAAATGAAGAAAATAGAAAAGAATAATACAAAATGCAGGAGGCAAAAGGTAAGAGTAAATTCCTGGAGGTAGCTATTTATTGATGTAAATTTGGGAATTTATTTACCTGAAACTTGGTATATTTATTTAGTTATTAAAAATAATTAAAAACTTTCTTGATTTTAAAAACCTGGGTTGAATATCCATATTAGATAAACCATGACCACAAAAGAGCAACCTGAACAAAAAAAAATACCCATTGGTGTCGAAAAAATTCGCACAATGATCGAGGGCTTTGACGATATTAGTCATGGTGGATTGCCCGTTGGTAGAACTACTTTAGTTAGTGGGACTTCAGGAACAGGCAAAACTTTATTATCACTGCAATTCCTTTATCATGGCATCACTTACTTTGACGAACCAGGAGTATTTGTCACCTTTGAGGAATCACCCAATGACATTATTAAAAATGCTCATATTTTTGATTGGAATTTACAAGGTTTAATTGATGAAGGTAAATTATTTATTCTCGACGCTTCTCCAGATCCTGAAGGTCAAGATATAGTCGGTAATTTTGATTTATCTGCCCTGATTGAACGGTTACAATATGCCATTCGTAAATACAAAGCTAAAAGAGTTTCCATTGATTCAATGACAGCCATATTTCAACAATATGAAGCTATCGGCGTAGTCCGGCGAGAAATATTTCGTTTAGTAGCACGGTTGAAACAATTGAATGTCACCACAATCATTACCACTGAACGGGCTGAAGAATATGGTCCTGTAGCATCTTTTGGCGTTGAAGAATTTGTTTCCGACAATGTAGTTATTGTTCGCAACATTTTAGCAGGAGAACGCCGTCGTCGAACCATTGAAATTCTCAAATTACGGGGAACAACCCACATGAAAGGTGAATATCCCTTCACAATCACCAACGAAGGAGTTAATATATTCCCCTTGGGAGCAATGCGATTAACACAAAGATCCTCTAATATGCGAGTATCTTCTGGGGTGAAAATTCTGGATCAAATGTGTGGAGGTGGTTTCTTTAAAGATTCGATTATTTTAGCAACAGGAGCTACAGGTACTGGTAAAACTTTATTAGTTAGTAAGTTTATTGAAGATGGCTGCATTAATGGTGAAAAAGTAATATTATTTGCCTATGAAGAATCTCGCGCCCAACTTTCTCGAAATGCCTATTCCTGGGGAATTAATTTTGAGGAACTAGAACATCAAGGATTACTAAAAATAATTTGTACCTATCCTGAATCAACTGGTTTAGAAAATCACTTACAAATTATTAAATCAGAAATATCCCATTTTAAACCCGCCCGCATTGCCATTGATTCACTGTCAGCAATGGCTAGAGGTGTGAGTAATAACGCCTTTCGTCAGTTTGTAATTGGTGTTACAGGTTATGCTAAACAAGAAGAAATTACTGGTTTTTTTACCAATACTACAGACCAATTTCTCGGTTTTAATTCCATTACTGACTCCCATATTTCCACAATTACAGACACAATTTTGATATTACAATATGTAGAAATTCATGGAGAAATGTCACGGGCAATTAACGTATTTAAAATGCGCGGCTCGTGGCATGATAAAGGAATCCGTGAATACAATATTACGGCCGATGGACCTGATATTAAAGATTCATTCCGTAATTATGAGCGAATTATTAGTGGTGCACCTAGCCGCGTTAATGTAGACGAAAAGGCGGAACTTTCTCAGATTGTCAAACGTTTTGAAGATAAGCCGAATTCTGACATTTAAAATAGGGTATGGTGCGATATTTCTGCTTAAAACTTGAGATCGTGCTATATTTTGTGGTGAAGACGGGTACTCTACCGCTTATATTAATATTTTTTGTGTGAGGGGATGCGGTGAAAGGACAGCAATTATTCCATTGTTTCTTGCCAGGTGTTACAGCAGCAGTATTAACAACTCAGCCAGCTTGGGCTAGTGTTATGAAAGTCGGTGAGATACAGCTAACTTCTGCTTCTAGCGTGTTGCTTGCTACTAAGAGTGAAAATTTATTCACGGACAATAGCTTACTGCCCAAAGTTCAGGTTAAAGGTAACTCAGGATTATTACCCGCTAGTTATTTCAGTCAAGGTCCTATCAGCCCTGTTGGTAACCGGGGTCTACCTGTAATCATCGCTGACAATTATCTCAGTCTTGAGGGCGGAAAAATCCTTGAAAAAGATGAGAATAGATTTGTCAGTTTTTCTGATCTATCAAACGGTAATTTACTAGCTACTAGTAATCCTACATTAAGTGGTGATATCAGTGTCGCAAAGTTACTAGAATCTAGTAATTGTTCACAGACACAACTAAAAAGTCAAGCGGCTTTGCTACTTGCTGCTCATACCTGCTTACCCCAAAATACTCATGGTTGGATAGCACAAACAACAGTTCCTACTACCTCTGAATCTAATACTCCTCCTCCGTCTCCTCCTGCGGAGAATGTTCAACCCGCACCTAATCAACCTGTTATTTCTAATGTTTCTAATCAGTTAGATCCTAGCCCTAATCCGCTGTTATATCCGACGCAAGTAGAGGAAGTGAAAGTGGGGGGAAATCAGCCCATTAGTTTGTCACAGGCTCTGGAATTGGCTAAACGGAATAATAATGATTTACAGGTGTCTGTGTTAAGACTAGAACAGAGTAAGTCAGTTTTACGTGAAGCCCAAGCGGCTTTATTTCCTAGTGTGGATTTGAGTGCTGATGTTACCAATAGTCGCAATGTTGGAACTACACTACAGTTTGACCAAGCTAGAACTACAAATCCTTTAGTCGGTGATCCTCCATCCAATACGACACTAAGCGGAACTGCACAGATAAAATATGATATTTATACCTCTGGTAGGCGTAATGGCGCTATTCAGGAGGCTGAAGAAAGGATACGTGTACAAGAATTGGATGTAGAAAGACAATCAGAAGAAATTCGCCTAAATGTATCTAGGGCATATTATGATCTCCAACAAACCGATGAAAATGTCAGAATTTCTCAGTCAGCAGTAGAAAACGCACAAGCTAGTTTAAAAGATGCCATGGCCTTAGAAAAAGCTGGCGTAGGTACTCGTTTTGATGTATTGCGATCGCAGGTAAACCTAGCTAATTCTCAACAAGAGCTAACTAATGCCATCTCTCAACAACAAATTGCCCGCCGCAAGTTAGCACCACTGTTAAATTTACCCCAGTCAGTGAGTATTAGTGCAGGTGATCCTGTAAAATTAGCGGGTTTATGGCAGCATCCACTAGAGCAAAGTATTGTTACAGCCTATCAAAATCGTCCTGAACTACAACAAAACCTAGCACAGCGCAAAATTGGTGAAGCACAAATAAAACAGGCTTTATCTTCTTCTGGTCCTCAGGTGAGCTTAGTCGGTAGATATAACTTATTAGATCAGTTTGATGACCAAACTAGTGTCAGCGATGGTTATTCATTGGGACTACAAGCCAGCATTAATTTATATGGTGGGGGAGCAGGAACAGCAAGAGCAGCCCAAGCTAAAACCAGTATTGCGATCGCTGAAACTCAGTTTTCTGAACAGCGCAACCAAATCCGCTTCCAGGTAGAACAAGCATACTCTACCCAAGCATCAAGTTTAGAAAACGTACAAACTTCCAATGTGGCTTTAGAACAAGCTAAAGAGTCTTTGCGGTTAGCGCGGTTAAGATTCCAAGCAGGTGTAGGAACTCAAAGTGATGTAATTAACGCATTAAATGATCTGACACGGTCGGAAGGAAATCGCGTCAAAGCAATATTAGATTACAATCGTGCTTTGACAGAGTTACAAAGATATGTAACATCTAGGGGTTTGAAACAATTACAGGAGTCAGGAGTTAAGTAAGAAGCCAGGAAGCAGGGAGCAGGGGGCAAGAATTTATTTTCCCAGTCCCCAATACCCAATACCCAATGCTGTAAAATAGTTTTCAAACTCCGGGCTAGTCAAAAACTCATGACTAAAGTTACATCACAAGAGATTGCAAAATTTCGTTCCCTTATGGTAGATGATCCTCAAGCAATGGAAACATTAGACTTGATAGAGGACTGCGATGGAGATTTAGAAGACGCGGTAATGACTCTGGCTATTAAAGCTGGACAACAACCAGAACAAACAAATTCCGAATGGTTAGACGCTTTAGCCAAAAAATGGCGGGCTATAATTTGTGAACAAGAACATCGAGAAGACTTGTTAAATGGGTCAATTCAAGAGATAATTAAACATCTAGGGACAATACCTAGTTTTCCCCAAGGTCTAGCTGCACCCGTTTTAATTTATATTCTTAAACAAGGTGTGAATAGTTTTTGTGAGCCTTTGGACTTGCTAAAGTCACATTAATCCTGAATTTTAAAATTGATGAATTATCTTGTTGCTGTATTATCAGACCGTATCCAAGCCGAAGCCGCTGATCTAGCTTTAGAAAAAGAAGGCATAAATGGCACTATTCTTGGTAGAGGTTATAAAAGTGCTGATGAATTTGGTTTAATTGATCCCAAAGAACAAGCGAAAAAACAAGTAAAATTAATGGCGATTTGGTTAGTACCATTTGGCTTTTTTTCCGGTTTCACTTTCAGTTTGATCACTGGTTTAGATACCTTTGCTTGGGCTGGAGAAATCGGTAATCACGTAATTGGCGGAATTTTGGGCGCTGGTAGTGGGGCTATGGGTAGTATATTTGTGGGGGGTGGTGTTGGTTTATTTGAAGGAGGTGGTGATGCTTTACCCTATCGTAATCGTTTAGATGCAGGTAAGTATTTAATTGTGGTTCAGGGTTCGGAAACTCTGACCCGTCAAGCTACTCGTATTTTACGCCAGTTTGAACCAGAAAATATTCAAGGTTATGCTGAAACTAATTAGTTAGTTGTCCGTTGTCCGTTGTCCGTTGTCCGTTGTCCGTTGTCAGCCCCCAGCCCCCTGTAAATCCTAAATTCATGCTACCTAGAGAAGAACTTTTAAAAGGTGTTGAAAACCGCGATACTGTCGCCCGTGTGATTGATCAAGCAGATCAGGCTATAAAGACCTGGGAAGTCGTATTTACAGATTTTTTGTCTCCGCCGGAGTTGGCGGAAATTCAAAGGGTATTTAGCCGCTTAACGGAGGTGCATTCGGTAGCCTGGGGGGGATATCCACAAGCGGAAAGACAACGACTGGCGATCGCTCGTGCTGATTTACCATTAGATCAGTCTCAAGTTGCTATCATGGCTTTGGAAATTGCCGGTAATTTCCTATTTGATACAGCAAATCACCGGGATTTTTTAGGCGCAATGTTGGGAACGGGGATTGTCCGGGAAAAAACGGGAGATGTGATTGTCTTGGGGGAAAGAGGGTCACAGGTGATTGTTGTCCCGGAATTGGGAGAATTTTTAGAGATGAGTTTAAAACAGGTGCGCTCTGTACCAGTGAGAACTCAACGTATCGATATTAGCGAATTAAAAATCCGCGAACCTAAGAAAAAAGAATTAACAACCGTGGAAGCTTCTTTGCGGTTAGATGCGGTGGCTTCTGCTGGGTTTGGGATGTCCCGCAGTAAAATGGTAGATCTAATAGATTCCAATGATGTGCGTGTCAATTGGAAGGAAGTCACTCAAGCCAGTTCTCAATTGAAAACAGGGGATTTAATCGCTATTCGGGGAAAAGGTCGGTTGGAAGTTGGGGAAATTGCGGTGACAAAAAAGGATCGCTATCGGGTACAGTTGACTAGATATATGTAGAATAAAATTTGGATTTTAGGGATTGACAAATTATATTTTATGTGATATGTTATTAGTCTATGGGATTAAGGACGGTTAGCTCAGGTGGTTAGAGTACATCGTTGACATCGATGGGGTCGTTGGTTCGAGTCCAATACCGTCCATACTTTTTGTATAGTGACTAGTTATAATATGTCATTGGTGACAATTTAGTGTCGTTAGGTTAATTGTTGTCGTTTTAATGGTAGTGAAAAATTAATGTCATTTATTGATATATCAAAGCGATATGTCAACAATGTACTTTCTTTCAACCCTCTTTTTATAAGAGTATCCAGGAAGCGTAAAACTCAGTGATATCTGAGATATAAGCGACACGATGGATTTTACAGCAGTTTGAGATCAAACGCGGTAAGTACCTGGAGATAATTAATTACACAAATAAATAACATAATATATTAAGATATAAGAGTATTTATATTAATTCTAATTTCTAATTAAAATGATATTTATTCGAGAAATCAATCCTCTTTCAGCCAAATAGTATGATTGGATTGTATAATAAACCAGGTAGAGGATGTAAATCAAAATTTAATACAGAGCAAAAAGAAAAAATCAGAGAATTTGTAAAACAAGAACCAAGACCGTTAAAACAGGTAGTGCAAAAGGTCAAAGAAGAGTGGGGAATTATATCAAGCAAGAAAACAATTCAGATTTCCGTTTTTTCTAATCTCAGTAGACTCATAGTAATGATTCTTAATGTATTAAAAGAAGAAAGCAGAATGATTATTAGTCTTATTAAAAAACTAGAAAATTAATTTTTTCCCTGTTCCCTGTTCCCTGTTCCCTTCTCATAACAAGTATCTAAGAGCCTTTTATTTTTCTAGAGATTTTGCTATTACCCCCAATTGTAATCCAGGAGGAAAGCTACCTTCTTCTTTAATACGCTTGATTTCCGATGAGGGAATTGGCAAATTTAAATTTTGTGCTAATGCTTGAACAATATCCCCTCTATCAATAACACCAGCAACAGCATCCGCAGGAGAAAGAACGGTAATTTGAGATAATTGTGCAGTTTCTAATTTCTTAATTACCTCAGCAAAAGAAGTAGATTCGACAACCGTAGGAATTGTATTCAGAGGCTGAACAATTGTTTGCAAAGTTTGATTTTCCCATTCGCTTCTTTGGATTGTCCGCAAATCATTAATCGCCACTAAACCCTGATAACGACCATCAGCAGCAGCAAAATAAACTTGAGATGTAGTGGTTTCCAAAAGATAGGAATCAGCAAATTCTCGCAATGTTTGATTAGCATCAACTACCCGAAAATTCCGCGTCATGGCATCAGATGCTACTAACTTTAGTAAAGTTTCTTGTAATGTAGTTACACGGTCATAACTGTTAGCATTCCGAATTGCAAACCAACCAATCAAAACAATCCATAAACCCGTGATTAATTCCCCAGTTAAAAAATCAATCACAAATCCCAAAACGATCGCCGTATAACCTAAAATTTGCCCAGATCTAGCAGCCCAGTGTACCGCTTGAAAGCGATCACCCGTAATTTTCCATAAAGCCGCTTTTAAAACCTGGCCTCCATCCAAAGGTAAACCAGGAATTAAATTAAATAAAGCCACAACTAAGTTAATTCTTGATAAATCTCCCGTCATTTCATTCAAGAGGTTACTATCAGGAATTACACTCGCTATTAGACGCAGTAATAAAAATAGAATCACACTTACCGCAGGACCTGCGATGGCCACTTGAAAAGCCAGACCTGGAGTTGTTGATTCCTCTTCTATAGCCGCAACTCCCCCAAAGAAAAATAAAGTAATAGAATTAACTTTAATTCCCTGGGATTGTGCCACCAAACTATGTCCTAGCTCATGCAGCAGTACGGAAACAAATAACAGCAGTGCCATAATTAAACCAGCACCCCAACCCGCGACAGTCCCCCATTGTTGGTAAGCTAAACCAAAATTGAGAGTTGTTAACCCCAAAATTACAAACCATAAGGGGTCTAAAAATAAAGGAATCCCAAATAAAGAACCTATTTGCCAATTTGTTTGCATTATTAAGTATTTCCAGAAATTCTTTTATAGTTAGAAATTTAGGTATAACTCTAGGATAGACAATTTCCCAAATTTGATCACCAAAAAAAGCGTCAGATCCCAGACTTTTTAGAAAATTCGGGGATCTGGAATTTGCCAAAACAGCGATAGGTAAACTTAAGCCGTTACCCAGCTAAATTTGATAACCACAATTTACTTAAACTTTGTGGTGCGGGCATCTTGACCGCTAGAATTATACAAACTAAATGCAGTAAAACTTAGATAGGTAAACTTAAGCCGTTACGCAGCTAAATTTGATAACCACAATTTACTTAAACTTTGTGATGCGGGCATCTTGCCCGCTAGAATTATACAAACTAAATGCGGTACAGCCTATCACCTATCGCTGCTGACAAAAAGATTAATCCAACTTACAAACGACCAATGTTAGTTAGTCCTAAGACAATACCAATACCAATTACATGACCAAAAGCCATTGCCCCAATGAATCCTGGCACACTTACAGGTAATATAGGCATCCCTGGTCCGACCTTAGCAGATTTTAGTGCAAAAGTGAATAAAAGTACAACTACGCTGCTGGCGCTGATAATGATGCCGACTGTAGGACTCCACACTGGTGTAACAGGAACGGACGCTGCGGCTAATAAGATTGATGACATCAAAGTGTGTTCTCCTGAACGAAAAAATGAATATAGTCCTAACGGATTATAAAATTACCCAGGACAAAGCAAAAGTTTTTAATTTGAATTAAGATACTTTTGTGATTATTTGTAACTTTTCAGATAGAAATGCGGGTTAAAATTTGCGGTATTACTCAACCACAGCAATCTCTAGCTATAGCTTCCCTGGGTGCAACGGCGCTAGGATTTATCTGTGTTCCTAGCTCCCCTCGCTACGTTACCATAGCTCAAATTCAGGCGGCGATAGCGCCACTTTCCCAAAATATTGATAAAATCGGCGTTTTTGCTAATACTACCATTGCAGAAATTAGTCAAATAGTCACAAAATCCGGTTTAACTGGTATCCAATTACATGGAGAGGAAACACCAGAATTTTGCCAGCAATTACGTCAATCCCTACCCCAAGTAGAAATTATCAAAGCTATCCGAGTCCGCAGTTTAGAGCATCTACAAACCACCACCAATTACACTGATTATGTAGATACCCTACTACTTGATGCCTATCATCCCCAACAGCTAGGAGGAACAGGGCAAACCTTAAATTGGCATAAGTTAAATCAGGAATTTAGCCCTAGTCTTCCTTGGTTTTTAGCCGGAGGACTCACAGCAGATAATATTTTAACTGCACTTAGTCACATTAAACCGAGTGGCATTGACCTATCCAGCGGTGTCGAACACTCACCAGGTAACAAAGACCTACACAAAGTAGCCCTATTATTTCAAAAACTAGATACTAGATAATAGATAATTGGGGAAAATCAAATTACCTGTTCTTCCCACCTGCCTTCTAGGAAATTCCCAATTAATAAAATGACGCTTGGTGACGAATCAAGTTGAAAAATTCTTCACGGGTTTTGTGTTCTTCTTGGAATATGCCTACCATTGAACTAGTAACTGTCCAAGAACCAGGTTTTTGAACTCCACGCATGACCATGCACATATGACTGGCTTCCATGACGACAGCAACCCCTCTCGGTTCAAGAACGGTTTGCAGTGCTTCAGCAATTTGTCGAGTCAGTCTTTCTTGGACTTGCAATCTACGAGAATACATTTCGACAATTCGCGCCAGTTTACTTAATCCTACCACTTTTTGATTGGGAATATAAGCAACGTGAGCCCTACCCATAAATGGCAGCATATGATGTTCACACAAACTAAAGAAGTTAATATCTCTAACTAGCACCATTTCATCATGTCCTTCATCAAAAATCGCACCATTGATGAGGTCTTCTAGAGATTCATTGTAGCCACTAGTAAGGAATTTCATCGCCTTAGCTACTCGTTTGGGTGTTTTTAGGAGTCCTTCTCGTTCTGGATCTTCTCCTACTCCTATGATCATTGTTCGCACCGCTGCCATCATCTCATTCATTGTTTCCTCAGATGGTGGATTTATTATTGGTTCTCTACCATCATGGGTATTGCGGTCTGGTCGGACATTGATAGCTTCTGCTAAGTTGGTAATTAAAGGTGATTGAGGGTTGTTAGAAACGTTTGAACCAGCGATAGTCATGATTGAATGTTAGTATTGTCAGTTGTTAGTTATCAGTCAGTTGTCAGTCAGTGTTAATTAATTATCCATTGAGATAAATAACAAAATCACTAATTAGAGAACACCAGCATTGGACATAATGGTTAATTCTTGAATTACTGCGTCTTGTGGTAATAAGACAGCGTGCAGAATTGTTGCAGCCACAATTTCTGGAGTTAACATTCGGGAACGATCAAAGTTAGCATGGACTTTGGGGGTATCCCAAATTTCAGTATTAACAGAACCTGGGCAAATAGCAATCACACGAATACCGTTAGCACGTTCTTCTTGTGCAAGAGTTTGGGATAGGGAAACAAGTCCCGCTTTACTAACACAGTAAGCACCCCAACCAGGAAAAGCCTGTTTAGCCGCTATAGAAGCAATGTTAATAATTGTACCTTCTCCTTGTTGACGCATTCCCGGCAAAATTCCCATCATGCACTGAAAAACGCTGGTAAGGTTTAAATTAATTACTTCTTGCCAGTCTTCTAAGGGCGTTTCACTCAGATTGCCTGTATATGCAATACCAGCATTATTGATGAGAATATCTATATTGCCAAATTCATCAGATATCCCTTGAATTTTGGATTTCACTTGGCTAACTTCTGCCAAATCCATACAGAAAGCTTCAGCTTCTACCCCTAACTCCTGTGCAGCTTTAGCTACAGATTCTAATTTATCCTGGGAACGACTGACTAAGGCTACATCTATACCGGCCTTTGCAAAGGCTAAAGCTGTTGCTTTTCCAATTCCAGTACTGGCCCCGGTGATCAAGGCTCGTCTTTTTTTCTCAAAATTCATGATATTTTTCAGTTTTTGGCAATCCTGTCAGCCAACGGATGCTCATAAAATTAAGTAAATACAAATGCCCGTAGCTGAGAAGATGATTAATAATCTTTAAGCAGCCACAGGCAATTATAGCATTACTCTAATTTTATGGGCTTGTCTGAAGTATTTTTAGTGAGCAAGTTCTGTGAAAACGCCAATATTACGGAATTTATCATAACGGAGTTGACGACGTTCCGCTGGGGTCATACGGTTCAGTTCGTCTAAGTTTTCTAACAAAGCTTGTTTCAAATTGGTAGCTGCTGTTAAGGGGTCAGAATGGGCACCACCCAAGGGTTCAGGGAGAATTTGATCAATTATTCCCAAATTTTTCAGATCATGGGAAATGATTTTCAAAGCTACGGCAGCTTGGGGCGATTTACTAGCATCTTTCCACAAAATTGCCGCACAGGCTTCCGGGGTAGCTACGGTATAAACTGAGTGTTCAAACATCATTAAGCGATCGCCTACACCAATACCTAAAGCCCCACCAGATCCACCTTCACCAATAACTGTACAAATAATTGGTACATCAAAGCAGAACATTTCCCGCAGATTATAGGCGATCGCTTCTCCTTGTCCCTGGTGTTCGGCTTCTATGCCCGCCCAAGCCCCAGGAGTATCAATAAAGGTCAAAATTGGCATACTAAACTTATTGGCGTGTTCCATGAGGCGTAGAGCCTTACGGTAGCCACCAGGAGCAGCCATACCAAAGTTACGAGCGACGTTATCTTTGGTATCCCGGCCTTTTTGATGTCCTAACATCATCACAGGTTGTCCAGCTATCCGACCCACACCACCCACTAAAGCGGGATCATCTCCGCCACAGCGATCGCCATGCAACTCCATCCACTCATCACTGATAGACTGGATATAATCTAAGGTGCTAGGACGGCGAGGATGACGGGCTACCTGCAATCTTTGAGATGGTGTCAGACTACTAAATATCTCCTCCCGCAACTGCATAGCCCTTGCTTCTAGTTGGCGAATTTGTCCAGAAACATCAACACCATTCTCTTCAGCTAGTTGGCGAATTTGGTCAATTCGGTTCGCTAATTCTGCTAAGGGCTTTTCAAAATCTAATAGTAAGGGTTTGCGCTCAGTGGTTGCCATAATTATTTTAGTTGTCAGTTGTTGGTTGTCAGTTGTTGATTGTCAGTTGTTGGTTGTCAGTTGTATTCTCTTTCCTACTGACCAATGACCAATGACCAATGACCAATGACCAATGACCAATGACCAATGACCAATGACCAATGACCAATGACCAATGACCAATGACCAATGACCAATGACCAATGACCAATGACTAAACTAGCAATGGTCTAAAACCGTGTTTGATAGACACTCGACCAATTTGCTCCATTTTATCTACGGTAATCTGATTACGCCCCCAAGAAAAGTTTGTATATAACTTCTCAAATTCCAGTAGCATTGATTCAGCAAAACAAGCAAATAATTGGCGGCCTGGTACATCCATATTGACAATTTTCATAATTTTCCAGTCAATATCTAGGGAATGCTCCACAATGCCACCATTTAACACATATACCCCCGGATGTTGAATTTTTGTCCCTAAGTTTTTAGGATAACCACCATCAATCAAAAGACAGGGTTGCTTTAATGTTGTTGGGTCAATTTCTACCCCCTTGGGCATACTAGCCACCCATACTACTATATCCGCTTGGGGTAATGCTTCCTCCAATCCCATTATTTTACCCCGTCCTAGTTCTGCTTGTAGTTCTTGCAACCTTTCTTGATTTCTGGCAATTAATAGCAATTCTTGGACATCTGTTTTTTTATCTAGCCAGCGGGTTACTGCGCTACCAATATCCCCCGTCGCTCCACACACAGCCACCGTCGCTTTAGATAATTCAATTCCTAGTTGTTTAGATGCTGCTTCTACTTGCTTGCAAATAATGTAAGCTGTATGGGTATTACCTGTGGTGAATCGTTCAAACTCTAGATTAATATTACGGACCTGTTTAAACTGTTCTAAATTAAAGTTCTCAAATATAATTGAGGAAAATCCCCCCAAAGCTGTAATATCAATACCATGCTTTTGTGCATGAGCCATAGCGTTGAGGATTTTGCGGGTTGCGGCTTTAATTCGCCGATTAGCCAGCATTTCCGGCAAAAAGCAAGATTCTACATACTTTCCCTCTATTATCTGTCCGGTAATACTGGTGACAGTGATATGATCAACTATCTGCGGTGGAGCGCTACACCAAAAGTCTAGCCCTTGATCGGCATATTCTGGATATCCCAATTCTTGAGCTACGGATTGAGCGTGTTCTAAACTAGTCAGATGTCCAATTAAACCAAACATGGAGTGATATATTAGGCGTGTGCTGTTGTGCAAAGCTGTGTAATGATTAAGCAATACCAACTTGGGATTTAAGATTCTGGATTTGGGAAAAACCGCTAATTATCAATTGTACGCAGGATCAGTGTAGCCGTAAATTATACCACATATTTACTGATCTTGTCGGAGGGTAACAAAATTGTCACCCCCATAATTAATATTTACGCGGTTGCAAGTCCGTAAGCAGAAAGACGCATGATGTCACGGGTCGTGAAGCCAATGTTACTTAATGCTTCACCGTATTGAATCATAAAGTCTTCTACTAGAGCGTCTTTTTCCATGGCTAGAACTTTGGCATCATCTGTTACTTCATTCAGCATTTTCCAGACAATGGGCAGATTTTGACGGTTTGCTTGCTCTAATTCAGCCTTGGATTCTGTAAAGTTTTTTTGCAGCCACACCTCACCAAAGTTAAGATGACTGTATTCTTCTTTGACAACTCCTTCTGTAATTTTCTTGGCAAAGTCGTCAGCCACGGGAATATATATGTTATAGGCTGCGATCGCAAAACATTCAATAATTAAAGATTGAATTAGCAAACAAGTAACTATTTTACCTTCTGCTGCTGCGGTTTGGAAGTTTTTGTGCAATCCTGAGAAAAACTCCTTGGCAAATTCCAGATCTGGAGTTACTTTTAAATTCTTTCCACAGGCTTCAAATCCCTTTTTGTGGCGACTTTCCATTTTTGACAGGCGAATTAATTCCTCTGCTTGTGCCGGTAATAATTGAGATAATGTGATGTAATTTTCGTGGGCTTCTTGTTCCCCTTCAATGACAATGGCATTGATGCGGCTATAGGCATCTTTATATACTTCACTTTGAAAGTCAATTTTTTTAACTTCATCTACTATCTGCTGCATATTCCCTATCACTCCATTCATCCTATTTGATACAAAAACCGAACTTACCTGATAAAATTGGGGATAATTATCACTGTGATTTAATTTAACTTAACAAGGAACTATAGTGATTTAGATTAGTTTTTACTGATGTTCTAGTACCAGAAAAACAAATACATGAAGTCATAACCAATGTCCAAGCTAAATTGGAATCTCAAAAATGCCAATTTTTTGAGCCTGTTAGTGGTGCTAACAGGTGTATTTATTGTTTTCCTGACCTTTTGGAGGGTTAGGTAACAAAAGCAGCGATTTTCCCAAGTAATTGGACTTTAGCCAATTGTCGATCACTATGGAAAGAAGGTTTTTACTGGCCTTTGTTAATTGTACCCTAGTAGTGATCGCAGTTTAAATTAATTCAGATTTTATAGTCTTTCCCATCTCACCGTCGGTACGGAAATTAGGAATTAAACGCAAATAAACGCGGATAAATCCGCCCTTGAGCGAATTAGAAATTTACTAATTACAAAATTTACTAATTACAGTTTTGATACAATATAAATTGTAGATGATTCTTTATTTCCTGTCACCTATAGTTATTTATCGAACAGCCCCACCTCCTTCTGCTCAGGATTTTCTCTTGACGATGAAAGATTAAATTATAACTCAAAAATTGTTAAGTAGTATCTCTTCAGACTATACAATAATTTGGGGACGTGGATGAGAGATTAGATATTAAATTAGATATAATAGTTATTAATAAATCTCTGTGTAGGTTAGGAAAATGATAGCACAAAAATTGAGCGAAACTGAACTAACACTAGGCCTTAACAGTCTACCAGGATGGCAAATCAAAGATGGCAAATTGTACAAAGAATATAAATTTAACTCTTTTGCAACTGCCTTAGGTTGGATGGTTAGCGTTGGTGTTCACGCAGACAAAATGGGACATCACCCGGAATGGTTTAATGTTTACAACACCGTCCGAGTGAATCTTATTACCCACGATATAGGTAATGCTATCAGTAATTTAGATTTGGAATTGGCGAAAAAAATGGAAGAATTAGCATCTTAAAATCATAGCATCGGCAAATATAATATGGCTTTGTCACCCTAACTAAGTTCGCTTAATCAGAATGAAAAGAAAAGTTAATGATTTTGACTGTGTACACTAAGTTTCTAACCGCTAGTTTAACTCGCTTCTTGAATTTGTAGTCTAATTGTATGTTCTATCGCGCCACTTAGTTGTAATTCCATGATTTCACCACCGAGAGGTTCTATACAAGTGAGGAGCGATCGCAAATTGGGTGTACTTGCACCAGTATCTACATATAATCTATCCGCTAAATTGCCAATTTTTTTCCAAGTCATATACAATTTGGCAATAGTTTGTTCAATTTGAGACGCTTGATTTACTAAGTCAGCCGCGATACTTAAACAACCGACCCTTTGTGCTTCTTCTAATGCGGTTTCAATATCTACATCTTCCGCTATTAAGGCTTGTACCTGAGCAGCAGATTTGAGATATTTAGCTAATTGTCGGGCTTCTGAAGTCGCTTGTTTAACAGTATCAACGTCAGGATTGGCGGCTATATCCCTTTGTAATGCCTTTTGGTGCAATTCGGGCAGTTTTTCCATTTCCTTGACTAGAGGGGCGATATAGCGCGGTGGTAGGCTGTTATCTGCGGCTTTTTCCCTGACTTCTTCCGGTAATAAATCGGAAGACATGGCCGTCCATTCGTCGCTGAGTTGACGGACTTCTCTGCGGGTAATGCGATCGCCTTTTTGTGCAGCTTCACTAACCATCTGTTGTACTTCTGGTACAGCTTTGGCGGTTTCGACAAAAGCCCGTTTACTAAAGTTATTAACTGTGTCTGGGTCTAGTTTGCCGTCAGAAATCAGGGTATCAGCACTATTAGCCAATTGAATCCAACTGTAGGCCTGGGTTTTACTGATTTCGCGTTCTTTAAGCCATTTCAGAAAACCAGTACCGCGTCCATCTCCGCCTTTTTTTTCTCTGTCACGGATAGAACGTAAAATCCGGCCTCGCCAAATTTCTGTTTGCAAGTCAAAACGATCACATACCTGCCATGCTACATCAAGTTGTTGTAAAAAATCAGACTCAAGAATTTCTTCATCTTCTGGATCTGGTAGTTCAAAGTCTAAATCTGCTGGTTGTTGGAGTGCAGCAGCAATGTCATTCATGGAGTCGGTATCTTGCACGATAGATAAGTAGTTGGGGTATGCGATTTGTGCTTATATTCACATAACCTAATATTGATTATTCTGGAAATTGGTGAACAAAGCAAGTTAGTATTTTACTGCAAAAATTTAATTTTAGGGGGCTGGGAAAATGAGAAAATGAATAATCAAAAACTCTTCCTTGTTCCCTGTTCCCCTCTTTATGAATATACAAACTGCCAAAATACTAGATGGTAAGGCATTAGCCGATAAAATTCAAACAGAACTTAGTCAAACAATCACCGAATTACAAGGTAAAATTGGTCGACCACCTGGTTTAGCAGTATTAATGGTTGGGGATAACCCAGCTTCAGCCGCTTATGTCCGTAATAAAGAAAAATCCTGTGTTAAAGTGGGAATTACCTCTTTTGGTAAACACTTCCCCACCCAAATCAGTCAAACTGAATTGGAGGAAGTCATTGCTGAACTCAACGAAGATGAAAGGGTAGATGGGATTTTGGTACAATTACCCTTACCTAATCATTTAGAGGCCGTCAGTCTACTCCATCGAATTATACCGGATAAAGACGCTGATGGACTCCACCCTGTAAATTTAGGGCGACTGGTGCGGGGTGAAACAGGTCTACGTAGTTGTACCCCTGCTGGTGTCATGCGGTTGTTAGCAGAATATAAAATTCCTTTACAGGGTAAAAAAGCAGTGGTCGTAGGACGTAGTATTTTAGTAGGTAAACCCATGGCCTTGATGTTATTAGAGGCTAATGCTACAGTCACCATTGCTCATTCAAAATCTCAGGATTTACCAACTATTACTCAAGATGCTGATATCTTGATTGCTGCTACAGGTATTCCAGGAATGATTAGCGCCGATATGGTAAAACCGGGCGCGGTTGTGGTAGATGTAGGGATAAATCGAGTTACAGATAACAATGGCAAAAGTCGGTTAGTTGGTGATATTCAGTTTGAAGCGATCGCTAATGTAGTAGAATATATTACCCCTGTTCCCGGTGGTATCGGTCCAATGACGGTGGCTATGTTACTGCAAAATACTGTTTCTAGCTATTTACAAACAACAGGCAATTGAGAAATAATTTTTATGAATGCGGGAGGATTAAAAATTTTGGATTCTGGATTTTAGATTTATGTCCCGAATGAATTTGGGGGCTTCAAACTCCTTGAGATTTGAAACTTTGAATCTTTAAGCCGAAATTTAAAATCTAAAATTCGGTGAGTCTTTCCGCCCCAAACCCCCGTAAAATTGTTATACAGAATCGCAAACAACAGCCCCATATTCTCAACAGTTAAGAGGAATACAAAGCATGGTAGCAACGGATGAAAGATTAATAACCCCAAAAGAATCAGAGTCGGCTAGTTTTAACCTCGCTACCTATCTCAAAAAACGACAACAGCTTTGTGAACAGGCTTTGGATAATTCCATTACCGTCGTTTATCCAGAAAAGATTTATGAAGCCATGCGCTACTCTCTCTTAGCTGGAGGTAAACGAGTTCGCCCTATTCTCTGTCTCGCCACTGCTGACATGATTGGTGGCACAATAGAAATGGCCATGGCCACAGCTTGCGCCGTAGAAATGATCCATACCATGTCACTGATTCATGATGATTTACCCGCTATGGATAATGATGATTATCGTCGTGGTAAACTGACAAATCATAAAGTCTATGGCGAAGATGTAGCTATTTTGGCAGGTGATGGTTTATTGGCTTTAGCTTTTGAGTATGTAGCCGCCCAAACTCCCGAAAATGTACCTAAGGATAGGGTTCTACAAGTAATTATTCGTCTAGCTAAGGCCTTGGGCGCTGCTGGTTTAGTCGGTGGCCAAGTGGTAGATTTAGAATCGGAAGGTAAATCAGATATTTCCCTAGAAACTCTGAATTTTATTCATAATCATAAAACCGCAGCCTTGTTAGAAGCTTCGGTAGTTTGTGGAGGAATTATTGCTGGTGCATCTGCTCAAGATGTGCAAAAATTAACCCGTTATTCTCAAAATATTGGTCTCGCTTTCCAAATCATTGATGATATCCTAGATATCACTGCTACCCAAGAACAGTTAGGTAAAACCGCTGGTAAGGATCTGGCAGCTAAAAAAGTCACCTATCCTAGTTTGTGGGGAATTGAAGAATCTCGCGCTAAAGCTCAACAACTAGTTGCTGAGGCTTGTGCCGAATTAGAATTTTATGGGGAAAAGGCCATTCCTCTTCAAGCTCTCGCTCATTTTATCACCAGCCGCAATCACTAACCTCTATTTTGGATTTGCCCAATTTTGGATTTTGGCGGCTTGTACACTCGTTTTTCCTCCACACAACCACTACTCACACTTACTAACCTCACCAAAATACCATGCAGGACATAGGCGTAGGCGAAATTATTAACAACCGGGTGCTGTTGGTCGCGCTTGTAGCTTGTTTTGTGGCTCAAGGATTAAAGCTGATCGTTGAGTTAGTCAAACACCAAAAATTAGATGTGCGTGTCCTCGTCACGACCGGGGGTATGCCTAGCGCTCATTCAGCCCTAGTGACAGCCCTAGCAGACGGTGTAGGACAAACTTTAGGTTGGGCATCTCCAGAATTTGCTCTAGCTGCGGTTTTTGCTATTATTGTTATGTATGATGCTGCTGGTGTCCGTCAAGCTGCTGGTAAGCAAGCCCGGATACTTAATCAAATGATTGATGAATTATTTCATGAAAAACCGGACTTTTTTCAAGACCGTCTCAAGGAGTTATTGGGACATACACCAGTTCAAGTTATTGCTGGTTCAGTTCTGGGTGTAACTATTTCTTGGTTAGCTAGGGCAGCCTATTAGTCATTGGTAATTCCCCGGATTTCCCAGATGATCAACCTATTACAAATGGTGTTGGTTATGCTTTGTGATACAATAGTATGTCAAGTAGATACTCAGCATATATGACAACCATACTCAGAGAAAAAGCATTAGTCCTTCTGCGTCAGGCTTTGAATAACCCAAGCGCTGATTTTCGTGATGCACAATGGGAAGCTATAGAAGAATTACTACTGAACAAATCGCGGTTACTGGTTGTTCAACGCACAGGCTGGGGAAAAAGTCTAGTTTACTTTTTAGCAACTCGCTTATTAAGAGATCAAGGTGCTGGTTGTACTCTGTTAATTTCTCCTCTTTTAGCATTAATGCGAAATCAGATTGCAGCGGCCAAACGTATAGGGATAAGAGCAGAAACAATAAACTCCAGTAATACTGATGAATGGAGTCTTATCAACACAAAGTTATTAACAAATCAAGTAGATGTTTTATTAATTTCCCCAGAAAGATTAGCTAATGAAGATTTTTATAATAATATTCTTTTACCATTATCTCAAAAAATCGGGTTATTTGTAGTTGATGAAGCCCATTGTATTTCTGATTGGGGACATGATTTTCGTCCTGATTATCGCCGAATTGTTAGAGTTTTACAGGGACTACCTCCCAATATTCCTGTTTTGGCCACAACAGCTACAGCTAACAACCGAGTATTTGATGATATCAAAGCTCAATTGGGGCAGAAATTGCGTATTTCTAGAGGTGATTTAACTAGAAAAAGTTTGCGCTTACAAAACATTTATCTTCCTAGTCAAACTACAAGGTTAGCTTGGTTAGCACAGCACCTCCCTCAGTTACCTGGAAGTGGTATTATTTACGCATTAACTGTTAGAGATGCTCAAAGAGTTGCTGATTGGTTAAACACTCAAGGTATTAATGCAAAAGCCTATTTTGGCGAGTTAGATACTCAAGTTCGTATAGCATTAGAAGACGAATTACTGAATAATGAAATTAAAGCATTAGTCGCTACCACAGCTTTAGGAATGGGTTTTGATAAACCAGATTTAGGTTTTGTTATTCATTATCAAAGACCTGGTTCTGTTGTTCACTATTATCAGCAAGTAGGTAGAGCCGGTAGAGCAGTAGAAACAGCTTATGGTATTCTCTTGAGTGGTGATGAAGATGATCAAATTAATAATTACTTTATTAATACAGCATTTCCTCCAGAAATTCATACGCAACAAGTTTTAAATGAACTAGAAAAAGCTGTTGATGGTTTTTCTCTTCCTCAATTAGAACAACAACTCAATCTTTCCAGAGGACAAATTGATAAAGTTTTAAAAATTCTATCTCTGGAATCTCCTGCACCAGTAAGTAAACAAGGTTCAAAATGGTATGTCACAGCTATAAATTATCAATATAACAGGGAAAAAATTGAAGAGCTAACACAAATTCGCAGACGGGAACAAGAGCGAATGTTAGAATATATGAAAAGTCCACAATGTTTAATGGCTTTTTTAGCAACAGAATTAGATGATCCAAATCCACAAAAATGTGGTAGATGTACAGTTTGTGTAGGTACACGCTTATTACCAGAAAGTTTTACCAATGCACGACTAAATCAAGCAAATCTATTTTTACGTCGTAGTAATCAAATTCTCGAACCACGTAAACAATGGCCACCACAAGCATTATTAACTTATAAATTTTCGGGAAACATCAGAACTAATTTAAGAGCAGAAACAGGAAGAGCATTATCTTTATGGGGTGATGCAGGTTGGGGAGAATTAGTTAAAAAAGGAAAATATAGAGATAATCATTTTGATGATGAACTTGTACAAGCTACCTTTGAGATGATTCAAAATTGGAAACCTCAACCCTTTCCCACTTGGGTTACTTGTGTTCCTTCTTTAAATCGTCCAGAACTTGTACCTAACTTTGCCAAAAGACTAGCAGATAAATTAGGATTACCATTTAAACCAGTTGTCCGCAAAATTCGACACACTCAGTTACAAAAAAATATGAGCAATAGTTATCAACAAGCTCATAATTTAGATGGAGCTTTTTTAATTGAATCTTGGCAAGGAATGAGAGGTAATGTATTCTTAATTGATGATATGGTAGATTCCCGTTGGACTTTTACTGTAATTGCTGCACTTTTGCGTAATACTGGAAGTGGATTAGTTTATCCTCTAGCATTAGCTCTTAATTCATTGGGTCAAGAGGATTAGAAAATTATGTTTAATACTTTGTCAAATCATATTCTACCACCAGATACTCAAGCAATTTTGCTATTGTGCGCTAGTTTTGGTCAAAATCGCCAAACTGAACCGTTACCTCTAACTCTAAGTGAATATAACTTGTTAACAGAATGGTTGCTAGAAAATCAAATGCGTCCAGGAGATTTACTGGAAACAACAGCCATAGAAAAAATACAAAAAATAACCATTAATAAACTTAACCCTGATAGGCTTATAGCTTTATTAGAACGTGGTTTAATGTTAAGTTTGGCAGTAGAAAAATGGACAAGTCAAGGTTTATGGATATTAGGACGTAGTGACCCTAAATATCCTCAACGTTTCAAACAAATATTAAAACATTCAGCACCAGCTATTATTTATGGGGTGGGAAATGTAGAATTATTATCTTTAGGAGGATTAGCAATTGTAGGTTCTCGTGATGTAGATGAGGAGATGATTCAATACACACAAAGAGTAGCAAAAACTTGTTCTCAACAAAATATACAAGTTATTTCTGGAGGTGCAAGGGGTATAGATCAAGAATCAATGTTAGGTATTTTAAATAATAGAGGAACTTGTGTTGGTGTATTAGCTGATAGCTTAACTAAAGCAGCAGTAAATAGTAAATATCGCTCTGGTATTAGAGAAGGTAGATTAACTTTAATTTCCAGTTATGATCCTGATGCTGGATTTAATACAGGTAATGCAATGGGAAGGAATAAATATATTTATAGTTTAGCCGATTATGCTTTAGTTGTTAAGTCTGATTTAGAAAAAGGTGGGACTTGGAATGGTGCTGTAGAAGCATTATCTAAAATCAAAGAAATTCCTGTATTTGTCAACATGATATATCCAATTGCAGCAGGAAATCAAGAATTATACAATCGAGGTGCAAAACAGTTTCCTTTAGAATTTGATAATGGTAATTTGCAGGAAATGTTAGTAAAAACTATAGGTGATTTTGAAAGTATAAAAAAAGAAGTAATTACAACACAGCCAGAATATAATGATAATACTATTTCACAAAGTTTAACCACTATTCCTAAAGATATTTATAATGTTGTTTTACCTGTAATTCTCAGTCATTTACAGCAACCAAAGGATGCAAAATCACTTGCGGACTCTCTACAAGTGAGAAAAGTACAAATGGATGATTGGTTAACAAGAGCTATAAATGAAGGTAAAGTAATAAAAACAAAAATAGAAAAGCGAGTTGCTTATGTGGTTAATCAAGCGGATACACAACTTTCTTTGTTGTAATATTAGCACCCCAGATTTCTCACAAGTGAGAAAAAACAATTGACTGTCATATTCTCATTCTTTAAGAGAAATCCAGGTATCTAGTTTCGGTCACTGATTAAAAAACAACTGACAACTGACAACTGACAACTATCAACGCACAATTGAGCGCAGCAAAACCACTTTCCGACCGTCTGCTAAAACGGCTACAAATCCACTGTTGCTGAGTTTTTGTAATGTATTATACGCTTGCTGTTGATTATTAGTATAAACTGCTAGTAAATAAGGGCGTTGTCCATAGGATACAAAACCTACATTACCTCCCACAGCCTTTTGCAGACGACTAACCATTTCTGGACGATTAAAATAATCTATGAGAATTGCATAACCTTCCCCTAATATTTTCGGATTATAGCTGATTTTTGAATTGTCTCCGTTTGATGTTGGTTGTGGGGGTTGTTCTGTCGCACGAGTGGTAATAATAGGAGATAACCCAACTATATTTTGAATATACCTTCCCCAGCGACTGGCATCATCAACATTTTTAAACCCACCAGTTCGCGTCACTATCTGGTTGTTATATTTGCAAATAACAGGTTTAAATTCAGTAGGTAATGCACTACGCAGTTGCTTTTGATTTTCAGTTGTGGGACTTACTATTAATAATAGATATTCCCCTATATTTGGTGGTTGACAATTAGTAAGATTTTGTTGAGCAATAACAGGATTAATATTGCTAATTAAAGGGGTAACTGTCAATAATAAAACACTTGATAAAGTTTGTAATTTGTGCATAAATTGATAATTGGAGAAAAAGTGAAATTCTGATATATTATCTAGTTAGTTGTCAGCGGTCAGTTGTCAGTTGTTATTCCCTATTCCCTATTCCCTATTCCCTATTCCCTATTCCCTGTTCCCTATTAAGAAACCTTGCTAAGAGATGCTAATGGATTAGGTATAATATTAGAAGGGGCTGAAAATTCTCCAGTAATGACATACTCTAACCGTAATCTTAGCCAGGTAATAAATTGAGCATTAGTAGAAATAATTGCTGCTGCTGGTTGTGGACATTTATTTTTAATATCTTTCATTTCTGGTGCTTCTAAAAAAGCGGGTTGCTTGACTAACCAAAAATCAATTTCTTTTTCTTGTTCATGATAGTTACGAGTCCGTTCCTTGAGAACTTCTTCTATTGGTTCTTCTTCCATAAGAAAGTGTTGACTGGCCAAAACGTAATAATATTTTTCCATTTTCTGTGTTTGCTGATTAATCTATAATTTTATGCTAGGGTGGTAATATCCCCGACTTCTGTATTAATTCATAATTTATTTATTGACATCATGAAAAAAAAGAAATCGGGAATTTGATTATGGTACAGTATTGGCGCTGTACTCGGAACAATTAACTTTTCTTTAACCCCTGAAACCAAGAAGCAAAAGGACAACCACTACCTTTATTTTCACTATTTTCTATTTTGCCACCTGCTGTCAACTTTTCCAAGAACAGGGCATTATCAAAATAGTGTTCTAAGGAAACAATTTTTAAATCATCGGTAACATGGGCAACACTCATACCGATCATTTCCACTGTTTCCCCCGTTGGTGCATAATCTTTATATTCACCCTGAAAATGTCCCCAATGTCGCCATTTGAATGTAACATGGGGTGGACTTGAATAAACCGCTAATACTTCCCAGGGAAATCCTTGGGGAAAGGTACTATGAAAGATATCATGGGATGACTCAAAACTTTCTTCTGAAGCTTTATAATGTTCAGAATCAGCCATAAATAAATTATAAGTACCTTTCGCGCCTAATTCAGCAGCGGTATATTCTTGTCCTCCATTGCTACTCACCCGGAATTTATCATTAACGACTGATAACCACTGTTGGGGGTTGGTTTTCCATGATACTTCCATTTCAAAGGTTCTAACTAGGTTTTCGACAATTGCCTCTAGTGTACCTTCTAAATGATGGTGAATACTCTCTTTATCTAGATTTTGCTGAGAACGGGTATAGTCAGGTGGCTTTTGATAGCGCCATTGAGCGTCTGTACTGGCTGCAATTACTTTAGCTCTATCCTGTACCCATAGGGGTAAGTCATTTGACTGTGTAGGAGTCATAAAAGTTTCAAGTTTGACTTTAATTTAATTTACAGGATTTCGCAGCTAATACCCTCCAGTAAAAGATAAGAATTTTACCCAATTACCAATTACCTCCCATTGCTGCTTTCATTTCTCGAACTGCTCTTTCTATCCCTACTAAAGCGGCTCGACTAATGATAGTATGACCGATATTGAGTTCTTCCATGCCTGGAATTGCAGCTATGGGGTAAACGTTCCAGTACGTGAGTCCATGACCAGCATTCACCCTTAAACCCGCTTTAATGGCTTGTTCACAGCCTTGGTTTAATAAAGCTAGTTCCCGCTGACGAGTTGTTTCGTCTTTGGCTTCTGCATATTGTCCTGTATGCAGTTCAATAAATTTGGCTTTTACCTTGACAGATGCCTCAATTTGTGGTAAATCGGCATCAATGAACAAACTTACGGGAATGCCGACATTTTGCAGTTTATCAACTATTGCTCCTATTCTAGCAGTTTGTCCGACAATATCTAAACCACCTTCTGTGGTCACTTCTTCCCGCTTTTCCGGTACTAAGGTGACATAATCAGGTTTAATATCTAGAGCTATGGCTAACATTTCCTCAGTGGCAGCCATTTCTAAGTTTAAATGGGTTCTGACGGTTTGCCGCAATAGTCGCACGTCTCTATCTTGAATATGTCTTCTATCTTCACGCAAATGGGCGGTAATGCCATCTGCACCTGCTAATTCTGCTAGTAATGCTGCTGCAATGGGATTTGGTTCTACTGTGCGTCGAGCTTGACGAATAGTAGCGATATGATCAATATTTACACCGAGTGTAGGCACGCTTGATTTCTCCTGTTTAATAATTCCCCAATGTTGATTTTAGCGGAAATTAAGGGGATAAATCCGGTTGTCTCTTTTTGTTTCGAGGTGCTTTCGACAGGTAGTAGAACATCAGATTATTTGTACATATTTGTAGGGGTAATTCACGAATTGCTGTATCTATGAGAAATATTTTCAAATCTCTGTAACATTATCTCATATATATTCCAGTTAATCCGATTCATCAGTAGAATTTGGTTAGAATCAACATTATTTAATATTGATCCTGATAATTTGCCTATAAATTAGATAGGAATAATGTAGAAATATAGAACATTTTTACATTATTGCATTCTATCAATTGTCCGATATTGAATTGCTTCAGCTACATGGTGGGGTTTGAGATTTTCATCTCCTGCTAAATCGGCTATAGTTCGTGCTACTTTAAGAATGCGATCGCTTGCTCTTGCTGATAATCCTAATTTCCTAATTGCTGCTTCTAATAGATTCCGACTAGGATCATCTAATTTACACCATTTTTGTAAATGACGACTTTGCATTTGAGCATTACATTGTAAATTTCCTTCTCCCTGAAACCGAATTAAAGAACTTTCTCTGGCTTTTTCCACTCGTTCTGCTACAGATTTTGATGGTTCTCCCGTTGGTTGTTGGGTAATTTCCTCTGGTTTCAACCTATTTACCGCGACTTGTAAATCAATTCTATCCATTAATGGTCCAGACAATTTTGCCCAATATTGTTCCCGTTGTCGAGGTGAACAAGTACAAGCTTGAATTGTATCACCATAGTAACCACAAGGACAGGGATTTGTACTGGCTACCAAAGTAAATTGTGCCGGAAAAGTCACAGATTGTTTAGTGCGAGAAATTGTCACAAAACCATCTTCCAAAGGTTGACGTAAAAACTCTAAAACATCTCTTTTAAATTCCGTTAATTCATCAAGAAAAAGTACACCTCTGTGAGATAAAGAAATTTCCCCAGGACGGGGAAAAGTACCACCACCAACTAAAGATGGACCAGAGGCCGAATGGTGGGGACTGCGAAAAGGTCGTTCGCGCACCAAAGAACCGCGATTTTTTAACAGTCCTGCTACAGAATAAATCCGTGTTACTTCCAAAGATTCAGAAAAACTTAAAGGTGGTAAAATCCCAGATAACCGTCTTGCTAACATTGTTTTTCCGCTTCCTGGTGGTCCAACAAAAATTAAATTATGTCCCCCCGCAGCCGCAATTTCTAAAGCCCTTCTCGCGTGAGCTTGTCCCTTAACATCTTGTAAATCTGCTAAATTTAAAGATGTTGTCTGGGAAGTTTCAATGGTTTGATTTAAGCGGACAGGTTGGTATTTTTGAGGATTATTTAATAAGTCCACTACATCAGCAATATCTTTACAACCATAAACTGCTAAACCTTCAACTACAGCAGCTTCTTGGGCATTATCAACAGGAACAACTAAACCCGTAATTCCCATTTTTTTAGCAGTTGCTGCAATAGGTAAAACACCAGCAACTGGACGCAAACTACCATCTAAAGAAACTTCACCTAAAAATAAAAAATCTCCCAATAAATCCGCATTAACTTGTTCAGAAGCCGTTAAAATTCCCACACTAATTGGTAAATCAAAAGCAGGTCCTTCCTTGCGTAAATCTGCGGGAGTGAGATTAATGACAATTTTCCGGAGGGGAAAGGCAAAACCCGCATTTTTTAAAGTTGCTTTTACCCTTTCTTTAGATTCTTGAATTGCAGAATCTGGTAAGCCTAAAATTACAATTCCCGGTAAACCACCGGAAATATCAACTTCTACTCCCACTTTTACAGCGTCAATTCCGACAATAGATGCACTCCAAATTCTAGCCAGCATTTTTTATATATTAATGAACATTGAGAATATCAAAGCAGATTTTTGGGTGCATTAACAATGAGTAAAATCACCCAAAAAGATATTTAATATCATAATAGCAGCTAAAGATGCAGGTGATCCATGTTTCAAGTATTAAACTTCGCATAATTCATGGTACTGTACCCTGCTACTTACAGAGAGAGAATTGATTACTAACGAACTGGAATACATCAAGCTCAATTAATTAGCGAAGATTACAAACAGCAAAAATATCGTTTAGGAGAATTTATGAAATTTCTTCTTGATCATTTTTGACTTTCGGAAGATATTTATGTATAGCTATTTTTTTTACAAATCATTTATAATTGTTACATTATCAAAGACAAAAAACATAAATTTATGTCTAAAAAAAAAGACTTTGATATGCAACTTTTGGATTATCAAGATACAAATAATGTAAAAATGTAATAGTTAACTTAATTCAAGATTCAGAGGATAATACAATGAATCACATAGTAATTTATGATTTGTATCCTATGGTTTTAGGAACTTATATTGATAACTTAGAGCCGAAAGAACTAAGTATTATATTAGGAGGGACATTTTGGGGACTTTATCCCAACTTAGGCTTGAATCCAGGTGTTTATATAACCACAATTTATGATGGAGTCAATACCATATCCAAAACTTATGAAGGAGCAGGTAATTTTCATGATAATAAATTCAATACTATAGATTATGCTCGAACAGTTAATGCTTGGGTAAACCGTTAATTGTTCAGATTCAAGGGCGATTTTGTCAAACTTAGCAGAACTCTTCACTATTTGACGAGGAAATAAGATCATGG
This sequence comes from Aphanizomenon flos-aquae FACHB-1287, assembly GCF_014698755.1. Taxonomy (GTDB): domain Bacteria; phylum Cyanobacteriota; class Cyanobacteriia; order Cyanobacteriales; family Nostocaceae; genus Dolichospermum; species Dolichospermum flosaquae. The sequence continues at coordinate 71,498 of NZ_JACJTO010000007.1, read as the reverse complement.
CTACAATCGTAATTTCTGACTTACAGGAAAAGACATTTTTGTATGACTTAAATTCAGAGCAAACACAGAAGCTATTAGGTACTGGGATTATACCTTTACCTTTACCTTTCTTGGGTGGACGAGATGTTGCTTTAACGACTGTTTATGATGGTATAAATAATTTAGAAACAGCATATCGTGGTCCATTCAGTTTCTACGATAATAAGATCTTTACTCTTGATCTAGCTAGAAGTGCTGTCTATTTAGTACTCTGAATATTTACCTTTATTTTTTGGGGGTTGTTTTTTGTCTTCTTTACACCCCCTTAATACTTGCTTAGAAAGAAGTAAAAACTTCCTCTTTTTTGCTATGACTGTGACTCTAAAAAAATCAATCAAAAGATAAATGGGGATTTTTGTGTTTATATATGAAAAAAGATTCGCGTTGTAATATTGGTGCTTCCTCGTTACCAGAAAACATCCCCTCCACCTCTCCTCCTCTGCGTCCTCTGCGCCTCTGTGGTTCGTTAAAAAAATATTTACACAAATCACAAATACCATACAAGTGTGTGAACAGAAAAAAACGTAGAAATATATTCTAATGCTTTTGATTACAGTCAATCTAAAATAGGTGTTTATAGCTGCGGTCAGCACTATCCTGAATATGGTACTATTCAGTATTCAATATTTTCTTTGTAGATACTAACATTTGGTTTTGGGATTGATGGTTATGATTTGCTGGTGCTCGAAGCTATTAGCATAGCAGGAGCAGGAACAGTTAAGATTATTACTGATGATATGGATTATAGTGTTGTTCCCGGTATTCAGGTTTTTACTAGCAACAACTATGTAATTCAAGATGCTGCTATTCAAAAGAAGTTAGTAGTGCGCTAATTGTAAATTTAGTTTATCTACCTAACATTTTATCTCGTAAATGCTTAATGCGATCGCGTAATTTTCCAGCTTCTTCAAATTCCATCTTTTTCGCTGCTTCTTTCATCTGTTTTTCTAATAAGATAATTAACTCTGGAATATCTTCCAACGATAATTCATCTAAATGTTCATCAACAAATTTTAAATCAGTAGTATTTAATCGTCTGGAAGCATCTAAAAATGATAAAATCGAATTACTCTGTTTTTTAATAATCTGCTGCGGTGTAATTCCATGTAGTTTATTATAAGCCGTTTGGATGCCTCTTCTTCTATCAGTTTCATCAATGGCTTTAATCATACTACCTGTTAATTTATCAGCATATAAAATAGCTTTTCCTTTAATGTGACGGGCTGCGCGTCCGATAGTTTGAATTAAGGAACGTTCAGTTCTCAAAAAACCCTCCTTATCTGCGTCCATAATTGCAACTAAAGAAACTTCTGGTAAATCTAAACCCTCTCGTAATAAGTTTACACCCACTAAAACATCAAAAACACCATTTCGCAAATCCTGTAGAATTTCTATGCGTTGAATAGAATTAATTTCTGAATGCAAATATCTGATTTTAATTCCCCTTTCTTCCAAATATTCCGTTAAATCTTCCGCCATACGTTTAGTTAATGTAGTAATTAAAGTTCTTTCTTGACGGTCAACGCGGTCTTTTATTTCTCCTAATAAATCATCAATTTGTCCTTCCGTGGGACGCACAAATATTTCGGGGTCAATTACTCCCGTCGGTCTAATTACTTGTTCAATAATATTCTCTTCCGAAATTTCTAATTCCCAATTTCCTGGAGTCGCAGAAACGAAAATACATTGATTGACTTTTTGCCAAAATTCTTCGGCTTTTAAGGGACGATTATCCGCCGCACTAGGAAGCCGAAAACCATGATCTATTAATACTTTTTTTCTCGCTTGGTCTCCATTATACATTCCGCGAATTTGGGGAACAGTAACATGAGATTCATCTATTACTAATAACCAATCTTTGGGAAAATAATCAATTAAACATTCCGGTGGTTCTCCTGCTTGTCTTCCAGCTAAATGACGAGAATAATTTTCTACGCCGTTACAATATCCCACTTCTCGTAACATTTCCAAATCATAACGGGTACGTTGGTCAATGCGTTGGGCTTCCACTAATTTCCCAGTTTCTTCTAATATTAATTGTTGCTGTTTTAATTCTGTAGCTATATCTTCACAAGCTATTTCTACTCTTTCTTTCGGGGTGACAAAATGACGTGCTGGGTAGATATTTACTGCTTCTAAACTGTGGAGAATTTCACCACTAACAGGATCTACATATCTAATTGCATCAATTTCATCACCAAAAAATTCCACTCTAATAATTCTATCTTCATAAGCAGGAGAAATTTCTAAAACATCACCCCGAACTCGAAATTTTCCCCTCCCCATTTCGATATCATTGCGAGTATATTGAACTGCTGTTAAATCTCGTAAAACTTGACGCGGATCAATTTCCATTCCCAATTGTAACCTAATGGCAGCTTTTAAATATTCTGCCGGCATTCCTAAACCATAAATACAACTAATTGAAGCCACAACAATTACATCTTTGCGTTCAAATAAAGAACGGGTAGCGGAATGTCGTAACATATCTATTTCTTCATTAATTGCTGATGTTTTTTCTATATAAGTATCAGTAACAGGTAGATATGCTTCGGGTTGATAGTAATCGTAATAACTGACAAAATACTCAACTGCATTATCAGGAAAAAACTCCCGCAGTTCATTACATAACTGGGCTGCTAATGTTTTATTATGTGCTAATACTAGAGTAGGTTTATTGACTTTAGCAATAACTGCGGCTATAGAAAATGTTTTACCGGTTCCTGTCGCACCCAGTAATGTTTGATAATGATTTCCTTTTTGAATACTAGCAGAAAGTTGAGCGATCGCTTGTGGTTGATCACCGGTCGGGACAAAGGGCGCTTGGAGATTAAAATCCATTATCTAGGTTCATCGTTACACCTAGCAATTCTACACAATTTCTGAGTTTTACGTCGGGGTAGACGTTTCAAATTACATCCGGTATTTTGTACCTCATTAAATACACTTACAACCCGCTCTTGGAGGCTGTTTAATAAACCTTTGCTACTAATAAAGTAACATTTGACTATCTGTGAATTTTGGTAGGGAATCTGACAATAAAGTTACATAAAAATAGCCTTATTGCTGATACCAATCATCTACTAACATAAAAATTGTTATTAACAGGCTCGAACCGTCTATCATATTCATGGGAATACCTCAAACTCCGGTGTCATTACCTTTATTTTGAAGTTTACCCTTCTTTTTTGCTACTCCAAATCACATAAGGCGTTATATACTTTAATTGCCAGTATACAGTCGTAAACAGATATTAGTATACCAAATACATTCATCAGAGTCAAAGGTTTATGGGATGTCGACTAAGAATTTTTTTAACTAATGAAGAAAAATTAACACTAGAAGAGTTGAGAAAAGCCAAGGACGCTCCTCAACGCACTAAAGATCGTGCTCAAGTTTTACTATTGAATGATCGGGGGTTAAAAAATGAGGAAATTGCTCAAGGTTTAAACTGGGCAATTTCTACAGTCCGTCAAACCTTACATCGTTGGCAAAAAATGGGTTTAACAGGATTATGGGATGCTCCAGGTCGAGGGGGAAAACCCCGTTATTCAGAAGATGATTTAGAATATCTAGAAAACTGTCTATTTGAAGGGTCTCAGACTTATAACTCCAAACAACTAGCTAAAAAACTAGCATCTGACCGACAAGTTTACTTGAGTGCTGACCGACTGCGTAGAGTCCTGAAAGCTAGAAAAAAGGACATGACCCAGGAAACCCGAACTAATGGAACAAAGAAAAACTGACAACAGACCACCGACAAGAGTCCACTAAGTATTTATTTCTAAAAATAGGATCTTTTGAATACAGAAAAGAGGCGGAAAAGATAAAAAAACCCTGAAATCTATATAAATTAATAGTTTCATCTATCCACTTAGGGCTACAACACCTTAGAATGATTCTTTGAAAAGTCGAGTCAATGAGATTTACGGCGATTTTGAGTGTAAATGCTCTCAAGGAACGATTTTTGTATTTCTACGAACAGAGATTTACGTAGAGATGCTTTGATAGTGCATCTTTAAATAATCTCTGATAAAACTTTAGGAGTTTGACATGAACAAGGGCGAATTAGTTGATGCAGTGGCTGAAAAGGCTAACGTTACCAAGAAACAGGCTGACCAAGTTTTGAGCGCTGCCATAGAAACCATTGTTGAAGCGGTTTCTTCCGGTGATAAAGTAACATTGGTGGGCTTTGGTTCTTTTGAATCACGGGAACGCAAAGCCCGTGAAGGACGCAACCCCAAAACCAACGAAAAAATGGAAATTCCTGCTACTAGAGTTCCGGCTTTCTCGGCTGGGAAGCAGTTCAGAGAAAGAGTAGCACCTCCAAAAGAGCCAAAAGAGTAAATTCAGTTATAGGAAAGATATTTTTGATGCCACAACAAGCGCACGGGGGAAATTTAGCTTGGGCAGCAGCACTGGCTGGTTGTTCCCCTGATGCTATTGTGGATTTTTCTGCCAGTATCAGCCCCTTGGGACCACCAAACAGCGTTATCGCCGCGATTGTCTCCCAACTGCATAATCTCAGAAATTATCCTGACCCAGAGTATATTGATCTCAGACTAGCTCTGAGTCATTTTCACCAATTACTCCCGGCATGGATTTTGCCAGGTAATGGTTCGGCAGAATTATTAACTCTGGTGGGTAGAGAATTGGCGCAATTAGGGGGAACAGTTTTACTAACTCCAGCCTTTGGCGACTATTACCGCTCTCTTGCGGTTGATAACGCTAGGGTTCTGGAGTTTCCTGTGGATTTAGGCACAGGAAAACCGAATATTTCCCTATTTCCAGATTCTAGGCTTGATACTTCAAAATTTGGCCTACTCCTGAATAATCCACACAACCCAACGGGAAAATTATTTTCACGGGCATCTGTTTTACCGTATTTACAAAAGTTTGCTTTGGTGGTGATAGATGAAGCGTTTATGGATTTTTTGCCCCCGGAAGAGGAACAAAGCCTAATTGGGTTGGTGCAAGAATATGAGAATTTAGTGATTTTAAGATCGCTCACCAAATTTTACAGTCTACCAGGGTTAAGATTAGGATATGCTATCGCCCACCCCGACCGATTGGCAAAATGGAAATCATGGCGAGATCCCTGGCCTGTCAATACTTTAGCCGCAGCCGCTGCCATTGCTGCTCTCCAAGATACAGAATTTCAAACTCGCAGTTGGAAATGGCTACCAGCCGCTAGAAAAGAACTATTTCAATGTATATCGTCAATTCCTGGTTTAACCCCCCTAGAAGGCTCTGTTAACTACCTATTGGTAGAGTCTCAACAATCTACTTCTCGGTTACAAAGAATTTTACTTCAGGAACACCAAATTTTAATTCGTGATTGTTTAAGCTTTAAAGAATTAGGCGATCGTTATTTTCGCGTTGCGGTCCGTACTGAATCTGATCATCAACGTCTATTAACTGCTCTTAGTTCAGTATTGGTAAATTACGAGACAACCTAATTTAATTTAAAATACAGCACTTCCTGGTGTTATGAGGTACATATCTAGCGGGCAAGATGCCCGCACCACAAGAGTTTGATGATTCAACTTTATACCTCATAAGAGCAGAAACCACTGTAACAACTGACCACTGACAACTGACCACGAACCACTGACAACTGACTAATGACCAATATTGATTACGATCTCGTTATTATTGGTGGCAGTATTGCCGGATACCAAGCCGCTTTAACCGCTACTCGGCTACACGCTAAGGTTGCCTTAATTGTCAGTGAGGATTTTTCTCATCAATATGATTTAAATTATCAATATACACTAAGTGAAATTAGTCAAATTACTCAAAAATATTCTAATTTAGCAAATCTAGGAATTCACCAAATAAATATTAAATTAAATACAGCAGATCTTAACTGGAAAAAAGGATTATTCTATGCAGGTGCGGTGTCAAAAAATCTTGATACAATCAATTCTCTTCATCATTTAGCTGCTCAAGGAGTTGATATTATTATTGGTAATAGTCAATTTCAATCTTCTCCTAAATTAAGTTTAACAATTAATGAAAGACGGCTATATAGTCGTACTTATTTACTTGCTAATGGTTCTCGTCCCCTTATTCCCAACATTACAGGATTAGATAATATTGAATATTTGACTTTAGCTAATATTTGGAAATATTTAGAAAAAACTACCTTACCAGAAAATTGGGTAATTTTGGGTGGTGTTCCTCAAAGTATAGAAATCGCCCAAATATTAGCCAGATTTGGTTGTCAAGTTACCTTAATAGTTAAATATTCTACCATTTTACCTGATCTTGATGTAGAAATAGCCCAATTACTAACAGCACAATTAGAAGTTGATGGTGTGCGTATTTTAACACAAACTCAAGTCACACAAGTACGACAAATAGACAATAAAAAATGGGTACAAGCTGGAAATCAAGCTATTGAAACCGATGAAATTTTCATTGCTACTGGACAACAGCCAAATTTAGAATATCTGAATTTACCAGCAGTGGGAGTAAAATATCATCAACAGCGCTTAGTTGTCAATCAAAAATTACAAACTACAAATCATCGCATTTACGCTTGTGGTGATGTGCTAGGAGGTTATAATATTCAGAATATTGGTAATTATGAAGCTAATATTGCTGTAGAAAATGCCCTATTTTTTCCTAGACTGAAAGTTAATTATCAATCTGTTCCTTGGGGAATATCTTCTCGACCAATGGTAGCACAAATTGGTTTAACAGAAATCAAAGCCAAAAAACGATATTCTCAAAATCAAGTTTTAGTTTTCAAGCAATATTTTAAAACAGCTACAGCCGCACAAATCCAAGGACAAATTACAGGTATTTGTAAATTAATAGTTTTAGAAAATGGAACAATTCTAGGATGTTCTATATTAGGAATAGAAGCAGGGGAATTAATAAATATAATTGGTTTAGCAATATCACAAAATATTAAAGTTCATCATTTAGCAAAATTATCTCCTATTTATCCCAGTTTATCGGAAATTCTCCAAGAAACAGCCGGAGAATGGTATAGACACAAAATTAATAAAAGTCGTGTTTTCCAAGAATTGTTACTCAGTTTCTTTAATTATCGTCGTGATTGGAATTTATAACCTTTCCCTCTCTAGTGAGATACAAAATTAACTCTCCTAAAGTTCATGGGAGGGTTGTATTTCTTGAGCTTGGGAATTGCTATATCAATTCTTCCGTTGTCCCTTGTCCGTGAAAGAAACACTACCAATTCCTTGTAAAATCCCCCTCCCAACCAAACCTAGACCCCGGCCAATTACCTGGGTAAGAACAAAAACAATTCCTGTTCCTAAAAACCCTACTAATGATTGTATACGCGGGGAAATAGCATCTCGAAATTCTAGTATTAATGTTACTCCTAGAGGAATACCAGAAAGTTGGAATAATTCTTGGTTGCGAGGTGCGTAAATAGAAATTTTAGTAATCCCACGAGGTGCGAAAATAAATAACTCATAACGACTTTCAAAAATTGTTTGCGCTTCAGTTACATATTGACGTAATTGGTATTTCCAAGATAAGTTATTTCTAAATTTCTCAATTTCTCTAGTAGAGATCATTTGTCGATGATAAAAATTTTGTTTAATGCTTTCCTCGTCTGCTAAATTATTTAGTAATGGTTGAATTACAGCATTAGCCATATCAATCAATAAATTTTCTAAAATTAATAATGCTTGAGATTCAGATTCTTTAGTTCCTACTGGATAGGAAATATTATCAATATATAAATCTGTTAGTAATAGTAAATGAGACAATAATTCAAATAACAACGGAACTTTATTGATGATTTCTGTTTGTAAATCTGTGGTTTTATCTAATAAAAATTTAACTAAACTGATTTCTTGTTTATCTAAAATAATCCGAGAATAATTACCAAAAAACTCCGTAATAGTAAATTGCCATAAATCTAGTAAAATCTGACTTTGTAAATTGAATAACTGATTTTTATCAAAATTGAAAGCGCGGATTTCTTCCAACTGCTGAAAAAATTTCCGCAGAATAATATAAAGTAACTCTCGCTTTTTATTTTCTTGCAAAATATCAATTTCTAAAGGTGTATTAGTCAAATTATCTAAAGGAAATTGTAGTTTATTTAAACATAAAATCAATAATTCTGATTGCAATTGTTGAGAACTAACTAAAGGAGATTTATTTATTAATGGTTGTGTATCTGATTTGATAATAGCCTGATTGGGAGAAGTATTTACGGATGATAATTTATTTTCTGGTGATGGTTTTTGTCTTTCTTTCGGTAGTGTTAATAGGTGATTAACAATCCAACGAGATGCTAAAAGTTCCCGTCGTTGTCCGGCTAAAATTGCTTTACTCAATAGGGTTATTCCCGGTAATTGTAATTGTTTTGTGACTTGATAAAGAGCCTGATCAATATCATTAATACCTGAAATTTGTAAATTATTTCGCAACTTAAAAAACGGTAAAGAAGCATTGACAATTACCAAATCTGTAACCCAATAATAACCACCATTAGCTACTTCTTGAAGAATGGGGACTAATTCAGAAATTGATATACCTTTAGAACAATAACCATTTATTCCTGCTGCTTTTGCAGCTATGAGCAGTTCCGGTTGAGATTTGGAACTCAAAAGTAATATAGGTATGTGGGGATATAAAGCTTTTAATTGTCCACAGAATTTTAATCCCAGTTGCTCATAATCCAATTCTAAGATAATTAATTGAATTGGCTGATCATTTCCTACCACCATTTCCCCTAAAACCTGTAAAGCAGCGGTTGCTGTGGGCACGTCTGCTATTACCTGTAAATTAGGAATAGCTTCCAGGGTTACTTTCAGTCCCAACCGAAAAATTGGATCTGGATCAATTAATAAAAATTGTAAAAGGCGATCGCTCATTTTTACAAGAGAGTTAATTCCTAATTTTTTAGGTTATTTTTAATTTTGCAGTCTTAATCACTTGGTTTATGACGATAACCATAAAAATTAATACTATATTCAGAAATCTTTATCCCCGTTTGCGCTTCCACTTGACGCAACAAATCCTCAGGTAATTCTATATGCACATCTAAAATTTGATTTGTATCTATACAGTTAACATGACTATGGGAATCACTATTATTTCCGTATAATCGTCCATCACCATGTTCAATACACTCAATAATACTTTGACTAGATAAAGCTTCTAAATTTTGATAAACTGAAGTATGTCCAATCACTTTTCCTTTCTGATTAAGACGATCATAAATCTCTCTAGCAGAAAGATGTTCCTTTACTTGCCAAAGCAACTCCAAAACAAAGCGCCGCTGACGACTGACACGCATTCCTAAATTTTGACACCTATCTAAAGCATCTTGTAAGGAACGAATAGGCTTACTATAACTCGCTTGCTTGTACATATTTCGGTTTATGAATTTCAGGAATCAGTGACAAATCAAATCAAAATATCCTTACCGTAAAACTTGCTGCTCTTCAAATTCAAGAAAATTTTTATATCTCCCATGCTTATAACAAAGTCATTACAACTTTATCTTAAAATTCTTGTAAATATCTACCTAAAGAGTTTAAAAAACTGCTACTGTTAATTCTCAACACTGTTGAGTAAGTAAGCAGCCAATAGTCCATGACAATCACAATCACCCTCAACAACGACTTTATTTATAGTTTAGATATATCACCAGCCTTAATGGTGATTGAACCACTGCTACAAGAAGGAAGCATTTCCTCCCATGAACAGCAACTGCGACTAGAAATTAATTATGAACGGGAAGCAAATGACCCACGAGAACTATCGGAAATTCCAGAAGTAAGACTCTGGTTCATACGTCTTGATAGTAAATATCCCTGGTTGCCTTTTTTACTAGACTGGAAAGCGGGAGAATTAGCTCGGTACGCAGCTATGTTAATACCTCATCAGTTTAGTTCTAAAGAAGGTGTCCAATATAATCCCGAAGCCTTAGAAATATTTTTGATGCATAAGATCTTTATTTTAAGTGATTGGTTGCAAAAACAAAATATTGCTAGTCCCTCTAGACTCAAATCCCTAGCCCAAATTATGGGTTATGAATTAGATGATGCTTTCTTTGACATGATTGAAAAAAGCAATTCTTAAAGGGAATAGGGAACAAAAAGATCATACTTTTAAAAGTGAAATTACTGACTTTTTATTCCTGAATTATACTGGATGATTTTGGATTTTGAATCTAAAATCTAAAATCCAAAATCTACAATTGATACTCAGCCTCCCCAGATTTTTTCTAATACTGTTTGTGGTGAAATATCTGCTACCTTTCCAGTATTTGAAGTAATAGTTAAGACTTTATCACTTGTCGGTAATAACTTTTCTGCCTCCGTACAATTTAGGAGAGCAATAGTATATGTTTCTACAGCTATACTCAATTGAAGGAGGCTATTTTCCACAGACAACATTAAACTAGCACCACCAATCATGGCAGTTAATTTGCCAATATCGTCGGGGGAAGTAACCTTAATATTGTGACAATGCTCTAAAAGCGATCTTACTAAAGGCTCATTTTTGGCTTCTTTAATGACAACAACAGGTAAATCTGGTTGTTTTTCTTGACAAGCAACAATGATTTGTTGCCAACTTTCTCCGGGATAGGTTGTATCTAAAGTAATTCCACCAGCATTAATGAGAATAAAACCTGTTTCATTCACTCCTAAGCGTTTCTGTTCTCCTCGCGCCCATTCAAGATCTATTTTAGGCACATTAACTGATAATGCTGGACAAGGAGTATCAATTTTTAAAGGTTTGAGTAAGTCATGGTACATTTTCGCTACATATTCAGATAGCTTAGGCGTAATGGGGTTAGTGAGAAAAACTGCACCTTGTCCTTGATAGCCAATGCGTGTAGGGATTCCTGTTAACCAGATCAATAAGCCTATTAACCAACTTTGTCCGACAACAATAGCAATATCATACTCACGATCTCGGATCATGCCAACTAAGTTACTCCAATCAGCTAAACTATTACGATCTTTGTAATCAAAGGTTAATACATCATGAACTGACTTGCTGACTCGGTAAGCAGCCTTTGACCGAGGTTCTACAATCACATCTATCTGCGCGTGGGGGTAATAACGCTTCAGATCATCAAGGGTGGCAAAAAAAAGAATTTGGTTATCAATTGAACCAGGTACAAGGGCGACTACATACATAATATTTATTAACGCTATTAACGCTTATTGTTTTATATTTTAGGAGAATATAGGTATTGAAAATTAGGAGTTAGGAGGTAGGGGTGCAAGTCTGGCCAAAATCTAAAAATTAGCCGTTTTTTGTGTACAGTTCTGCTGATAGGCATTTTAAATTTATTTATTTGAAGATTAAGGAAAGTTGTGTATTTACTAATTCCCGCGGCCGGAAGTGGCAAGAGAATGGGTGCTGACCGTAATAAACTTCTATTACAGATACGCTCAAAACCTTTGATTGCTTGGACTTTGTTAGCAGCAGAAGCCGCAAGTTCTATTAGTTGGATAGGAATTGTTTCTCAACCTCCTGATTGGGACGATTTTAAGTCCATTATCGCTGACTTAAGGCTGAAAAAAACAATAGAATTAATTTCTGGTGGTTCTACTCGTCAAGAATCAGTTTACAATGGTTTACAAGCATTGCCAAGTCATGCGAAACGGGTATTAATTCATGATGGTGCTCGTTGTTTGGCAACACCAAATTTATTAAATGCTTGTTCGGAAGCAATTATTGATTGTTTTGGCTTAATTGCGGCTGTACCTGTTAAAGATACTATTAAAGTGGTTAAGGACAACGGCGTAATTAAAAACACACCAGATCGTCAACAACTTTGGGCTGCTCAAACTCCCCAAGGGTTCGATGTCAAATTGTTGAAACAGTGTCATGATGAAGGTATCCGTCAAGGTTGGGAAGTAACTGATGATGCGGCTTTATTTGAAAAATGTGGTATTGAAGTACGAATAGTTCCAGGAGAAGAAACTAATTTGAAAATTACCACTCCTCAGGATTTAGCAATGGCAGAATTTATACTTAGTTCTAGGGAATAGTAGGGATCAGAAAGTAGGGGAGAATTGTTTTCTCAATAACCAAACTCAAGTTTAAACTTTTGAATGCTCAAGAATATACCCATAGCAGCGAAAATAGAAGCGATTCTTTACTTAAAGGGGAAGCCTTTATCTATCAGCGAGATTGCTGAATATGCGAAGTGCGATCGCTTAATAGCAGAAGAGGGAATTATCGAACTAATGGAAAATTATGCCCGTCGAGATACTGCTTTAGAGGTCATAGAAACTGAACATGGTTATAGTTTACAACTACGCTCAGATTTTCATGATTTAGTTCAAGCTCTGATACCTGTAGAATTTGGTGTAGGTGCTTTACGGACATTAGCAGCGATCGCCCTTCATAACCCTATATTACAAAGCGAATTGATTAATCTACGAGGCTCTGGTGCTTATCAGCACGTTCAAGAATTAGTAGAATCCGGTTTTATCCGCAAACGCCGGGAGGGTGATTCTCGTTCATTTACCCTGCAAATCACACCAAAATTTCATCAGTATTTTCAAATTGAAGAACTTCCGCAAATTCTGACAACTCCTGAAAAAGAACAACAACCAGAAGTGGAGTTAGAAAAAACAATTAAAAATTAAAAAACTATTATTCCTTGCCTTTTGCCTATTTCTCGTAGAAAATACGCTAGTCTAGTAATATGGTTTAAAGTAGAACTAGCAGTTAAATTCATATAAATTGCCAATGGTGTTTGATCCTGACTTTTTAGATGACGACTCTGAGCAACACCCTAATCAACTTCTGAATGATCATCTTGGGGAAAACCCAAATCAATTACTTAAATATTTACAGCATCAATCTCCTGAAGTTTTAGCCCGTGTCGCCCAAGCTGTCAGCCCCGAAATTAAGCAAATCATTTCCCAAAATGTCCAAGGACTAGTGGGGGTGATACCGACGGAACATTTTAATGTACAAATTACAACAGACAGAGATAATCTGGCGGGATTATTAGCATCCGCAATGATGACGGGTTATTTTCTCCGACAAATGGAACAGAGGATGCAATTGGAACATTTATCCAATCAGTAGTTAATCTACAGGTGTGATTAATCATGCCTGTAGGTTCATAGAGTTGTCAATGGTCAGTTGTCAGTTGTCAGTTGTCAATTGTCAGTTGTCAGTTGTCAGTTGTCAGTTGTCAGTTGTCAGTTGTCAGTTGTCAGTTGTCAGTTGTCAATTGTCAGTTGTCTATATTTCTATATTACTTATTATTTTAACATCGCTTCAACTGCGCTAATAAAACTACAATTTCATCTATTGCTGTTCTCATAACTTTACCAGGTTGTGTAGATTGGTTTACCATAATACTAAAAACCAACGGCTCATAATTAGGTGCATTTATATATCCAGACAAAGCAGAAATTCCTGTCATTGAACCTGTTTTTCCTTGCACAATTCCCGCAGCAGCAGTATTAATAAACCGATTTTTTAGACTACCTTTCATACCAGAAATAGGTAAAGAAGCCCGAAAAACTTCTGCTTGGGGTGATTTAGCAATTCCTTGTAAAAGTTGTACCAATGTGGCTGGAGTCATTAAATTTTTCCGGGATAAACCAGAACCATCTACAATTATATAACCTTCTGGTTCAACTCCTAATTGAGTCAAAGTTTCTCTGATAATTTCTAAGCCAATAACAGCGGTATTTTGATTTTTTTCTCCTGGTTTTTTAATAGCTAAACTCCTGAGCAAAGTCTCAGCATACAAATTATTACTATTTACATTTGTCTCTATCAATAGTTCCGATAAAGGTGGAGATTCTATTGCGGCTATTTCTTTTTCTTGTTTATTTTGACTAAGATTATTATTTCTAGTTTCTTTAACAGTGATTCCCTCTCTATCTAAATTCTGACGAAATTGGCTGATAAAATTGGCAATTGGATCAAATACAGCTAAACCTATAATTTCTGGTTGAGAATTTACAGCTAATTGTCCTTTAATTCGCAGAGTTTGTCCTTTTAAGTCACGATTTACTTCTACAAAACCGGGTTCATTTGTTTGAGTTGTGACAGAATTATTTGTAATTTTCCACCGATATGCTTCTGTTGGTTCGGTCCATTTTAGTTGTAATGGTTTACCGATAGTTTGGGGGGAAAAAGTTAGTATAGTAGCATTTTCATTGAGAATAAAACTGTGAATAGGTGCACCATAATCAGCTTGTATATCTTCCCATTCCCAACTGGAATTAACTACCTCACCTTGAAAATAACTATCATCAAAAATTAACTGATTAATTTGTCTAATTCCTTGTTGATATAGTTGTTTTGCTAATATTGTTAATTGGGAATTTTTAAAACTAGGATCTCCCCTACCTACTACACGCAAAACACCATTACCTTCATCATAAATAGAGGTACGAATCCGAAAATCTGCCCCTAATTGTTGTAATGCTGCTGCTGTTGTAAATAGCTTCATGTTAGAAGCGGGAATAAAATATTTTTGGCTATCTTGACTATAAAGAATATTTTCTGATGATAATAGTTTAACTAAAATACCCCAACGCCCTCGACTAAATTGGGGACGATTAATAATATTATTAATAGCTGCTGGTAATTGAGCGGGACAAACTTGTTTGGTAGTAGTAATTTCGGGAGTAACTGTTTGTGCTTTAGCTATTTCTTGAATACTACCAATATTAATAGAGATAAATAGTAAAATCAAGCGGAAATAATTTTTATTGAACATATTACTTACCAATTATTGTTTGGTTTAGCGAGATTTTTGAATTTTGTAAATTGTGGATCAAATAATAGTTTAATTGTTCCTGTTGGTCCATTGCGATGTTTAGCGATTATTACTTCTGCAATTCCTCTATCTGGAGTATCTGGTGAATAATATTCATCACGATATAACATCATAACTATATCCGCATCTTGTTCGATTGAACCTGATTCTCTCAAATCAGATAACATTGGGCGTTTATTAGTTCTTGCTTCCACACCACGACTTAACTGTGATAACGCAATTATTGGTACAGATAATTCTCTTGCTAAACCTTTTAAAGAACGGGTAATTCTCGATAATTCTTGCACACGATTATCACTACTACCTTCCATTAATTGCAAGTAATCAATTACTATTAATCCTAAGTTTTTACTTTGTTCGGCTTGCAGTCGTCGCGCTTGACTTCGCATTTGTGTGACTGTAATATTTGACGTATCATCAATAAAAATAGGGGTTTCTGAAAGCCTATTAATAGCGCGAAGTAATGGGTCCCATTGAGTTTGACTAATGCGACCACTTCTTAAATAACTACTTTCAATTCCGGCTTCACTCGCTAATAGTCTTTGTACTAGCTGTTCTTTAGACATTTCTAAACTAAAAACCGCAACTGGTAATTGATAGCCCGCTGCAATATTATGAGCTAGATTTAAGCAAAACGCCGTCTTGCCCATTGACGGTCTGCCAGCGATGATAATTAAATCAGAACGCTGAAAACCGCTGGTCATAGCATCTAAATCGTAAAAACCACAGGGTATTCCCGGTAATGCGATACCTTGATGACGAGTTTCTATGTCTTCATAAGTATTAGTTAAGGTGTCACCAATATGAACTAATCCTGATTGGGTTTTTTGTTGAGTGACGTTAAAAACTTTTTGTTCAGCATTGTCCAGAACTATTGGTAATTCCGTTTCTGTTTCAAAACCAAGATGGACAATTTCATTACCTGCTTTAATTAATTGTCGTCGCAGGTATTTTTCCATCACTAACCCTGCCAAGGCATCAATATTTACCGCTGAAACCGTGCGTTCTACTAATGTTGCTAATTTATTTCTACCACCAATTTGCGTTAATTGATCATTATCCGTCAACCAACTAGTAATGGAAAGTAAATCAGTCGGTTTTTGCTGGATATGCAGACGGAGGGCAGCTTGATAGATAGTTGTATGGGCACTAATATAAAAAGCTTCGGGAACTAGGCGATCGCTGACTCGACCAATTGCCTCTGGATCTAGTAGAATACCTCCTAAAATCGCTTCTTCTGCCTCGATGTTTTGAGGTGGTAGACGATTACTACCATCACTTTGAAAACTTAGTCCTTCAGCCATAAAATTAGAAATCGTGGTGCTTTTGGATTTTACCTAATTATCCAATTGATAACCACAGATATACCATCTGTGGTGATTAATTAAGTCACCGTTAGTTAGAGACGACTTCAATATTAATGACTGCTGTTACTTCAGCATGGAGTTTAATTTCAGCTTTGTAAGTACCCAATTTGCCAATATCGGGAATGGTGATTCCACGACGATCTATTTCTAGACTAGCTGCGGCTTGAATTGCATCTGCGACATCTTGGGTCGTAACAGTACCGAAAATAGCTTCATTTTCACCAACTTGCTTGGCAATTTTTAAACCAGCAATATTTTCTAAAGCTGTTTTCTGCTCTGTTGCTTGTTGTTTAAGCTCTAATTGTCTTTGATATTCCTTCTCCCGTCGTCGTTCTACTTGTTTGAGTAGACCAGGTGTAGCACGAGCAGCTAAACTTTGGGGAATCAGGTAATTACGAGCATAACCGGGGGCTACTTCTACTAGGTCGCCGAGTTTTCCTAGCTTGTTCACATCTTTTGTTAAAACTAATTGCACACGTTTCGCCATTTTTTTTCGCTTTTCTTTGTAAAATCTTAGTTATTGGGGTGTCACAGGGTGGCTCATAAAAGTGTAGCTTGATCCTCAGCGACTTTGAACATACCCACAGCCTTGATATTGTAGCGAAATTTGGGGAGCGATCGCAATACCAAATCCCAGAAATTTGCAACCAGTAATTATAAGTGTCCATTCATACATTTGAAAAATATATGTGTCTTTATATCTTGGGTTTATAGGAAAGTTGCTGCTGATAGCATAGCCGATTCAAGGAAAACTGATCAATTTATGTCAAAATTATGATTTAACCTGCCAATAAATTTTAATAGCTAGTACAGACTAATTTATTCCCTATTCCCTAAAAAATGAGTAACGAAGTTCGCACTATATTTAACCGTATTGCTCCTGTTTATGACCAACTCAATGACCGCTTAAGTTTAGGACAACATCGAATTTGGAAAGAAATGACAGTCAAATGGAGTGGGGTCAAACTTGGTGATACTAGCTTAGATTTATGCTGCGGTAGTGGTGATTTAACTTTTCGGTTAGCACGTCATGTAGGAATGACAGGGCAAATTTATGGGGTTGATTTTTCAGCCAACTTATTGGATACTGCTCAAGAACGCTGCAAAAATCACCATCCCCAACCGCCTATTAGCTGGATAGAAGCAGATGTACTAAATTTACCCTTTGATGATAATTATTTTGATGCAGCGACTATGGGCTATGGATTAAGAAATGTTAAAGATATTCCTCGTAGTCTGCAAGAAATACACCGTGTTCTCAAACCAGGAGCAAAAGCTGCAATTTTGGACTTTCATCGTCCTAGTAATCAACAGTTCCGCGCTGTGCAACAATGGTATTTAGATAATCTTGTAGTTCCCATCGCTACCAATCTAGGCTTAAAAGATGAATATGCTTATATTAGCCCTAGTTTAGACCGTTTTCCCAGTGGGAAGGAGCAAATAGAGTTAGCGTGTCAAGCTGGTTTTGTGGATGTTACACACTATCCCATTGCTAACGATATGATGGGAGTATTAGTAGTAATTAGGTGATTAGTAATTGTCTTTCACTATGAATATCAGCGGATATTTAACCGAAAGTCGGAACAGTGATTAGTGATTTCAACGAGGATATAAACAAAATAAAAATTTTTTTGATATCCCTGATTTCACCCATGACAATTACGAATTACGAATTACAAATTACCCATTAACCAATCCAAAAGCCTGTGGATTTGTCTCGAATTTTATTATATATATCACCTCCAATTCTAGGTGGATTAATTGGCTATTACACAAACGATATAGCCATAAAAATGTTATTTCGTCCCTACAAAGTTCTTTATATTTTTGGACGAAAAGTACCGTTTACTCCTGGTTTAATTCCTAGTAATCAGGAACGGTTAGGACAGAATATTGCTAATGCGATTATGAAATCGTTACTGACTCCAGAAGAAATGCAAAATCTGGCGCGGAAACTCCTACAACCTGAACGAATGCAAGGAGGAATTTTCTGGTTATTACGTCTAGTAGTTGATCAAGTCAAAGGTGATAAAAACCCTCGTAGCACTAAAATTTTGGCAGGGATTTTGCGGGATTTATTAGGTGAGTCCTTACCCCGTCTCTTGAAAGTTTTAGCGCGACAGGAGACATTTTTAGAAACACAAATTAATCAAATATTTGATCAGATATTGCTAGAGTTTCAACTAACTCAAGAACAATCTAATCGGTTAGCTGATTGGTTATTAGAGGCAATTTTACCTCCAGATAAATTACGACAAATTATAATTGATTTTCTAACAGATCGGACAATTCAAACTATTGATGAAAGCTTTCGAGAAAAAACCAGTGGTACTTATTGGGTAGTTGCAAATTTGTTTGGTTTAAAGAATACTCTAACTCGGTTGCGGACATTTTGTCTAGATGAAAAAGAAGCAAGTAATCAAAGATTACAAGAGTTAATTAAAGAACTAAAAATGCGCGATCGCTTGAAAGAATTATTACAAAATTTATCTTTGCAAAATCTCCCAGTTGGTACTGTGCGTCAACTGCGAAAAACTATTAGAGATAGTGTGCGTCAATATCTACAAAATAGTGGTAGTAGTTTGCTCAAAGAATTAACAAAATCTGCTGATTGGGAAAGAATTTCCATTGTATTACTAAATCGGTTAAGTAGTTCAACTGTGGTTAATACTTCCTTAGAAGTTGTTGCGCGGGATTTAGCATTAATTTTAGAGAAGTATTTAGAAAAAGATTTAGAAATGATTGTCGCTCAAGCAATTCCAATTTTATCTATAGATCAAGTGATTGTAGAACGAGTAAAAGCCACTTCCCCCGCTGAATTAGAAGCAGCAATTGAGGGAATTGTCAAAAATGAATTACAAGCAATTGTTACTTTAGGTGGTGTTTTAGGGTTTGTAGTTGGGTTATTACAAGTAGGATTTTTATTCTTGAGTCAATCCATGTAAAAAGAAAGCAATCGCATTTTTACTAATTTGCGATCGCTTGATGTATCCTTAATAATATGAGCCTGTTTTCCGGTGGTTAATTGCAGTCACAGCATCAGGTTTAAGTAATTTACCATTATCTACAATTGCGTATATTACCCAATGATCACCGCATTCTAGACGCTGCTGTACTAAACATTCTAGATATGCACAAGCTTCTGTCAAAACTGTACAACCATTGTCCGCTTCTATTCTCGGAAAATTAGCAAATCTATCTTCTCCCGGTTGGAAACTCTTGCGGAAATGTTTCATATATTCCAAGTGAATACCCTCAGGAAGAATATTGAGGACAAATTTACCACCAGGATACAATAAAGATTCAACCGCGCGATCTTTGGCGATCGCTACAGTAATTCCCGGTGGATTAAAAGTAGCCTGAGACACCCAAGCTCCCATCATCCCGGTAGAAAATTCTCCTTGTTTGGCGGTAATTACACAGATAGAACCAATAATCCGGCCTACAGCTTGTTCTGTGGGAGTTGCGGCTTGTTGAGGAACACGCACTTTTTTGGCTTTTCGCAAACTTTGAGCAAAGTCTGTACCGACCTCTTCGCAATATTTAAGAGTTACTTCATCTGGTTTAAATTTGACTTTCAAGGTATCAAAACCAAAACGATAACCCGCGTCTCGGAGTTTACATTCTACCAAGTCTAAAGCTTCACCACTCCAACCATAAGAACCAAATACTCCCGCAGGTTTAGTATTATCACCCGTAGAAAGAACAATTCCTAAAGCGGTATGAATAGGTGTGGGTGCGTGACCACCGATAGTGGGAGTCCCAATGATAAAACCGTCTGCTTGTTCCAAACTGGTGCGGATTTCCTCAGCAGAAGCAAATTCACAGTTTACAGATTTCACCGCAACACCTCCTTTAGTTAATCCTAAAGCCATGGCTTGTGCAAGGGTAGCGGTGTTACCATAGGCGGAAGCGTAAAGTAGCGCTACGGATATTTCTCGATCTTTTTGAGCGCGACTCCACTCACTGTATAATTTAGTTAGTTCGATTAAACTAGTGCGTACCAAGGGTCCATGACCGACAGCATACATTCTCACCTGTAAATCAGAGATCTTTTCCAAAGTTGACTCAACATGGGTTGCATGAGGAGCCATGAGGCAATTAAAGTAATAACGTTGGTCTTCTTTGAAAGTTTCCCAATGATCATCAAATACTTCTTCACCACAGATATGTGCGCCAAAAAGTTTATCTGTAAAGAGAATTTGGGTTTGTTGGTCATAAGTACAAAGTGCTTCCGGCCAACGCGGACTAGGAGTAGGTAAGAATTTCAAAATATGACCTTTACCTAAATCTAGGGTTTCCTTCCCCCGCATAACTAATACTTTGATATCTTGGTCTGTGAAAGCAACGCGTAAATTATTCGCAGCAGGAAGAGAACAAACAAAAGTGATTTGTGGCGCTAGTGCTAAAATTGCTTTTAAAGTGGGAATGCGATTGGGGTTAAAATGTCCCAAAATCACATAATCCAACTTTTGAACATTAATAGTTTTCTGTAATGCTTCTAGATAAATTTCTGTAAATCCTTCCGCTGGAGGGTCTGTTATAACAGTTTTATCGGCCTCTATTAAATAACTATTAGAAGTAGTTCCCCTTTCTAAAGCATATTCAATTTCAAATCGAAGACGTGATTTGCTACGCGATCTCATCACTTTTGTATTAGTAGCAATCGGTAATATCTGTACGTCTCTGGGTCGGGAATTGCTCATAGATATTTGTTGGGAAGAAAAAACTTGAGAAACCCAATTTTTAGCTGATTCAACAGCGTTAGAGAATGAATCTGGAAGTGTCATAGTTATTATGAAAGATGGTTAGTTAATAATTAGGGAATAGGTAATGGGTAATGGGTAATGGGTAATGGGTAATGGGTAATGGGTAATAGGTAATAGGTAATAGGTAGAGAAGGGAGTAATCACCAATCACCAATCACCAAGTACCAATCACCAATCACCAATCACCAATCACCAATTAATAATAATTCCCGACTTTGCGATGACGAACTGCGGTAATACCATCTGGTTTAGAAACTTTTCCATCTGCAATTGTGCAGTATAAAATCCAATGATCACTACATTCCATACTATTAACTACTTCACATTCCATGTATGCGAGAGCGTCGGTAAGAATCGGTGAACCGTTTTTAGCAATTTGGGTTTTTACTTCTGCAAATCTATCAACATCGGGATTTAAACGTTTGAGAAAATGCTTTTTCAGGTCTTGATAATTTCCTTCTTCAAGAACATTGAGAACAAAGCGATCGCCTAATTGTAATAAATTATCTAAAGCCCGATCTTTAGCTACAGCAATGGTAAAACCTAAAGGTTGTAGACTGGCTTGTGTTACCCAAGAAGCAATCATTGCACCACTAATATCGCCTTTTTTTGCAGTAACAATATACAAACCATTACTAATTCTTCCCAACGCTTTTTCCATGTTCACGTCGAGAGATTTGATTTGTTTAATATTGCGTTCCCGCACTAATAATTGTCCTAAAGCAATCCCGGCTTCTGTAAATTGTTGATAGGTGAAATCTGTAGGAGTTTCTTTAATACGAATAGCAGAGAAAGCTTCTTTAATTCCTAAGTCGATAAACTTGCGTCTGAGAGTATCAATAGGTTCATCATTTCCTCCATAGGATTCAAATAAACCAACTACTTGTTTGTTTTTGACAACAGCTAATAGAGAACTAATTGCGGCTTGTGCTTTAACTGCACTAGTAGAAGGCATACCCACAATTAAACCAGATGCTCGACCGGCTAATTCTTGAATTTCTTGGCTTTCTGCGGTGCTGAGATCTAATACTTCCACACCCACACCAGCCTTTTGTAAACCATCACCAATTGCGTGTCCTAAGCGATCGCTATATCCATAACCAGAGACATAAAATAAACCAACAGTAGTTTCTGTTTTCGTTTGTTTTTGACTCCAATTGTGATAATATTCAGTCAGAATATCGAGGTTATGATGTAGTAATGGTCCGTGTCCATTAGCAATAATTTTAATTTTACCAAGTTCACCCATTCTCTTCATTGCATTTAACAAAGAACGAGCATTTGGACCCATTAAACAATCATAATAAAAGCGGAAATCAGCTTCAATTGCTTCTAGATCTTCGTCGAAAGTGCGATCATCACAAAAGTGCATTCCGAACGCATCACAAGTGTAGAGAATTTGGGTTCGACGATCAAAGCTAAAAATAGTATCTGGCCAGTGTAAATTGGGCGCACTGACAAATTCCATTTCATGATCTTGACCTATTTTAATGCGATCGCCACTTTTGACAATTCGCTTAGAAAAAGGTTCATGTACTAAACCTTCTAAAAATTGTAAAGCTACTTTAGAAGCTAAAACAGTGGCTCTAGGAGCTAACTGTAAAACATCTTCTACCAAACCACTATGATCAGGTTCAGTATGACTAACAATTATATAATCAATAGTTTTAGGATTAACTAAACTCTTGAGAGTATCTAAATAAAGATCACGAAACTTTTGGTGAGAAGTATCAATTAAAACTGTTTGTTCACCTCTAATTAAATATGAATTATAGGTCGTACCATTTTGTAAACCAAATTCAATATCAAAACGATCACGATCCCAATCAAGAGAACGAATCGCAGTGGTGTTAGGGGCAATTTCTACAGTTTGTATAGTTAATCGGTTCTGAATGTTCTCTGAGATAGCTACCATTATTTCACAAGAGCAAATAAATAAACAATCATTTCTTTAGATCCCATTCTCGCTATAATTCTTTTTTAAAGCTGTAATGAAAGGTATATTTTGGAAAATTAAAGTTGTAATTATAGATACAGTTTTTACTTTTAATTAGATTAAATTGGGCTAATAAATCCCAAACTACAGCAATAATCAATACCTCATTTTTTCGTAATTATTATTTATACTTATGTCCTATAGAGTATACAGGCTTTACTTGTACTAAGTATAAAATAATGTTGACTTTTAAATCTTCATAATTTATGTAGAAACTTTATTATTACTTTATATTTTTTTTTGCAACTTTCTTTTATGATAGTAGAAGGACATTATTTATGTCACTATCAAGTCGTTTTATAAGAAGAGTGCATAAGTAAATTTTATTGACATACTATGATTACAACAGCGGCAGATTCTAAAAATTGGCTGCAAGTAAGCCGTTATAGTAATCGGGGAAGTATTTATTTGTTTGCTCCGATGATTAATTTTAATGTGATGGCGGAAGTTGGAGACACTCCCCCTTAATTTGAAGTGATTGTACTTACTGGGAAATTTAATGAATAATTCAACAATTACATCTGGATGGTAGTGAACAAATTTTACGCCTATTGCAGCGTAATATAAATAGATGTAATTGAATTGAAATAAATACTTTGATATTTGGTAATTGAATATCTGAATTATAATGTCTTGTCAAATGACTAACTTATATGCAGCAATAGTTAGAAGTTTGATGTTCCATTAAAGCATAAAAATTCAGTATTTATTATTAATTTCCAAATATAAAAAGTATTGCCTTTAATTTCCAAGTAATACATATATAACGAATACAGACAGTTACAAACTGCTGTAATTCTAGAATTATGTCTAGCAATTAAATAATACCTGTATTTAATAGCTTTTAGCTTTAAAAAACTTGCATTGGGTTTTTCAAATGGTTGAAAAACTTCATATTAGCCATATTATTTTCCATTGTTGCTCAAAATGCAGATTTAGGAATATATATGGTACACAGCAAGATTCAAATACGGGATGTCTTTATTTGAGCAGTTCATAATTCCATAAATCTCCAATATCACAATTTAATTAGCACTAATAAAGTCATGAATCACGGACAACATTTATCAAGATTGAAAAGATTTCAAGAACTTCTTTTAACTACTTTTCTTGGCGATATCCCCACAATTTTTGGTGGTGTAAAGTTACGCAATTTTCTATATCACGCTATTTTTTCGCGCATAGGTAGCTCAGTTTATCTTCAAGATGGCATTGAATTTCTCGGTGCTGATGCTATTGAACTTGGGAATGGAACTTATATTTTCAAAGGAGTTCGTATAGATGGAAGAGGACACAAAAATAATAAAATTCAGCTAGAAAATGGAGTTGTGATTGAGCATAATGTGGTGATTGGGGCGTTAGATAATACTCAGATTCACATTGGTGAAGATACTTTTATTGGACCTAGTGCTTGTATTGCTGGCCCGGGAAATATTACAATTGGCAAGCATTGTTTAATTGCAGCCCATACTGGAATATATGCTAATAATCACAACTTTACAGATCCAACACAGCTAATCAAATACCAAGGCATTACTAGTCAGGGAATCGTGATTGAGGATGACTGTTGGCTAGGAGATGGAGTGAAAGTTTTGGATGGTGTCACTATCGGTAGAGGTAGTGTGATAGGTGCTGGTGCTGTTGTCACTAAAGATATTCCCCCATTTTCCGTAGCTGTGGGCGTACCAGCACGAGTAATTAAAACCCGAGACGGTAAAGAACTTGTTAAAACAGACTCCTCTCTATTAACTTCAAGCTAGGTTTTTACAAGATTCGTCTGGGTAATTGGCTGTTTTTTATTCTAGCACTAGGCACACCAATTACCAAATCAGTCCACTTTAACGGTAAACTCATATATTGCAGATCCCCGACTTCTTCGAGAAGTCCAGGTTCTAAATCAAAGACGTTTACCCTCATAACTGGAGAATTAAGACCTTGGGTATAGAATTACGCAGTTTCGTATTTCTAGACAATCTACAACCTCAACACGCCGCATACATGGGAACAGTGGCCCAGGGTTTCTTACCGTTACCGGGGGATACATCTCTGTGGATTGAAATTTCTCCTGGTATCGAAATCAATAAAATTACGGACGTAGCCCTAAAATCCGCTTCTGTCCGTCCTGGAGTGCAAGTAGTAGAACGACTATACGGACTTTTAGAGGTGCATTCTGGTTCTCAAGGGGAAACACGAGCCGCTGGAGATGCGATTTTAGCGTTTTTAGGTGTGAAAAAAGAGGAATGTCTCAAACCTCGTGTGGTTTCCAGCCAAATTATCCGCAATATTGACGCTTATCAAACCCAATTGATTAACCGTAGCCGTCGGGGACAACTGTTATTAGCAGGACAAACCCTATACGTATTAGAAGTTGAACCAGCGGCTTATGCAGCACTAGCAGCTAATGAAGCGGAAAAAGCAGCGCAAATTAATATTTTGGAGGTTCAAGCTGTTGGTAGTTTTGGCAGACTTTATTTAGGTGGCACAGAACAGGATATTTTAGCAGGAGCAGCGGGCGCTTTAGCCGCAATTGAAAATTCACCCGGAAGGGAAAATCCCCAAGGTAAGCGTAACGAGTAAAGGAATAGGAACAAAAAATGGCAAATCAACAACATCTCAATTTATTAAGATCAGGTGCAGTTAATTGGATAGAATGGAGAAATAAAAATCCCCAAATTGAAATTGATCTTAGCAATGCCAATTTATTAGGAGAAAACCTCCGGGGGGCAAATCTCCAAGGGGTAAATTTGAATAAGGTAAATTTAGCTCATGCTTTATTGGTGCGAACTAATTTTAGTGATGCTAATATTAGTAATGCTATTTTTTATGAAGCTAAATTAATTGCAGCTAATTTGAGTAGGGCTAATTTGAGTCTTGCTAATTTTAGCGGGGCAATTTTGACAGATGCTGATTTAAGTTTTGGAAACTTTATTGGTGCTAACTTTGGTGGTGCGAATTTGGAAAATACTATGATTAATGATGCCAATTTAATTGGTACAGATTGCCAAAATGCTAATTTAAAAGATGCTGATTTATCAGGGTCAAAACTTATTCGTAGTAATCTAGGTTTTGCAAATTTGATCGCAGTTAATTTAATTACTGCTGATTTGAGTGAAGCAAATTTATATGAAGCAGAATTAATGACTGCTCAACTTTATCAAGCCAATTTACATAAAGCTAATTTAACTAAGGCTCATTTAGGAAACGCATTTTTATCTAAAGCTAATTTGACGGAAGCTAATTTAACAGAAGCAGATTTAAGTTGGGCAAATTTGAAAGGTGCAAACTTAGCAGGAGCAAATTTAAAAGGTGCAAATATTAGGGGTGCAAATTTTCAGGGAGCAAATCTAAAAGGGACGATTTTAGAGAATAACTTAGAATCATTAACACCAAAGAAATGCAATTAACGGTAACGAGGTAATATGTTAAAATAAAATCAACTGTAACACACCAGATTGATAATATGAATGCTCATAAAATCGAAACGTCCTTAACTGAAGATGGAACTTTGGTATTAAAAGGTTTACCTTTCCATGCTGGTGATGTTGTGGAAGTAATTATTTTACAACCTCAAACCGCACAACATCAAATTAAATCTCTAGAAACACAAAATACCAATCTTTATCCTTTACGTGGCAAAGTGATCCGTTATGATGATCCTACTGAACCTGTAGCTTTAGAAGATTGGGAATATTTACAATGATTATACTTGATACACATATTTGGGTTTGGTGGGTTGATGGTAATCAGCGACTTACTAAACAATATGAAGCATGGATAGAAGAATCTCAATCGCAGGGTATAGGAGTGAGTATTGTTTCGTGTTGGGAAGTAGCTAAATTAGTAGAAAAAAACCGATTAAATTTTTCTTGTCGAATTAATGAATGGTTAGAACTAGCATTAGCTTATCCAGGAGTGCAATTATTAGATTTAAACTTACCCATAATAGTTGATTCAACCAGATTAAATGGGTTTCATAGCGATCCATTTGATCAAATGATTGTTGCTACTTCTAGGTATTATAATTGCAATTTATTAACTGCTGATGCCAAAATTCTTAATTATTCCCAAGTACAAACATTAAAATAAGAAAAAGCAGCGTCTTCAATAATTCATTCTTATACAGAGTGTGAGAACGAGCAAACGAGGAAAGAGGGAAAATAAACCAATGCACATTCAAAAAGTCATTATCAAAAACTTCCGCTGCTTCGAGCATTTGGAAGTTAATTTAGACCCCGATATCAATATTTTTGTTGGCAATAATGGATCAGGTAAAAGTGCATTATTGGATGGTATTGCTATTGCAATGATTCCCTATATTATTAAGATTCAGATGCTTTTAGCCACAGAAGAGATAGAAGGCAAATCACTTGTTTTAGAACGACAAGAGGTATCAGCCAATCAAGAAGATAATAGAAAAATAAATCCACCAGAATTCACTGTATCTGCTACTGGTTTTTCAGATTGGACAAGTGTTTATGAAGAAATGATTGCTAATAATAAGTTGCCTTTATCTCTATCATTCAAAGGTTTAACAAAGCTTTTAGCCGAACTGGAAAGTAAATTTTTAAATCAATTAGATAACAAAAAATCAGACCTTTCCATTATAGCTTATTATAGAGGTGATCGCCACTTAAATAATATTGATGATATTGAAGATATTTCAAATAAATACTTCAATAGATTTGATGCTTTAAATAACATCCTTGATGCAACATCTGATTTTACAGATTTAGCTAACTGGTTTTTTGTGCGCGAGTTACAAGAACTAAGAGAGGTAAAAAAGCGGAGAGATATTAACTTTGAACTTCCTGATTTAAAGCAAATAAGAAATGCTATTTCTACCATTATTGCTCCCAATGCTCGCATTTATTTTTCAGGTGCAACATCTGCAAAATTGATGGTTGAGTGGACAATGGAAACAGGAGAAAAAAGAGAACTTTTATTAAGTCAATTAAGTGCAGGATATCGCAATATGTTGGCATTGGTAATGGACTTTGCGCGACGTTTAGCACAAGCAAATCCAAATATGGAAAACCCATTAGCAGCAGAAGCTATTTTAATGATTGATGAGTTAGATTTGCATTTACATCCAACTTGGCAACAAAAAATTATTCCTGATTTAAAAAAAGTATTTCCCAACACTCAAATTATCGCCACTACTCACAGTCCTGAAGTTGTAACAACAGTTAAACAAAATCAGGTGAAGATATTAGAAGATTATCAAATAAAGGAATGTCCATCACCTACCAGGGGGATGAAAAGTTCAGATATTGTCAGATATGTTTTAGGGTTAAGTGATTTAAGACCAGATACGGAAGAATCAAGAACACTGACACAGCTTTTTGAAGCAATTGATAATGGTCAATTAGAAGAAGCAAAACGCCTTAAAAAAGAATTACAACACTGGGAATCTTTTGATCCAGATATGACTAGAGCAGATATGCAAATCCGCAGATTAGAACGGAGGAATGCAGTGTGAAAAACGTTCTTAAATCCCCAGAACCAGAGGAACTTAAAAACTATAAAAAGCGATTTTCTTCTCAGTTTAAAAAATGGAAGAATTTAAAAAAGAATCAAGAGACTTTAAATCCAATTCGTGATACTTTAGCATCTGATCAAAAAGGACTTTGTGCCTATTGTGAAATGGAACTACATGAAAAAGATAGATCAGTTGAACACTTTATTCCTTGTCACCAATCAACAAAAGAAAATAATCATGATCTGGATTGGCTAAATATGATGGCTATCTGTCAAGGTGGACTGCAAAACGTAGAAATTCCTGGTGAAGATGATGGTATAAGAAACTCACGACCTCCGAATGATTTTCCTTGCTGTGGTGCAGCAAAGTATGAGTTCATCCCTGATGGTCGATTATTAAATCCTCTCAATTTACCAACATTACGTTTATTCAAATTCAGTAGTTTAACTGGTGAAATTAAACCTGATGAAATTGCCTGTTTAAAAGCTGGTATTCCTATTGAAAATGTTCAATTTACTATTGATAAACTTGGACTTAATGTTCAACGATTAAAGGATCAACGAATAGTTGTAATTAAAGATATAGGAGAGCAACTTAAGGATGAGACAATTGATATAAATGATCTAGAAGAGAAAATAGCAGTGGAAGAATTGGGTAATGGTACAGGTAATTGGCCTCGGTTTTTTACAACTATTCGCTGGTTTTTAGGTGCAGGTGCGGAACGACACCTGATGAATATTTCTTATTCAGGTTAAGATGATACTTAATAACCATATTTAGATTTACCAAGCACAAAATGATCTCAGGTTAATTACACAAAATAATCAAACCTTGAAAAAGCTTATATTTTTTTTCTCCACACTTTTTCAGAGTCTCGCTATATTAGCAAGTAATAGGAAAAGTTGAAAAGGAGTTGAGAAAAGATGGAAACCAAGCCCATGAACCCATCTCTAGGACTCGCGGACATTCCCCCCGGCTATCTTAACATTATGGGTTACGTTGACAAATCAGAAGTTAATGGACCCGGTTGTCGGGCTGTGGTCTGGGTACAAGGCTGTAACCGTGAATGT
This sequence comes from Aphanizomenon flos-aquae FACHB-1287, assembly GCF_014698755.1. Lineage (GTDB taxonomy): Bacteria > Cyanobacteriota > Cyanobacteriia > Cyanobacteriales > Nostocaceae > Dolichospermum > Dolichospermum flosaquae. Next base: position 42,005 of record NZ_JACJTO010000007.1, on the reverse strand, counting down.
TCTGGTTGTTTTAATCCCGACTCCTGGGCATTTGAAATTAATGATTTAGTGGCTATTGATACCCTAGCTGAAAGTATTCTTAGAAATCCCCATAATACGGGTGTAACTTTTTCTGGTGGTGAACCATTTTGGCAAGCACCGGCATTAACGATTTTAGCCAAAAAGTTAAAAGCAGCGGGTTTAAATATTATGTCTTTTACTGGTTTTACACTCCAGCAATTACAATCTAATTCTGCCCCTCCAGGTGCAAAAGAATTATTAGCAGAATTAGATATTTTGATTGATGGTCCTTTTGTAAAATCTCTAGCAATTAATTCTCCTGACTCTCCGGTTTCTTCTAGTAATCAAAATGTGAATATTTTTAACCCAGAATTTGCAGATAAAATCACTTGGGCTAGTGATCAAATTGAGGTTCACATTCTCAAAGATGGTAATAGAATTGTTACAGGTTATCAAGGTTTATTGGAATTAAGTTAATTTTAGGGAGGCTGAAAATCAAGATAATCAAGATATATTTTTCAGTCTCTCCCATTTATTAGAAAACAGTAAATAAAGTTAGTTATAGTCAAGAAAAGGTAAGTTTTACAACTTATTTAGAAGAGTCCCTCTTGTCAGTAGCAGATGGTCCTCTGGTTTTATATTTAGATAATAATGTAAGCTATCTCAGTGAGCCAAAGGTATGTGAAGAAAAGCAAGCTCAAACTCTTTCCCCCTGCTCCCTGCTCCCCTGCCTTATCCCAACGACAATTTTTAACGCTCACCTACTTATTTTGTCAGCGATGTCTACGATGGGTAGTGTCAAGCCCTCAATTTCCCATTATCAAGGCGATCGCTTTTCGGTAAAATATCTTTATATTACCAATTATCGAGAAAACTTTTATGCCTTATAGTAAATTTACTTTGAGTAAAGCTGTAGATGATTTTCAACTGACAATTGTTGAAGGCGATCGCTTTCTACCAGAGATTTCCCCATTTAATCCGAGTTCTTTGCTCAAAGATACATTGAAAGAAACCATACCTTGGGCAGTTGCAGTAGGTAGTGAAAAAGCGCGTTCTGAAGGCATTATCAATCCCGTGTTACTAGAAGTCAAACGTCAGCTTCATGGACAAATTAGTGTCTTTTCCGGCGAAGAGTTCAACGTGCAGCCAGAGGTTGATTTGACGGGTTATGTTGATTTTCTGATTAGTCGCTCTCCAGAGCAATTGTATATTAAAGCCCCGGCAGTGATTTTGGTGGAAGCGAAAAAAGAAGACCTAAAACCAGGACTGGGACAATGTTTAGCCGAAATGGTAGCAGCACAACGCTTTAATCAACAGAAGCAGCAGCCGATTTCCACAATTTACGGAACGGTGACAAGTGGTACGGTTTGGCGGTTTCTCCAACTAGAAGGACAAACAGTAACCATTGACTTGAATGATTATCCAGTACCACCAGTTGATCAAATTTTGGGCTTTCTAATTTGGATGTCCCAGAATGGCTGAGGTAGGCGTTGGGGTTGTTGGTTGACATACTCACCGACCTGAAGGTGCGATGATTCTTGACACTTCAATGAAACACGCCACAAGTGGTCTTATCGTCCCTCCATGTCCGTTTAAAGTCTCCCAATGCCCTATGGCGACTATGACCAAATTTTAACATAAAACCGTCCTAGAAGGACGGGGCTTGTGTCCCGTCTTTTCGGTCAGGAAGTAGCGATCGCACTTTCCGGTAAAATACCGCTTGATGGGTACTTAATGTTGCAGAAATTAGGGCTTTAAAATTTTTCAGCATTTGCAAATCCTTGATTAAGCCCCTGATTTATCCCCCAAACCCACCAAGGCTCTCCCTAACCAATAATCAGCCGCAGCCGGATTAAACGCCTCCTGACATTCCTCACAAGCTACTTCCCACCATTGTTTACTAGCCTTAACATCCCCCAGCACCTGGTAACTCCCCCCTAGCCACACCGCCACAGGTACGGATTGCAAATAACCCACCTGCTGGTAAAAAAGGCCATTTCCCTGTAGTCAAGAATAGCTACAGACTATTTACTCCATTAAAAGTAACCGAGAAGGTTCTAAATGCACATACCAGGGAAAAGATTGTTCTTGAATATTTAGCCATTTTTCTTTATAAATTTCCCCTTGTAAATGATAATCATGAGTATGATTACCAGCAGAATGTAATTTAAGAAATACCGTCATTCTGTGAGGTGTTTCACTGGTACGAACTAAATAACAGGGAAATGTATTTACTTGTTGAGGATCTTTCGTAAAAATCAAATGGTGAGCGCGAATACCAACATGAGATAATTTTGCAGGAATTTTTTCTCTAACTTCAAGAGTACAACCCCAATCAATTGCTTCTATTTTTTGAGGTGATAAAATATTAGCCCGAGAAAAGTTTTTACAACCTGTAATTTGAGCCACATTTACACTCGCAGGATGTTGAAAAATTTCATATTTAGAACCATAATGAGCGGCTTTTCCCTGGTCTAATACTAACAAATTGGGACATAGCCGATAAGCTTCCTCCATATTATGAGTAACAAACAAAGTTACACCAGAATAATCATCCAGAATTTCTGTAACTTGTTGTTCTAATTGACTGCGTAAATGGGTATCAAGTGCCGAAAATGGTTCATCTAAAAGTAATGCTTCTGGTTTACTAGCCAAAGCCCTAGCTAATGCTACCCGTTGCTGTTGTCCCCCAGAAAGTTGGTGTGGATAGCGGTTTCCAAATCCCTGTAAGTGCATAGTTATTAATTGCTTTTCTACCTCCTCATGAGCATTTATATATTTAGGTATACCAAAAGCGATATTTTGCGCCACAGTTAGATGTGGAAATAAGGCATAGTTTTGGAATAAAAAACCAATTTTTCGTTGATCAATTGGCAGATTAATTTTCTTTTCTGAGTCAAATAATACCCGATTATTTAAAACTATTCTTCCTTTATTTGGTGTTTCTATTCCAGCCAGACAACGCAAAATCATACTTTTTCCTGCTCCAGAACTTCCCAATAATCCTAATGGTTGATCATCAGTATTAAGGGCAACTTGCAAATGAAAATTAGGGAGTCTTTTTTCAATATCTAAAAATAAGCCTTTTTGGGGACAATCTTCTGATAATAAAGAAGATTTATTTACTAATTCTCTGAAAATTTTCGATATTTTTGGAGATTTTGATTTATATAAAAGTTCTTGCCAAAAATTAGCTATAATAATTCCTGAAAGAGAAACAATCATAATTATAATTGACCAAAACCAAGCTTCATTAATTGACCCAGATTCTACTGCAAAATATATCGCCATTGGGATAGTTTGAGTTTGTCCAGGGATATTTCCTGCTAACATCAAAGTTGCCCCAAATTCACCTAAAGCTCGCGCAAATGCTAAGGTAGTGGCAGCAATAATCCCAGGAAATGCTAAGGGTAAACTAATCCGCCAAAAAATTGTCAATTCTTTAGCGCCCAAAGTTCTCGCTACTCGTAACAAATTAGCATCAATTTGGCTAAAAGCTGCCAATGCAGTTTTGTACATTAATGGGAATGAAACTACTGTAGCAGCGATCGCCGCACCATACCAAGTGAAAACAATTGTCGCATCAAACGGTTCTAAAAGTTTACCAACTGGACCATTTTTACCAAAAAATAGCAGCAGTAAAAACCCGACTACCGTAGGTGGTAAAATCAACGGTGCAACAAATATCCCCTCAATTAAAGATTTACCTTTACCACGATATCCTAACATCCAATAAGCGGCAGATATGCCCAAAAAGAAAGTAATAAATGTTGCCAATAAAGCCGTTTTTAATGATATCCAAAGCGGTGATAAATCCTGTGGCATAATTGTTTAAAGAAAGTTTTGATTGATTAAGTCATAAATCAACTTAGTTGGTATTATACCTTTTTATCAATGAAAAATTATTTAAGTAGTTTAATAAATCGTCAGTAATATCCTTGAGTTTTTTATTTAATCCTGTGAATAAATTATATAGTTGTTCCCGGTATTATAAAGTACAGACATTAATCATAAAACTCTTGTGGTGCGGGCATCTTGCCCGCATAAGGTGTACCTTATTTAATCTGAGTATACCGTAATTTAACTTATGACTAAGGCAAAATAAACCCATATTTCTTAAATACAGCTTTAGCTTGATTACTAGATAAAAATTGGGAAAATTCTTTAGCAGCATTAACATTTTTACTACGTTTAACAACTGCTAAGGGATAAATAATCGGAGAGTGATATTTTTCATCTGCTGTAACTACAACTTTCACTCGATTAGAGATTTTGGCATCAGTAGCATAAACTAAACCTGTATCAGCATTACCACTTTCTACAGATGCTAAAACTTGACGGACATTATTAGCAAAAACCAGTTTTGATTTAACCTCTGTCCAAATTTTCAACTTTTCTAATACTTGTTGTGCGTATTGTCCTGCGGGTACACTTCTCGGTTCACCAATAGCAATTTTTTTGACTTTAGCATCTTTGAGACTATAGAAACTATTGATACCGACTGCATTTTTAGGTACTATTAAAACTAGTCGATTTTTAGCAATGATATTTCGACTTCCTGTAACTAAAAGTCCTTTTTGTTCTAAAGTATCCACTTGTTTTTTGGCCGCAGATATGAAAATATCCGTCGGCGCACCTTGTTCTATTTGTTGCTGTAATGTACCAGAAGATCCGAAATTATAATTAATATTAACATTGGGTTGACTTTGTTGGTATAAAGGCTGAATTTCTACCAACACCTCTTTTAAACTAGCAGCGGCGGATATCAATAAGCTGGTATTGGATTGTGCGACAACAGGAGAAGTAGTAACAGTTGGTAAGCCAATTACCAAGAGTAAAGTCGTTAATGCTGTAGTAATTAATATTAGTAGTTTTCTTGTTTTTATTGGCAACCTGGACTGAGAGAAATTTTTATACATGGAATTGACACTGGGTATAATTTTACCAATTATTATTAGATTATTTACCAATAAAATTGGTAAAGCTGTATTTAGAAAATAAATCTATTTTAGATGATATATCTTGAAAATCTGATATTAATTGTATTTAAGGTTACTTTTTGCAGGATTGTATAGATAATATTTACCAACTAAATTGGTATTTGTGCTGTTTTGTTTTTCCCTCTCCTCCAGAAAGAAGAGGGTAAATAATTCAAGTATGAAATATGACTGCAATCAAGGGTAGAAACGCCAATAAAAAAATATGCCAAGATTGTAATTGTGCTTCTGATATTGGTTCAGACGGTATTAATAAAGCTTCTATTCTTTGTTCCAAGCGATCGCCTGTACCCAAAGCAGCACAACAAATATCTGATGTCATAGAGTTACTACTCACAACTAATAACAAAGATTCTGCTAATACCAACGCATCTACTTGAGAAGCGGCATAACTATCAGCCCGTAATTCTCTTAAAATTAACAATTCCTGCCATAAAGGTTCTGTATTCGGTAGCCAAGCAGTACAAGCCCGCACCCAACCCAACCAAAAAAACCAGAATGTATCCCTGTACAGATAATGCCCTTGTTCGTGTGCTAAGACACTTTCTAAATGGGCTGGAGAGAGGGTTTTTACCAGTCCTTGACTAACAACTAATTCAGGTCGCCAAAAACCGATTTGTCCAGCAAATAAAGCCTGAGTTTTGAGAAGTCGGGCTTGTTGACCAGCTAGATTAATTTGGGGACATTCACGAGCAGATTTAATCGCTTTCCAGCCCTGAAAGCCGAGTTTAGCCCCTAAGATATAAAAACATCCCAGGGTAATTAATGCCAGGAGATAGCTGCAAGAGTCGGTATATATTCCGCCCATTTTTCCCTGTGTACCCATGGACACTATAGAAGTTACCGTCATGAATATCAGTAAAGGCGGAAAAAGGAATAAAAATAGGGTTTTTTGCCAGCGTAAATACCAATTTCCGGGGAGTATTCTACCAGAGAATCGTAACCAGTAAGCAATGGTTACAGCGGTAACAATCATGAATAGATGCATAATTCTATTTTTCTCCTCTGGCTTCCCGTGCAGCTTGAATGCGTTTAGCTATGGCTTCGATTTGGTCACTAGCAGCTTGATCTAAACTATCAGCAAATGCCGCAATCACATCAGGATTTCCCACTGCTAAAAATCGGTGTAATTGATCATGCGCTTTAATCATATCTGCTTGTTGCTTGGTCAGTAAAGGCCGCCAATAAAAGGCTCTTCCTTCTTTATCGCAAGCTAACCAGCCTTTTTCCGTAAGACGACGGAGAACGGTAGTAACAGAAGTATAAGCCAATTCCCGGTCAGGATCAGAAAGAATGCGGTCATGTACATCTTTGACTGTTGCTGAACTTAGTTCCCAGACAATACCGAGAATTTCGGCTTCTAGGGGACCGACGGACATTTGTTTAGGACGATAATCGGGTAAGGGAGCCATGTTATTGATAATTTGGGATATTCTTTCTATTTTTACATTTTTTATCTCACCCGGAGCTACTCCAGGCGCTCCAGAAATGAAAATTTGTATAAACCCAGCGGTACTGGCTTATAATTGCCAAGGAACTGATGATCCTGTACTCGTAAGTTGAAGGTGGATAGATGACAATTAAAAGGTTACTATTAATTGGGCTAACTTTGTTAGCGATAATGTTCTCAGGGTTGTCTTTATTAAGTAGCTGGCAAAAACCTCAGTTCCAGGGTCGTCTAGAATTATATCAGACTAATATTATCTTACAAGCCCAAGCATGGCAACCAGAAGATAGCAACGACAATAGTATTCAAACAATTCAAGAATCTATTCTCGGTACAAATCCCCTGGAAAGTGCGATTAAGCAATACGAAGAAGCAAGCAAATCTGTTAACGCCAATTTACAGACAATTAAGAAAGAATTAGCAAACCTGCAATCTTCAACACCTACTCCCATTTCTCCAGAGAAAAAAAGGTTACAAAAGTCCGTTCGAGAACAGGGAAAATTGTTAGCAGAAGTAAATTTGCGGTGGGGGATTTTGCAAGCACAGCAACAGGAAATAGACAAAGCTATTACAACTTGGAATCAATTACAGCAACATTCAGAAATCAATTCTCAATATCTAGAAACGGCTCAAGTATTAAGCGGAATGTGGAGTCAACCTCCCAGTTTATTCCCCAAAGCTGAACAATTAATTCAACAAAATTTAGATAATTGGTTTCGTTCCACGGCCTTAGAACAATTATATCAACTCCAACAACGTCAAGAAGCCCTATTATCTCTGAAAATTGCCCAACAAGAAGCAGCAGCCCAAGCATTATTAACATTAGCGATAATTGCAACTATCCCCACATTAACAGCTTTTTTAGGGTTAATTCTCCTAGTTTACTTAGTCGTTCAACGCTTACTCAAAGGTCGAGAATCCTTATTAGCAAAAAATGCCGATTTAGTCTGGTCAACTCCTTGGAATTGGGAAATAATTATTCAGGTTTTCGTCGTTGGCTTTTTCTTAATGGGACAATTATTTATCCCAGAATTATTATCTATTTTACCTATTCCTCGTGGTACAGGTAATGCCAGAATTGAGGCTTTTACTGTTTTAGTCAGTTATCTATTAGTAGCTTTCGGTTGTTTATCAGTTCTATATTTTTCCATTAGGCGTTTTTTCCCCCTTCCTGAAAACTGGTTTCGCTTCTATATCTTCAGTAATTGGGTTTTGTGGGGACTAGGTGGCTATTGTACAGCTTTACCCATTGTAGTCATAGTATCGCTAATTAATCAAAAATTATGGCAAGGACAAGGTGGCAGTAATCCACTTTTACAAATGGCACTAGAAAGCCGTGATAATACCGCATTAGGAATATTTTTCTTGACCGCAGCCATAGCTGCACCGCTTTTTGAAGAATTTCTATTTCGGGGCTTTTTATTACCATCTTTAACTCGTTATATGTCAGTTTGGGGGGCAATTTTCGTCAGTAGTTTGTTATTTGCGGCCGCTCACTTAAGTTTATCAGAAATACTACCGCTGACAGCATTAGGAATGGTCTTAGGAATAGTTTACACCCGCTCACGCAATTTACTTTCTTGTATGCTTCTCCATAGTCTTTGGAACAGTGGCACATTAATTAGTTTGTTTCTTTTAGGTAGTAATGGGTAATGGGTAATGGGTAATGGGTAATGGGTAATTGGTAATTGATAATTGGTAATTGGTAATTGGTAATTGGTAATTGGTAAAAATAATTTAGTATAACTGTTAACTCCTTGAATACTTATCAAAAAATCCTCCGGATTTCACAATAAAAGATATGTAGAAAAATCTATAAAATTGGTAAATGTGTTTCACAATATTTTTCTGCCAGATTTGCTATATATTACAAAAAATTTGCTGCTTTTACGATTGCATTTTATCAGCATTCTATTAGCATTTAAATTATCTAGTATTACCAGTAAAAAATATCAATTACCAATCATCAAGGAATATAGTTAAATATGATTAATTTTAACCCATCTCACACTACAAAGCAACTGTTAGCGGGTTATGCTGGAATTATTTTTGGTGGATTTGGGCTGCATAAATTTATTCTTGGTTATACCTCAGAAGGTTTTATTATGTTAGCAATTTCCTTAATTGGTGGTTCTTTTACCTACGGACTTGCATTAATAGTCGTGCAAATCGTTGGTTTGATTGAAGCCATGATTTACTTAAATAAAACCCAGGAAGAATTTATTAATACATATTTTCTTAACAAACAAGGCTGGTTTTAAAAAGTTTATCAAGTATAATCGATATGCAAACCCTCAAATATAAACAAATCCATCTACTTATCTTACTAATGATGAGTATGGGATACTTTACTGTAGTATCGGAGTGGGAAATTGCTTATTTCTACAAGATCTTAATCTTAATGCTGCCTGTCCAGTTAACTGCTATATACACAGCCAGAACAAAACTATAATTTTGAACACGGGAAAAAACTTAATATTTTTTGACTTGGTTAAAATGACAGGTTTAGCTTAACCTCAAAGTAGAGATGTAATTATCAAGACTCAAAACTAACAAAAGCGAACCTAAAAACTGGCCATGCAACTGACCCCAAAATCTGAAATAGTTCTAGAATCTACTCCTCCCACAAAAATACTTAACTCAGAGAAAATCATTTTAGATGTTGGGGGAATGAAATGTGCAGGATGTGTAAATGCAGTAGAAAAACAGCTTATTAAGCATCCGGGAGTTAAAAATGTTTGTGTCAACCTGGGAACAGAAATTGCAGTCATAGAAGCGGAAACTGGTATTGTAAATCCAGAAGCCCTAGCTCAGGGACTGACAGCCGCAGGATTTCCCAGCCAATTACGGACAGCTAAAAGTGCTGATAATCATCCCCAATTCGGGGTAGAAGCCCGACAGCGTCAAGAAATGCGGACGATAACTAGACAATTAATAATTGCTGGTTTGCTACTGCTCCTATCGGGAATAGGTCATTTTGGTAATATTGGGTCTACCATTTTTCCTTTTTTAAATAATATCTGGTTTCATTGTGGACTGGCTACCATCGCCATTATCATTCCTGGTAGACCAATTTTAGTAGAAGGTTGGCTAGGTTGGCGACGAGGTGCGCCAAATATGAACACCCTCATTGGTTTGGGAACAGTGACAGCCTATACTGCTAGTCTGGTGGCCTTATTATTTCCCCAAATGGGTTGGGAATGCTTTTTTGATGAACCGGTGATGATGTTGGGTTTTATTCTTTTAGGAAGAACCTTAGAAAAACAGACTAGAGGACTCGCAGCTAAAGCATTTCGGCAATTATTAGCGCTCGCACCCCAAACAGCCCGTTTAATTATTAACCCAGAACCAGAAAAATTGATAGCTGGGGCAAATATTATCCAAATTCCCGCAGAACAAGTGCGTGTAGGTGAATGGTTGCAGGTGTTACCAGGGGATAAAGTTCCCGTTGATGGTGAGGTGCGCTTTGGACAAACTACCATAGATGAATCTATGCTGACCGGGGAAGTAGTACCGGTAATCAAGCAACCAGGAGATATTGTTACCGGGGGAACTCTTAACCAGTCAGGAGCTATTGCTATTCAAGCCACCCGCACAGGTGATGATACAACTTTAGCCCAAATCGTGGCCTTGGTGGAAGCCGCCCAAACTCGCAAAGCCCCAGTGCAAAAATTAGCAGATACGGTGGCTGGGTATTTTACCTACGGTGTATTAACAGCCTCCTGCTTAACATTTATATTTTGGTATTTTTTGGGAACTCACTTCTGGCCAGATGTCACCATGTCCGGTGGTATGGAAATGGCTCACAATATGGGACATAATTCCCCACATTTAGCCCCTCATACCCAGTATTCCTCATTATTAATTAGTTTAAAATTAGCGATCGCTGTGATGGTAGTTGCTTGTCCCTGTGCTTTAGGACTGGCTACTCCTACGGCTATTCTCGTAGGAACAGGTATGGGTGCAAAACGGGGACTATTGATCAAAGGTGGTGACGTTTTAGAAAAGGTCCACAAACTCGACACGGTAGTTTTTGATAAAACCGGAACTCTCACCACAGGTAAACCGACGGTGACAGATTGTCTAGTTATTGCTGAATCAACTTCACAATTATCCCTAATTCAACTGGCCGCAGCCGTGGAAAGCGGTACTTATCATCCCCTGGCCACAGCCATTCAACAGGAAGCCAAAGCCAGAGAGTTAATTATCCCCCATGCTGTAGACTTCCACACAGAACCAGGAATGGGCGTATCTGCTGTCGTTGAGGGAAAAAATGTCCTTTTAGGTAACTGGGAATGGTTTAATTACCACCAAATCAATATTCATGAAACAACACAACAACAAGCACATCAATTAGCCACAGAGGGCAAAACTGTAATTGGTGTGGCTGTAGATGGAATTTTAACGGGACTCATTGCTGTTAGTGATACCCTCAGACCAGATGCTAAAACCGCAGTAGATAAATTGCGACAAATGGGTTTGCGTGTTATGCTCCTCAGTGGTGATAGATTGGAAGTAGCCAAAGCGATCGCTAAACAACTAGGAATCACCAACGCTGATATTATGGCAGGTATCCCCCCAGCCCAAAAAGCTGCCACCATTCAACGTCTTCAGTCAGGAAATATCAAATCAGTCGTAGCTATGGTTGGAGACGGCATCAATGACGCTCCAGCCTTATCACAGGCAGATGTCGGCATTGCTTTACATTCTGGTACAGATGTGGCCATGGAAACTGCCGAAATTATTTTAATGCGAAATTCCCTTACCGATGTTGTCCGAGCAATTCAGCTAAGTCGAGCCACTTTCAATACCATCCGTCAAAATTTATTTTGGGCTTTTGCTTATAATACTATAGGTATCCCCCTGGCTGCTGGGGTCTTATTACCTGGTTGGGGTTTTAATCTCGGTCCTGCCAGCGCCGCAGCATTAATGGCTTTTAGTTCTGTCAGTGTTGTGACTAATTCAATTTTATTGAGGAGGTTTGACCCAGCAGTATCGCATATTGATTTAATTAACTAGGTAATCAAGAATAAGCAAGATGAAAATAGCAATTAGTGGTGCAACAGGTTTTGTCGGTAGTCGCTTAGTAGCAAAACTACACGCAGAAGGTCATAGAATTTTGGTATTAACTCGAAATACTACCTTTGCCCAAAAGGTTTTCCCTCCCCAAGCGTTCCCTAACCTAGAAATTATTGCCTATACCCCTATTGTATCCGGTGCTTGGCAAGATACTATCGCAGGTTGTGATGGAGTGGTTAATTTGGCAGGAGAACCCATTGCTGAGGGACGCTGGACTCCAGAACGCAAGCAGGAAATTCTTAACACTCGCAAACTGGGGACACAAAAAATTGTCGAAGCTATTGCTAAAAGTCAACCTCAACCTAGTGTTTTAGTCAATACTTCAGCTATTGGTTACTACGGAACTAGTGAAACTGCTAGTTTTGATGAAGATAGCGCCAACGGTAAGGACTTTTTAGCCCAAGTCTGTCAAGAGTGGGAAGCGGAAGCTAGAAAGGTAAAAGATACCAATGTCCGCTTAGTAATTTTACGCTTTGGTATTATTTTGGGCAATGGTGGCGCTTTAGGAAAAATGATTACTCCTTTTAAACTTTTTGCTGGTGGACCTATTGGCACTGGTCAACAGTGGTTTTCTTGGATTCATTTAGATGATATCGTTAGTTTAATTATCCAAGCTTTAACTAAATCAACTATGGAAGGAGTATATAATGGTACTGCTCCTCAACCAGTCTCGATGAATGATTTAAGTACAACTATGGGTAAGGTCATGAATCGTCCTTCTTGGTTGCCTGTTCCTGGATTTGCTATAGAAGCTATATTAGGAGATGGAGCAAAGGTGGTTTTAGAAGGACAGCAGGTTTTACCAAAACGTACTTTAGAATCTGGTTTTGAGTATCAATATCCGAATTTACAATCCGCACTAACCCAAATTCTTAGCTAATACAGCACTTCCCGGTGTTATGAGGTACATATCCAAGAGTTTCACAATTTTGTACCTCATTAGTGCCATTTTGAAAAGGTTTCTCCGGTTGCAGATTTTCAAATTTTTCGTGAATCTTTTGAAAAATCTTTGGTATATTTTCAATTAAATTATGTTGATTTATTTGGTTTGGATGGTATTAATGATTCAATTTTGTACCTGATAAGAGCGGAAACCGCTATAGATAATGCTGCAACTTTACCCCCAATTATTTTTAGATTGGAGTCTAGGAGAAGATTGGGTAAAAACCTGGGATACTCATTTACCAAGTTGGGAAGAAACACCGGGGAAAGTAAATATTCAGGTAATTTTGTGACTATTAATTTTGGCTTTGGTTTAGTGATCCAGAACAAGCGTTTATCTATGTGTTGAAATCTGAAAACCCTAATGTTATTCTCAATTACTCATTATCAATTACTAATTCACTAATAGCAGCGAAGTAGACTTTAGACTTGACGGGGTCAGGAATCATTGTTTTGTCACCTGGTTGCCAATCAACAGGACAAACTTCGTCGGTATGGGACTGAACATACTGAATTGCTTGTAATGTTCGTAGGGTTTCATCTACACTGCGACCAAAGGCTAAATTATTGATAGTGGCGTGTTGAAGGATGCCATCTTTATCAATGATAAATAAACCGCGTAAAGCTATGCCGGCGGTGGGGTCAAGAACGTTGTAAGCGGCGCTGATTTCTTTTTTGATATCGGAAACTAGGGGATAATTTATGTCACCTACTCCACCAGATTTACGATCTGTTTGAATCCAAGCGAGATGAGAAAATTCACTATCTACAGAAATGCCCAATATCTCTGTATTTAGGTTACTGAATTCCTCATAGCGATCGCTAAATGCCGTAACTTCAGTGGGACAAACAAAGGTAAAATCTAGGGGGTAGAACAATAGCACAACATATCTACCGCGATAATCAGACAATCTAATTGACCTGAACTCTTGATCTACTACGGTGGTTGCTATAAAATCGGGGGATTGTTGACCAATACGCAGGCACCCCTCTGTTCCATAGGTGAGTGTCATTAACCTAATTCTCCTTCGTCTTCATATTTGTATTTATTTTTTAGCTGATGCATACTGGTTAGATATAATTTACCTATCATCACAGGATTAAATTATATCTGTTAAAATCAAAATCAAAATACTGATTTTGCTATCAAACATTAAAGTCATTATATTCACTCATATCTTTTTTTGCTCACAAATTAGATTTGTGATATTCTAATTACGTCATAATATTTACTTAGCCGGAAACCTAAATCATGAGCGAGTTAATAAAAGCCGATCTTCGAGAACGCTTGGGTAACATTGACCAAATCCGTGATGTTCTCATTGGACCGCAGATGAGGGATTATAGTAATCGTCTAGAGCAACTAGAACGCAATTCAATATCACTTCAACAGGAGGTTAGGACTCGCTGTGAAGAGGTGCGTCAAACACTTTTAGCAGAGTTGCAAACTGCTATTGATAGCTGGGAAAAAAAAATTCGTGCCTTGATTTTAAAAGACGAGGAGGAAAAGTTTGATATTCGCCAGCAGATTGATGGTATCAATAAGCGTATTGCTAGTACAACCCAGGATTTACAAGAATCTATCACTACTGAATTAGACGAATTAGCAGAAAATGCTGATAAGCGTTTCAAGGCGATTCAGGCAAAGGATGAAGATGATAAATTTGAAATTCGTCAGCAGATTGACCTGTTGAGTAAGCGAATGATGGGTAACATTGAAGCCATAGATAAAACACTACACCAACAAACCACTACCCTACAAGAAAATCTACAAGAGACTCGCACTAAACTACAAGATGAAATTACGGATCTACGGAATCAGATTCTTGAGGAATTAGAACGCTACTGTTCTATGTTAAATCAAGAAAAGGTTTCCCGAGATGATATGGCAGAACTACTATTTGAGCTAGGATTAAGGCTTAAAGGTAGGGAATTTGTTCCTGAACTCCAACAAGTGGCTAATACAGCACCAGAAACCCAAACATTAGAGCAAACACTCTTAACTCCTCCCTCTGAAACTGTTGATGATTTAGAAGCAAAGATCGTTTTAGATGTTCCTCCCCCCCCGGCTAAATCACAATCCACCATTTCCCGTCGGGGTCGTGCCGGTCGTCTTAAAGGGGTCTAAAATAAACCTTCTGGACTTTATTTTCTCATGTACAAGGATTTTCCAGGTCTGGCTAAATACTAAGGAAAAGGTGACAGAGTTTATCAGCAATTATCAATTTAAAAGGATTTGCCGATGTTTCAGCGATTACCTAGATTATTAAAAATGGTTAATTTATCCGGGCTTGAGGCTTTTCAATCCATCAAATTTTGAATTGATAATTGCTGAGGACATATTAACGCTGAAAAATTACCTCTCCAGCCCTGATAAAGGGTTAAAAACAAACTAGAAAGCCATAGGGAACAGTAAATTGATAAACTGGTCACAGTTAGAGAAGATATGATTAATTCTCCTGTTGAACTTATCTTCTTGGGAAGTTATTATATATGAAAATAAGATGCGTCTCGGCAATGGCACAATAGCCTAGCCCGAAAAATAAAAAATAATTCAGAAGATAAAAATTTTGGGAGTTAACCAATTTTACCTTGAGTATTATTACTCCTCCTTCTCTAAGTAAATGATCCTGTGGGATATTAACTTCAATTACCAATTACCAATTACCAATTACCAATTACCTATGTCTTACGTATCACTTCTCAAAAACATACCAGAAGTATTCAGTCAACCAACGGGAATAGCCGCCATAGCCTCTCTTGGCCTCCACGGTGCTATTGCCTTAATCGTGCCATTAATGCCAGTTAATTCTAGTGTGTCTTCAAAGACTGACTCACCCAAAGCGGTGGGATTGATGGAATTGAGTGCCGTTGATCAAAGCCGATTACCACAACCCCCTCAAACATCACAATTAGCTTTACCGCAACCCCAGCTACCTCTACAGCAACAACTACCAGGTACTAGTTTGGGTAGCCCCTTAACCAACTATTCTCCTTTACAAAGACAATTATCTAATCAGCCAATATTCCCAGCTATTCCTAGCTCGTCAACCAACTATAATGTCTCTTACCTACCTAGCAAATCTATTGAAAGATTGACTCCCAATAGTTCACAGAGGGACATGGGCAGCTTGTCACCCAGAAGTACATATACTCCCTATACCCCCTCACTCAATCAGGGAATCCCACAAACCGAATCTCTAATTGTTAATAGGTTGCCAAAAGTTCAACAAAGTACGGAAATACCTGGAGAGCCACTTAATAATCCATCTGCTGATAAGATTGATATTGGGGGTACAACAGCGGCAGGTATTTCACCTCCACAAACGATGGAATCAGAAAATAATCCGGTTAAAATTCCTCAAGGTGGGGAAAAACTAGCTTTAGTAGATAATTCTAGGGGACAATCATCGGAAATACCCACAAATCAGCTTGAATCGAAAGTTAAAAAAACTGAACAATTGCTGGCTAAACTAAATTCATACAACAATCTTAGACAAAATATTCGCCAAGAATATCCTAATATCAAAGAGAAAGGGGTAATTCATGAAACTATATCTATAGATACACCAGAGATGGAAGGTACAGTTATAGGTAGATTAGTTGTAGATTCAGATGGTAAGGTTTTAGATATTAAGTTCCAAGAAGGCACAGAATCGCCGAAGTTACAATCTAAGGCTCGAGAATTTTTCAGTGCTAATCCTCCCCAAGCTGATAAGCAACAAATTAGTTCTTATCCTTTCCGACTAAAGTTCCAAAATAATCTCAATGCTCCGGGAGTAAGTTCTAAAGGTCAACCTTCTGCAACTCCCAATACTACTCAAAAATTACCAGAATCAGAAATCAAACCTTCTGCAACTCCCAATACTACTCAAAAATTACCAGAATCAGAAATCAAACCTTCTGCAACTCCCAATACTACTCAAAAATTACCAGAATCAGAAATCAAACCTTCTGCAACTCCCAATACTACTCAAAAATTACCAGAATCAGAAATCAAACCTTCTGCAACTCCCAATACTACTCAAAAATTACCAGAATCAGAAATCAAATCTTCTGCAACTCCCAATACTACTCAAAAATTACCAGAATCAGAAATCAAACCTTCTGCAACTCCAAATACTACTCAAAAATTACCAGAATCGAAAATCAAATCTTCTGCTGCTACACCAACTGTAAATAATATTAATTCTGTAACTACACCAACACAAACTAGTGATGCTCGGTCTGTATCCAGTGAATCTAATCAAAAACTGATCCAATTCTTAAATCAAATTAAGAAAGAAGGAAAAAATCCTTAGTATTTAATCTCAGGAAATATGTCATTTTCTGAAGTTATACAGCGGTTTACACTCTTATGAGGTACAAAGTTGAATCATGAAACTCTTGTGGTGCGGGCATCTTGCCCGCTAGATATGTAACTCATAACACCGGGAAGTGCTGTAAGGTATGGCGAGAAAGAATGAAAGCATATTTAATGAATCTTCGATCTTCTATTTGATGATCATGTGTCAGTTGTCAATTACCAAAGAAATATTATAAATGGATTGGATTACCCTCCTGAGTTCGCTACAGTCTGACTTTCTACAAAGGTTCACATCTGGGTATTTACTTCATTGTGAAACAGAAGGTCAACATAGTGAATTAACTATTATTTCTGGTGATAGATTAAAAGCATTACGGGGATTTTGCTGGTTAATGGCGGAAAAATATAAACGCACTTCCCCAGTCCGTGATGTTTTTATTAATAATCTGAAAGGTAAATTAGGTGAGGAAGTTGTTAAAGAAAGGTTAGCTGATTTTATTACTGAAGTAGATTATGAAAAACGCTTTGGTGGTGATGGTAAAAGTGATTTTACTCTCACTGCTAATTCTCTAATTGGCGTTGAGGTTAAATCGCGTCACGGTAGTATTAATAGAGTTAGATGGTCAGTTAGTGCTGAAGAAGTCGAAAAAAATGCGGTAATTGTCTGTATTTTGATTCAAGAAGAAGTCAATGAAGCGCAATCTGCATACCACCTTTTTTTAGCTGGATTTCTTCCCACACAAATGATTAAATTGAAAACTGGAAAAATTTCCTTTGGGATTAATCAATTATTGTATGGTGGTGGATTATTGCCATATTTAGAACAAGTTCAAATTTCCGCAAATTCTCGTAAATCAAACCTATCTCAGAGTCAATTAATTAAAACTCAATCTGCACCTGTTGATTTAACTATTTTTTATTTAGATATCGGTGATGAATATTTTCAAAAAGGGGAGTATGCAGCAGCAATTAATAGTTATAATCAAGCTTTACAGTTTAATAATAGTGATGCTGATATTTATTATAAACTAGGTTTAGTTAATTATCAATTAGGTGAATATGACACAGCAATTATTAATTATAGTCAGGCAATAAATATTAATATTAATCATCCTCAAGCTTACAATCAAATGGGTTTGGCACATTATCAAAAAGGTAATTATCAAATAGCCATAGAAGCTTACACCCAAGCTATTATAATTAATCCCCATTTGGCTATTAATTATAAAAATCGCGCTGAGGTTCGTTCTCGTATTGGTGATAATCAAGGAGCAATCGAAGATTATCACCAGGCTATAAAGCTAAATCCTGATTATGCTACTACGCAAAAAGATAGACAAATATCTCGTTATTTATTAGATGATAAACAGCGATTAAAGCAAATAATTAATCTTGATATTGATGATGCTATTGGTTATAAAAATCGTGGACATGATCGGGCTGAATTAGGAGATTATGAAGGAGCAATTGCTGATTATACTCAAGCAACTCAAATTAATTCTGATGATATTGATGCTTATTATTATCGGGGTAATGCTCACTTTGATTTAGGGCAATATGAAGCAGCAATTACCGATTATACTCAGGTAGTTAAAATTAATTCTCACTATGTTAATGCTTATTATAACCGGGGAAATGCCTTGTTAGAGATTGCAGATAAACAGGCAGCAGTTGAGGATTTTCATAAAGCCGCAGATTTATATTGGCAAGAAGGAAAATTAGCAGAATATAAAGATACAAAAGCGAGAATTATAGAATTAGAAATAGAAGCATCTTTAGATATTTTGAATTTTTAACTACAAGTTGGGTAGTTGGTAATTACTTCTTGTTCTCTGCTGACTTTATTAAAACTGGTTTCATGGTTAATTATTAAAATAGATATATTTATCCTTTTTGGAAAATACCATGCCACAGCGAATAATTATAGAAGTCAATAATTGGTTTAAACGAGATAGAATTGTCCGTAATTTAGAACTTTTCCAGGATATTATTGTTATCTCCCTTTGTGTAAGTCTATTTTGTGTAATGCTGATTCGCTTAGGAGATATGTTTTTATCATTTTTACGTCCATTAGATCTACGGCAAGTAACTTCTGATATTTTGTTTATTTTGATATTAGTAGAACTGTTTCGCTTATTAGTTGATTATCTACAAGAACGGAGTATATCCGTAGGTGCTGCGGTAGAAATTACCATTGTTTCGGCTTTACGAGAGGTAATTTTACGTGGTGTATTAGAAATTTCCCGCGACCAGCTTTTTGGACTTTCTCTATTTTTACTAGTTTTAGCAGGAATTTTTCTGGCTTTACCTTGGATGCCTCGTTTATTAGAACAGGTAAAAAGTGGTAAACATGATACAGTAGAACCAGAATTATAAGGCTATCAAATATATGTCTCAATTAACATCAAAACAATGGATTTTAATTCAACAGAGAATAACACCTTATCTATTTTTATTACCTGCCTTAATTATCTTAATTTTGACAGTTTTTTGGCCAGCGATTCAAGCCTTTTATCTCAGTTTTACCAGTTATGAGAATATAGGAGATCCTCCCCAATGGATTGGTTTTAAAAACTTTCTGCGTTTATCAAAAGACCCTGTTTTTTGGCAAACCTTACAAAACACATTTATTTATCTAATTGGGGTTGTGCCAATTTTAGTATTTTCACCCTTAGTTTTAGCCATTTTAGTCAATCAAAAATTGCGAGGAATGAATTGGTTTAGAACGGCATATTATACCCCAGTGGTAATTTCTATGGTAGTGGCAGGAATAGCCTGGAAATGGTTATACGCAGAAACCGGATTACTGAACCAAATCCTTAAAACCTTGGGAATTTTTCCCGACGGAATCCCCTGGTTAACCAGTCCAAATAAAATATTTGGAATTGTCCCTATTTCCCTTGCGAGTATTATGGCTGTAACTATTTGGAAAGGATTAGGTTACTATATGGTAATTTATTTAGCTGGATTACAAGCTATTTCTGCGGATATCTACGAAGCTGCTGCTATTGATGGTTCAGATAATATTCGCAAACATTGGGATATTACCCTACCATTAATGAAACCTTATTTGTCTTTAGTAGCCGTAATTTCTGCTATTTCTGCTACTAAAGTTTTTGAAGAAGTTTATATCATGACTCAAGGCGGACCACTCAATAGTTCTAAGACAATTGTTTATTATTTGTATGAACAAGCATTCGGTAATTTAGAAATTAGTTATGCTTGTACAATTGGTTTAGTGCTATTTTTGATGATCTTAATTTTATCAATGTTGCGGATTGGTTCAATAGGCAAAGTTGTCTAAAAAACCTCATGGAGCAGTAGTTAGTAGTAAAAGAAAAACAACTAACCACTGACTACTGACACCAGACTATTCTCTACCTGTAGGTAAACCTAACTTGTGATTGCTAGGATTAGGAGAAGACTCATTGTGAGTTATTTTCAACTTGGGTTTAGGACTACCTCCACCGCTACTACGTCTTTCCTCATTGCCCTTACCTTCCTTTGACCAAGAAGAACGACCACCGCGACCACCTCCAGAACTGCGTTCCCGTTCTCCACCATCACCGCGTTTGTTAATTCTTGGTTTGGGAGTTGGGCTTTCCTCAACGGGCAGGTCTACACCTGATAATAACCAAGCGGGACGGGTTTGATCGTAGGCGATTTGTAAAGCAGCCGCAGCGATCGCATGAGCATCATATTCCTCAATCATTTCGCTGATAATAGGCAAGAAGGAAGCTAACCGTTCACCAGTTAAAGCCTCGGCTACTTGTCCCCGTAACTTTTGGATATGTTGGGCTTCAATCTGCGCTTTAGTAGGAATAGATAGAATTTGCCAAGTTTGGCGGTTGTGACGTTCAAAAGCCTGTTGTTTGCGGCGTTCAAAGGATTGGACTAAGGAAATTGCTGTTCCTTCTTTTCCAGCCCGACCAGTCCGACCAATTCGGTGTACATAGGTCTCTACACTATCAGGTAAATCAAAGTTGATCACATGAGAAAGTTGATCAACATCTAAACCTCTAGCTGCAATATCAGTAGCTACTACCCAACGTACTTGACGGTTACGGAAACGGATTAATAGACGTTCCCGCGCTTGTTGGGACAAATCACCATGATATTCATCCACACTATGACCAGCAGATTGCAATTGACTGGTTAATTCTGCGGCTGTGCGTCGGGTACGAACAAAGATTAAAGCCGTTTCTGGATCTTCCATTTCCAAAATTGGTTGTAAAGCTTTAGCTTTTGTCCAATGACGGGGAATTATGTAAGCGACCTGATTGATTTTATTCGGTGCGGCTTTAGGTTGTTCAACGGTGACAGTCACCGGTGAATTCAAAAATTTATTTACCAACATCCGAATTGATGGTGGCATTGTAGCTGAGAATAAGGCTGTTTGGCGTTCTTCTGGGGCTTGAGAAAGAATTCTTTCTACATCGTCAATGAAGCCCATACTTAACATTTCATCAGCTTCATCTAAAACAAACCATCTAACCTGATCTAAGTTCAAGTTACCACGATCCAGTAGATCTATTACCCGTCCTGGTGTACCCACGACGATTTGCGCCCCACGTCTGAGTTGCATAATTTGTCGGTCAATTGATTGACCACCATAAATAGCCGCCGCTTTCAAGTAACTATTACCAATAAATTGGGAAATAGCCGCATGAACTTGAATTGCTAACTCACGAGTTGGGGTTAAAACTATTGCTTGTACAGCTTTTAAATTAGGATCTAGCCTTTCTAAAATTGGTAGAGAAAAAGCTGCGGTTTTACCCGTTCCTGTTTGGGACTGACCAACTACATCTCGACCATTTAATAGTTGAGGAATTGCCTGGGTTTGAATATTTGTAGGTGCAGAAAAACCCATGTTTTCTAACAGTTCAGCCCGTTCTTGGGAAATGCCTAATTCTTGAAATGATAAATTCATTAACGCTCCTAGATTTTATTGTGAATTTTGGACTTGTCAGCCGATACTTATTTGTAAATTAAGTCTTATGCAAGAGTAGATAAGAGATGGGAATGAAACTTCAACTATTGACAACTTGACCATAAAGGTCATAGGCATCGGCACTTGCAATCGCTACTTTAACGATAGTTCCTAGCCTAGCCTCTCCTTTAACATAGACTTGACCATCAATCTCCGGGGAAAACCTCCCAGAACGACCGATTAATTCTCCCCCGGAAGAAATTGAACCCGGATTTTCTTGCTCAATCAGGACATCAACTATTTTGCCGACTTCCTGTTGATTTTTCTGGAAAGAAATTGGCTGTTGTAATTCCATCAGTTGATTACGGCGGTCCGTCATCACTTCTGCGGGAATTTGATTAGGTAGATTGTAGGCAGGAGTTTCTTCTTCTGGTGAGAAGGTAAAAACACCAACATGATCAAATTTATGTCGTTGGGTAAACTCTAATAAATGTTGAAAATGCTCCTGGGTTTCTCCTGGAAAACCAACTATAAATGTGGTTCTGATCACTGCTGATGGTAAGGCAATTTTCAGCCGTTCCATAATTCCATCATTTATTTGTCCTTGCCAAGGACGATTCATAGCCCGGAGAATTTCTGGGTGAGAATGTTGCAAAGGCAAATCCAAATATGGTAAAACATTCGGGGTTTCTTGGATAGCGGTAATCACCTCTGGTGTTAACCCGGTGGGATAGGCGTAGTGCATCCTAATCCAAGGTACATCTACCTTTCCTAAAGCTCGCAGCAACTCGGCTAATTTTGGTTTGCCGTAAATATCTAGTCCGTAATTGGTGGTGATTTGGGAAATGAGAATTATTTCTTTAACACCTTGATTTACCAGTTCTTGGGCTTCGGTAACTATTGATTCAATAGTACGCGATCGCTGGTTTCCTCGCAAATGGGGAATAATACAAAATGCACACCGATAATCACAGCCTTCCGCTACTCGCAGGTAAGCTACGCCTTCTGTTGTTGTCCGATAACGTGGTGTGGTTTCATCGGCAATATAAGTGGGTTCGGCAGTAATTTCTTTAACTCTCTCTCCCTGTTCTACCCGCTCAATGACATCAACGATTTTGTGATAATCGCCCGTCCCTACCACCGCTACGGCTTCTGGCAATTCTTCCAATAATTGTTCTTGAAAGTGCTGTGCCATGCAGCCAGTAATTACGATTTTTTTATTTGCTTCTGCCAGTTCTACTAGGGTTTTTACTGATTCCTGTCGAGCCGCTTCGATAAAACTACAGGTATTAACAATTACGTAATCTGCTAATTCTTCGTTACTATCTACACCATAACCTGCATTTACCAGCAGTCCTAGCATATGTTCTGTATCAATTCGATTTTTCTCGCAGCCCAGGTGAGAAATGGCAATTGTTGGCTTTTCACCCATATTTTCAATAAATCTTCCGTTTTTCCTTGTTAATTAACATTCAAGCATTGGTTTAGGAATAAACACAGGAGACTACAGGTAAATAAATTTACAAGGATTTAGTGTTGTCCTTTACCCTTGATTAATAAATCACTCAGTGAATTACGCTGTAATTCCTACTCAACTACCCGCTACTAATTACTGGACTTAACCTATATAACTAGCAACTTTAACTAGTAAAAGCCAAATTGAGACCTTTATCCATCATGTTGACAGGGGTCATCTGATGATACTCCTACTAATTTGTTTCCCAAGGTCATCTTAAGTGTCTTTGGGTAAGTCTGACACTCATAATATTTTTAACAATTCGCTTAATGGTATTTTGTATTACCCTAGCGTGGGCGTTGTTAATTTACCCATTGGGAAGCCGACCAAGAGGTCTGTTTTGAGAAGCCGCTACCCAACTGGGGAAATCGCATTGGCGACTACGCCTATCAAGCAGTAATGCTACTCCGACATTCATAAATAAATGGCGGGAAGCTGCCTTGCATCTTGTGAGTGGCAAACTCCTCTTGTCATCAGGTTTGATCTTAACATATCTTATGGAAGGTTTACAGCTAATTTCCATCTTCAGGAGGAGGTAGCAAGCTGATGAAAAAAAACCCGCCTCTAATCTAAACTCCCAGATCACTTGTGGTCAAGGGTTATGGAGTTTAAAGTGTGAGATATATTGGAGAATATATTTCTGGAATATATTTCTTTCTTCTGGATCTAACATCTCTAGTTTACATCTAATTCAAACTGTTGATGGTTCTTAATCTAGTTGAGGCTGGTTATGGGTAATGGTGAAATTACAATCTCTTTCCTATAGACTGTTCCCTAACTAGCGACTTAAACATTAGTATAAAAAGGCAGAAGGCTGTAATGTCCAGAGAATCTACATTTTTTGTGGTTCTCACTGTCTAGTTATTCGTGCCATTTGAGGCCCCCTTGTCTGGAAAGTGGGGATAGGCAAGCAAT
Organism: Aphanizomenon flos-aquae FACHB-1287; assembly: GCF_014698755.1. Taxonomy (GTDB): domain Bacteria; phylum Cyanobacteriota; class Cyanobacteriia; order Cyanobacteriales; family Nostocaceae; genus Dolichospermum; species Dolichospermum flosaquae. Next base: position 17,873 of record NZ_JACJTO010000007.1, on the reverse strand, counting down.
CCAGACTGTGCCAAGTAAATTAAAGACGTGGATCTACATCAGTTATTTAAAACCCGAACTCCAATTATTGGCGTGTTGCATCTGCTACCGCTTCCTACTTCAGCCCGTTGGGGGGGTAGTCTGAAAGCGGTGATTGACCGCGCCGAACAAGAAGCCACAGCCCTTGCCAGTGGAGGGGTAGATGGGATCATCGTTGAGAATTTTTTCGATGCCCCATTTACTAAAAATCAAGTTGACCCCGCAGTTGTAAGTGCCATGACGATGGTTGTTCAACGGGTCCAGAATTTAGTTACTGTGCCTGTGGGGTTAAATGTGTTACGTAATGATGGCAGAAGTGCGATCGCTATTGCTAGTTGTGTTAAGGCGCAATTTATCCGAATTAATGTTCTTACAGGTGTAATGGCAACTGACCAAGGATTAATTGAAGGGGAAGCCCATCAATTATTGCGGTATCGTCGGGAATTAGGATCTGATGTGAAAATTTTTGCTGATGTTTTGGTAAAACACGCCCGTCCGTTGAGTGATCCTAATCTGACGGTTGCAGTAAAAGATACTATTGAAAGAGGTTTGGCTGATGCGGTAATTTTATCTGGGTGGGCTACGGGTAATCCCCCTGACCAAGAAGATTTAGAACTAGCTAGTGCTGCGGCTGCTGGTACTCCTGTTTTTATTGGTAGTGGTGCAAGTTGGCAGAATATTGGCACTCTCCTACAAGCCGCAAACGGGGTGATTGTTTCTAGTTCTCTCAAACGTCATGGTCAAATTCAGCAACCCATAGACCCTATTCGCGTCAGTCAATTTGTAGAAGCAGCCCGCAGACCTCTATTGTCTGAACTATGATGCTTTTGATTTTCGTGATTTAGATGATGCGAAAGTTCCTTAACTAATCACCAATCACCAATTACCAATTACCAATCACCAATCACCAATCACCAATCACCAATATTATGATTCGTCGTCGTTCTACTCCTGGGATTCATAAATGGTCACGTCCGGCGATAGTAGCGATCGCTGGATTTGGTATCCTGAATACAGGTTATCTCACTTTTGAGAAGCTGACCGGTAGCACTCCGGTTTGTACCACACCAGAAAATGTGAAAGGATGTGTAGATGTCCTTTCTAGTCCTTGGGCTACGGTTTTAGGTCAACCATTACCCTTGTTCGGTTTATTGGCATACATTAGTATGTTCATATTCGCTTTAGCTCCTTTGGCTTTGAATTCTAGGGGAAATCACAAAAATCAGAAACAACTAGAAAATGTGACTTGGTGGTTGCTGTTTATAGGAGCGATCGCTATGTCTGTTTTTAGTGGATACCTAATGTATGTACTAGCATTTCAACTCAAAGCTATTTGTCTTTACTGTATTGCTTCTGCTTTATTTGCATTAACCATGTTAGTGTTAACTGTCATGGGTAGAGATTGGGAAGATATCGGACAAATGTTATTTACAGCTTTGATTGTAGCAATGGTGACGCTAATTGGCACTTTAGGGGTTTATTCTCAAGTCAATTTATCAAGTAATATTACGGAATCAACTGATGGTAAACCTACAGCAATTACCTTTACGCCCAAAGAACAACCAAATCCCGAATTTGGCTGGGAAATTACCACTAAATCTAGTGTAGCAGAAATAGCCCTAGCTGAACATCTTGTCAAATCTGGTGCTAAGGAATATGTAGCCTATTGGTGTCCTCACTGTCACGAACAAAAGCTACTTTTCGGGAAAGAAGCTTATCAAATCATTAATGATAATTCTAAGGTAGAGTGCGCCGACGATAGTCCTAATGGTAAACCAGAATTATGTAAAGCCGCAAAAATTGAAAGTTTCCCAACTTGGGTTATTAATGGTAAAAGCTATAGCGGAGTTCAAAACCTAGAAGAACTAGGAAAAATCACAGGTTATACAGGTCCGAAAAACTTTAAATACTTCCGCTAGAGATTAAAACTACATCCAAAAAATCATTAATTAAGTGTAGGGGTTTAGCAATGGGCTTTACCCCTACTGCATATTTAAGGCTTGCTGAAAAAATAGTTCAAAGTTTTTTGCTGTCGCTTCTTGTTGTTTCTCTTTTCTATACATTTTAGTGTTTTTCACTGTCAGGGTTTTTATGTAAATTATTCACAAAACCTCCTGTATGTCAACCCGTACCCTATTTGTATAAAGTTCAGGATAATAAGTATCATTTTAGATTTTTATTACGGTTACGTAAAGAATCAGCACTAAACTATAATCTCAATATGTTTCTTGTACAGCTAATGTAGATTAACTAGATATGCATTCCTGCAACTTTCCCTTGTTGTCTATTAATAATAAAAATATACACTCAACCTTTTGGCAATTATGGGATGAGCATAAAGACTATCTATATCATTGTTGCATCAAATGGATGAGCAATATCAACGATGCAGAAGATGTTCTTAGTCAAGCAATGCTCAAAGCTTGGAATAAAATCAGTAATTGTACGGTCGAAATTAAAGATTTTAAGACTTACGTAACGAAATTAACTTATAATCTCTGTGTTGACACTTATAGAGAACTTCATTCCCTTATGGAATATGGTAATAGTTGGGAAGTTATTTGTGATGAATATGAAGAAATATTCGTGAACAAAAAAGAAGAAAACCCAGTTCTTGTTGCTACGCAACAAGAACTGGAAAATTTTTTTGAGGTTGTTATAGATGAGTTACCTTCCCGACCGCGAGAAACGTTTATTCTGTACTGGAAAGAAGAATTTTCGTACCAAGAAATTGGAGAAAAATTGAATGTTTCCTATGATAATGTCCGCAAGCGGATTTCCCAAGCACGGGCAATTTTAAAACAGCGATATCATCAAGATTTTATTCGGGAAGAAGATAGATATTCTTCTGATTTAGATGAGTGTGAATCTCAGGCTTTTTCCCAATCTCCAAAAAGGAGAAGGAAATCTCAGAATACGAATCAAACAGAAATTTCTACTGGTGAGATTTTAGCATTATCTGATGAGTTACAAACAGAGACAATGGTAAATCATAAAGAACCAGAACAAGCAGTTACTACTTCACAATTTATGGTAGTAGATCTTCAATCTGATTGGGAGATTGAAGAGGTTAGAAAAACACCTGATATCAATGAGGAGTATCTCCCAAAAGATATACTTAAAAAATTTGGGCTTTTATGCAATCAGAAACTATCTTTACAGGATTTTTTAGTGTTTTTAGCAATAGTCAACAATAAATTATTTAATTTTGTGGGGTGTTTAAATTTTAAGGTCAGACAAGATACCCAAACTACAAGATTTAAGGGCATATTCGTGTCTTTGTTGAATTTACAAACTTTATGGCAGGTGTGGGCTGATAGTGGAGGTTAATTTCTGGTAATGTTTTACAAAGATAGTTTTGTATGTATTTTTGTAAAGCCCTCTCATGTACCACAAAATTATTCAGAAAAGATATCTATTTTGGGATTTACTTACGCAAAATTTCCAAATCAAATTTCCCAGCCTTCTCCCTTAAGGATAATTTAATGATGATTCATCGTTTAACTGCGGTGAGCATTTTCGCTGTGCTGAACGCTTTAGCATTCCCGTCCAAATCTGAAGCCCAAGCAACTCAGGATGTTAACTTTAACGGCAATATTACCGCAACTATTACTATTAAAATTGGGTCACCTGCTAATCCTACCCCATCCATAGGTTTTAGCGCTAATGAAGCCCAGTTAATAGGTACAGCAGATGTGAGTATATCCTGTACTACTACTGCTTTCTTTTTCAGCGTGTCTGTTCCGCAACGGATAGCTGCACCTTCAGGCTTCGATGATCCTTTTCGGAAAGCTCGTATTCGTTCAGGAAACAGAATGACAACCGCTGAGGTCGGTAGTTCTACAGGTTTTCCTGGCTGGGGCGACTCGTTCCCTGAGCCTTTGAGTATTAGCGGTTGTATAAGTGAACCTTTAGTAGTGGAAATGATTGCTGGTAGCGCCAATGCTCAAAGTAATCCTGTTGGAAGCTACATCTATAAAGTAACCCTGACAGCTACTCCTCAGTAAGTATATAATGTTTGGATTATAACCATTTACTGAATTTTCGTTAAATAATTCACAATTTGGCTGCTAAAACCGTCTAACTATTAAGTAACTGAAATATGATTGCGTATTTTGCTTATGCCACCTTCACCTACTTAATGAAGGGATAAAAAACCTAGTTTTGGTATTGAACATGAAAAATCTTTGTCGTCTTGCTCTAATTACTGGTATTGCCGCTCTCAGTGCAGTGGCTTTCAACCCCAAAGCCCAAGCAGAAATTAAGGACATTAACTTCTCAGGTACTATCGCAAGGATTTGTACCTTTGGTGCAAATTACAGATGGTGTCTTAGCTGCTGGCGACGGCTGGGTTGAAGGTACAACTGGTATACCATCACTTAATACAGGTACTGCAGGTTCAATAACTCTTACTTGCAATGGTTATGCTACGGTAAGTGCAGGACTTCCCGTTAGGCTGTCAGCACCTATTGGATTTATTGATCCTCATCGGCAATCTGTTATTTACGATACGGAAACTCAGCAGCACGCAAGCAATTACACTGGCACTCGGTTTTGGACTAACTACTATGCTACTAATATGACTATTCCTGCTGATACATCTCGTACTTTCAAGGTCGGTATGAGTGCTGGATCACAAGGTAGTGCTGGTAATGTTGTGGCTGGAACCTATAGCTATAAGGTTACTGTTACCGCTACTCCTAACTAGAACAGAGTCCATAAAAAGCCTAATTCCTGAATAAAAGTAGGTTTTTCAAGGACTCGCTTTAGTTATCTTGTTTTTTCCAAGGATTGGATACCTGGTTTTAAGGTCCAATCCTTACTCCATGATACTGCAGATAATTCTAGTTGGTAAAAATTAAGTATGAAAAGTTCTTGTAAGAAACTAATTTTATACCCTTTGAGTAGTATTGTGTTTTCTACCTTTTTATTATTGGAAAATACTGCTAAAGCTGATATTACTATTTCTCCACTGGTAATTGAAACCGCAGCTAAACAGGGACAAGCGCAAGGAAACATTACAGTGACAAATGGAGACACTAAAAGCTTCCGTGCCCGTGTTTATACTGAACCTTTTACTTATGATTTAGAAACTGGATTTAAACTTTTAGATTCCAGTCCTTTCGATTTAACTCCCTATTTGCAATTTTCTCCACGAGAACTGGAAGTTCCTGGTACAGATAATCGTCGTATCCGGTTTGTTGCGCGCTTTCCTCCCAGTTTACCCGATGGTGAATATCGGACGATGTTATTCACAGAAAATTTAGAAGCGACCTTTCAAGAAGAACAAAATTCGAGTAAAGGGGCTATTTTCAGAACAGCAATTGTTCCCAGAATAGGAGTAGCTGTTTATGTTCGCAAGGGCAATATTTCCCACAATTTAACTGCGGTTAATGCTAGATTTGATTCTAAATCGCAGCAACTTCAATTATTAGTTAAAAATAGCGGAAAAGCTAGTGTAATTACTCAGGGAGAATGGACGATTAAAAAGGAAAATAAACAAATTTATAATGGTAGAGGTATAGATACAACGGTCATTGCGGAAGGGGAACGTTATCTCACTGTTGATTATTCTAATGCTGCTAAAAAAATTCAATTAGAACCGGGAGAATATCAACTTTCTGGTAATTTAGGATGGGGTGTAAACCAGACCAATAAAATTCCGTTTAGTGTCAAATTTATTGTTCCCTAAAAATTTATTTATCAAGACGATTTTCATCGGCAAATATACGATAAAAACCGTCTTTTTTTTAATTTGACGTAGTTTAACAGTGTTTTTAAAGATTAATAATTATCTAAAAATACTTTGCTTTTTTAATTTAGTTAGTTGTAGTTTTATTGGCAAAAATAATTTAATTTTAGCAGCAGAATTACCTGGTCAAATTTCTTTAAATGAAAAGCAAATATTCATAAAAACTCCCCTGAAAAATATTTCCCAACCAAAATATTTTGGAGATGAAAAATTACCAATATTTTTGACTCAAGTAACTTCAATACCGCCAAAAAATGATCATGTAACAACATTTATTATTGGCTTAAATGCTGGTAAACGCAATATTAGAGATGGGGTTTTAGTGCGGGGTGAAGTTAAGGACAAAGACGCGATTAATTTTGAAAATTGGTTAATTCCTTATGATGATGTTTTGCAAACATTAAAGTTTACTTCTAAAAGTATATCAGATCATGAGGTTGAGTTGCGATCGCCTTTTAAAGTTATTCATTTTGATACTAATAAACTGCATAATGATCCAGAATTAGGATTAGTCCTTTCCACGAAGGAAATTAAAGATATTTTCGGTATTGAATCTAAATTTGATTGGCGGGAATATGCTATTGTTTTTGATATTCCTGAAATCAAGTCTGACAACAGTAATAATATTGAAAAAAAGCCTGTTATCTTAACAGGATTACCAAAAATTTCTCCTCCCAATATCACATTGAGTATGGTGGAACAAAAGACTAATTTAACTGGTACAACCACTTCAGATTTAAAGAATCAGGGTACTTTATCAGCGGTGGGAACAATCCTTGATAGTAGTTGGTTTCTGCGGCTAAATCAAAGTGATATTACAGATAGTAAAACTTGGCAATTATCTGATCTACAAATTCTTAAACAAACAGATTCTAGTGATTATTATTTAGGTTCACAACCAACTTTTTGGCAAAGTTCAAGTGGAGGAGATTTTTGGGGATTTACTACTATTAAACGTTATGGTTTTTCTCCCTTTGCTAACTATGGTAGTGGTAGTGCAAACATTATTCAAAGATTACAACCAGATCGTATTTATGGAACTGTAACAGGTCGCGCTCCCCCAGGAACTTTAGCACGTCTTGTTAAAGGTTTATATAATCCTACTCCGATAGCTGAACAGTTAGTTGATAGTTCAGGAACTTACCGTTTTGATAATGTTCCTGTGGGTAGACAAATAGGCACAAATTATCAAGTTTTATTATATGTCGATGGAGTTTTAACTGCTAAACCACGAGTTGAAGATGCCCGGTTTAATTTATTACCTGAACAACTGTCACAGGGAACATCAGCTTTAATTGTTTCTGGGGGGTGGAAACGACATTTAAATAATAATGATTTTTGGGGAGACTTTACCCAATTTAGTGGAGGAATCAAGCAAAGATGGGGATTAACAAAGGATTTAACTGTAGGTTTAGGGGGTATATATGATTCATCTTTTCAAGGTTTAACAGAGCTTTTTTATCAGCCGCAAAGGTCTCCTTTTAAAGCAAATATTTCTGGTTTGATGGGAGATAAGATTAAGATTAATACTAATCTCAGTTGGGAAAAATCTCTTTTAAAAGTTACTGTTTCTAGTGTAATAGCAGATGATATCAAGCTAAATACTAATGTAATTTGGGATGGTAATCCTAATTTTTATGCGACATTAAGTAATGATTTAAAATCTACTCGCTATACTTTAGATTTCCAAATCTTAAAGCACCTCAAATTTAATAGTAATGGTGATTTAGACAAAGATAAAAATTTCGGTTTAGGCTATTTTTCTAGTAGTCTTAATTCTTCTACTTCTGCCCTGGTGAATATTAATACAAATGCTCAATTAAATTGGAGTTTAAATCAAACTTTAGGCAATTTATCCCTTAATCATAGTGGTAATCAGTCCAGCACTTCTTCCCAACTATCTTATGTATTTAATCCTTCTCAGTCCTTAATTTTTAAATATGAAACCCTCAATTCTTCTCAAAATGCTAACTTACTAAGTGCATATTGGCATTATACTTCTCCCATGCAAACTAAATACGGTGAAAATCTTTGGCAAGGTGAATTAGGTTATAGAATAGGGTCTTTAGGAACAGGACTTTATGGAACGCTGGGAACAACTATTTTACCAGGTATTTTGTTACAGGCACGTTATGAAGGAGTTTCTCTAAATTCTGATCAAAGTAGTTTGAGTATTCAACTGGTTTCTAGTTTGGGTTTTCAAGGGGGGATAACTCCGAGTGATAGACAAATCGAACGTTTTCGCACTCAAGGAGGTTTATTAATTAAACCTTTCTTAGATCGTAATAGTAATGGAAAACGAGATCATAATGAAGAAATATATCATGATAATTCTGATTTTCTCATGATCAATAATGAGCCTGTAATATCTTCGCAACTTGATATTCACAAAGATAATTTAATTATCCGTCTTCCCCCCGGAATTTATCGTATAGACTTAGATACTGCTGGTTTTCCTCCTGACTTCCAACCCGCAATTAGTACCTTTGCTGTGCAAGTGGTTGAGGGAAGTTATACACCTATTCTTATTCCCTTGCAACCGGCTTACACTCTAGCAGGAACTTTGACAGACTCCAAAGGAAACCCTATTGCTGGTGCTAAAGTTGAAGCTATTGATAATAGTTCCAAATCATCAGTTATATCTATTACGAATAATGCAGGTGTTTTCTATTTAGAACAGTTGCGACAAGGAACTTATCAGTTAAAAGTTAATACCAAATCTGTCGAACCTAATACAATTACAATTAAAGCAGACGCTAATACTTTGCAAGAGTTAAATTTAAAATTACCTTAGCGTACTTTTTAATAGCGGGCAAGATACCCGCACCACAAGAGTTTCATTATTCACAATGCGGAAAATGCTGTATTACCTATCCACCATTCCTGATTTTTTACCAGAGTATGCACTTGCCAATTAGGATCAGTTTGGGGATAATCTAAACGGTAATGTCCACCCCGGCTTTCCGTTCTAAACACAGCACTTTTAAGAATTAATTCGGCAATATCTAATAAATTACGAGTTTCTGCCCAAAGCCTCAATTCTTTTTCAATTTTCGGCTGTTCAAAACTAACTGATTGTGTCGGTTTTAAACTTAATAATAATTGACTTAAAGGTAAAGCAGCAAAGTCTTCTTGCCAAGATGAAATTTGCAAAATGGCAGTTTCTAAACTTGATTTTTCTCGACAAATACCCGCGGTTTTCCAAACTATCCGGGGTAAATTTTGGCGAATTTCTGCTAATTGTCTTTGTTGATTTTCCCACTCAATCACAGACGGGTTAAATGCAAAATTTCCAGTTTCAATAATTCCCGTAGATTCCTGTTTTTGAATTATCAATTTTTGATCATCAACATTAGCCATTTGCGCCCCAAAGACAATACATTCTAAAAGAGAATTACTGGCTAAACGATTTGCACCATGTACCCCCGTACTAGCAGTTTCCCCAACAGCATATAAACCAGGAATATTTGTCGAATTAGTCACATCTGTAAGGATACCACCCATCCAGTAGTGAGCAGCGGGAGAAACGGGAATGGGTTGATTAAAGACATCAATACCCCAATGTTGACAAACATTAATGATATTGGGGAAACGGTGACGAATTTTCTCAGGGGGAATAGGACGCATATCTAACCAGACATTCGCTGTAGCCGGGTCAGCAGCCGTTTTTTGTAAATGACTAAAAATTGCTCGACTAACCACATCACGCGGTGCTAATTCCCCGGCTGGGTGGTAATCAAAAGCAAAACGTCGCCCGGTATCATCCACCAAATGCGCCCCTTCACCACGAACAGCTTCACTAATGAGAAAACGTCCTGGTTTACTCAAGGCTGTAGGATGAAACTGGACAAATTCTAAATCCCGAAGAATAGCCCCGGACCGCCAAGCAATGGCCACACCATCGCCTGTACTTACCTCTGGGTTAGTAGTTTGGGCAAATACTTGACCACCGCCACCAGTAGCTAAAATTACTGCTTCGGCTCTAATCCAGGTAATTTTACCTTGATAAAATAGGCTAATTCCCAGACATTGACCGGTTTTTGGTTCTATCCAAAGACTCAAAGCCAAAGCTTGCTGAATGACTTGAATATTTTGACGACGCAAAACCTGATTTTTCAGAGTAGTTGTGACTTCCCTACCAGTAGTATCAGCCGCATGGAGAACACGAGGACGAGAATGGGCTGCTTCTAAGGTTAAGGCTAAGTTACTGTCATGACGATCAAAAGCGACACCTAAATTAACCAAAGATTCAATACAACGAGGAGCTTGTTCAGCCAAGAATTTCACAGCAGCTAGATCACATAAACCCGCCCCAGCTTTTAATGTGTCTTCAATATGCAGTTTTGGCGAATCTTCTGGAGCGACAGCTGCGGCTATACCACCTTGAGCCCAATCACTAGCGGATAGAGAAACTGTTTCTTTAGTAATTAAGCCGACTTGTAAGCAGGGGGGTAAACACAGGGCTGTATATAGTCCTGCTGCACCAGCACCGACTACTAAAACATCAAATTGGTTAGGAATATCTATATCAGACAAGATGGGGTAATAGGTAATGGGTAATGGGTAATAGGTAATGGGTAATAGGTAATGGGTAATGGGTAATAGAGAAATTTATTTATTAGACTTTTTGCCTATTGCCCCTACCAATCACCAATCACCAATTACCAAACCAACTAGGGTTATCTATAGATACCGTTGTTAATGCGGTCGTCACCCTCGTTGAATTCAGACGCTTTTTCTGTAACCGTGAAGTTATCCAAATTAGCTTGCAAAAGTGCTTTTTGTTTATCGCTCAATTTTGCCAAATTTAATACATCCTCCACTTTTTTGTAGGGAGCATTTTTGATAATTTTCTTAGCCAAGGTGGGATAGAGTCCTGGATACTTTTGGAAAGCAGCAATGTTGGTATTGTTCAAATCAATTTTTTTACCAAAATCTGTTCCTAGTTTCTGATCTGCTTTGTTTTGGCGGGCAAATGCTAAAACAGGGACTTGATTTCCTACAAAGCTATTGAAACTCAAGGCTTGGGCTGTCTGAGTAGTTCCCAGTATTCCCCAGCAGCCTAGCAACAATGTAAACACAGTAAATAAACGCACCAATCCTTTCACGATTTTTACCTCTTTTTTTCAAGGAATAATACAATGTTGCAGCTAAAAGCTATTAACAGTAGGGCATAAACCGGAAGTTTAGGTCTGTTAAAGCAGTTTCTTTTCTAACTTGATCCTAGTTTCTTCATGGTTTAGCTAGATTGTTGATAGCTTGCACAACAGTCATCAAAAACTAATATACAGCGGATCAATATCCATAATATTTACCACTATTTGGTTTGATTTGACTTTTGCCAAAAGTCTCACCTCCTAGCACCTTCGCGCCCATTTTTCCGTTTTACCTCAGTTAATGGGAATTTTACGCCAGAGCCGCTGCCAATAAGAAAAGACTGTCTACTAGAATTGTACTCAAAACCGCGCCCCCAAAGGCGTACCAATGGGATTGCTTATTTAGTAAAGATCCTGTTCCTACTGTCATCAGTATAATGGCAAGAATCACTGCCCAGCCCTCTCCCCAGGGTGTTTCAACTTTTTCTAAGGCATTTTGTAAGATTTGTGAAGCACCAGCCGGATCTATTCTCATAATTTGTCGCCAATAGGGCATCAAATCTACTATATAAAAATAAATATCGGTTAAAACTGTCCCCAATAAAGAACCTAAATAGAACCAATTACCGATTTTACCCCAATTTTTCGTTAAACACCACACAGCAAAGGGTAATCCTAGTGATTCTATGGGTATATGCCAGATTGGTTCATATCTTAACCAACCCCAATAAATTGCTCCCGTTAACCAAGTCCAACTAAATCCAAAAAGTAGATCTCCCCATAAATAAGTTCGTGAACTTGACATTAATCTCATACTGAGCCATACCCAAAACCCTGTCATTAATACGCTAAGGATAGGGAATAATCGCACTAATGGAGCTTCCATGAACACTGGTATTGACACTAAAAATACTGATGCTGCAAATACTAACCAATTTTGTCGGGAAGATATGAAGTTTGCTAAAGAGGGATTTTTAAGGTCGTCATTGATATCTGGCGTGGGGTTAGTAGCTGTATAGGAAAAGAATGTATGATTAATCAACGTTTTTAATATTTGTTACTAAACTTTACTTATCTCACAATATCATAATTGAAAATCCCCCCAGGGGGTATCTTGATTATACATAAAAATTGTTTATCGGCCTATGCACTTGAATCTTGCTAAGGTTTCAGAAATATGATGATCACAAGATTGATTAGATAATTCGCGTATTTTGTTACAGGGATATAAGTTATTTATATAGAATTTTGGGAAAAAAGGGTTTTCTCAATAAAGGGGGGTTTATTCTCATGATTATTGAGAATTTCGTCAATAATTTTACGAGTTTTGGTAATTTCAGCCGGGGGGCTTGACAGTGTTTTGAATTTCGGGTATGATGATGTTATGGGTGGAAAATAGTGCGCCCATATATATAGAGTTTTTATTTATTCAAGATCATAATTTTCCACACAAATCTCCGAAGTGGGGGAATAAGAAAATAATATTGTGCTACTAACGAATAATATAATAATGTTATATCGTTTCTGTGTGTAATGAAGTACACACAAGTTAACTGTTCCCTAAAACTAAAAAACTTTGTACCTCACGAGCATGGGAAGTGCTATAAAATTGTAGAATTTTCCCTAAACAGACTGACCATAACCAGGTAAAGTCGGATAACTTGCTATAATTATTCATTCATCTGAGGAGTCTGGTTAATGACAACAATCTTAGAAACAAGTAGCATGAATATAATATTATCACAAATAACAGCACCTAGTACAGGAGTTAGTATTCAAGTTGATTTAGTTCCAGGAATGATACAGGCATTTATTTTAGGAATTGTCCAAGGAATTACAGAGTTTTTACCAATTAGTAGTACAGCACATTTACTAATTTTTACCAAGGTATTTGATTGGAAAGAACTTGGTTCTAAAGATTTTGTTGACGCTATTCAATTTGGGAGTGTAATTGCCATTTTATGTTATTTTTGGTCTGTGATTTCTAGTTTAGTGAAAGGTGCAATTAAAGCTTTTAAAAATAAAGATTGGGAAAGTGAAGATTGGAAAATTGTTGTGGGAATTGCTGCGGGGACAATTCCCGCTTTAACTATTGGGTTTGTATTAAAAGATGTAATTCCTGAAAGTGCCTTAATTATTGCGATAATGTCCTTAATTATGGCAATTTTGCTAGGTTTAGCTGAAAAATTGGGGAATCGAAAACGAGGTTTTAATGCTTTGGAAATTCGAGATGGTATTTTGGTAGGATTAGGACAAACTCTAGCTTTAGTTCCAGGAGTTTCCCGTTCTGGTTCAACTTTAACTACTGGCTTATTTTTAGGGTTAAAAAGAGAAGCAGCAGCGAAATTTTCATTTTTATTAGGATTTCCAACTTTGACTATTGCGACTTTGTACAAAAGTTTGAAGATATTCAAAATGTTCCAAGCTCATGAGTTACCAGATAATATTGTAATTTTGTTAATTGTTGGTATTGTTTCTACCTTTATTTTCTCTTATTTATCAATTGCTTTTTTAATCAAATACTTACAAACTAAAAATACTTTAGTTTTTGTTTGGTATAGATTGGCTTTTGGTATTTCTATATTATTAGCAATTAAGGCGGGTTGGCAAGGATAAATCTGTTAGAATATTTACGGTAGTTGGGAATTGGGTATTATAGCACTTCCCGGTGTTATGAGGTACATATCTAGCGGACAAGATGCCCGTACCACAAGAGTTTAATGATTCAATTTTGTACCTTATTATAGTGGAAAATGCTGTATAGACTTAGTGAAAAAATATATCGCTAAATCGCAAATCTAAGGGACAACAAATAACTGACAACTGACCATTGACAACTGACACAAGAGTTTAATGATTCAATTTTGTACCTTATTATAGTGGAAAACGCTATATAGACTTAGTGAAAAAATATATCGCTAAATCGCAAATCTAAGGGACAACAAACAACTGACCACTGACCACTGACCATTGACCATTGACCATTGACCACTGACTTATGACTACCATTCAACCTGCTAAAATTACCAAGGTGCTTGCTGACTCAATTGCTGAAGAAATTGGCTTTGAGGTTGGTGATGCTATTATTTCTATTAACGGCATAAAACCCCGTGATTTAATTGATTATCAGTTTTTGTGTGCTGACGAAATTCTAGAATTAGAAGTTTTAGATACCACCGGAAAAACTCATCATCTAGAAATTGAAAAAGATGATGATGATGATTTAGGACTGGAATTTGCTACAGCTTTATTTGATGGTTTAATTCAGTGTAATAACCGTTGTCCTTTTTGCTTTATTGATCAACAACCACCAGGAAAACGGACTAGTTTATATTTAAAAGATGATGATTACCGATTAAGCTTTTTATATGGTTCTTATCTGACTTTAACGAATTTAACCGCTAAAGAATGGCAAAGAATTGAGCAAATGCGGTTATCACCTCTGTATGTTTCCGTGCATTCCACAGAACCAGACGTGAGAATTAGACTTTTAAAAAATCATCGTGCTGGTGAAATATTATCACAAATTCGCTGGTTTCAAGAACGAAGATTACAAATTCATGCTCAAGTTGTCGTTTGTCCCGGTATAAATGATGGTAAATTTTTGGAGAAGACATTACAGGATTTAACATCTTTTTATACTGGAGAATTACCAACAGTGGCTTCCGTAGCAGTTGTTCCAGTCGGTTTAACGCGGTTTCGTCCCCAAAAAGATGAGTTGAGTCCGGTAACAAAAGAAAAAGCACAAGAGGTAATTTGTCAAGTTAAATTACTTTGTGAAAAGTTTCGCAAAAAATTTGGTTCTAGTGTGGTATGGTTAGCTGATGAATGGTTTTTAATTGCGGGGGAAGAATTACCCACCGAAGCTGAATACGAAGAATACCCCCAAATTGATAATGGGGTCGGTTCAATTCGCTTATTTATTAAACAATTTACGGAAACTGCAAAAGCATTATTACCACCGAAAATTATACATCAGCGTAGATTAACTTGGGTGGTCGGTAATGCAGTGGAAACTGCTTTTAAACCTCTGGTACAGCAATTAAATACTGTGGAGGGTTTAGAGGTAAATATGCAGTCTTTATGTAGCGATTATTGGGGACAAAATATCAGTGTGACAGGGTTATTAACAGGACATGATTTACTCTTAAATCTCAAAGGACAAGATTTAGGAGAGGGAATTTTATTACCTATGGTTATGCTTAAGCACGGGGAACTAGTATTTTTAGATGATATGACGGTTGAAGAAGTAGCTCAACAATTAAATGTCAATATTTTCCCCGTAGCAGGAGTAGAGGAATTAATTAATACTTGTATTCGTGGGTAATAAATTGAGAATTTTCAATTAATTAGACACCTTGTGAAAATTAAATATGTGGTTTCTACAAACTTCACTCTACCTCCAGATGTCTATTTCATATCACCTTTTCAAGAAATAACCGCTTTCACTATTTCAAGAACCTATCTATTATGGGGACGTAAATTGCCCCCATAGTTTTCACGGAAGATGTATATTAGGATCAATCCCCTGAGATTGCAAATAAGCTATTAGTCGTTCTTTTTCCTGACGTTCTTGTTCTGCGCGTTGGTATTCTTTTTCTGACCGTTGACGTTCTTGTTCTGCGCGTTGACGTTCTTGTTCTGCCCGTTGACGTTCTTGTTCTGCCCGTTGACGTTCCTGTTCAATCAATTCTACAGCCCAAGATAACAAATTACCTTTTTTATCCCACCATCGCAACCAGTACCCGTTACGGCCTTCCTTTGCACCTCTCCATGTTCCTAAAAATAGTCCCATTGTATCAACCCAATGACGACCATTTTCGTCTGGTTGCTGTAATTCATAACGTCCATTTTCCAGTTGATAATATTCTAATAATCCCCCCTCTGGCTCAAAAATTATATACGTAGTGATTTGTAAAATTTGTTCATAAAAAAACCATTTCCCAGGTGGATAGGTACGTTTAACTGAATATTCCCCACCGTCTTTATCTGATAAAAACTCTATCACTACTGCCGGTATATCCCCTTCTAAATTGGGGGTATAACTTTTCCTATCAGGTAATATCTCTTTAACTGAAGGTATGTATACCCAATCTGGTGCTTTAGCGATAAATTGCCCATTTAATGTGGAACATAGCCCAAAATTAGCAGCAATTAACATCTGTGGTTGCAGAAATCCACTAATTTCTAAACTTTCACGTAAAGCCCCCGCTAAAAGTGGTTGTCCTGTATTTTCCACTGGTTCGTCCTCTAACTGAAAATCATCGGGTAAGGCTTCCCAGGAGATGACCAGTCCAGTCTGTGATTTAATTTCACTGAGTAGGGTTGCCATAAGTGCCACCTTTTGTTGATTTATTCTGATTTTATCAGATGATCTGAATGTTGAAAAACTATCCTATCTCAATAATTAAATGTCAGTATTTTCCCCCTAGCAGGAGTGCAGGAATTAATTAATACTTATTTTCAATAGGATTGATGATGTACAAAAATCTTTCCCACCCTCTAAATAATTAACAGCAGACTAATGAATAGAAAGACAGTGGGATTCGTTATTTTAAATGTTAACCTGTTTCTGTTTAATGTCCTGGGAGTATTGCCGGTAAAAGCAGTAAAAAATGATTTTCCTGTATTTAGTGTGGTCAATAGCGAGAATAATCCTGAACAATGGCAAGAAATTAGTAGTCGTTTACAAAAGTTAAATGTTAACTATTGTATTGTTCCTCTGAGTCAAGTTAAAGATCCCAATGATTGGGGTAAACCACGGGTGTTATTTTTGCCAAATGTAGAGCTATTGACAACGGAACAGGCGATCGCTTTAGATCAATGGGTGAGTCAAGGTGGATATTTAATAGCTAGTGGTCCAGTGGGTAATTTATCTACCCCAGGAGTCCGGCAATTATTACGAAAACTCTTGGGAGGTTATTGGGGATTTAGCTTTAATACTATGGAAAATTTACAACCCACAAATAAAACTATTCCCGATTGGATAAATCAAAAAGAACTGTTTGGTTCTGTTATCGGTGGTGTGATTATTCCTAATAATTCTACTACCCAAAGTCCTGTAGTTTGGAACTCTAAGGAGCGTCCACCTGCAATATTAACAACTGAAAAATCTACTTTATTCGGTTGGCATTGGGGAAAAAATCAAGTAGCATCTGTAGAATTAGATATTGCTTGGTTAAAAGCAGCTTTAAATCGTCATTTAAAATTAACAAATAATAGTAAAAATCAAGTTTCTTATCCCGCTAAAAATTGTCAGTCAATAATCATTACTGAACCAAAAAACCCAAAACCACAAACTCTTAAAAAACCAACTGTTACCTCCCAATCTCCACCAGCCAAAAACCCTAATAAGAAAACAAATATTACTTCCCAATTGCAAGCAAAGTCAAAAAATTCAGAATTATTAGGTTCTGCAAAAATCATCAATGAAAATTTAATTGATCCAATTAATCAACTAGAGCAAAATGTCCGGTTAGATGTTGTCCCTAATTCTAATCAACCAATTAATAAAAAAGAAGAAATTTCCCTGCAAAAAGAATTAGAAAATCTCATTGGTAGATTAGAAAGTACCCATGTAGCAGCATTAGCTTATAATTCTTCTCAAAACATCAATAATAGTACCACTAATTCCCAAGTACAACAAGTAGCAGCAATAGAAAACGCTAGAGAAACAATCAAAAATATCCCCTTATTAATTCAACAAAAAAACTATGCATTAGCGCGACAGCAATGGTTAGAAACTAAGGCAAATTTATGGCAACAATTTCCAACTAATCAACGATTAGCACAACCAGAAATTCGGGCAATTTGGTTAGACAGAGGTACGATTGTAAAAGCAGGTAATGAAGCCGAATTAGCCAAAGTCTTTGATAGACTAGCACAAGCCGGAATTACAGCAGTTTGATATCAAGTCCAGTACAAGAATAGCTATCTAAATAGGGTCAAAAAACAATCCACAATGATTAAACCAATTGAGAGCATTTTCATCAGTAATAGCATTAACC
>NZ_JACJTO010000069.1 GCF_014698755.1 Aphanizomenon flos-aquae FACHB-1287 | reverse complement strand
CTTGGGAAATGAGTTTATGATCATGGTTAATCAAAATATTTTAATCCTTCGCCCAAAATTTAACATATTTTTGGCTATTTTTATCAGGCTTTTCTTAACATTCAACACTTCTGCTCATGTTCATAAACTTCACAATGATGATAAAAAGTATCAATATAATCTGTTAAATCATCTTCCCAATCCCAATTTTCTAGCCAATCACCCTCTATATCATCAACATAAAGATGAATATAATCTGAACCATTATTTTGTTTATCTACCTGCAACTCTTGGGATGCTTCTGGATATTCCCAATCTATCTCAGAATTGAACTGATTGTCAATCATTACATCTTTAATCATAAAAATTCCCATCCTGTAAATCCTTAAATTCTGGAAATCCTGATTCAGACAAAAAAACTTTGAACCATAATTTTGTTTATTTAGCTAATATCTAACTTGCTATCAGCATCAAAGACTTTAAATAAAGATTGATCTCCACAGATAAAAAGTCACTAAACTGATCATGATTTTTGACAAAATAAGGCTCTTCTTGTCCTTCACAATATGAATAAGTTGGCGGATTATCACCTTCTGAAAGTCTGAAAAAGCTGAACTGATATCCCTGGTGCATGAAAAATACAAAAGCATCCTCTGGTAAAGTTTGAGGAAAATCATTTTCTACTAAAAGTTGTTTAGCCCATTCTTGAATTTTTGGCAAATGCTGATAAAAGCAATCTGAACCACGTAAAAACTTACCTGCCCCATGTCCCATTATCTTGAGAAAGTCTTTGTAAGTGCTGGGCAGATTAATGCCTTGTTGTCGTTCAAGTTGAATTATTTCCAAATCTGAACATGGGGAAAGATCATTCTCATTAGAAATAAGATTAAGTCGTGTGGGTAAATTGCAAATTGACATTTCTACGGACTCCTTTATGCAATGTTTCCGCGGTATACATTTAGCTGAATGTTCGGGAAAGTTTGCCTGAACTGCTTCATGACATACTCACACGAATCACATGGCTCTCTTTCTGTAAATAATTCAATTTTACCCTTTACTTCTCTAGTATTTGTATACTTTTCGGCGATCGCTTCTAATATTTTGTACTCCGAGTCTAAGTCTCTTCGGTGTCCACCAACATCAAAGGCTTGAAACATCGGTTGATTGGGTAAACCAACCGCTCCTTCTCGCAACAGCTTACCACTAAAAGCAAATAGCTCAGAAAACGTCTCATCTACCCATACTCTAGCAATAGCAACACTTCGATCTGGTGCTGGCACGTTACAAATTTTGCGAATTTATGCGACGCGCTCTAGCTAATCCATCTTTTTTTAATTCTATACTATCGTGTATTAAAAAGGGGTATTCCAGATAAACACCCGATCAATACAGCACTTCCCAGTGTTATGAGGTACATATCTAGCGGGCAAGATGCCCGCACCACAAGAGTTTGATGATTCAACTTTGTATCTCATAAGAGCGGAAACCGCTGTATTGTCTAAAATTCCAACTTTCTACAACACCTTAAACGGTTTCTGGAGTTACTTCCGGTTCTGGCTCTAAATCTGGTAGACTATAGATAGAACGATAAAGTTTATCGTACTCTTTAGCGGATTCATACCAACTGAAGTTTTCACTCATCCCCCGTTTTTGCAATTCTTGCCATTGAGGTTTGAAACGGAAACCCTCCCAAGCGCGTATCATGCAGGTAAAGAGATCTAGGGGTTCATAGCGGTCAAAGCAATAACCTGTACCCGCTTCATTGACAGGATCATAGTGACTGACAGTATCAACTAATCCCCCTGTTCGACGGACAATGGGAACAGAACCATAACGCAAAGCCATCATCTGGCTGATTCCACAAGGTTCAAAGCGGCTCGGCATTAAAAACGCATCTGTACCAGCGTAAATACGACGAGAAAGGGCATCATTGTATAGTAGATAGGTGGCCATACGTCCAGGATAACGGGATGCAAGTTGCCACATTTGGGTTTCATAGGAGCGATCGCCTGTTCCTAAAAGCACAAATTGAGCATCTGTATAAGCCATGAAACGGTCAAGGATTTGTAATACTAAATCCATCCCTTTCTGCTCTACCAACCTTGTCACCATACCGATGAGAAAGGCATTAGAATTAACTTCTAAACCTACTTCTTCTTGTAGAGCTATTTTATTAGCTTTGCGTTGATCAAGGGTATCTATAGTAAAGGTTTGGGTGATGTATTTATCATTAGCTGGATCGTAAATTTCAGTATCTATACCGTTGATTATCCCTGATAATTTACCGCCAATAAAAGATAATAAACCTTCTATTTGTTCACCATAGGTAGGCGTTTTGATTTGTTCTGCGTAGGTTGGAGAAACTGTATTTACTTTATCAGCAAACTGGACTGCCGCCGCCATTGTATTGTGTCCTTGCATATACCAGGGACACCAAGTAATTTTCTCTAAATACCACCGCCAAGGTCCTTGATAAGCGAGGTTGTGAATGGTGAAAACACTGGTAATATCTGGAGATTGATTCAACCATACAGGTAACATTCCTGTGTGCCAATCATGACAATGAACAATTTCCGGTTTCCAGTAATTCCAGCAAAACTCCGCCGCACCATTAGCAAATAAGGTAAATCTCCAATCTTCATCTTCCCCACCATAAACCCGCCGAGGTACAAAGGCAGAATGTCCAAATAAATACAAGGGAACATCAGTTCCAGGGAGGACACTTTCGTAAACTGCAAAATCCTCGAACATGGCAGATCCTTTCCAAATGGGTTCTTTAGGAACTGCCATTTTGTCGGGAACAAAGCCATAATAAGGCAAAAATATCCGTACATCATGACCCATTTCTCTCAAGAATTTGGGTAATGCACCTACAACATCCCCCATACCGCCAATTTTAGCAATGGGGGCGGCTTCTGCTGCCACAAATAAAATTTTCATGGTAATTGGTAATTGGTAATTGGTAATTGGTGATTGGTGATTGGTAATTGGTGATTGGTGATTGGTGATTGGGCAATTAAACTCTCTTCTCTTCTCTTGGCTGTCACCTGTCACCTGTCACCTATAACCTATCACCCTATGATCCTCGTTGAATCTCAGTAAAGATTTTTTCTAAGATTTCTGTAGCACCTTGTTTCCTGAGAATACTGGCTAGTTCCGCGCCTAACTTTTCGGCATCAGCAGTCGCACCTATGACAGTATCTTTAACTATTTGTTGACCATCAACGCTGGCAACAAGACCTTTTAAAGTTAATTCATGACCATTAATGGCAGTATTTACACCGATAGGAACTTGACAACCACCTTCTAAAACTCGTAAAAATGATCTTTCTGCTAAACAGCGATCGCGTGTTTGCGGGTGTTCAATAGCTTTAAGTAAGGCAATTACCTCCGTATCATCGGCGCGGCATTCTATCCCTAAAGCACCTTGTCCGACGGCGTGGAGGGAGATTTCAGGAGTCAAAACTTGATGGATGCGATCGCTCATTTCCAATCTTTCTAAACCAGCAACCGCTAAAATTAAAGCATCATACTCACCTGCATCCAGTTTTGCCATGCGTGTAATTAAGTTTCCCCGTACATCCTTAAAAGTAAAATGGGGGAACTGATGACGCAATTGCGCTAATCTTCGTAAAGAGGAAGTGCCAATTACCACACCTGGGGGTAAAGTCTCAAGTTTTTCACCTTTATACTTTTCATGCAGCACCACCGCGTCTGCGGGGTTTTCCCGCTCTGTAATCGCCGCTAATGTCAAACCTGCTGGTAAATTAGTTGGGAGATCCTTGAGAGAATGCACAGCAAAATCAATCTCTTTATTGATCATGCTCAATTCCAATTCTTTGGTGAATAGTCCCTTATCGCCAATTTTAGCCAAAGCTACGTCAAGGATTTTGTCTCCTTGGGTCGACATGGTATGAACTTCAAAAGTAATATCGGGAAAGCTTTTCTGGAGTTGGGCTTGTACCCAGTATGTTTGAACTAGAGCTAATTGGCTTTTACGTGAACCAATGCGAATAGTGCGCGGAGGACTAGAAACTGAGGTCATAAAACTATTTTGTCAAACCAGGCGATAAATTAACATTTATCTAGACTACCGCAGGGAGTGACTTACCGGATTAGATCAGACTAATTCTCAGAAAGATTTTATTTATCAGCAGCGTTACATTTATTGACAATTTTGCCAAATCGGCAGAAATAGATCCCCAACTTTTTTAAGAAGTCGAGGATCTGGAAATTAGAATATAATCAATGTAGCAATAATTCGGTATTAGGAAATTCTATGCTTTTACTTCCAGAATTATCTGAACTATTACAAGCCGAAGATCCAGAAGAACGGCAAACTATCACTGGTGTTAATTGGAACAATTATGAAGTTTTACTCAATGATTTGGGTGATAGCCTCCAATATAGAGTTACATATTTAGATGGAGTCATAGAATTAATGTCACCAAGTCGTCGCCATGAAATTCGCAAAACAATTATCGGATCTTTGCTGGAAATTTACTTTCAAGAAAAACGCATCCGCTATTTTCCCCTTGGTTCTACCACCTTCCGTAAACAAGCGAAAGGAGGAGGAGTAGAACCAGATGAATCCTACTGTATAGGCACAGAAAAAGAAGTTCCTGATCTTGCCATTGAAGTTGTAGTCACCAGTGGGGGAATTGATAAATTAGAAGTTTACAAAAGATTAGCCGTGGCAGAAGTTTGGTTTTTTCAAAACAATCAATTTGCCGTTTATCATTTGCGGGATGAAAGTTATGAATTGGTGGCAAAAAGTGAATTATTACCAAACTTAGATTTGTCAATCTTGGCAAAATATGTAGTCGCAGATGATCCTTTAGATGCAGCTTTAGAATTTCGAGAGAAAATCAAAGAAATGGTAAATTAGATCATTCCTGGTCCTCTACCTCTTTTATCAAAATCCTCTGTTAATAGACCTGTTTTATCGGCGTTAATTTCTCGCAATTCCTGTAGGCGTTCTGCTTTTTCTTCTGCTGCTACTTCCCGCGCATCACCAGGAACTTCATAATACATTTCCGGTTCAACAGCATAATTATTCAATAACCCCTCTTTGTCCATGGTATAACCATCTGTTGTCCGAATACTGCTTATATTAGTTTGGTCATTGGTGGAAGCACTTGCAGTATCTTCTTCTGTAGGTAAGTGTTTATAATTCACTCCCTCTCGTTTGATTCTTGCTGCCGTTTCCGCAGGAATTATGCCCCGATCATAAGTATCTATGCTAATCTTTTCTTTCATATAATTAGCCCTTTTAGCCCTTTTTGCTTTTTCAGTATCACAGAAACTAGATTAGAATTTTCTAGCAGATAAAGATACTATCTTCAGGAATAATTACTGATAAAACTTTGATAGAACTTCTCTATCTATAGATAGATTTTACATTCTAAAATAGAAAATAAAATGCAGGTCAGTTATAATTTAGCCTACATTTTAGTAACTCTAAAAACCTTTATCCTAAAGATTTTTGTTTAAAAGAGTTAAATTTATGGAATAATTCTTGCCGAGTCTCAAATTTGAGGAGATAACGGAAAGCAAACCAGCAAGAGTAAAATAGACCAATCAACTCAAAAATCGGTTGTAGCAACGGTAAATCATTTACAGAATCTAGTAATGCCATTGCTACTTTAACTGTAACTAAAGCTGATAAAATTAAAACTAAGGTAATTAACCCCTGTTTATTGTTGTTAACAATACTGCCTAAATACTCTGGCAGTTTGTTTAAAAATTCAATAATTTGTTTACCAATTTGCTGCCATTGAGGTTCTATTTCTTCAGTAGCAGAGAGTTTTGGTAAACTGCGATTATTTTCACCTGAAAAAGATAAAATATCCTGTGGTGAAGGAGAATTTCCTGGTATTGGTTGCTGTGCTTGAGTTTCCATCATAGTTATCATTTAGGAATTACAAAATTTTCAACAAGTGAATGGATATAATTAAATTATCACACCTCTGTTTAGCTTATGAATATTTTCCTCCCAATTTGCACCATCAAAAGGCATAATTTCAAAATTTTCAATTACATTTCCATCTAAACAACGCACATTAACATCAATACAATCAGGGTGACTACGGGGAATATAAAAGGCATGAATTCCACAAATTCCGCAAAATTTATGTTGTGCGACTCCTGTATTAAATTTGTAGGTTTTTAAAACATCTTCCCCTTGCAGTAAATTAAACTGTTCTTGGGTAACAATTAAATGCAGAAATCCTTTTTTAACACAAATTGAACAATTGCAATCATCAACTTTATGATTATTAACTACTACCTGAAATCGCACCGCACCACAATGACAACCACCTTCATAAGTAACTGATTTATATTTACTTGACATGAATTTTCTCCAGTTGATTAACTCGAATTGTGAGTTTATTAATTTTCTGGTTTAATTCAATTACTAAGGTTGCTAACTTATTAAACATTTTTTCTTGTTCTGATAAATTCTGTCTCAAATTAGGAGAAATTTGTAAATTATTAGCAGCAGGTAATTGATTATTTTTACTAACCATTAACTCAAGTTGTTGTAAGCGTAATTGTAAACTTCTAACATCAGATTCTAAATTATTAACACGGAAATCAACTTGTTGTGGTAAAGCAGTTTTCAATAGAATACCACTCCAAACAATCATCACACAAATCCCAGTTATGAGCAATCTTCTTAACATCATATTATCAAAAAAATGTAGGTTGGGTTGACAAAGGAAACCCAACAAATTCCATAATTAATCTTTACTTATCAGCTTGTAAAGCAGAAAATAGCTTTTTCCAATCTGGATTATTAACAGCCATTTCACCTTCCTTAACTTCAAAAGTTAGATTTTTTGCCTTTGGTTCTTTAATTGCTTGGACACAAATTTCTGCAATATCATCACGGCTAACTTTTCCTTTGATATTATCACCTTGTGCAAATATTAGTTCCTTTCCTCCTACTGTTTCTGTTAACGCACAAGGTCTAATAATTGTATAAGGAATCCCACTAGCTTTCAAACTTTCTTCTCCTCGCAACTTCCAAGTTAAAATTCCTCCCAATTGGTCATTTAATCTCACTGCTGGAGGTTCTTCATCTAAATTAATTCCTGGTCTTCCTGGACGAGTCACCCCAGCAGAACTAATTAATATAAATTGAGGTAAAGTTTCTCCACCATAAGCTTGAATTGATTCAACTTCCAACGCGAAAATACCCGGATTAAATGCAGGATTTAAAGCACCATCATATTCAAACTTACTCAACATTAATTGTAAAGAACAAACTTTACTAATATCCATTGGTGGACATTCCTTAACAATTTTTGCGCGAAATACACCGAACAAATCTGTAAAAGGAATCTGAATATCAAGCCAATTATTAGCAACAGTATCAAAGGAATAGCTATAACCAACACCGTCCCAAGTTGATTCTGTGCGTAAAAATATTTTATAACGTTGACCGTCACCCTTAACCCGTAATTTCACACCTTGATAACCGGATAAATCAAGTAAATGTGAAAAATTCTTAGTTCTTACAGAAGCAAAACCACCGGAATTAGCAGTAGAAACATTACCTGTAAATACTGCTGTATTTTCCCTAATTTGGAAACTACTAGAACTAACACCACCCATAACGACATCATCTAAAGCACCCCAGATATTTTTGATTTCATCTGATGGTTTAGTAAAATCAAATATGGTTTTTTTATCAACAGGAACTAGATATTTTTTGGCCGTTTCTACTAAATTTTTCACACCTTTATATTCAACATTTTCTGGAGTATCCCCGACAATTTCCGGTAGATAAAATTTCACACCTTGATTATATTTAGCTCTATCTGGTGTATCTCCCTCCACAGGTTGTACACGCACTGCTGTACAACAAATTACAGCTTGAATATTAGCCATAACTAAATTTGTTAAAGTCTCTGGTTTCGTAATATCCCCAACTACCAAATCAATATCATCACCCAGAATTGGCCGCGCTTTTTCAATATCTCGAACTAAGCAACGCACATAATAACCCTGTGCTACCAATTTTTTCACAACTCGTTTACCGACCCCACCAGTCGCACCAGCTACTAGAATTACAGCCATATTTCTTCCTTCTTTCGGTCTATCTTGATTATCTTTAGGACTACCTTGAAAAAGTTTTTGTATCCAGTTAAGAACCGGAAATACTTCAAAGTAAGTTAGAGTTTTGATGAACCTACATAAATCCCATTGAGAACGATTGTTGTTATTCATAAATACTATGTAACCACCATACTTTAGTTTTATTGTATCAACTTTTTGTGTATATAGTAGATAAAATATCAACTTCTTGATATAATATAAAAGTCCCAAAGCAAATCTGTTACTATAACCCAATATCTCCTTTTCTCCTCCTCCGTGTCCTCCGTGTCCTCTGTGGTTCGTTAAAATAAATAATTATCAATCATGATCAATCAATTTACTAAAGCCCAAGCCGAATATGAGAAATTCCCAGAAGAATTTAATAGTATTATCATTAGTACAGTGAATAAACAGGGAATCCCTCATGCTAGTTATGCTCCTTTCATTATGGACAATAATAAAAATATCTACATTTATGTGAGTGGACTAGCTACTCACACCCAAAATATTCATAATCATCCTTTTGTGAGTGTTTTATTTATTGATGATGAAATTAAAACTAAACAAATTTTTGCCCGTCGGCGGTTAAATTTTGATTGTACCACAACTTTGATAACCAGAGAAACTGAAAAATGGCAAGAAATTGTTGATAAATTTGAAATTCGTTTTGGAGAATTAATTTCTACATTACGCAGTTTACCTGATTTTCGGATTTTGCAACTTACACCCCATACCGGACGTTTTGTTATTGGGTTCGGGACTGCTTATAATATTAGTAGTGATAATATAAATCAACTTGTCCAAATTACTAAAGAGTCACTTTCATAATTATGCTGCAATTTCAACCTCCTGGGTTTGGTAGTAAGTTCATTCATACATCTTTGGGGTCAATGGTTTATTATACCCAAATTAGTGACCCTTGGGAAAATGTCAAAGATCAAAATTTACCACCATTATTATTTTTACATAATTTCGGTGGAGGTGCATCTGCTTATGAATGGTCGAAAATTTACCCAGCTTATGCGTCAAATTATCGAATTTTAGCCCCAGATTTAATTGGTTGGGGAAAGTCTGCTCACCCAGTGCGAGATTATCAAATTGAAGATTATTTAACGACAATTATTGAGTTTATAACTCAAACCTGTAATCAACCTGTAACTGTAGTAGCATCTTCTTTAACTGCGGCTTTAACTATTCGTCTCGCTATTACTTATCCCGATTTATTCACAGCTTTATTTTTAGTTTGTCCTTCAGGTTTTAATGATTTTGGAGAAGGTACAGGAAGAAGATTACCGCTTTCTTTAATTAATACCCCATTGCTAGATAATTTAATTTATGCTTTGGGTGCAGAAAATGAAATTGCAGTTAGAAATTTTTTGCAAAGTTTTCTTTTTGCTAACCCAGAAAGAGTCACTCAAGAAATGGTATCAGCTTATTTAAATTCTGCACAACAATACCAAGCTAAATTTGCAGCTTTATCTTTTTTACGGGGGAATCTTTATTTTGATTTGAGTTTATATATTCAGCAACTTCAAGTTTCTACTGTAATATTATGGGGTGAAAAAGCACAATTTACAAATATGCAATTAGGACGACGATTAGCAAGTCTAAATCCTGGTGCAATTACAGCTTTTCACACAATACCTGATACAGGAATTCTTCCCCATTTAGAAATACCAGCAGTTGTTATAGGAATATTGCAGAAATATATAGCATTTATCGCTGGAATATAATATAATCAAGGGAAATAAAGAACGGAGTTTGTGATTTTCTAACTGTATTCCACTCAAGTTTATACCCAGCTTATATCTGTCAACAAATCAGTTATTTTCATTAGACGGAATCAGAAATGTTGAATGTCGTTACAAAACTTTACATATTTAAGTATAGTAGTATTATCAAGGGTAAAAATGTCAACATTTCATAATATCTTCCATCCAATGAACATAACTGATTTGTTGACACATACAAGCTTGAAGATAGCGGAATTTATCTAACATCTT
>NZ_JACJTO010000068.1 GCF_014698755.1 Aphanizomenon flos-aquae FACHB-1287 | reverse complement strand
AAGATGTTAGATAAATTCCGCTATCTTCAAGCTTGTATGTGTCAACAAATCAGTTATGTTCATTGGATGGAAGATATTATGAAATGTTGACATTTTTACCCTTGATAATACTACTATACTTAAATATGTAAAGTTTTGTAACGACATTCAACATTTCTGCTTGTAGGGCTTGTAAAGTGGTTAAAACTGTAGAATTAGCGGCTACTGTGGCACTATTCCAATTAACACGGGAATTGCGATTTGGTTTTTGTTCTAAAAGTGGATGTGTAACCGCAATTTTTCGCGCTACAATAGCAAAACCATCATCTTCATTTAATTGTGCTAACTGACCTTTACTTAAAGGTGCAGCCATCAAATTTACATGAACAAAAATTGATCTGATTCGTCGTTTTGCTTCCGTATGAGTTTCTCCAGCATTAACTGCACAAATAAATTCAATACCAATTTTCTCTTTAGATAAAGTTTGTAAATAAGCAGGTTCTACTTGATATTTATCAATCAAATCAGATAAAGTGATAAAACTTTCATCAGCAGTTTTATCCTTTTTATAACGTTGGAGTTTCCCAGATTTAATTAATTCCATTAAGCCCTGTACACCCATTAATCTATGTTGACCATCTAAAGCATAAATTGTCACATTTTCTTCAGAAATATTCAGTAAACCGACCTTACCATCTTTATCTAAAGGTATAAAATCAGTAGTCGCTTTTTTAGCCCGTCCTTGACTATCCCACTCCGCTGCTTTGGGGTTATCTACCCAAGGTTGATTAATTACCACCAAAACAGCCGGAAATTTATGGTTTTTTCTTGCTGCTAAATACTGTACTAACGGTGCTTGACGCGACCAATCAACAGGACGTTGTTGAATTTCATCAATGCTATCAGCATCAATTTCAATATTTTCCGTATCCGGGTTGTACTTTTTTTGCAGGAGGGGTAAACCTGACGCAAAATGTACCCGTCCTGCGAACCATTCTAAGGTGACAGAACCTACATAAGCCTCTGTACCACCCATTTCGGTTTTTTGGACAAGAATTTGGTCTTTTTTCTCTAAAAACCGGTCTAGCAGTAAAGCTAATACCTGTTTATCGTTATTTTCCCGTTCTAGATACTCATTAGCGAGTTGATTATTTAGTTTGTTTGTATTATCATTCATGTTAATTTTTAAAAAATTCTTGACTAATTGTTGCTTTATTATCCAAAAAAAATGGATACTAATGATGTAATTTTTAAAAATATGTTGTACTCATAGCTAAGTTAATTTATATACTAAATTATTCCATCCTCTCCTAGGGAAGTATTGATTTTAGGTTCATGTATCTACAAATGGGGGAAAAATGACTTATTCAGAACAGCCAGAAACTAAAAATCAGCAAAATCGTACTGTACCAGAGTTAGTGGAGTATATCCAAGCTTTGACCACAGAAATTCAAGAATTGTATTGTTTAGATGAGATACCTTGGGTCGTAGGCTATTCAGGGGGGAAAGACAGCACTGCTACTTTACAACTTATTTGGAATGCAATTTCTGAACTTCCACCGGAAAGTAGAAAATCCCTATGTTTCTGCTTGGGTAAAAAACTCATTAAAACAAATAGAAGTTGCTGCTAAAGAGCAGAAAATGCCAATGCAACCTCATTTATTGCAACCAGAAACTAAACAAACATATTGGGCAGGTTTAATTGGTAAAGGCTACCCAGCACCGCGTAATAAATTTCGCTGGTGTACTGGACGATTAAAAATTGAACCTTCTAATCTTTTTATTCGTGACGTTGTGAGAGCTAATGGTGAAACAATTGTTATTTTAGGAACTCGAAAAACTGAAAGCATAACTCGCGGTTTGATAATGATAAAACGTGAAGTAGGTCGAGTTAGAGAACGCCTTTGTCCTCATCCTAATTTAATAAATTCTCTACTTTACACACCTATTGAAGATTGGCGAACTGATGAAGTTTGGCTATATTTAATGCAGTTTTCAAACCCTTGGGGACATAGCAATAAAGATTTATTTTCTATGTATAGAGGTGCAACAGCAGATAATGAATGTCCTTTAGTTGTTGACACTTCTACTCCTAGTTGTGGTAGTTCTCGCTTTGGTTGCTGGGTTTGTACATTGGTTAATGGTGATAAATCTATGCAAGCAATGATTCAAAATGATGAAGAAAAAGAATGGTTACAACCATTAGTTGATTTTCGTGCTGAATTAGATGTTGACCGTGACCGAGAAAAAAGAGATTTTCGCCGTTTACGGGGAGAAGTTCAATTATTTGAACGTAATGTAGACGGGGGAATATCTATTGAACCTATACCCGGACCATATACAAAATATTGGCGAGAATATTGGTTAAGAAAATTATTAACAGCGCAAAAAGAAATGCGTGAAAATGCGCCAGAAAATATGCGCGACCTTACCCTTATTTCTCAAGCAGAATTGAGTGAAATTCGCCGAATCTGGTTAGAAGAAAAACACGAATTTGATGATAGTTTACCCCGAATATATGAAGAAGTGACAGGAGAAGTATTTAAAGATCCCCGTCCTGGTGCAGATCAAAGTATTCTTGGTACTGACGAATGGGGAGTATTAGAAGAAATATGTGACGGTGACGGAATGCACTTAGAATTAATGGCTAGACTATTAGATACAGAAAGACAATTTAAGAAAAAAACCCGCCGGGTCGGTATCTACGAAACCCTAGAAAAATGCTTTGATACAAGTTCCCGTTCTCCAGAAGTAGCCATTAGAAATGCCCATTTAAAAAGAGATTTACGACAAGCAGCCTTAGAAGGTGATGTTGCTACAATTCGGGAAAAAGTTAAACAATTAACATTAGGAGATACCCCCGAAAAACAACAGACTAAACCACAAACTTGGGCTAACTTCAAATATGCACAAAAGAACCCAAATGATAACCCAGACCAATAGAATATCCTCCCCACCCTCGTTCCTAGCCTCTGGCTTGGGAATGCCAATCTTGAAGTTCTACCTCAACTCATTATAACCGAGGCAGAGCCTCTTGACAGCATTCCCTGTCAGAGACAGGGAACGAGATAATATCTCCTTTCTCTCTTCCTCTGCGTCCTCTGCGCCTCTGTGGTTCGTTAAAAAAACACAAAAAAATCACAAAAAACCATGATCTTCCTAGAATTAGTTCTGCAAAACTTCGGTCCTTATGCCGGTAAACAAATTATCAACCTCAACCCCCAAATTGATGAAGATAACACCCGTCCAATTATCCTCTTAGGAGGAATGAATGGTGGTGGAAAAACCACCTTAATAGATGCCATTCGTCTCGCATTATATGGACAACGCGCCCAATGTTCAACTAGAGGAAATTTGAGTTATAGTGATTTTTTAACCCAATGTGTCAATAGTAAAGCTAACCCCACAGAAAAAACCAGAATTGAATTGGTTTTTGAACATATCGAAGAAGATAAACTTATCAAATATCGGGTTGTGCGGACTTGGGAAAAAAATCCGAAAGACGGTAAAGACCATTTAGGTATTTTAGGAGATGATGAAACTTGGCCAATTGATTCCTTGGTTAATATTTGGGATGAATATATAGAAAATATCTTACCTTTAGGTATTTCTAATTTATTTCTATTTGACGGTGAACAAGTTAAAGAACTTGCAGAGCAGGAAATACCCCCGCCCATAGTTGTTGACGCAATTAACGGACTTTTGGGTTTAGAATTAGCCGATAAATTAGCAATTGATTTAGAGATTTTAGTAAATCGCAAAAAACGAGAATTTGCAGATACAAAAGATTTAGCAAAATTAGAAGAAATTGAAACCAGACTCCAGGAAAAACAGGAAGAATACAAAAAGAATAATCTAAAATTAATAAATCTGAATATTGAAGTTACAGAATTAGAAAAAATCCATGAAGAAGCTTTAGATAGATTTGTTAATGAAGGTGGTAAAATTGCCGCTGAACGTAGTCAATTAGAACAACAAAGAGAAGAGAAAATTAAAGTTGCTAATAACCTCCGTGAATCATTACGTGAAATAGGTGCTGATGTTTTACCTTTAGCCTTAATTAGTCCTTTATTATCTCAAGTTCAAAGACAGGGAGAAAAAGAACTGAAAACTCAACAAATTCAATTAGCTAAAGATGTCTTAATTGCCAGAGATGAAAGATTACTGAATTGGCTAAAACAATTAAATCTAGAAACCAATAAACTTACTAATATTCAGTCTTTTTTAGCAGAAGATATTAATAACTTATATAGCAATAACTTATCCACAGAAAATACCTGGTTAAATGCAGATGAAGAAAGCTTAAGTTTAGTTGATAATATAACCTATCGGTTGAAGATTTCCCAAAATACA
Organism: Aphanizomenon flos-aquae FACHB-1287; assembly: GCF_014698755.1. Classification (GTDB taxonomy): domain Bacteria; phylum Cyanobacteriota; class Cyanobacteriia; order Cyanobacteriales; family Nostocaceae; genus Dolichospermum; species Dolichospermum flosaquae. The sequence continues at coordinate 6,718 of NZ_JACJTO010000068.1, read as the reverse complement.
GCCCAAAAGCAATTAGATGAATTAACTAATAATGAAGAAGACATTCTCACCTTAGACAGACAAGTACAAACTGCGGCCGCACCCGAAGAATATACAAAACTACAAAAAGCAGTCAAACAGACACAAACTGAATTTAATAAAATGAAATCCCAGTCAGAAATAATGAATCAAAAACTGATAGAATTAGATGCGGAAACCAAAAAACTCAAACAAGAATTAAATGAATATACAGTAGAAAATCTCAAATATCAAAATAGTGAACATATTATTAATTCTGCCGGAAAAGTGCAACAAACATTAAAAATATTTCGAGAAAGATTAACCCTGAAAAAATTGAACAAATTGGAAGAAGAAGTAAAAAACTGTTTTTTATATTTATTACATAAATCAAACCTGGTACATCGCATAGCCATAGACAGTAAAACCTTCGGTTTATCATTATATGATTTAAATGGAAAACCGGTTCCCAAACATCGGCTTTCAGCAGGAGAAAAACAACTATTAGCGATCGCATTTTTATGGGGATTAGCCAAAGTATCAGGAAGACGTTTACCCATAGCCATAGACACCCCATTAGGAAGACTAGATTCCTCCCACCGTAACAACCTAGTAGAAAGATACTTTCCCTCAGCCAGCCATCAAGTAATTCTCCTTTCCACCGACACCGAAATCGCTAAAAAAGAATATCAAACCCTCCAAGAAACCGAAGCCATAGCCCGTGAATACCTCCTCCAATATAACTCCAACAAACGAGAAACCACAATCAAACCCGGTTATTTTTGGTAATGGGTAATGGGTAATGGGTAATTCGTAATTCGTAATTCGTAATGGGTAATGGGTAATGGGTAATGGGAAGACCAGATTTTGAAGAGTTACAAGTTTATAAGTTATCGGAAAAATTAGCAAATGAAATTTGGAAAGTGGTTATGGGATGGGATAATTTCAGTAAAGATACAATTGGTAAGCAGATTGTGCGTTCAGCAGATAGCATTGGAACAAATATAGCAGAGGGTAGAGGACGTTATAACTTTCAAGACAATAAACGCTTTATTAAAATTGCTAGAGGTTCTCTAAATGAAACAATTCATTGGATGCGACTTGCTTATGTTCGTAAATTATTAACAGTTGAACAAGTAAATATTCTCAAACCGTTAATAGAGGAACTTTCACCCAAGTTAAATGCTTACTTAAACTCATTGGGAACTGGAAATAGTAACAAATAGGTTTTCCTCACCAATCACCAATCACCAATTACCAATTACCAATCACCAATCACCAATTACCAATCACCAATTACCAATCACCAATCACCAATCACCAATTACCAATCACCAATCACCAATTACCAATCACCAATCACCAATCACCAAAATCATGGAATCACCAATAGAAAGAATCAAACTTTCCCAAACAGCCAAAGAACAACTACTCAAACTCAAACGCAGCACCAAAATTGAACAATGGAACATATTATGTCGGTGGGCTTTTTGTCGTTCCCTCGCAGAACCCACAGCACCTTCACCCATACCTATTCCCCAAGATAGTAACGTCGAAATGACATGGCGGGTTTTTGGTGGAGAAATAGCAGATATTTTATTGTTAGCCCTGAAACAACGCTGCTATAATGATGGTTTAAATACAGACAGAGAAACCCTGATTACCCAATTTCGTTTACACTTACATAGAGGTATTGGTTACTTAGCAGGAGATCAAAATATTAAGAAAATTGAAGATCTAATTGAACTATCCACAAAGAAAGTAAGATCCTAATTTTACTTTCTTTAGCCAGCATAGCAAGATCATCTCTATGAAAGAAATTCAAGCATTGCGACAGGCCTTCCAAAGCCAGAAAATGGGTGCTCTACTATTATTAGGCTTTGCATCAGGTCTACCCCTATTTCTTACTAGTAGAACCCTACAACTATGGATGCAAGATGCTAAAGTTGATATTGCCAGTATCACCTTATTTGGGTTATTAAGTTTACCTTATTCCTTAAAATTCCTGTGGTCGCCACTATTAGATAGATTTACACCACCATTCTTAGATGGAAGAAGAGGATGGTTAATTATCACCCAAATTGGGTTAGTATTAGCGATCGCTGCCCTTGCGATTCAACAACCAGCCCAAAACAACCAGATATTACAAATTCTGGCCATTAATTGCCTAATTATTACCTTCCTCAGTGCCACTCAGGACATCGCTGGGGATGCCTACCGTACGGACATTTTAAACCCCCTAGAGGCTCAACCAGGTGCATCTGTGTGGGTATTAGGCTACCGAATCGCCCTATTTATCACCAGTTCCCTGTCCTTAGTTTTAGCAGATTATCTCCCTTGGAATCTAGTATATTTACTTATGGCAGTGATTATGTCAGGCAGTATATTTACTACCTTGTGGTCACCGGCAGAATACAAACTGCAAGACAAAACACAACTAGCGCCCATTTCCTGGGAAGATGTAATTTTTATAGTCTTGATCACTTTACTAGTAGCAGGGTTAATTACTGGGGTTTTTGTGGGCTTCATTCCCCTGCGTGTATTTTATTTATTATTAGCAGGATTATTAGTTGCTTGGATCACAGCATCATTATTATTACCAGACTCTCTCCTGGGTGAAGTTCAAGAAAATAGCCCCCCTCAAAACTTACAAACAGCTATTTTTCTGCCTTTTAAAGAATTTTTCCACCGCTTTGGCCTCAAACAAGCAAGTTTAACACTAGGTTTTATCCTTCTCTATAAACTAGGTGATTCTTTAGTTGGGATTACAGCCAATTTATTTCTGAGAGAAATAGACTTTACCAAAACCGAGATAGGTGCAATCCAAGCGGGAATGGGATTTCTTGCCACCACCGTGGGCGTATTAGCCGGCGGTGTGATCATGACCAAAATTAACTTAAATCGCAGTTTATGGATATTTGGGGGGCTGCAATTATTGAGTAACTTAGGTTATTATGCCCTAGCGATAGCTCACAAAAAAGATTATTCTCTGTTAGTAATAGCAGTGAACATCGAAAACTTCTCCGCTGGACTAGTGACAGTTGCAACAGTCGCCTTTGTGATGAGTCTCTGTAATCACCGATTCACCACCACTCAATTCGCTTTATTTTCTAGTTTGATGGCCATTAGTCGAGACGTACTTTCCGCCCCCGCAGGTAGTTGGGCTACAGCCACAGGTTGGCCGACATTTTTCTTGCTCTCTCTTGTAGCAGCGTTACCTGGTTTGTTACTATTACCTATTGTTGCCCCTTGGAATCCCAAAGCATTGGCAGCAAATAGACCAGGACTAGAAGCAGAAGATATATGGGAACACAAGTAGTTATTCTTGTCGGTACGTTCGTTCTAATAGTTACAGGACTATTACTGGGCTATGTCCTCTCACAGTTAGTTCTCCAAAATCTGGCCGTTAATCTTCTCACACTCCTGGGAACTATCAGCCTGATCCTAATTTTTGGTACACTTTATTACGTCCTATTTTGGCAACTGCGACGCGAACCCCTGCAAACAATCAATCCTAGCATCCCCAACCCACCAGATGAAGCAGTGACTGGCAACTACCTCAAAAATCGCCTTATCGCTAGATTATCAGGAGATGTGGCGGCGGCTGAAAGGTTAATTGAGCAAGCTAAACAAAACGCTCCGGGAATGCCTGAAAATTGGTACTGTGAAAAAGTTCTCAATGAGTTAGACCAAGATCAGCAATAGTAGTTGTTTGCTAAACCTGAATAATTGCTAGGATGAGTTCAATACTATTGCTATTTGTTTGGAATCAACAACATGACTATTTTTCGTCAGTATATAGCCCCTTTGATTGCCGTTTTGATATTTGCCATAGCTTTGGCAGCAGTCAGCGCTCGCATCTTTTTACCCTCTGATATGGCAGCCCCCGCTCCCATCGGCATGATAATTAGGTAATTGGGGAATAAGTCTATTGTGAATTTCATTCCCGGCTATTCCCTTCGTCAAGGTTCTACTCTGGATCAAGCCCTCTTGGTCAAGTTTATGCGATTGACTTATCAAGAACAATTCCCTGATCAGGACTTTTCTCACTTAGCCCGTACAGTTGAACAATACCTCTCCCGTGATACCCCTTTATGGTGGGTATCTGAACAGTTAGGTGAGCAAAGTCCAGAGAACAGGGAAGTTTCCCCCATAGCTTGTCTTTGGCTGGGAAATGCTATAGATCAGGTAAGCGGCGATCGCCATCCGCATATTTTTCTCCTCTACGTTATCCCAGAACATAGACACAGAGGTATTGGCAAAGCATTAATGGCTTATATAGAAGATTGGGCTAGACAAAAAGGATATCACCAAATCGGACTACAAGTATTTCAAGCCAATACACCCGCATTAACTCTTTATCATCAATTTGGTTATCAAGAACAATCCCTCTGGATGCTAAAATCACTGGAGTTAGGGAAAAGGGAACAAGAAACAAGGAATAGGGAATAGGGTGACAGTGGAATAATTATGTACGACGAATACGAACTCAGCCTACTTGATGCGGAAGAGGAGCTTATTACCCCTCTAGACCAACTAGAACCACTTACTGATGAATCAGAAGTGGAAAAACCTGATGCAGAATTAATGCTGGTACTCCTAGAAAATCCCCACCCCCAGGAACGGATGTTAGCAGCGCGTGCTTTTTGTGATCTTCAAGATCAACGGGCTACACCCCATCTCATCCATCTATTAACAGATAACTGTCCCCTAGTACGAGTTAGCGCCGCCTATGGTATTGGTCGCAACCCTGCTAAAGAAGCCGTAGAACCATTAATTATACAACTCAACCGCGACTGGAATGGTTATGTTCGCAAGGGTATAGTCTGGGCTTTAGGAAATTGCCGCGATCATCGTTCTTTAGCACCCCTCATAGATGCCCTAAAAACCGATATTCCCGCCGTTCGTCTCTGGGCAGCCAGCGCCCTAGCACAGATGACAGAAGTAGGATATGAAGCCATTGTCGGTGCAATTCCTGCCCTGATTGAAGCTTTGGTTAAAGACCCCATAGCCGCTGTGCGTAGTAACTCCGCTTGGACAATTGGCCAACTTTGTAAAGAACTACCATCTAATGTTGTTTATGCTACAGCCATAGACGCATTAATTCAAGCCTTTGCCGAAGACGAAGATTTAGGAGTGAGAGAAGATACCAAAGCTGCACTACTGGGAGTAGGAGATCCTCGCGGTTTACAATTAGTGGAAACCCTCGAACAGGAAGGATGGTTTTAAAAGTCAGGCAATAGGCAAGAGTAAGAGGGTTTTCAGCTACTTAATAGTAGTATCATTGATTCGACGCATATTTAACCTTCTTTCACCGAAACGGAGGAGTCTTTCAATAGCTAAAAGACGGTTTCCCCAGACTATAACTTGATAGGAATCCCCTTGATTTTCTGCTTGTAACGATGTGGGAAATTGAGATTGGAGGAGATTGAGAGCTTTTCTAGCCGTAATTAAATTAATAGCAGAAGGTACAGAGGCCAGTTGATTTAGCGCGTCCTGCAATTCCTTATCCATCTGTTTAAACTCAGTAGTAGAGATTGCAGACTTATCTAACTGACCATTTTTTTGTACTACCCGCCATTCCCTTTGCAAAGCTGCATAACGAAACGCCGCAGTGCGAAAAGGTTGCCGTTGGGGTATAGGTTCATTTTTAATCCCTTGGGTACTATTAAGTATTTGTTCTAGTTCATCATTAAAATTTGCCACTGCAAACAACGCATAACCATTAACGGGTAAATCTCGCACCAATTGTAATTGATCAAATGCACCTATATTTGGCAATGACAAAAGACGGATTCCGGGAACTAACAAAGTAGAGCCTAATTTTGTAGAAGTAATCCAGGGTTGGGCTAATCCCTGAAATCGGGGTGTATCTAAAGCATAGGTCATTGGTACAATTAAATCTATATCTCCTCGTCTTGCCCATACTTCCCAATGTTGTTGAATTTTTTCGATACGTTCATATTCTGGAAGGGGAAAAACAGCCACTGAGAGAATCAGAGTTTTCCGCTTTTGTCGCAACGTCTGCGCTAATTCCGCTACAAAGTTATCCACCTGTTGGGTACGGAATACTGTCCACTGTTGCCATAAATCCTGTTGACTGGGGGAAATAGTCAAAGGATCTATACCAGTTTGCTGTTGAAATTGCTCCCTAGCGGCTTTACCATAGCCATAGGTGCGACCAGCCAAGGGGTCTTGAAAAGGATAACGAATATAATCTAAGTGAATACCGTCTACCTGATAGCGAGTCACAATTTCTGTATATAATTTCAGTAAATACTCGCGGACTTGGGGATTAGCTGGATCTAAAAAAGGCTTGGTTTGACCAATGGGAATTATATTACCTTTATTATCATAATTAGCCCAATCGGGATGTGCTGTTAGTACAGGTCCCAAATAGTTAGGACTAACATTAATAATTTGATTATGAGCGCTATTGCCGGCGGCGAATACCCACACCCAAGCGTGTAATTCCATCCCCCGTGCATGAGCTAGTTTAACAGCAGATTCTAGGGGGTCCCAGTCATGAATGAGGGGGTTTTGTTGGGGTGCTACCTGACTGGGATAAATGGGATAACTGGCATTGATAGTTTCTAAAAAAATTGTATTACAGCAGTTTGAGATCAAAAGCGGTACAAAGATGGTAAACTTTAAAGATGGAAAAAAAAGAAAATAATTGAGATATATATGGCAGCAGCATATTCGACTGATATAAGACAAA
>NZ_JACJTO010000067.1 GCF_014698755.1 Aphanizomenon flos-aquae FACHB-1287 | reverse complement strand
ATGGCGCGGTGGAACCACACTGATCCCTTCCCGAACTCAGAGGTGAAACGCTGCTGCGGCGACGATAGTTTGGGGGTAGCCCTGCGTGAAAATAGCTCGATGCCAGGTTTATTTTTTAACAACGAAAAACCCTTCTCTATGAAATAATCGAGAGGGGTTTTTTATCATTTATAAAAGCAATTTTAGTCTCAAAACCACTTTATATTAAATAAATTGTCAACCCACTTCTTAAACCACCTATCCTTCCCCATGATAGATTTGCCGATGAGATGAGATGGACAATCTCCTATATCCATACTGAAGAACCACCATAATTGAATCAGAAGTTACAATTTTGTGAGGATATGAAAAGCAGTATTGCATTTCCAATTATTCATATAGTTGATAGCTTTGTTTTTCTTGTTTTTCGGTAATTTTTGTTATTGCTTATGAAAAGCATTGGTAACAATAATTTCAGGATATCCCAACCGACGTTAGTATTCAGAATATTTCTATACTGCACCTGAACGATCCATTTTAAAACCATATACATAAATATCCGCAAATTTATAGCGTTTATCTCTTTCGCGCCATTCAATAATACCAATTTCAGTTAAAAAAGAAGTAAACTCTTCAAAATCTGCTATATCCTGTGCTGATTCTTGCCATATACTATGTAATTCTTCTTTAGGTAAAAGGGCTGATTTCTGCTTGAGAGAATCAAAAAATTTAATTAAATGACTATATTCATTTTTGATTTCATCACATCTTTTTTCAGATGCTTTTTTCAATCCAATTTCTAAAGATTTACTGCGTAATAAACGATCTGTTGGTGGTTGAATTGATGATTTTCCTTGATAGCTTAATTCTTGTTCCTTTGCACCTGTTAATAAGATACTTAAACTACGAGGAAAAGTAGTACCACTAGAATCAGTTAATCTTTCATAAGCCCATCTAGATACATATTTAGCTTTGTTCCCTGTTCTGCGACGACTTCCCCAAAGTAATTCTAATGCTTTATCAATTGCATCTTCACTAGATTGATCAATACTTTCTACAGCAATAGGAGAAAACCTATCTACTAAATTCTTAAAATCTGGAGATTGTATTGATTGACGCAAAGCTAATCTTAAAAAATCAACCCTAGTCCATTGTAAAATAATATCGCGTCCAGTAAAATGACTTTTATTGTCAAAAATTAACCGATTCCATATATCTTCTCTCAAGAAAATCTTAAATCTAATTTCTGTTAGGCGATTTGCATCACAAGATTGAACTAATTGAAATAATCCAGATAATGCCGATTGTCTTACTTCTCCTGCTTCAGGAAAATCTTCATCTAAATCATCATAAAGAAACCAGATTTTCTGAGATTTATTTTTGGCTTCTTCATGAATAATAATGTTAATGGCATCTTTAACTATTAAACGTAGTTCAGAGTTGGTAGATAATTCTAACAAAGCTGAAGTATTTTCAGATTGCCATATTTCTGGATGCAAATTAGTGAAAATTGATTTGATGGTAGTAAATTTTTCACTTTTCCTTCCTTTAGGAAAGATAAATAATTTTTCTTGATAACATCTAAGTAATAAATAAGCTCGCCAAAATGCTTCCCAAGTGCCACTATTGTTCTGTAAATGTTGATGAATAATCTGAAACTCATCACGAGTCGGACGACTTTCCTGATATCTACCATGTGCAGACAAAAATACAGTATTATCTAATCTACCATGAGCTAGTTTTTGAGCATCACTTTTATATTTGAGAAAAAACCAATATAGAGCAGTTTTACCTGTTCCTTTTCTACCTCTAATTAAACAAGTTGCATGATCTAAAAATTTCTCAAAATCATTGGTACGCTGGAATAGGAGGTTGAAATTTTGTTTTTTATCTGTATCCGCAGCATTTACTTCAGGAAATTGCAAGCTTTCGATAATTTTCCAGCGTGTTTCTGAATTAGTTAAAATATTTGTTCTTTCAATTTCGTCAGTTTCTTCATCAATTAAATTGACAATTTTATTATAGTAATCTAGTAAAGCTCTTACAGGGTAATTATCAGCTAAAGCAATGGGTTGAAGATAGGGAATTACTAAAGGTTCTGGTATTTCTAATTGATCATTATCATCTATTTCAGATTCTTCATCTGTAGATATTTTTATTTCATCTAGTAAAGATTGATAAATTTCCTTTACCTTGTCAAGTTTGCTAACATCAGGAACAGGAGAAAACACAAAATTAATTGATAATTTATTAAGGTTTTGAAGTGATTGTAAAAGCAGTTTTATTCCCTGTTTATTTTGTTCATTAGGAAAAAGAAAAATAACCGCATCATCAGCAGCTTGAATTAATGATAAAGCTCCCCATTGATTAATTCCCGTTCTCGAATCAATTAATATAACATCAGGTTTTAATTGTTCGTCAATTTCGCACTTGAAAACGGACCAAAGATTTTGATCCCCATCAATAATAGTATTAGCATGAAGATCATCAACCTTAGCAATATAATCAAGACTAAGACAACCAGCAGGAACAACAAATAATCTTCCTTTAGCGTTAGGTATTCTTACTTCACCAAATATTTCAGTAATGGAAATACTCGCTTTTATTCCTTCTGGTAAATAGGAACGTTCATAAAAATAGTCAACAATTCCATATTTTGGTTGTGGTTGTAGGTTAAATGCTGTACTTAAACCAGGCGCTTCTAAATCTAAATCTACAGCTACAACTTTACGTCCTCCCATTGCTAAAATCCAAGCAACATGAGTTAATGCCGTAGTGCGTCCTACTCCTCCTTTAAAGGAATAAAATGTTACGGTTCTAGGTAAACTAAGTTCACGTTGGGGGAAGGTTAATTGATTTTGTGGGTTTGCTGCTTGAATAGCTAAATCTTGCCAAGTTTTGATTGTATTTACATCAGAAACTTCTGGAGGTGAAAGATTAAGAGATTTAGCTTCTTCAGGTGTATATAGGGAGAGAAAACCAGGAGATAAATGAGGAACTTGTGATTTAAGTAAGTTAGAAATTTGTTCTTGACGTTGAGAAATAGATAAACCTATAAAGCGATCGCTGACAATAGTCAAATTCAATAAACCGGATGTAGAAATATTTACATCAACCCATTCTTGTGACTTTTCTACATACTGGTTTTTAATTCCCTGTTTTAGTAAAATCTGCCAATTTTCCTGCATTTGATCACCTTTTTAAAGTTGAGTAGCTTGCTTCAGTAACCAACTTTTGATACTTGTGTATGCGTGTAACCAGATTTTGTAATTTTGCTCATCAGGTTCAAGACTAGAATAACGCATATCTATGAAATGTTGACCCATTGGATTTTCAACTTGATCAAGCCATTTTCTCACTTCTGAATTATTATCAACTCTAGATTTTAGTTTATTGTGTTTTTTTAGAAGTTCTGCATAAGTATGTGTGATCAAGTTGTGTGTAACCCCAGGTAGAGTCTTACAAATAATTGCTTTTAGTAAACACTCAACAGTTATACCACCAAAGTGCATAGCCCCAACCTTTCTTACGGGGGTTAATGTTTGAGTATCAGTATGGCGCTCCATAAAAGCTGCCTGGTAATCTTCCATACTTGTTAGACTTAAAATTCAAGCTTTATCAGTAATCAGTATATTATTAAATTAGGATTTTTGAGCTAAAAATTGACCATTAACAACAAAAAACAGCCTGATGAAATTTTATCTGTAAGTTGAATTGAAACTCAATATTCTCTCCGCGCCTCTGCGCCTCTGCGTGCAAAAAACAGCCGCCCCTTGCGGAAGCGGCCATTATTTAAACTAGGAAAACTACGAAAAGATTTTAGTAGTCGTAATCTCCGCCACCCATACCAGCGCCAGCAGCGGGAGCGCCATCTTTAGGTTCTGGCTTGTCAACAACGATACATTCGGTTGTCAACACCATACCAGCGATAGAAGCCGCATTTTGCAGAGCAGAACGAGTTACCTTAGCGGGGTCAACAATACCAGCAGCCAACATATCTACAAATTCGTTGGTAGAAGCATTGAAACCAATATTGAAATCCTTCTCTTTGACTCTTTCTGCAATTACAGCGCCGTTTTGACCAGCGTTTTCTGCAATTCTCTTCAGAGGAGCAGGTAAAGCGCGAGCCACGATTAAAGCACCAGTCAATTCTTCATCTTTGAGGTTACTGTGCGCCCAAGCTTCCAATACAGGAGCGAGGTGAGCCAAGGTTGTACCACCACCAGGAACAATACCTTCTTCTACAGCAGCCTTGGTAGCGTTAATAGCATCTTCCAAGCGGAGTTTCTTGTCCTTCATTTCGGTTTCGGTAGCTGCACCAACTTTAACTACAGCTACACCACCGGACAATTTAGCCAAACGCTCTTGGAGTTTTTCTTTGTCGTAGGAAGATTCAGTTTCTTCCATTTGACGACGGATTTGTTCGCAACGAGCCTTAACACTAGCTTCATTACCTTCAGCCACAATGGTGGTGCTGTCTTTGGTAATGGTGATGCGGCGAGCTTTACCTAAGCATCATAAGGAAAATTATGTGCAATTTTAAGGCAAGCTAGGATTAAAGCGGATAAGTTTCTTGAAAATTAAATTCTCTCCAATTAATCGCAATATTCATTATTCATGTATGTTTTAAATAACGAATTTAGCTGAAATTTTACTTCCTCTTTTCCTAATACTTTTTCAACCAAACACCGTCGGGTTAAAGACTGTATAATTTGCAAAAATCTAGCATTTGATACTTCAATATCAGCGGGTTTTTGGAAAATATCTATAGGTTCATTTTGTGTTGCTAACCAGTTGATAACCTTATTTTCTAATTCTGATAAACGTTCTAAATGATTTTTTAAAAGTGCTTCTATATCTCCTAAAAATAGATCATCATTATCTGTTAGAAATAGGGATACTTTACCATTAAAAAATTCTATTATAGTCAATATAATGATATTTAACCAACCAGGATGACCTTGATAAAGTGTTATTAATTCATCCCATTTATCCTCATCTTTTAAGCCTTTATCTCTGAATATTGCTTTAGCATCTTCTTCTAATCCTTGAAGATATAATGTTTTTGTGTATTTGTTTTGAATTTCTAAAATTTCTATATCTGGGGGTTTTGCTGAACTAATCAAAATTAAACAACTTTGATGAGATGAGGTGGCAACTTTATGAAAGAATTTACTATAATCCTTGTATTCTGTTAAATATTGACCTGCTAAGTTACCAAATTGAAAAATATTATCCACATCATCAATGATTACTAAACAACGAGATGAATTGAAATAATCTATGATTTCAGGTAATGGGTTTTGTGATTGAGAAAAAAATTGTTTCAGTTCATCTTTAAGAGTTATCAGTTGAGGAAAATTATCAAGACTTCGATAAATAATATAATCAAATTCTGTTTCAATTTCTGAGATTAATTTTAGAGTTAATGCGGTTTTACCAATTCCAATTAATCCATAAATTGTGATTAGTCTGGTTTTATTTTCTAATATCCATTCTTTTAGGGTAGCAATTTCTGAATTGCGTCCATAATTGTAGTTTAATTCTGGGGCTTTTGTTAAGTCAATTATTGGGATTTGATGTTTGGGTTTAGGAGGTTTAAAATGCTCTTTTTTATTATTTACAATTGGTGAAGACTTATCACAAATATTAATATTTCCTTCACCATTAACTTGCACACCAAAATTATCCCTTTGAGAAACACGATATTTCTTTTCTACTCTAGAACGAAAATTATCTTTATTCAGGTCTTCTCCTAATGATTGTCCTAGTTTTTTCCATAATTTAGCCGCTTCTTTTTTGATATGAGATTCACTGCAATTATTAAATCCTACAGCTATTTGCCAATATTTCTGACCTTCCCAAACACCTTTGAGAATTGCTTCCTCTACAGGAGTTAGATTTTCACTAGTCGTCTCACAAATTAAATTATCAGCGTATTGTAAAATATCCTCAATATTATTCATCTGTAGTTACCTCATGATACTTAAGATACTATACTATAATATACTAAGTTTGTGTTAAATACTGCCTAAATTGTGTACTAAATCCTACTATGGTCTAGAAATGGGAAGATACAATATTGTGTATGAAGTAAATAAACTTCAAAATTAGCTTATTTATTTCTGTTTCTAGTCGAGTAAATACTTTTATGATCATCGGAGAAAAAAATGAAACCCAATAGATTTAAAAAATCTTTACAATTATGTGTCCTAGCAAGTCTTAGTTTTTTATACGTTGAGCCATCGTTAGCTCTGACGATTAATTTTCAAGGCATAGATTTTTATCTTGATACTAGTTCTCAGAATTGTTTCGTTCTTCAGAATGGTATCTGGAATCAGGTAGGAACTCTTCAACAGTGCCTAAACTATATTAATCGAAATAATTCTTCAACTAGTAATCGAAATAATTCTTCAACTAGCAATCGAAATAATTCTTCAACTAGCAATAGCTCTACCTCTCAAAACAGGAGAAGTCAGCCAAGGAATACTCAAACGTACTACTGCTCAACAATTGGACAATATTGTTCTTATGAACAATATTTACTTGATCAGCAATACAAACAGGAATTGAATAATAAACTTGACGATGCGGCTCGTTTTGGCAGATAAGGATCACTTGAAATTTTTTGCCCTCCCGTAATGGTTTAATTAACTAAGTATGTCGGTTGAGTAAAATGGCAACAAATATCATTAAAACTTCCATGATATTGATTTCGTTTTACCCAACGATTTGCTATTAAGTAATTGGACAAAATTAATTACACAAAAATCTGGGCTGAAATCCTTGACTGGCAAAGAATTGGTAAATAACCAATATGTAATTAATTCTGTCGTGGTACTTATAAAAGTAACTAAACTTGTCCTACAAAAAATCTTATGCCATCACCTAAGATTATTGAAATTGAACAAATATTACAAACTTACTCCATTGAAGATAAACAATGGTTATTACAACAGTTAATTCAACAACTGAGATTAAATAATCAAGATAAACCACCAGTAAATTATAAACAACAAGCAAAAGAGATTATTATAGAAACTATCAGTGAAGTTTTAGCTTTATCCAATGACTGCGAAGAAGAAGTTTGGCAAAAATTTTATGCAGCAAGTGGAAGAATATCGGCAAAATTAAATGAATCTGATTTCTTATAATGTCTTTTCAAAAATTTAATTCACAAAAAATTAAACAATTGGAACAACTTTCTTCACAATATGCTCCTTCTTCGTTGCGTTTAATATAATTGCTCATGTATTTAATAGCTTTCCTTGTGTGTTTTTATGATATAATAGTCAATCAAGATTATAAGTATACCAACAATGGAAAAATTACTAAACATCCGTATTGAGAAACTACCAGAAGGTGTTTATTTAGCTACCTCTGATGATTTACAAGGGTTAGTTGCTCAAGGAAGAACTGTAACGGAAACATTAGAAATCGCTCGTGATGTGGCCAAAAAGTTATTAGAAGCGCAAAATCAAGATATAGAACTGAGTTATTTGCAACCCATAACTGAGCAGTTTACCTATCCTTTAGTTGTAGGATATTAGTCAAGTTATGGGTAGGTTATCTGGATTTAGTTATCGGGAAATTATTAAAATTCTCAAAAAATTTGGGTTTAGTTTTTATCGTCAGGCCGCAGGAAGTCATGAAATTTGGTTGAATCCTGAAGCTAATCTTTATATTACTATTCCTAACCATTCTGGTGATATGCCAGAGGGAACATTGAGGGCAATTTTGAAACAAGCTGGGATTAAACCTGATGATTTCCTTCAAAGTTAGATTATTTTTAATTAAGCAAAAATTAACCAATTTTCTAACTGCAAATCTTTAACTCTAGTTAAATCAGAATCGTGAGAAACTAAAACTAAATTATGAATAATAGCAGTAGCAGCTATCAAAATATCTGCGTCCTGAATAATTTTACCTCTGTTTGTTAAATCAGCATGAATTTCGGATGCTTTTTCAAATATTCTCAGATCATCTAAAAACAAAATAGGATAATCTTGACAAAATTGTTGAAACCAAGCCAACTTCTTGGTCGCATTACTTCTTAAAAGTCCTCTTTGAATTTCATAATAAGTTATGCCACTAATACCGATAAATTCACCTTGACGACGTATTTCTGTAATTTTCAATGCCACTTCAATATTCTGTTTTAGTGAGGCTGAAACAATATTCGTATCTAGTAAATAACCCATTTAACCCCCACGTTTTACAGATTCATCAAAAATTTGCATTTGCTCTGGAGTCAAATCATTTAACATTCCTGAAACTAAATGTAAAGATAAAATACTTTTAATCCGTTTCGTTAATTCCCCCTGAGAGATATGATTAACATCAGGGACAGCAATAGGATCAAAATTACGATTAATCACTTCAATCATTTTCTCTCTATCTAAGTTTTCTTGATAAAGAGGATTATTGTCAATTAAAGTTCTGACAATTTCGGGTAATTTTTGATAATTAGATTGATGATTAATAATTTGAGTCATAGTTAAACCTCTTCAAAATAATATCGTTGTTGGACAACCTGAGTCCTATTATAGCAGCTACAATATCCCTGAAAAAGTAGGAATTAACAAAAAATAGTTATCGGATAGCTAAGAGAATGGAAAATCACTGAAATGACATGATAATATTCATTCTGTCCCAATATAGTAATATTAGTTAATGGTAAAACTCTACTATCGCGGCATGACAGACGAAGATGGCAAGCCCAAAATCGGTCGAAGTGCCAGACTATTAGGAGTTAGACTGGGTGATATTGATATAAATATCAAGCGAATGCCCGTAGATAGTCTAGATGAGCAAGGCTATTTATTACCAGAGTCAGAGCGTGAGTTTCAAGGTGAGCTTGTTGATGTTGCCATTGTAAATACAGGGGGAATGTCCGTTTCTCTGTCCATTGAAGGTTTACCAGCACCTCGCAAACCTGCTAAATTTGGTGGATATGGAAAAGATCCCCTGTGGCAAATTGATGACAGTAACATCACTGGAGATTTACAAGCTGTTCAGGATAGCCCAACCCACGTTAGCATTTCGCCAAGAGTTACAATGTCACTAGAAAGGTACGAATTAGCCTTGGCAAACACCCAAGATGATTGGGAAAGAATTGATTAGAACTAAACAGGAGGTAGGTATGGCATGGATATTTAGTTTATCAGCAGAGTGTGGCTCTGATGAAAGCAGTGCTAAGGAATTTGCTCAATATTTTGGGGAAATAAGAGGATATCAATGGGTACTCATAAATCGTAGTACTTATGTGTTTCGCACGTGTCGCACAGACATTTTTCAAGATATAGAAAACAATTGGTGGTGTCGGGTTTACCCTGAACGGGTTTACTCAGATAATGTTAGCGAAGTGGGAATATATAGCCCTGAAAGTGCTTATTTAATGACAGAGTTAGGTTTGTTATTCTATGAAGCTCTAAAGTTTGATTCTAGCTTTCGTTATGCTTTAGTTGGTGTAGAAGTTGATGAATTTAGAACCTATAGTGAACTAATAGAAGATTTACCTAATTTATCTATTCCAGGATTAGTTTTATCTACAGCACTTGCAGAAGAAGTAGAAACATTACCAGGTTTCCAACCATTTAGTTCTGGTTATGTTTGGCAACCTTACAAAGGGGAAGTTTATAATCCATTAATGACATCTCCAGAATTACAGCGGTTTCCGATTTGATGAAGTACAAAGCTGAATCATGAAACTCTTGTGGTGCGGGCATCTTGCCCGCTAGATATGTACCTCATAACACCGGTAAGTGCTGTAAAAAATAAGCTTGATGAACTTTTAGCTGTAAGTTGAACTTAAACAAAATCTTCTCTCTGCGTCCTCTGTGCCTCTGTGGTTCGATGTCCAAAAAAAAACAGCCGCCCCCTTACGGAAGCGGCCATTATTTAAACTAGGAAAACTACGAAAAGATTTTAGTAGTCGTAATCTCCACCACCCATACCAGCACCAGCAGCAGGAGCGCCATCTTTAGGTTCTGGCTTGTCAACAACGATACATTCGGTTGTCAACACCATACCAGCGATAGAAGCCGCATTTTGCAGAGCAGAACGAGTTACCTTAGCGGGGTCAACAATACCAGCAGCCAACATATCTACAAATTCGTTGGTAGAAGCATTGAAACCAATATTGAAATCCTTCTCTTTCACTCTTTCAGCAATTACCGCGCCGTTTTGACCAGCGTTTTCAGCAATTCTCTTCAGAGGAGCAGGTAAAGCGCGAGCCACGATTAAAGCACCAGTCAATTCTTCATCTTTGAGGTTACTGTGCGCCCAAGCTTCCAATACAGGAGCGAGGTGAGCCAAGGTTGTACCACCACCAGGAACAATACCTTCTTCTACAGCAGCCTTGGTAGCGTTAATAGCATCTTCCAAGCGGAGTTTCTTGTCCTTCATTTCGGTTTCGGTAGCTGCACCAACTTTAACTACAGCTACACCACCGGACAATTTAGCCAAACGCTCTTGGAGTTTTTCTTTGTCGTAGGAAGATTCAGTTTCTTCCATTTGACGACGGATTTGTTCGCAACGAGCCTTAACACTAGCTTCATTACCTTCAGCCACAATGGTGGTGCTGTCTTTGGTAATGGTGATGCGGCGGGCTTTACCTAGACTTTCTAGCTTAGTGGTATCTAGTTTCAAACCAGCATCTTCGGTGACAAGTTGACCACCAGTTAAGACAGCGATATCTTCTAGCATAGCCTTACGGCGATCGCCAAAACCAGGAGCTTTGACAGCAGCAACGTTAAGAACACCGCGTAAACGGTTAACTACCAAAGTTGCTAAAGCTTCTTTTTCGATGTCTTCAGCGATAATTACCAAAGGACGGCCGGAACGAGCTACTTGTTCGAGGACAGGAACTAAATCTTGGACTAAAGCAATCTTCTTGTCAGTTAACAAGATATAAGGCTCATCAAAAACGGTTTCCATCCGTTCTGCATCGGTAGCGAAATAAGGGGAAATATAACCCTTATCAAAACGCATCCCTTCGGTGATTTCTAATTCGGTGGTCATAGACTTCCCTTCTTCTAGGGAAATTACGCCTTCTTTACCCACCTTGTCCATAGCTTGAGCAATCATGCTACCGACTTCTTCATCATTACCAGCAGAAATGGCCGCAACTTGAGCGATCGCCTTAGAATCTTCTACAGGACGAGCGTGTTCAGCAATTTTTTCCACTAAAAACGCAGATGCTTTATCAATACCGCGCTTCAATAAAATTGCATTAGCACCAGCCGCAACGTTCCGCAAGCCTTCCTTAACGATAGCGTGAGCTAAAACGGTAGCTGTGGTTGTACCATCACCAGCAGCGTCGTTAGTTTTAGAAGCAGCTTGACGAATGAGAGCCACGCCGGTATTTTCGATATGGTCTTCTAATTCAATTTCCTTAGCGATGGTGACACCATCATTCACGATTTGTGGTGCACCGAATTTCTTTTCTAGAACCACGTTCCGACCCTTAGGACCAAGGGTAACAGCCACAGCTTCAGCCAGAATATCAATACCACGCTCTAGAGCGCGACGGGCGTTTTCGTTGTAAATAATGCGCTTTGCCATAATAAGTCTAAATCCCGATAGTAAATTGAATTTTTGTGGTTGTCTGGAAATTGGTGAGTGGTGAACAGGTAATTAGGAAAACTCCCTACCCATCACCCATAGCCAATTAGTTGACGATTGCTAAAATGTCTTTTTCAGAAAGCAGTACATATTCATCTGTACCCAGCTTGATATCAGTGCCAGCATACTTGGAATACAACACTTTATCGCCAACATTAATGTCCATTGTTTGACGAGTACCGTCGTCATTACGCTTGCCAGGTCCAACAGCGGCGATTTCGCCTACTTGGGGTTTTTCCTGGGCATTATCGGGCAAATACAAACCGCCTGCGGTTTTTTCTTGGGGGGCGCTTACTTTGATGAAAACGCGATCGCCCAAAGGCTTAACGGTGGAAACGCTTAGAGATACAGCTGCCATAGAAATTTTTGCTAAATTAGCACTCTCGACTCATGACTGCTAATTTAGCGAAAGATGGGACATAATAGCAATCATGACTCATGTACGGGTTTCCGAACTAAGGGTAGGGTAGCGATACTTACAGCAGTTTGAGATCAAAAGCGGTACAAAGATGGTAAACTTTAAAGATGGAAAAAAAAGAAAATAATTGAGATATATATGGCAGCAGCATATTCGACTGATATAAGACAAA
>NZ_JACJTO010000066.1 GCF_014698755.1 Aphanizomenon flos-aquae FACHB-1287 | reverse complement strand
CAAGAATTACGGGCAGCAGAAGATCCAGAGTTTGAAACTTTCTATACCAAAAACATTTTACTGAACGAGGGTATCCGCGCTTGGATGGCTCCTCAAGATCAACCCCACGAACAGTTCGTATTCCCAGAGGAGGTACTTCCACGTGGTAACGCTCTCTAATAGAGTTATTAGTGGTGGACGCGACCAAGAATCAAGCGGCTTCGCTTGGTGGTCTGGCAACGCCCGTTTAATCAATTTGTCTGGTAAACTACTTGGCGCTCACGTTGCCCATGCTGGTTTAATCGTCTTCTGGGCTGGAGCAATGACTTTGTTTGAAGTGTCTCACTTCGTCCCAGAAAAGCCTATGTATGAACAAGGCTTGATTCTTCTCCCTCACCTCGCCACCCTGGGTTGGGGCGTTGGTCCAGGTGGTGAAGTTTTTGATACATTCCCCTACTTTGTTGTTGGTGTACTTCACCTCATTTCCTCAGCAGTTCTAGGCTTTGGCGGTATTTATCATGCCGTTCGTGGTCCTGAAACCTTAGAAGAGTATTCTGCTTTCTTTGGTTATGACTGGAAAGATAAGAACAAGATGACCAATATCATCGGCTTCCACCTGATTATTCTCGGATGTGGTGCGTTGTTGTTGGTGCTGAAGGCTATGTTCTTCGGTGGAGTTTATGATACATGGGCTCCAGGTGGTGGTGATGTGCGTGTGATTACTAATCCCACCCTTAACCCTGCTGTGATCTTCGGTTATCTAATTAAAGCTCCCTTCGGTGGTGAAGGCTGGATTATCAGCGTTGATAACATGGAAGATGTTATCGGTGGTCACATTTGGATTGGTTTAACTTGCATTGCCGGTGGTATTTGGCACATCTTCACCAAGCCTTTTGCTTGGTCACGTCGTGCCTCCATTTGGTCTGGTGAAGCTTATCTATCCTATAGCTTGGGTGCGCTCTCCTTAATGGGGTTCATCGCTTGTGTTATGGTGTGGTTTAACAACACCGTTTACCCCAGTGAATTTTATGGTCCTACCGGTCCTGAAGCTTCTCAAGCACAAGCTTTAACCTTCTTGATTCGTGACCAACGCCTGGGTGCTAACGTCGGTTCTGCACAAGGTCCAACTGGTCTAGGTAAATACTTGATGCGCTCTCCTACTGGTGAAATCATCTTTGGTGGTGAAACCATGCGCTTCTGGGATTTCCGTGGTTCTTGGTTAGAGCCTCTCCGTGGACCTAACGGTCTTGACTTGGAAAAAATCAAGAATGATATTCAGCCTTGGCAGGCTCGTCGGGCTGCTGAATACATGACTCACGCACCTCTGGGTTCTTTGAACTCTGTAGGTGGTGTAGCTACGGAAATTAACTCCTTTAACTATGTGTCTCCTCGCGCTTGGTTGGCGACTTCACACTTCGTTTTAGGATTCTTCTTCTTAATTGGTCACTTGTGGCACGCAGGCCGCGCCCGTGCTGCGGCTGGTGGTTTTGAGAAGGGTATTAACCGGGAAACAGAACCAGTGATGTTTATGAATGACCTCGACTAGGTTGTTTTCATCTCTATTTCATCACTGACAATATCATACTTTTTATAGCTCTTGTGTCACAGCAAGAGCTTTTTTGATATTTTTTTGATATTTTTTTGATATTTTTTTTGTATTTTTTTGATATTTTTTTGGTATTTTTTTGATATAATATATAACGTAACAAATAAATTTTACTAAACATCAGATAATGAACGGTTTCAAATTCGGTACGTCTGTATTGACAGTCGCGGTTGGTTTAGTAATGGGAACATCAATCAATCAGATGGTCGTTGCTAAAGAAGTTGTTGCAGAATCAGTCACCCAGCCAGCAGTCACAAATGAGGTTATTGCCACATCAATTACTCCTGAAAAAACTGAGACTCCTCCTCAACCAGGAACTTTCACTTACAGTGCTGGTGATTTACTGGCCAGAAGACCACTGGATTTAGATGTATTTTGTAAAAATTATCCTTTAAATTCCCGCTGTACTAATCAACCTGTCACCACACCAGTAACAAATCCAGAGGAAGTTAAACCTAAACCTACGGAGGAAAAGAGCGAAACTTCTGCAAAAACTCGCGGTTGGGCAATTACACCGGAAATTAGTACATTAGGTGTGGGTGCAACAGTCACCAAATCTATTACACCTCATATTAATGCTAAAGTTGGGGTTAATGGCTTAGGTATAAGTAGAGATATTAACTTGTCTGATGTTGATTATAAAGCCGATCTCAACCTGTTGAATATATCCACCCTCGCTGACTACCATCCTTGGAAAAATGGCGGTTTCCGTTTGACTGGAGGCTTGGTATTTCAGGACAATAATATAGAAGGAACTGGGAAACCCAAGAATGGTGTAACAATTAATATCAATGGTACAGACTATAACTCCACAACTGTGCTTACATCAGTGAAAACCAAAGTTTCTTTCGGTAATAGTGTCGCACCGTATATTGGTATTGGTTGGGGTAATGCTGTGAAACCTGGTAAACGTTGGGGATTTTCCACAAATTTGGGTGTAATGTTTGCCGGATCTCCAAAAGTAGAAATAACACCTGGATTTTTGGTACAGGTGCAACACCCGCTTTACAACAGGAAATTAATAATAACATTGAAGCAGAAAGGAAAAAAGTGCAGGATGACCTTAATTGGTTGAACATTTATCCTGTTTTTTCTCTTGGTGTTTCTTATCAATTTTAGATAAAGATTTAGGGTGTGTCAGTTGTTTAAAATCTGTTTACTATTACAGACTTATCAGATTTGATGCACCCTAAAAAAATCCGAATTTTCATTTGCTATAATTAAATTAACTTGTATTTTATGCTGAGATATCCAAATGATTATTACTAAACATCGCGCTGATAGAGTTATGCTTTATAACATCAGTTGGCAACAGTTTGAAAATCTGTTGCAAGATTTGGGAGAAAATCGTGCTGCTAGAGTGGCTTATGATGATGGAAATTTAGAAATTATGACACCTTTACCAGAACATGAACAATATAAAGAAGTAATTAGTGATACAGTTAAAGATATTGCTGAAGAGTTGGATTTAGACTATGAAAGTTTAGGTTCAACAACCTGGAAGCGAGAACGGAAAATGGCAGGAATAGAGGCAGATAATTGTTTTTATTTTCAAAATGAACCATTAGTTAGAGGTAGGTTAGATTTAGATTTACAAAAAGATCCACCTCCTGATTTAGCTTTAGAAATTGATATTACTAATAAGTCTTTAAATCGGTTTCCTATTTATGCTCGTTTGGGAGTTCCTGAGATTTGGTGTTATGATGCTGTTGAATTGACAATTTATCTTTTGCAAGATGGGGAATATTTGGAATCTGAGAAAAGTTTAGTATTTCCTAGGTTAGAAATTCGAGATTTACCAAAATTGATTGATCAAAATCGGGTAAATGGTAGACGGGCAATTAGAAAAGCAGTGAGGGAATGGGTAAGGAGTAAAAAGTGAAAGAATAAAAAATTATTGTCCCACATTCATCGCTGCTAAAAATGCCTTTTGACTTACATCTTGGTAAACAGCTTTTAAATATTTCATCTGTAATTTCTGATGTTTCTTGAATTGTTTCTACATTTTTACTGCTGCGTAATTGACGTAAATCGCTGATAATTTGCTCTTTGGTGCGTCCACGTAATTGAAATAATACAAAAGGATCTTCACTAAAGCGATCGCCTAATTGATAATATACAGCGCCGATATGTTTACAAGGAACAACTTGATCAGGACAAGAACATTTACTGTGAATGTCAGTCAGAGTAAAGGGAAATAATGATAAACCGTTACTGATAAAAACTTCTTCAATATTTTGTGGCATTTCTCCTGCTAATAATTTAGCTGCAAAAATCGCTTTTTGGGACATTGTTTCCACCACATAACCCCACTCTTCATCACTAAAAGCATCAAGAGATAAAGAAACCTTATAAGGTTCTGCTTCACTACCCTGCACCCTCGCTAAGACCTTCGCAGCTTTAAATTTAATACTGAGAACATTTCCTTGTCGAGAATAATTTCTTGCCCGTTCTAAGCGTTTTTTAAATCGGTAAGAATCCAGTAAATCTAACCATCTTTGTGACCACCATTCCCGACTTCCTTGTAAGGTTTCGTTACTCATAATCTTTGATCTTTTTGTGGTGTTAGTAATTTGATTATTTCTATTTTCAGGTACATTTTCATTTTACTCCTAATATTAAAGTTGATGATATTGAATTTTTTGTAGATTTAGGAGCAGAAAGACTATTAGCAGCGCAAAAACAAGGTCAACAAATAGCTGTAGAAGTGAAATCTTTTAGTGTCCCTAAAGAAGACATTGTTTTAGGAGTTCATGCTCCTTATAAACGGCAATTTACAGGTTTTGCGGTGGGATAATAAATAATTTTGAGGAAATTACCAATTGATATCAGCATTTACTACTTAAATTAAAACTTCAACTTCTTGAGCGATACTTGTAGGTTGAGGAATTGGTAAACCTGATTCTATTAAACCTTCTATATGAAATTCTATTGCTTCAACAATCATTTGTTGAACTTCTGTTAATGTTTCAGCCACAGCTATACAACCGGGTAAATCGGGAACATAAGCACCATAGCTAGTATTTCCTTTTTCAATTACTACTGTATAACGCATTATTCTTCCTCCAATTGCGCTTGTTTCCATATACTTTTTATTGTACCAATTGGTACGTCAATATTAGGTTTACCGGAAACTGTAACAGTACCAAGTTTATCAGGATGTTTAAACTGTCGGTGACTTCCTCTAGTTCTTGCTAAATACCAACTATCAGCTCATAGTCGCTGAATCACTACTCTTACTTTCATATTAACATCTATCTGTATAGATGAAATTTATGTTATAGATTTTCTCATCTTTTATAATTTCTATTTTACTCCTCATCATCATCCAAATTTGAAATATAAGGTGGAAGTTTCCCAAGACTAATTCTTTCTACATATTTAATGGCGCGATGTTCCTCTAATGATGTTTTAATTAAAGTATTTATTAACAAGCGAAATTTATTAACATCTGCTTGAGATGGTGATTTTAATTGTGAAGCTAATAAACTGGAAATTTGCAATATCAATTTAAGATTAGGTAAGTTAGTTTCGGTTTGTTCAATGAGTTCATATTTTTTATTAAGACAATATTCATTACCCAGATGAGAATAATCAGCCAGTGTTTTTAATAATTCTGGTTTCCAATTGATAATTACTTGTTTTATTCCTGGAATTTTATTTAATAAAACCGCGATAATTTTCGGTAAATCAGGAATGAAATCACCCATATTTCTAAATCTATAGATGGGAGTATCCAGAATTAATTCGATTGTACTAACTGGTGGTGCGCCAAATGTATAGGTTTCTAATGTATAAGGTGCAATTGGTTTTAATTCGCTTTCACTAATTCGTTTAGTAATTAATGTAGCCGCAGCGCCGCCTAAACTATGTCCAGTTACGAAAATATTTTTGTTGGCGTTTTCTTCTCTTTGGATAAAGTCTTGTAATTGTTGCCAAAAACTTTTAACATAAAGATTAAAACCGGAGTGAATTGCTTCTGAATTGGGGAATGCAAGTAAGTTAAAGAAGTAATCATCTAATCTTTCTGTACCTCTAATAGCAATGACAATATCATTTTCTGTGGATAGTAGTAAACCACAACAAACTAATTCATCGGTATCACTTAAAGGGCGTGGTGCTGAGATAAATTCTATGGTTTGATATGGTTGTAAAAATGATGGATAACCTGTTTTCAGGATATTGCTAACTATATCATTTCCTTGTTTATAGGCGACGTAAGCGAGTTGAGAAATACAAGCCATTTCTAGGGCGCGTTGTCTGTCGGTTGATGTTTTCATATTGGTTAATTTTTGGGTGGGTTTGATTTTGTAATTACAGGGTTGTAGATTTATTGATTATAGTTTGTAATTCTTTCTGCACTTGTTCAAGTTCTTGACGTTTTTGGTTAATAAATGCTTTTTCAATTTCCCGTTGTTCTAGGTTTTCTTGGTGAGCTTTTTCTTGTTGTTCTAGCAAGTTTTCATACAATGAAATTGCTTCTGCAATTACTCGACTAGAACCTTCAATTCTGCTAACAAAAACTGTATTAATAATCTCGTCGAGTTTCTCTGAAACTTTATCCACAGAATCTTCAAACTTTTGAAACCCTAATTCAAATACTTTTACTTTTATTTTATCTTTTAATCCATCAATATCTAGTAATCCTAAACCAAAGGAACTAGCAATTGCAGCAGCAACAGCAGCTAAAATTACAGTAATAAATCCAAAACCTGCTATAAATGCAACAGCCGCTAACGCACCACCGACTCCAACTCCTCCACCAATGCCACCTATATCCATAAAATTATCACTGATACCTCTAATAGATAACTTCATTTGCTGGCTAAAGTTGGTTTGAATTTGTTGGTCTAACCTTTGAAAATCAGCTTGAATCGCGTCTAATTCATAAGCGATATTAGAATCTAAATATTCTATACCATCTTTGATAATAATATCTCTTAGTATTTTAGTACCCCATTCATCTATTTCTTCTGATAAGTCTGTAATAAATTGATTGCTGTAATCTCTAATAAGCTTATCTTGGCTAAAAGCTGGGTTATGTTCAGAAACCCAATATGCACTTTTTTCTACCATTCTATCACCTAATTCTGCACGCCATTCATCCCAAGAATTACTAGCTAGTTCATACACTTCATCTATTACGCCAGACACTAATACACGGATTCTGACATCTCTCCCACTTGCTTCACCTATTTTTTCTAATATTTCTAGTTTTTGCGCTTCGGAAATTTGAATTTTACCTTCTAAAGTTTGTTCGGATTGAGATAGACTATTTAAGGATTTGTTAATTACTCTATTTATTTGTTCAACAGATTGGTGAATTTTTACTTTTCCACTTTCAAAAGTTAGAAATTTCTCAAGAGACAAAGTAAAACATTTAAATGATTGTAAATATTCATCATTATTTCCGTTCTGAATTGATTTTAATGCTGCTTTAGCTGAAATGTAATGTACTCGATTTATCTCTTTTAAAACTATTAAATTTTCTTTTTTAACAAAATTTTCAAGTCTTTGTTTTACATCTTGAACATCTTCCTCATTATCAAGGTTATCCATAAAGTTTACTAATACAAAAAGATTCTCAGCAGGTTCTTTATCAGAACTATTATTAAGCTTATATCTTACATCACGCAGTAATTCTTTTTCTTTTTCAGGAAGTAGACGGGTAGCATTGGTTAAGAAAATAGCTGCATCTGTATTTGTGAGTATTTTGTGAGTAATTGCTGTTCTTTGAGGATGTTCATTTAATCCGGGGGAATCAATTATTTCTACACCACTTTTACATAAAGTTAATTCAGGATGTTCAAAAATAATTTCTTCAATTTCAGATTGTGCTAGTTCATCACTACGGTGATCTACTGCGGATTCTTTAGAAATACTTGCTTTTGCTTTATACTGGTCAAAAGCAATTTCCTCCACTCTTCCATCTTTATAGTGACAAATTACCCGTTTTTGAGTTCCATATTTGAGAACTGTCACTGCACCACTACAAGGAACTGCTCTCACAGGCTGAATTTCTTCGCCTAACAAAGCATTTAATAACGTTGATTTACCTTGACTAAATTCACCAATAACAGCTAACCTAAATCGCTGATTTTTAATTTTATTAAATACTTCTGTAATATCATCTATCAAAGTAGAAGGTAAGAAACTATGATCTTTACATTCGTGAATTATTTGGGAGACTAAGTTACAATAATTATCTAATTCCTGACGATAGACTTGGAACTTTTTCAACTCATCATAAGATACGGTTGTATGCTTTTGAGTAGTTTTAATTTCTGGTTTAGCAGGTAAAATTGCTAACATATCACTTGCTGCTTTTACAAACACTATATCAAGTTCTTGAAACCGAGAAGGATCTAGTAAAAAATGTACTTCATTTAAAGCATTTGTATCAAAATTTTCTTGATGAGTAAATGCAATCTCAAAAACTTCTAAATATTCTGATTTAACACCTAAATTTTTAGCAACTATTTCTAAATATTGCTTTTCCCGCACATCAATTTCACCATCTGCAATTGATATTTCATAACCAAAACCAATTAATAATATTTTTTCTGATTCAGAAAGTGGAGATGTTAACTTTAACAAATATTGAATTTTTTTATAAGTTTGATGTTCTTTCACTCCTTTAATCATTAAATGTGTCAATCTTCGCACATCACTTTCTGGTAAGCTAAAACGATACAAAATTTTTAGTAAGCGTTGTTTTTCTTGTTCTTCTACTGTCCCATCTACAAATATTACTCCCATTAGCACTGTTACTAAACTAGCTAAAAATAATACCTGTGGTGTGATATCCCGTTGACTCAATTTTTGTCCTGTGATGCGTGATAATAAATCAACAGTCTCAGAAGTAACTCGTGAAGTATTCATAAAAATCACCAGTGGATAGAGTGTTTAAAAAATATTATTCCCTAATTTAATCAAAATTAACACATTTACCGCACAATCACGGTTCTTAGTATTGAAATTTATCAGTTAAGCTATAAAAGTACATATTGATTCAATAAGCTCTACAAAGATATGATGTATCAATTTCCATCTCTGATTCAAGCTGGTATTGAAGCTGGTAAATATATCCCCGTCTTTAGTAATGGTGTACCCCTAAGCATTGCTAGAGATGCTGTTACAGGTCAATTTGTGTCTCATGCTATTGGTGTTGTCAATCCATTATCACCACTTGTATCCGCTCCTAATTTTCTCATGACTGGCTTGCAGATGTATCAAAATCAGCAAAATTTTACAGCCGTCATGGGTAACTTACAAAGCATACAAAACAGCTTAGGAATATTACAAGCAACAACCGCCCTCATCGGTGTAGGAACTGTTGCAGGTGTAGCATTAACAGCAGTGAACTTACACCAAACCCTGAAATTGAGAAAAGAAGTTGAGCAAATGCGGTTAGAGGTCAAAAATGGCTTTATTGATTTGAAACAAGCCTTAAAAGACCAAGGAGCAGAAATTAGACAGTTAATTGAACAGGTAGCCCAAGATATTAAATTTGAACAACATCGCACCGTTTTAATTAGAGCCTATGGTTTATTAGTGCAAGCTATAAACCGTTTACGTTCTGCCATGCAATTACAAGATATTAGCCGCAGAAATGCAGAAATTGACGCTGCTAGAGGTATGTTATTTGAGGCTTTAGCAGATTATACTAATCCCCATTTATTAGCAGAAACCTGTGCGCCTGGACAACTACGCCGGTTAGAATGTTCTTGGGCTATTGAACAGGCAATTATTACAACTTATCAGGTGCAAAATGAAGTTTCCGCAGTGAGCGATCGCTTGCACCAACTTCAAAATAAAATATGTGAAGATGCCTATACTGTAATTAATCAATGTAAATCCCACGACGAACTTGATTTTCTCTTTCCTGAACTTACCCGCATTCATCATCATGATTTAGTAATCATCGAATCATGGCAAAATCATGTAGATTGGGTAAAATCTCTACCTCCAGCAGAAGTAAAACTTTTAAATAGTGCAGATTTTAATAATTCAGAAATTACCCAAACCATAACTAATTCAGAAATACCACCAGAACAAATCAGCTATGAAAATATAGCCGAAAAATCTCATTTTTATTCCTTACGTGATCAATTATTATTTATGTTCGCGCCAGAATTACGCCGGGAATATGAAATTTATGTGAGTCAACAAGCCGCAAATTCTGGATATAGAACATTAGTCACATCTAATTTAGAACAAGCATCAGATTTAACTGTTGCTAATCTTTTTCACTATTTTAATATTAGAGATGAATCACAGGAAGAACTAGAAGAACAATCAAGCGTTGAAGATTCAGTGTCTCAACCAATGATTATAGCTAATAATAGTAATATCAATGAAAAAGTATTTAGAAAGTTAAAAAGAATTATTTGCGAGCAATTAAATGTTGATGAAAACAAAATTGACTTAAATACAAACTTTGTTGAAGATTTAGGCGCTGATTCTCTTGATGCTGTTGAATTAGTGATGGCTATAGAAGAAGAGTTTGATATTGAAATACCTGATCAAGCTGCGGAAAGGATTACTATAGTTAAACAGGCTCTAGATTATATCATTGCAAAAGCTACTTCTTAATGATTTTTCTGAGTTTCATATCCCCGACTTCTTTGAGAAGTCGCGGATATTGTTTTGTTATGGAAAATTCATATATCAACAATTCTCTAACCAATTTCGCAAATCTTCCACATTATCTAGATCAAATGGGCAGTTCAACTGTTATGGAAATTTTTAAAGATGCACCTAAAACTGGATAGATTAATCACTAAAAATGTTAATGGTATTGCTATTCAAATTTATGCTAGTCTCATCGCTTATCTGATTTTACAACTTGTATCTATTCCGAAAGAATGGGGTGAAAAGATGTTAGATAAATTCCGCTATTTTCAAGCTTGTATGTGTCAACAAATCAGTTATGTTCATTGGATGGAAGATATTATGAAATATTGACATTTTTACCCTTGATAATACTACTATACTTAAATATGTAAAGTTTTGTAACGACATTCAACATTTCTGGTATTATATATATAAGTGCAAAAAATATTCTCTATTCAATTTTAGGGAGTGCAGTTTATGAATAAAAAAGGTAATGATAATTCCTGGAAAATAAAGGTGACAGGGGTTTTTAGTCAAACTACAAGTAAATTAACCCAACTTTTACCCATAGACCAAATAACAAAAACTGTCGCACAATGGTTTAGTGTAAGTGATACTCAAGTTGCGGAAATTCTCGAAACTATTCGCGCTGAATTACCAACAACAGAAGCCTTACTAATAGGAAAACCTCAAGCGGGTAAAAGTTCTATTGTCAGAGGTTTAACCGGGGTGTCTGCGGAAATTATCGGCCAGGGTTTTCGTCCCCATACCCAACACACCGAACGTTACGCATATCCTGACAATGATTTATCACTGCTAATTTTTACAGATACAGTAGGTTTAGGAGATATCAATCACAATACTGAAGCGATTATTCAAGAATTAATAGGTGATTTACAACGGGAAACAAATAAAGCTAGAGTTCTGATTATCACCGTCAAAATTAATGATTTTGCAACTGATACCCTGCGACAAATTGCCCAAAAATTACGTCAGCAATATCCAAATATTCCCTGTTTATTGGTAGTAACTTGCTTACATGAAATTTACTCGCCAGAAATTACTAATCATCCTAATTATCCCCCAGATTTTACAGAATTAAATCGGGCATTTATAGCCATAAAAGAAAATTTTACAGGTTTATATAATAGCGTGGTTTTGATTGATTTTACTTTAGAAGAAGACAGTTATAATCCAGTATTTTATGGTTTAGAAGCACTGCGAGATAACTTAGCTGAACTTCTCCCAGAAGCAGAATCAAAAACAATTTATCAATTATTAGACCAACAGGCTGGAGAAAAATTAGGGAATATTTTTCGAGACGCTGGTAGACGTTACATTTTACCATTTTCCATTATGGCTGCTACCCTGTCCGTAGTTCCCTTACCTTTTGCCACTATGCCTGTTTTAACAGCTTTGCAGGTATCAATGGTAGGATTATTAGGTAAATTATATGGACAGACGATAACACCATCTCAAGCAGGAGGTATTATTAGTACCATTGCAGGTGGTTTTTTCGCCCAAGCTGTAGCACGAGAATTAATTAAATTTATTCCCGGTTTTGGTAGCGTTATTGCAGTATCATGGGCAGGGGCTTATACATGGGCATTAGGTGAAGCCGCTTGCGTTTATTTCGGTGATTTAATGGGTGGAAAAAAACCTGACCCTCAAAAAATTCAAACAGTCATGCAAAAGGCTTTTGCAGAGGCAAAAGAACGGTTTAAGGAAATTAAAAGTTCAACAACTGAAAAATTTTCACCTATTGAGACTAAACCCTGATTTCTCTCCACGCCACCACGCCTCTGCATGAGATAAAAAAATATTAATTAAAACTTATTTCTGGTTATCATCAAGTAATACAGCACTTGCCGATGTACATATCTAGCGGGCAAGATGCCCGCACCATAAGAGTTTTATGATTCAATTTTGTACCTCATCTGCGTGGAAAACGCTGTAAATCCTAATTTGGTAATTCCTCAGCATTACGAATATTTTCCAAAATCAAATCAGCTGCAGTACGTTTAATTAAACCAGTTAAAACATTACCAGGTCCAATTTCCACAACTTTCTCAATGCTATTTTCCGCTAATTGCAAACAAATTTCTCGCCAGCGTACAGGACCTGTCATTTGTTGCGAAAGACGCTGTTTTAAAGTTTCTGCATCTGTCTCTGGAATTGGATCTATATTAGATAAAACTGGGACTTTTGCTGACTGAAAAACAACTGAGTCTAGAACTTCTTGAAATTCGGTTGCGGCCGCTTTCATTAAATGTGAATGAAATGCTCCCGAAACCTTTAAGGGGATAGCCCGTTTGGCTTTGACTTGAGACATGACAGCCTTTACAGCCTCTGGAGTTCCAGAAATTACAACTTGGGCAGGACTGTTATCATTTGCTAAAACTACATTAGGTGTTTCATTAATAACTTTTTCTAACTCTTCTCTGTTAAAGTTCATTAGTGCGGCCATCATTCCGCCAGCAGCATTATCCATTAGTTCCGCCCGTCGTTTTACTAAGTGTAATCCAGCAGACCATTCAAAAACACCTGCGACATAAAGGGCTATGTATTCGCCTAAACTGTGACCTGTAACTAGGTCTGGTTGCTGTCCTTTTTCCTGCAATATATCAGCAATTATACTTTCAATTACATACAGGCTAGGCTGAGTATAAAGTGTCCGTGATAAGGTGTCAATATCACTTTGACAGATATCTATCACAGACCAGCCCAAAATTGCCTCAGCTTGAATAAATTTTTCTTTGGCAGATGGTAGATTTAATAAGTCTATTCCCATTCCCAGCACTTGAGAGCCTTGTCCGGGAAACACCCATGCAGTTTTAGTCATTTGTCAGTTGTTCGTTGTTCGTTGTTCGTTGTCAGTTGTTTGTTGTCAATTGTCAGTTGTTATTGATTATTAGTATTACAGCAGTTTGATATCAAGTCCAGTACAAGAATAGCTATCTAAATAGGGTCAAAAAACAATCCACAATGATTAAACCAATTGAGAGCATTTTCATCAGTAATAGCATTAACC
>NZ_JACJTO010000065.1 GCF_014698755.1 Aphanizomenon flos-aquae FACHB-1287 | reverse complement strand
TTTGTCTTATATCAGTCGAATATGCTGCTGCCATATATATCTCAATTATTTTCTTTTTTTTCCATCTTTAAAGTTTACCATCTTTGTACCGCTTTTGATCTCAAACTGCTGTAAGAGAAATTAAGATGTTTAAATACATGAAATCGGTTCCAAATTAGCTTCTCACCTCGCCATTGCAGATATTAGTGCCAATTTTGGATGGTGAAGTGCGATTTAAATGATATATAGTTCTCAAATACTTGGCAAATAAAAAATCATCTGCTATATTAATTCCATACCCAAAAACCTAATCCCCTAATCCCCTGTCCCTACGGGGATGTAGAGACGTTCACCAGAGCGTCTCTACTCTTTTGTATTGATATTGCAGTTGGGTTGAAGGAGAAAGAAAAAATTT
The DNA here is from genome assembly GCF_014698755.1 of Aphanizomenon flos-aquae FACHB-1287. Lineage (GTDB taxonomy): Bacteria > Cyanobacteriota > Cyanobacteriia > Cyanobacteriales > Nostocaceae > Dolichospermum > Dolichospermum flosaquae. Next base: position 12,908 of record NZ_JACJTO010000065.1, on the reverse strand, counting down.
TTCTCTATTTCCCTATATTCCATCAGTTTTTAGTTAATCAGCATTAAGAATTTTAGGAACTCGGAAAAAATCACCTTCCTGTTGAGGTGCGCTATTGAGAATCGCTTCTCTGTCTGCATAAGGTTGAAGAATATCCTCTCTGGTGATATTGCTAACATCAATAGCTCTGGTTGTCGGTGCGACATTGGTAACATCCAGTTGATTTAGTTGTTCTATATAATCCAGAATACTACCTAATTGAGTGGTAAATTGTGCTTCTTCTTCTGTTGTCAATTCTAAACGAGCGAGATTAGCAACTTTACGAACTTGTTCACGATCAATCATAATTTATCAGTTGTTAGTTGTCAGTTGTCGTAAAACTATGGTTAAAAGAATACGTCAATTTGCGATCGCCCGGTGGTTTTGATCCAGTTTTGAGCTTCAATATAATTATTGGGAGCCATGCGAATTGCTCTAATCCAATAATCCGCTGCTTGATCAAACAATGCTTCACCACCGTCATGATCTCCGCTTTCTTTAGCTCTTTCACCTTGAAAATGATAAATCACGGCGATATTATTTAAAGCTTGGGGTAATTGTGGATTTAACTCAATAGCCTGATGATAGTATTCTAAAGCCTTGTGATGATCGCCATTACTGGCATAAATTAATCCCATATTATAGAGAATATAACTGCGATCATTAGAGTCCTCCTCCATTTCTAAGGCTTCTGTATAATAGTCTAGTGCTTCAGCATATTCGCCTTCTGCCTGTGCGGACATTCCATCTCGATAATAAACAAACGCTTCTTTAGCTTTTTTGTTAGTTGGCAATATCTTGAGGATAATATCTGCCATAACTGTAAAGGATTTGTCAACAAAGTTATCGTTTTTCTGTGTTCTTGGCATATTTGTCCCTATGATTGCTCAATTGCAGCATACTGCTAATTTAACTGATTTGTGGAGATTTAAGTTAGGCAAAAGATCAAGAGTTGGGCATTATTCCTAGAGTGACCCATTTATTTGAATAACCGGGTAGATTAGCAACAGTAGCACAAAATGGTTTACCCTCCACCTAAAATCAACTAATGGGACTTAATTAACACTTCCCAGTCTAAAATATCTAGAAACAATCTCCAAATCCTTATGAGTGATCAGATTAATTCTGCGGATTTTCCCGAATCAGATGTAGCAAATAACAGCGAGGCATTGACCTTACAACGGGGGGGTGAAGAATTAATGCTAGAAAAAACGCTGTATCGTTTTACTATCCGTCCTAATGCTAATTTTCCCCAGGAAAAATTATCACAAATTCTGGGAGGGGTATGGCGGCGGAGTATTCCGCAAGCAAAACTAGAACTGTATACGGTTTTTCCTAATCAACTAGATGCAGTTATGTCTCAACTCCGTGCTGATGAACAAGTAGACTTTGTTAGTCATGTTTATACACTGGAAAATAATCCTGGGACTTTTGTTTATCTCAGTGATCAAATAACAATTCAATTTGCTACTTGGGTAGATAATACTAAAATTAATACCATTGCCAGTACATTAAATTTAGTTCAGGATCAACCAGTTGTGGGTATACCGAATACCTTTGTTTTTCTTGTTAGTAAACAAGCCACACAAAACCCAATTAAAATCACAAATCAATTACAAAAACTGTCAGAAGTTTTAGCGGCTGAACCAAATATTCTCATTCAACAAGAACCCCATTATAAACCCAAAGATTCCCTTTATTCTCAACAATGGTATCTCAATCATAATAGTGGTAATCAATTAATAGCTGGTTCTCATATTTCTGTAGAACAAGCTTGGGATACCACTCGTGGTCTACGTTCTATAATCCTGGCTGTAGTAGATGATTCCTTTGATTTAAAACATCCAGATTTTCAAGGTACAGGTAAAATTGTTGCCCCTAGAGATTTAAAAGAAAATGATTTTTTACCCCTACCAGGAGAAAAAGAAACCAGCCATGGTACAGCCTGTGCCGGACTAGCTGTAGCTGAAGAAAATGGTTCAGGAATTATTGGGGTTGCTCCTGGTTGTGCCCTGATGCCCATTCGCACCACTGGTTTTTTAGATGATCAATCCATTGAAGATATTTTTAATTGGGCAATGGATAAAGGTGCCAGTGTAATTTCTTGCAGTTGGGGAGCTTCTGCTGTTTATTTTCCCCTTTCTATCCGACAAAAAGCCGCTATTAATCGGGCTGCTACCAATGGACGCAATGGCAAAGGATGTGTCATTGTTTTCGCAGCAGGAAATGCTAATCGTCCAATTAATGGGACTGTAAATGAACAGAATTGGCCGAAAAATATTGTCCAAGGTAAGACAAATTGGTTAGGCGGTTTTGCAGTTCATCCTGATGTAATTACCGTATCTGCCTCTACTAGTTTGAATAAAAAAGCAGCTTATAGTAATTGGGGAAGTAATGTTTCTGTTTGCGCTCCTAGTAATAATGCTCCTCCAGGAATGTGGTTTCAGGAAACGGGTTTTGTTTATACACAACCAGCAATTGTTTCTTCCTTATTTGGATTGGGAGTGTTTACAACAGATCAAATAGGTGCTGCAGGTTATGATGCCGGCAATTTTACTAAAAACTTTGGTGGGACTTCTAGCGCTACTCCCATAGTCGCAGGAGTAGCGGCTTTAGTATTATCAGCTAATCCTGATTTAACCGCACAACAAGTTAAACGAATTCTTCAAGATACCGCTGATAAAATTGTTGATGATAGTGCTGATGCTCAGTTAGGTATTCGTGGAGGTACTTATGATAGTAATGGTTATAGTCAATGGTTTGGTTATGGCAAAGTTAATGCAGCTAAAGCTGTGAGACGAGCACAGCAAATGAATTTAGTTGCTAAAATTACTAATAAACAAATCCAGGTCAAAAATACTCAAGTTGTGGATATTCCTGATAATAATAGACAGGGAATTAAAAGTGCGATCGCTATTAATGAAGTTGTTAATATTGCCGATATCCAAGTTACAGTTAATATCACCCATGATTTTTTAGGAGATATAGAAGTTTATTTAATTGCTCCTAATAATCAGCGGATTTTATTACAAAGTCGGATATTAGGTCGTCGTAATCAATTACAGAATAATTATACAGTGCGATCGCATCCTGCCCTGAAACAATTACTTTCTCTACCCGCAAAAGGTAAATGGCAATTACAAGTTATTGATTATGCTGTTCTAGATGTGGGAAAACTTAATTACTGGGAATTGGTAATTGGATACGGGGGGTAAGGGAATAGGAGTAGGGGCAAATTTGCCCATGTCTAGTTCCTGACTCCTCTCAGTTGTGAATTTTTGCTAAGACGTAATGAACAAATTCTGATTTTTGATGACTTAATTGTTTTAACTTATGGCTTAAATCCGCTGTTAGTCGTTTAGCTTCTGGCTTTAAATTTCCATTCAGATAATCTGCGGCTTTAATAGGTTCGCCAATATGAATATTCACATCAGTACCCCAATGAGGATAGGGTTCGCTGTATTGAATACTTACAGGTATAACTTTAATTCCTAGCCCTGGGTAGCTAGATTCAGCCATGATAGCTAAACGAGCGATTCCCGGTTTGAGGGGATGAAGTTGACCATCATGATGAATGTCACCTTCGGGATAAATAACTAACATTTCCCCTTGTTGCATCAACTCTATTGTATGACGGAGAGTAGCGATCGCCGGAGCTTGAATATTCACAGGAAAACCCCCCATTCTTAGCACAAACCAACCTTGTAAACCCCGGCATTCACTACTTGTTACCATAAATCGCAGATCTCTACCAGTGACACAACGACCAGTAGCGTAGGGTAAAACCAATGAATCCCAACGGGAACGATGGGTAGGTGCAAGTACGACAGGTCCACTTGTCGGGATATTTTCGCGTCCAGTCACTTGAATATGTCTAAAGAAAGATGGCAAAACTATGTAACGTCCTAGAAAATAGGCTAAAGGCATTAACCAAGGAGAAACCCGTGATCTATTCTCAGCCGCTAATGATCGCAGCGGCAAGTCGAAGTGGTTACTTCCATGGTTATTTGTAGTTTTTGAATAGCGATTAATAAAAGCGGAGTATAATTTAATCATAACGGTGGCTGGTTTTTGAGCTAATGAAATATTACACAAACTTGATTATGTCCACCGTATATTTTCTTGGGCAATTTCCGTTTTCCCATCTGGACAGTTTTATATGTGTCTATCGTTTGTACTGACGTTGGCTGGCAAACCAACCTTGTAAGAGTTCTCGACACTCTGATTCGAGAATACCTCCTAGCACTTTTAGATGGTGATTAGAAACAGGGTGATCGGGAATGTTGATAACAGTACGAATTGCGCCAGTTTTGGTATCGTCTACACCATAAATTAATTTTCCTAATCGGCCATGAACTATAGCACCAGCACACATTGGACAGGGTTCTAGAGTGACATATAAAGTACATTGATGCAAGCGCCAACTTTGTAAAATTTGACTAGCAGCCCGAATCGCCATAATTTCTGCGTGTGCAGTAGGATCTTGATCCCGTTCTTTGCGATTTTCACCGACCGCAATCAGTTGATTATCTGTATCAACAATTACAGCACCAACAGGAACTTCACCAGCATCACCCGCTACTCGTGCTAATTCTAGGGCGTGAGTCATCCATTTTCTATGTATTAAATATTCTGGTGATTTCAGGATCATCATTGTGGTCAGTTGTTATCATGGAATTATTGACCAGAAAATAATTAAAGAGTTGCAGTAATTAGGAAATTTGCAAAAAGTATCAATAAAGTATTTTTTCTTTTGACAACTGACAACGGACAATTACGAACAATTAACAACTATTATTAATTTCAATCAGGTGCGTTACGCTAACTCACCCTAATATTTAAGGTAAATTACTCGGATCAATTTAAGTAAATTATTAGCCGTTCTTTTTCTTGACGTTCTTGTTCAGCCCATTAACTCTCTTCTGCAATCTTTTCTACAGACCAAGGTAATAGATTATTTGATTTCACTGATTTGTGTTGCCATAATCACTACCTCTGGTTGATTTGTTTTTATTTTATCTGATACAATCTCAAAACATCTGCAAATCAGGCGATGTCTATGATCAGTATTCGTGCAAAATAAATTTTATAGTTAGGAAAAGAACCCCCGTAACTGGGAACAGCTAAAGATTCAATCAATATAATATATATCATTTCCCAGTCTCACGATATAGTTTATGGCATTTGTTAAAAATTGTTGTTACAAACTTATATTTTCGCGCTTTTATACTATCTAAATCTGATCTAACATTCGACGACGTTTTTGTTCAAACTCATATTCAGAAATTAATCCTTCTTGACGGAGTGCTTCCAACTCCCGTAAAGCATTAGCTACCGATTCTACTTGATTAGTCGCTTGTGGTGATACCTTAGTTACCGACTCACCCAAATTAAAATATCGATCAAAAGTTTCTTGCTCTTGAGTTAAATACCAAACTCCTTCAATGGCACTAGCTATTTTGGGAATAGGTGTCCAAGAGAACAAAACATATAGCACGCCCCAAAGTGGCTGTCCCAAGTAAAATTTATGTAAACCAGGAATCATCAATGTTCCAGAAAAGGCTAAAATTAAAGCAAGGCTGCGACTTTTTCGCTTAGTTAACATCATTTTATATGTAAAGAAAATTTCATCTGTAAATAATACTACAATACTCTCTATACACTGAAGGTCAAGTAGGGAAATTTCGGTAAAACCGCTAATTTAATTAAAGTAGTTCCCCTAGATGAATCTTCTACACTAAAATGGAAGCAGGGGCAAAAATTAAAGCTGCTGAAGTAATAGCATTCAGTTACAGAAAAGCAACATGGGATTCTTTGATTCTGAAATAGTCCAGCAAGAAGCCAAGCAATTGTTTGAAGATTATCAAGCATTAATTCAACTTGGCAACAGTTACGGCAAATTTGACCGCGAGGGCAAGAAGCTGTTTATTGAGCAAATGGAATCCATAATGGATAGATATCGCATCTTTATGAAGCGTTTTGAGCTATCAGAGGATTTCACAGCGCAAATGACCATACAGCAACTAAAAACTCAACTAGGTCAGTTTGGCATCACTCCGCAACAAATGTTTGAGCAAATGAACGTGACCTTAGAAAGGATGAAAGCAGAATTGGAACAAACAAAGTGACCATTATATTATCTAAGTAATAGGCAATAGGTAACAAGAATTTTCCCATTACCAATAACCACTAACAACTGACAACTAACCACTGACCTATTAATTTGATTTAGGACGTGGGAACTGAGAGGGGGATTTAAACTTCTCTATAGGTACACCCTTGAGTGCTTTTGTCATGAAGTCCCGCCAAATTGGGGCTACCATGACACCACCGGTTGCCCCATGTGCCAGTTGTCTGCTGTCGTCCCTACCCACCCATATCGCCGTAGTTAACTGCGGTACAGTACCAATAAACCAAATATCCTTTTCTGAGGATGTAGTTCCTGTTTTACCGGCAGCGGGACGACCTATGGCAGCACTTTTACCTGTACCTTCGTTAATTACGGAAGTCATGATATCAATAGTAGCTGCCGATGCCCAAGAATCAAGAGCTTGTTTAGGTTTGGGTGTATTATCGAGAATTACATTACCAGCACTATCGGTAATGCGGACAATTACCGTAGGTGGTGACTGCCAGCCATAATTAGCCAGGGTAGCATAGGCGCTGGTCATTTCTAAAGGAGTAACACCAATAGCCCCCAAAGGTAAAGATGTAACAGGTTCCATTGGACTCATAATGCCCAAAGTTCGGCAGGTTTCAATGACTTTGTTCATTCCCACCGATTTACCCAGTTTAATCACCGGAATGTTACGAGAATGGGCAAGGGCTGTGCGAATTGACATCGCTCCGGCAAAACTACCATCATAGTTTTTTGGATAATACCAACCATTACCATCTTGGTAGCCAACGGGAGCATCTACAACTGTGGTATCTGGTGTATATTTACCAGTAGCAAAGGCTGCATAATAGACAAAGGGCTTAAATGAAGAACCTGGTTGTCTTTGAGCTTGAGTAGCTCGGTTAAATTCACTGAGTTTATAATCTACTCCACCGACAAGGGCTTTGACAAAATGAGTGCGGGGATCAATAGACACCAAGGCCATTTGATTCTTATTCAACCCTTGAGATTGCAGCCTTTCGTGCCATTCTTTGACGGTTTCTTCAGCCATTGTTTGGAATTTAGCATCAACAGTGGTTTGGACGCGCATTCCGCCTTTAAGCAAGGAATCACGACCAAATTTTTTCGCTAATTCCTGGGCTACAGTATTGGTAATGTAAGGTGAGGCACTACCCTGAAAAGACCTAATCTTACCTAGTTTAATTGGTTGTTTGAGGGCATCATCATATTCTTTTTTGGTAATCCAATTTAACTCTATCATCCGCCCCAGAACTTCCTTTTGTTTCTGTTTGGCAAGTTTCATGCTTGCAAAAGGGCTAAACTCTTCTGGTGCTTGGATTAAACCCGCCATCATGGCTGATTCACCCAAGGTTAAATATTCTGCTGATTTGTTAAAATAACTGCGGGCTGCGGTTTGTACACCGTAATTATTATGACCCCAATAAACTTGATTGAGATACATTTCTAAAATTTCGTCTTTACTGAGAATTTGTTCTAGACGAATTGCCAGTACAGCCTCGGCTAATTTCCGCGTAAAAGCCCGTTTTTGAGATAAAAATAGGTTTTTTACCAATTGCATGGTGATGGTAGAACCACCTTCTTTTACACCACCTGCTACCATGTTAACTACTATAGCCCGGCCTACACCAGTGGGGTTAATCCCGTGATGATCATAAAAATGACCATCTTCACTGGCTAAAACTGCGCGTTTTAAGTTGGGAGAAACTTTATTTAAAGGTACTACCTCTCGGTTAGCTTCTCCGTGAATACCAGTTAATAATTTGCCTTTTATATCATAAATGTAAGTCGTTTCCGAGGGGAAAAAGTTTTTTATTTGTCTAACATCTGGTAAATTACGGAAACTAATCGCTAAACCTACTAATGTTCCCGCGACAATAGAGCTTGTTAGGAGTGTTATGGATAGGAGAGTACCCCCAGTCACTTGACCGACTCCTTTAAAAAACTCAAATCCAGATGTAGCCCGCTCTTGTGGTTGTTTGTTTGCAAAAGTCCTAGACGACACGGCGATTTCACTTCCTCACTTGTAAATTTAAATGTAATTCATTAAATGGAAAAAGACGGTTAATTTTTTGTAATTATAGTAATCTGGCAAAACAGACAAGGGATGACAACCCTAACTTTTCAAGTCGAAAGTATAGTTAATGGCCGATTTCTTAGTATGACGCAAAATCTATCTTGGTTGCATCGTGGTGTGGCAGAAATTTTTCCTCAACCCCATGATGATAATGATACAGAAAGTCTGGAAAAACGATTACTTAATTCGGACGGTCCTTTAAGGATTAAATTGGGTATTGATCCGACAGGGGCAGATATTCATCTTGGCCATAGTATACCTGTACGGAAATTACGGGCTTTTCAAGATGCTGGTCATACAGCGGTACTGATTATTGGGGATTTTACGGCGCGAATTGGCGATCCTACTGGTAAATCTGAGGTGCGTCGTCAGTTAACGGAAGCGAATGTTACAAAAAATGCTCAAACCTATCTTGAGCAAGTACGTCCTATTTTGGATTTTGATACCCCTGGTCGGTTGGAGGTACGTTATAATTCTGAGTGGCTTTCCTGTCTAGATTTGGGGAAAACTTTGGAGTTACTTTCGACAATGACTGTGGGACAAATGTTAGCTAAGGAAGGTTTTGCAGAACGTTATAAACAAGAAAGTCCGATTTTTCTCCATGAGTTTCTGTATCCGTTGATGCAAGGTTATGATTCTGTGGCTGTGAAAGCTGATGTGGAATTGGGGGGGACTGATCAAAAATTTAACATTGCTGTGGGACGAGATTTACAACGTCATTTTGCTTTAAAACCTCAGTTTGGACTGTTATTACCAATTTTGATTGGGACTGATGGTGTACAAAAAATGTCTAAGTCTTTAAGTAATTATGTCGGTTTGGGTGAACATCCTTCACAAAAGTATCAAAAACTTCAAGGTGTGCCAGATAATTTACTGTCACAATATTTTGAATTGTTGACAAATCTACCTTTGGATAGTTTACCACAAAATCCACGCGATCGCCAGGAGTGTTTGGCCTGGGAAGTGGTGCGTCAATATCACGGTGAGGCGGCAGCTAATGAGGCTAGAGAGGCTGCTAAAACTGGTGGAAGGGAGGGAACATTACCGGAGTATTCTGTGGCTGCTATTCCTCAATTCCCTGCGAAATTAGCCTTTATTTTGGGTGCTACTGGTTTATGTAAAAGTACCGCCGAAGGTAAAAGGAAAATTCAGGAGGGTGGAGTGAGGATAGATGGTGATAAGATTACTGATGCGGATTTAAGTTTTTCTCAGCCTGATGATTTATATGATAAAGTGTTACAGGTGGGTAAGAAGAATTTTATACGGTTAGTAAAGTAGGGGCGAACGGCCGTTCGCCCGTACAGAGTTGTAGGGTGCGTCAGATATGGAAAATCTATTTATTTGCAGGATTTATACAGTAGCAAAGCACCCTACCAATCTGCCAGTTATAATGTTGTCATTATCAGTAATTCTTAAAAGTCATGATTCAAACCTTAACTAAAATTGTTACCTTCGAGGAATTTGTTAACTCGCTTCCTGACAATTCCGATATACGTTATGAATTACATCATGGAGAAATTGTTAAAATGGCGCAACCAGTGGGAGATCATGAAGAAGTTAAAGGGTTTTTAGGTGTGGAAATTCCCTTTGAAATTAAACGAATGGGATTATCTTATGTGATACCTAATCAAGTTATAGTTAGACCAGAAGGTAAAGATTCTGGTTATTTTCCCGATTTGTTGGTTTTAAATCGTGCCAATTTAGCTAATGAACAATTATGGAAACAACAATCAGTTATTAGTCATGGAGCTTCCATAGCTTTAATCATTGAAATTGTTTCCACTAATTGGCGTGATGATTATCATTTAAAGTATGCTGATTATGAGGAAATGGGTATTGCTGAATATTGGATTGTAGATTATGCAGCTTTAGGAGGACGTAATTTTATTGGTAATCCTAAACAACCTACTATTTCTGTTTGTAATTTGGTAGATGGAGAATATCAAATCAGCAGATTTAGAGATGATGAACGGGTTATTTCTCAAACTTTTCCTGAGTTAAATTTAACTGCAAATCAGATTTTAAAAGCTGGTATGATGTAGGTTTAAATTACAATTTTTCAAGTTCACATACCATAAATTGTCTATTTTGTCAAGCCTAGTATATTGTTAGATATTGAAAAAGCATTAATATCTTGAGTAAAAAATATTTAATCGGTGGAGAATTTCATTAGTATTTCTTAAACCTAACCCGACTATTCGAGGTGTTGAGGGAAGATGTCCTCTATTTGCATCTAAAGTAAAATTATAATCTTCATATTTTATCAATTCATTTGTAGCAATATTTTCAATCCAACCGCATCTAGCTGTAAACTGTTTATGATTTTGAAGAATTTGTTTTTGGATACTAAAACCAAACTTACCATCACTATATTTCACCCAAAGTTGATTAATTATATGTAAATCATAGCGAGGAAATTTTCTAATGTCTCCATCATCTAACCAACATACATTTTCACGTTCAGATATTTTCAACATTAGAGAAAATGATGTCTAATTTACCACTAGATGCAGTTGGGGTAATGGATAGAGGATTTGCGGGTCTAAATTTTATGCAAGAGTTAGTGCAAAAAGACAAATATTTTGTAGTGCGAATTAAAAATAATTGGAAACTAGAATTTGGATCAGAAACTGGATTAATCAAAATCGGTTCATCGAAGGATGCTCCCGCTTACAGAATGATTAATTTTTGTGATTTAGAAACGAAAACTGAATTTAGGTTAGTCACGAATTTACCTGCCGATGGAGAGGCAGCAGTTACAGATAATGAAATCAGAGATATTTATCGTTTACGGTGGGGAGTTGAACTGTTATGGAAATTTTTAAAGATGCACCTAAAACTGGATAGATTAATCACTAAAATTGAGATAGGGGAGTGCTAGTGGATGTTAATTCAGAGTTTACCCGTAGAGTTGGGTAAATAATTATTTACATCTTATTACCTTTAATTTACTGATGCTTTTGAAATCCTCTACGTTGTCCATAATATACTGTTTTAAATTTGACCTGATTTGTTGCTGGATGATAAATAGTGTAAGTAGCTTCTCCTGGGGTTCGTCCCACATTTCCTACCCCAACTACTTGACGGGAACTGCTGATGACTATTTCTGGGGAAAATTGACTATCTAGAGTGGTAATTTTACTGTTGATAGAACCCCCTTGTAATTTGTATTGGAAAGTTAAACCAGAACGACCGCAAAAGAGGTTATTCGCTTGCATCCGTGATAATCTATCTAACATTTGTATGGGAGGAGTTTGGGGATTAAGTTCTTCACTCACACCCACGGTTGAACCATGTATTAATAAACAATCTAACTCAAAAAAACCAAAATCGAGCGATCGCAACCATTGTACTGTTTGATGAGAAACACAATCCCACAATCTTTGTACAGTCTCACCTCCATATTTTGCTATCAATTCTGGTGCGTCTGCGGTTGGTCCTAAACCATGTAAAATTACACATTGTTCTTCCCACCATCCTTTACAAATCATCGGTGCTAATTCACCCCGTCGCTGTGATTTGACTCTTTGTACCAACTCTTCAGATTCCTGTCTTGGACCGACTAAATCACCGATAATGTATAATGCATCTATATAACGGCTTTGACGTTTAATATCAGCCATTACAGCCTCATAGGCTGATAAATTTCCCTCAATTCCACTCAAAATCGCCCACATAATCAATTTTAGATTTTAGATTTTAGATTAGTTATTTTATCTGGTACAAACATGAGTTGGATCATCTGCGCGTTCTGCATATTCTAAGCCATGAGCCAAGCGCCAAGCAAAAATTTCTGGTAATCCTTTTTGGATAATTGCTGCACAGGTTTTTTGATAATCATAAGTAACTTCTCGTAAAGTCACCGCTTGATTATCAGTTTCGTAAATTACATAAGTTGCATTTGGTCGTCCATGACGTGGTTCTCCCACAGAACCTACATTAACAATTTTTTTCAGAGGAGATAAAAAATTTATTTTACGTGATTTTCCTTGAGTGTCAACTTCAATTTTTAACTCACCAGCATTCAGATCACGAGCATAGGGAACGTGAGTATGTCCACAAAATAGCACATCTGCACCTGTAGAAAGTACCCGTTCTAAAGCCACAAAAGCATCAAGTTCTGGTAATAAATATTCATGGTTACTATGGGGACTACCGTGAACAAAGGCCAAATTTTGCCATTCTAGACTATAGGGTAAATTAGCTAAAAATTCCCGATTTTCTGGGTTAATTTCCTGATTTGTCCATTGGTGAGCTTTAATTCCTCTTTTTTCTGCCAATACTGAAGGATAACTACAATCACAAGCGTTTAATCCCTCTACAATATCTTCATCCCAACAACCAGCGCAGGTAGGAATATCTAAAGAGCGAATTTGATTAATTACAGCATTTGGGTGCGGTCCATATCCCACTAAATCACCAACACAAAAGATTTTTTCGGCTTTTTGCTGGTCAATATCTAATAGTACAGCATCTAAAGCTTCATAATTACCATGAATACATGAAATAACGGCTATTTTCATACTTGTTGACCTTCTAGTAAAATTTGTTGTACCTGTTGTTGCAGAAATGTTGAATGTCGTTACAAAACTTTACATATTTAAGTATACTAGTATTATCAAGGGTAAAAATGTCAACATTTCATAATATCTTCCATCCAATGAACATAACTGATTT
>NZ_JACJTO010000064.1 GCF_014698755.1 Aphanizomenon flos-aquae FACHB-1287 | reverse complement strand
AATCAGTTATGTTCATTGGATGGAAGATATTATGAAATGTTGACATTTTTACCCTTGATAATACTAGTATACTTAAATATGTAAAGTTTTGTAACGACATTCAACATTTCTGGATCTAGTCTAATATCATTATTGATAATATCACAGGAACGACTAGGAAGTAAAATTTTGAGTCTGACAAAACTATTACTATAATTAGACCAAAAACTTTGACGATTTTTTAACTGCTTTTGTTCTGTTGTACTAAGTGAGATTTTATCAGTAATTAAATCTACTAAATTAGAAAAATCTTGATAATTAACTGCACCGATCCAAATTCTTAATTTCTGTCTAGCTTGACTGGATAATTTTGATTGTTTACTAGAATTAGTATAGTTATTTTTTAGCCAATTAACCAACTCAGGAAAATTACCAACTATGGACGTAGAAAGATGATTTAAGATATATTCCACTGAAGTAATTTGATTTGTTTCTTCCATTTCATCAAAACAACGTAATAACCAATTAACTTTATCCAATGTAATTGGATGTAGAACTTTAGTAAAATAAGGTGATATTTCCAAAACATAATCTTTGAAAATAGGAATATTTGGTAATAAATTATTTATTTTTTTTAATAATTCATTGCGAGTTAAATTTTGTTCACAGGTAATTTTTACCAGTTCTCTTTTTGTTTGATCTGTTCCTATGGCCGTGCTGATAGTAAAGCCTTTGCTATAAATCTTAATGAAAAATTGACAGCAGCAGGTTTGAATATCTGGTTCGCTGTCACTTTTCTTGTATTAATGCTTTTACCCCTCAGCCAAAAAGCAAATGCTCAAACTTCAGATTCACAACTAAAAACGCAATTTACAGGGAAAAATAAATGCTTAGATATCATCAATGATGGTGAAAATAATAAGAAATAGAAACTGATTTATCTCGAACTCAACTTAGTAAATTTAAAAAATTATTTACTTTGATGAAGTTAATAAATGGTAAAGCTTATTTTCCTACTAGTGAAATGCATGGTGTTTTATTAACTCAAAGTAAACAAAATGCAATTAATATAATTCAATCTCACCTAAAGTTTATTCAACCATACGTTTTAAATATAGATGATAGTTTATATATTAAACATGTTGGTATAGATGTACTTTTGGATATACTTGGACAAGAGAATCCAAAGAAAAAAATTCAATATTTAGCCGCAAGAGCCTATATTTCGGCATTTTTAGCAAACAATCCTGATGTATTTAAAGATTCGATGTTGCGAGGTATAGAATTAGATAAAGAACAAATTCAAGCTATGCAATATGTTAAGAAAAATTCTAAACATTGCGCCCTAACTCTAAGACCTTTTCAAAAAGGTATTAAATGCCATATCCATCATATTGAAGGAGTTAGTGAACGACCGGATCTCGCAACTGATGTAAAGAATCTTTTACCTCTTTGTGAAGATGTCCATACCGAATATCATCAATGGGTTATTTCTCATCAAAAAAATGTAACAAGAGCTACATTAAAACATTTTGCTAAAGAAAAAAAGTACGAAACAAGCTGGTAAAGATATTCTTTACTCAGGAAAATTCTGAAAATACGAACAATGAATACTATTATTCCTAGAATACAGAAACAAATATAGTAGAAGTTATTTGGATAGAACACAATATTTAAAATAAAACTCTTTTATTATTGAATTTTTTCTCATACTCTCCCCTAAGCCGAAAAACTGCTAATTACACACAAAAATAACGCTTCAGTCCACTCTACCACAGCGCCATAGGTATCTCCCGTATGTCCACCTAATTTATAATTAAACCAAGCCGCAGTCACAACAGAAATCACACTCCCAGCTAAAACCATCCCCACAGCTAAAACTAAATTCTGTGGATTCATTACCCAAATAACACCACTTAAACCAATTAATAAAAACCAACTTGGAAATAAATCTAAATAAGAACGAATAGCTTGTTTATGAAATGCACCCTTACCAGTAGGTTTAAGATAAGGATAACAAGCGATCGCTACTTGTTGTCCCCAACGTCCCCAGCCACAACCAGCCATTAACACTAAATAATGATTTTCGGCTATATCTGTTAAAGCAGTAATTTTCAAAATAATAATCATAATAGCAGACATTGCCCCAAATGCACCAGTAGCACTATCCATCATTACCTGCAATCTACGTTCAGAATCACCTACTGCTAAACCATCGGCCGTATCCATCGCTCCATCTAAATGTAACCCTCCCGTTATTACTATCCACGCACATACTACCAAAGCGTTACGGGTTAACACTGGGACACTCAAATAATTCATTCCTAGATCTAAACCAGCTAAAATCCCACCAATCATTAACCCAATAATCGGCGCGAAACAAGCAACCCGTTGAAAGTCCAAATTTTGCACATAAGGCAAGGGAATAGCAGTATAGAAAATCACTGCCGCAACTAAATTTAAGAATTGCTGTTGCCACCAGCCCAAAACATTAGCCATACTTGAGAAAGAGTTTAATTAACTAAATGCTGCCAGTATTTATGAATATAAATTTTCTCATCATCAACTACCCCCAAACCAACAATCTACCACCAATAATCAGCCCATTATCCCCTAAACTTGATATTTTAGAAATATGGGAAATTAACAATCTATCTCATTGATGGTCTGGCTGCGTTGTCACTCACCTTCCATAACCCACTATTTTTCTATGAGTTATCATCTACCCGACACGAAAATACCCGCGCCGTGCATAGTCAACACGGGCATAGTAGTTAACAAACTCGATATCCGCAGATTGCTGAATGATTTAGGTAGAGTCCACTACATTTACACCCAAGACCACAAACTACTGAGTGAAGGTGATGGGGATGTAATAGAAGTATTCGCTAATTCCCGTCGCGCTACCTTAGTTACCAACAATTCGCTATATCTAAATGTAGATAGTTTTGATTATCTGGAATTAAAACAGTCTCCACAGCCAGAAACCTACTTTGACTTGATTCAAGAGCAGATGTGCTTGCGGTTAATTCCCCTGTCCACACCGCTGCAAGAACGACGCAATCGCCAATTTAACTTTACAGTTATAGAAGCGATGATGGATGAAGTCCTCACAGCTAGATGGGATGCAGAAATTGATGATGACTGTTATGATTCCTTCTGACAGGGTAATCATATCTTCTCCGGGGGAATATTGGATTGCAGGGTGTCACCCCCACAAGACAAAAGCCCCCACAAACTACCCCAAGTAGTCGAGAAAATGTTAAGTTGGTGGATAAATTTAGCGAAATCCTATTTTTGTCTTGAGCGCCAATTTTTCTTTTGAATGTCTCGCTACCTGTAGCCAGACCAAAGCCAGAGCCGGAATATTTTCTACCCCCCACGGACCAGTGGAAACTCCCAGGTTTATGCCTGTAGGAACATTGGCTAATGTCAAAACTATCACCCCTGCCCAATTGGGAGCCACAGGAGCGCAGATGGTTTTAGCTAATACCTATCATTTACATCTCCAACCGGGAGAAGCTATTGTTGCGGGTGGTGGAGGGCTACATAAGTTTATGGGTTGGCCCGGTCCCATGCTCACGGACTCCGGTGGATTTCAGGTTTTTAGTCTGAGCGAAATGCGGAAAATTACAGAAGAAGGTGTAACTTTTCGTTCGCCCCATGATGGGCAAATGATTAAATTAACGCCAGAACGCTCTATTGAAATTCAGAATATTCTAGGGGCGGATGTGATCATGGCTTTTGATGAATGTCCTCCCTATCCTGCTACTCGTCAGGAAGTAGAAGCCGCTACTGACCGTACCTATCGCTGGCTAAAACGCTCTATATCCGCCCACCAACGCCCAGATCAGGCATTGTTTCCCATTGTCCAAGGGGGAGTATATTTAGATTTACGCGCCCGTGCTGCTGCGGAATTGGCAGAATTGGATATGCCTGGCTATGCTATTGGTGGTGTTAGTGTGGGTGAACCTACGGATTTAATGGCGCAAATTGTCCAAACTACAGCCCCGTTGTTACCTGTGAATAAACCCCGTTATTTGATGGGTGTGGGAACTTATCGAGAAATGGCCATAGCCATTGCTTCTGGGGTGGATTTATTTGATTGTGTGATTCCTACTAGGTGGGCTAGACATGGTACAGCTATTGTTTCTGGTGAACGTTGGAATCTGAAAAATGCTAAGTTTCGTGAGGATTTTACCCCGTTGGATACAACTTGCCCATGTTACACTTGTGAAAATTTCAGTCGTGCTTATATATCTCATTTAGTGCGATCGCAGGAAATATTAGCTTATACTTTGTTGACTATTCATAACATCACCGAATTAATTCGCTTTACTCAAAAGATTCGAGCTTCAATATTAAGCGATCGCTTTATAACAGATTTTGGTCATTGGTTGCAACCTTCAGCTATTGATTTAGAAAAAACTCAGGACTAATCATGATCCTCAATTCGTAATCAATCTAAAATCTAAAATCCAAACCATGTTAAAATGTATATCGCATATAAAAGCTGTATTTGATTATTAGGTGGATTTAAACAAACATGGAAGCAGCACTCTTACTAGCAAAACTGCCTGAAGCTTACCAAATCTTCGACCCCTTGGTAGATGTTTTACCTGTTATTCCCGTTTTCTTCTTGTTACTTGCATTTGTTTGGCAAGCCGCAGTGGGTTTCAGATAAATTACCCATCTTTTTTGGACAGGTAATACACACCTGTCCTATTTTTTGCATAAAATTAATAGTTCTTAATATTTTGCCATAAATCAATATAATTAATCCAGTCGCATCCTAAATTACCAGGAATTTACTATGGGCAATATCAAATTTGTGAAAGAGAATCAGGAAATAGTGGCCGCAGACGGTGCTAATCTCCGACTTAAAGCTGTAGAAAATGGGATTGATATTTATACATTTATCAGTAAAATCACTAATTGTGGTGGTGCTGGCCAATGTACTACCTGCGTTGTCCAAATTACCGAAGGAATAGAAAACCTTTCTCCCCGCACGGATTTAGAAAACCGCAAATTCAAAAACAAGCCCGATAACTACCGTCTAGCTTGTCAAACTTTGGTTAATGGACCTGTTAGCGTAATTACTAAACCTTGAGGACTTGTGAAAAATTTGGCTTCACTCTGTCATCTATGATGCTATTCTAGAATTGTTAACTCGAAATTACATAAAGGGCTATCTTGCTATGCAAGTTAATGATTTGGGTTTCGTAGCGAGCATTTTGTTCGTATTAGTACCTGCCGTGTTTTTAATCATGCTTTACATCCAAACTGCTCGCAATGAAAGTTAATTAAAAGCTTTGCGAAAGGCATTAGCTTTTGTAAGCATTTAAAAATTGGTGGAAAAGATAGTTAATACTCAGACTACAAAATAAAAACCCCCCTCAACTAAATATAGTGCAGGGGTTTTTATTTAACAATCGCTAATATGAAGACATTACCCAAGAGTGCGTACCAAGAGAACCGGAGAGGTAGCATTAACACGGACATAATCAGATAAAGATGAGCCAATGAGCCGATCTATATCCACAAAACTCTTAGCAATAGAGGGGCGACGATCTGGGGAACCAATTAATAATAGGTCTATATTCAAATCTTTACTTAAACGACAAATTTCTTCCCCAGGTTTACCACTGCTAGTCACACAACGCACTGCTACAGACTGCCTTTCTGCTTCTGCCATAGCCATTCCCAATACAGAGTTTCTCTCCGGTTGGAGGTCCGTAATCCCTGATAGTTTACCACCTAAATCTGTATTGATATTAGCTAAAATTAATTGTCCACCGACAACACCTCTAAGCAAGAACAAGGCTAAATTTAAAGAGTTTTTAGCAGATTCAGAATTATCCATTGCCACCATCACACGTTTAATATTTTTAACATAAATGTCATCTTTCACCAACAACATGGGACGGGAAGACAATTGAAAAACGTACTGACTGACGGAATTGGATAAAATTGATTGTAACCGCTTCATTCCTCGTGAACCCATAATAATCAAGTCGGCTTTCATTTCATCAGCGACTTGACAAACTACATCCTTGGGATCACCTTGACGTAAAATAGAAGAAACTTGACTGGGATCTAAGTTTAAATACTGAATAGCCTTAGCGAGAATTTTGCCCCCTTCTTCCCATTTATCGGTCATTACAGCGGCAGTGCTTTGTGGAGTTACAACATGAAGAACTGTAACTTTTGCTCCTTGAAATGAAGGCATTTCTTTCAAGTTCTTGAGCATTTCTTCCGCGTGTCCCAGTCCAGAGACAGCCAGCAAAATTTTTTGGATCATTTTTACGTCTTTGTCGTGGAGATTTTTGTGGTTTTTGCTACTAGTCTTGAGCTTCAGATGTTTTTCTGATATGCTAAATAACCAAGTTAAGTATTTAGGCATAAATAAACTGATTAGCAGTTAACTTAATACCAACAAGTAAGGGATGAATATTAAGTTTCTTTACGCCTAGTTACGGGAAGTTACGATCAGGTTATCTATTTATCTATTATTAAGCATACTGCTAATTTTGCCCGATAAAATTAATAAAATATGATGTTGGTGATTATTTCTCATCTATATTAATTTTTTTGAATTTAAGTTAACTATTACTGAAAAATCGCCACATCTGTATTTTATGATGGAGAAAATATTGTTTTCTGTCAACTTAGTTTACACAAGAGGTTAATACTGATTATTAATAGACCCTACTGTTGATGTGGTAATTTTCGATGTATTTAGATTAACTTCTAAAAAATCCTGATTTTTGAGAATTTGATAGAGATTTACATCTTTTTCCAATAAACAGGCGTGACCGCTATTTGGGAGAATAAATGTCCGAGTATTTGGTAAAATATCCGCCAATTTAGCGATTTCCCTCACGGAAGGTAACAAGAGGTCGCTACCACTACCAATAAGTAGAACTGGTTGTGTTAGCTGTTGTAAGTCTTTTTTCTCAACTTGAAAATTCCGCAGCAATGACAACCGAGAATTTATAGTTTCTGCGGGAATAGAACGCATAGCTGTGAGCAGTATCAGACGCTCACTTTGAGAAATTCGTGGCAACGAGGCCAGAAACGGTAATAAACCTAATGCACCCATATTAAATAGGGATGATGGCACAAATGGCGTAAACTGAGATATCCAACCAAAAAAAGAGTGCTGCTGGAAAGATGAAGCGGGATTAATTAAAATAACACGTTTAAATAACTGTGGTGATTGGGTTGCTACTTGCATTGCTAAACAACCACCAAAAGATTCACCACATAGGTATATTGGCCGTTGACAGCTTTTTTCTAATTCAGCATGAATCAAGTCTAAAACATTTTTTGCTAAAACATCCCAGGTAGTTAGGTAATTTCTGGGTATAGATAAACAACGAACGTCTAAACTTGTTGCTAATTGGGGGATTTGAGATTGTAATAATTTACCAGTTCCGTCCATTCCTGGTAAATAGATAAATAAAGGAGATTCTGATTGTACTGGTTTTGGAGTTAAAAAATAAGGTTTAGAGTCAACTGCTGGCATTTTCCTGATTTTTATGCGTCTATTCTATCTTTAACTTTACCCTTTTCTTAATCCAGATGGGGATGATCGGAGAATTTTTATTTTTCTTCCCTTCACTAAAATCAACTTTTCCAGATAAAAAACCACCCACTCTGAAACCAAGATTACAGAATTTATAGCGATTTGTATTCATCATATATAAGTATGCGAAAACATTCAATCCTTCTAATTGATAATAATGTCAAATTGTCCATTATTACTTAAAGAATCTGATATGCAATAGAGTTTTAGTTAGTGTATTCTCTGTAACTACTAATGAAATCAACAGGTTTTACCATAATCATTAGTAAATACTTTCTCTGATTTGACAAGAAATCCGGTGGATTTGTAGAAGTAATTAAAAAATTCTTCAGCCCATAAACTTGTTATCCTTCAGAAAAAGTTTGGAAAAAACAGGAGCAATGTTATATAATTGCGTAGTTTTGTCTAAATAATCTAAATTGTTAATAGAGAAAACTGATTAATAATAATTTGCTTTTATTATCCATGAATTTAGTGAATAAAACCGAAAAAACTTTTGCACTGACAACACCGCTATATTATGTTAACGATGTTCCCCATATTGGCAGTGCTTATACAACTATAGCAGCAGATGTAGTCGCCAGATTTAATCGCTTACAGGGTCATAAAGTGCTACTGATTACAGGTACAGATGAACACGGACAAAAAATTCAGCGTTCAGCAGCCAGTTTAGGAAAAGCACCACAGGATTTTTGTGATCAAATTGTTCCCAGTTTTCTCAGTTTGTGGGATTTACTGGATATTCAATATGATCGCTTTAGTCGGACTACAGCACCCCGTCACCAAGCTATAGTGAAAGAGTTTTTTCAGCGAGTTTGGGAAAATGGGGATATCTACCAAGGAGAACAAAAAGGTTGGTACTGTGTTTCCTGTGAAGAATTTAAGGAAGAACGGGATTTACTAGAAAATCAACGCTGCCCCATCCATACTACCAAACAAGTGGAGTGGCGCGATGAACAGAACTATTTCTTCCGTTTGTCTAAATATCAAACTCAGTTAGAGGAATTTTACCAATCTCACCCTGATTTTATCCAACCGGTCAGCAGACGAAATGAAGTTTTCAATTTTGTCGCTCAAGGTTTACAGGATTTTTCGATTTCCCGGGTAAATCTTGATTGGGGTTTTCCTGTGCCGGTGGATTCTCAACATACATTGTATGTATGGTTTGATGCTCTGTTGGGTTATGTTACAGCATTGTTAGAACCAGATGTAGAACCAACTTTAGCTAATGCTTTACAAACATGGTGGCCGATTAACCTGCATTTGATTGGTAAAGATATCTTACGCTTTCATGCTGTGTACTGGCCAGCAATGCTAATGTCTGCAAGGTTACCTTTACCAGATAGGGTGTTTGGACATGGGTTTTTAACTAAAGATGGTCAAAAAATGGGGAAAACTCTGGGTAATACTCTTGATCCTATCGCTTTAGTCGAAAATTATGGTAGTGATGCCGTTCGTTATTACTTCCTTAAGGAAATCGAATTTGGTAAAGATGGCGATTTTAATGAAATCAGGTTCATTAATGTTTTGAATGCAGATTTGGCAAATGATTTAGGTAATTTGTTAAATCGGACTTTAAACATGGTGAAGAAATACTGTGCTAGTCAAGTACCCTCCGTTAACCAATCGGCTATTCCAACGGAAAATCCTTTGAAAACAATGGGTTTACAGTTGGGAGAAAAGGTGAAACAAGCATACACAGCATTAGCTTTTAATGAAGCCTGTCACTACGTTTTATCTCTGGTACAAGCCAGTAATAAATTTATTGATGATCAAGCTCCTTGGTCATTATATAAACAAGGTCAACAGGAAGAAGTCGAAGTGGTGCTATATGCGGTTCTGGAATCTGTAAGACTAGCAGCTTATCTTCTATCACCAATTATTCCTAATATTAGCAGTGATATTTATCAGCAATTAGGCTGGGGAATTAATTTTAATGAACAAAAAGAAAGTGCAATTTTAGCTCCTTTTTGTACTCACTCAACATGGGGAATACTATCCGATCAACAACTTTTGGGGACACCCAAACCAGTTTTTAAACGGATAGAAATATCAAAATAAAAAGATTATTTTGGGAACTGCGAATTCCTGCAAAAAACGATTCGGGGCTAATATTTACAGCTAATAGCTAGTTCAAGGAGTTAGATTTTATGACTTCTGATGTATTAGCCCCGGAGACTGATCATAAGCAACTCTAACAAGTAGATAGTTAGGAATTTCTATCATAACAGGAATAACAACACAAGGTATGACAACAATGTTGAACAATTTTGAAAACGAATCAATATTTACCCCAGAACAAGTTTTGGAAAATCGGGGTCGGGTGGCTATCTTTATTGATGGCTCAAATTTATTTTATGCGGCACTACAACTAGGAATCGAAATTGATTATACTAAGTTATTGTGCCGTTTAACTGGCGGATCAAGGCTGTTACGGGCTTTCTTCTACACAGGGGTAGATCGGACAAATGAAAAGCAACAGGGCTTTTTATTGTGGATGCGTCGCAATGGTTATCGAGTCATTGCTAAGGATTTGGTACAGTTACCAGATGGTTCTAAAAAAGCTAACTTAGATGTGGAAATAGCTGTTGATATGATGGCATTGTGCGATTCCTATGATACCGCAGTTTTAGTCAGCGGTGACGGCGATTTGGCCTATGCTGTTAATTCTGTCAGCTATCGTGGGGTGAGGGTAGAGGTGGTGAGTTTACGTTCTATGACTAGTGATAGTTTAATTAATGTTAGCGATCGCTATATTGATTTAGAAGCTATCAAAGAAGATATTCAAAAAACTCCTCGTCAAAGTTATCCATATCGGCCATTGTCTAGTATGGGTTTTTTGGAAGATGATCGAGATAGTCACAGACATCTAGAAGTTCCAGAATAATGCAACATTCACAAGGTAGGGAGAATGGAAAACAAAATTCAAAACATCAGAGGGGAACTAAAAATCATTCTCCCCACTTCTATTTATTTTTTGGGTTAAGATTACCAACTAACTTGTTTTACCTGTCTTTGATCTTATGCTTGGGCTTATGCTTATCTGCTTGCAGTCATCCAGCATCTACTCACTCAAAAACTAAGTCACCATCCCCACAAGAAGATGACACGAAGTTAACTTTTTTTGGGGTGGCTTTAGAACAGTTTGACGAGGTAGGGAGGCCAATTTGGAAAGTTAAAGCCAAAGAAGCAAAATACACAGCAGATAAACAAATGGGTCAGGTACAAAATCCTCAAGGAGAACTTTACCAAGATGGAAAAGTTGTCTACCAAATTAAAGCAGAAAAAGCTGACATTAAGCAAGATGGTAAGCAACTATTTCTTCAAGGTAAAATTGTAGCTACTGATCCCCGTAATGGGATTGTCTTCCAAGGTAATGAGTTAGAATGGCGACCTCAAGAAGATTTATTGATTATTCGCAATCAATTAAACGGTAATCATAAACAATTACAAGCAGTAGCCCAAGAAGCTAAGATAAAAACCCGTGAAAAACGGGTAGAATTTTCAGGAGGAGTAGTTGCAAAATCCACAGATCCACAATTACAAATGCGAACTGAACATTTAATGTGGCATATTCAGGAGGAGAAATTATTTAGCGATCGCCCCATCCAAATAGAAAGATATAAAGATAAAAAAATTACTGGACGTGGTAACGGTAACGCCGCAGAAATTAACTTAAAAACTCAAATTGCGATTCTTAAACCACTGGCAAAATTAGAGTTAATAGATCCACCGATGCAAATAACTAGTAACTCAATCATCTGGAACATTAACAAACAAAATATCACCACAAATTCCCCGATTCAGGTATCCCAATCTGCTGAAAATCTCACGGTCACTGCTAATCAGGGACAAATGAACATACCAGAAAACACGGTTTATCTCACTGGTAAGGTCAATGCAGTTGGGAAACATCGTCAATCTTTAACATCAAATCAACTTACTTGGTATTTAGATAAAAAATTGTTAGAAGCTCAAGGAAATGTAGTTTATCGTCAAATTGAACCAAAATTAACTTTTCAAGGAGAAACCGCCGTTGGTAATTTAGAAACAGAAAATATTGTTGTTAAAGGTGGTAATTCTACTGGAGGTAGAGTAGTTACAGAAATTATCCCCCAGGAAAGTAGGTAACACAGGGAGCAGAGGAGAAATTATTTCTTCTTCTCCCTTCTTCCTAACAACGGACAACGGACAACTAACAACTGACAACTAGTTTTTATACAAAATTTCATTGCGATTAGCTGCACCAAAATTTGGCAAGGAATTATCTAAATGAGGTGTCAGAGTATCAGGAATATCAGTGGCTACTTCTAATTCTTTTTCTAAATGTTGGAGAAGTTTATCTTGTTGAACCCGAAAAGCCGACACATTTCCACCACGATTGATGATTGTAAACCAAACCAGACCGCGATCGCGTGTAGGAACGACTCCAGCTAAAGCGCTCACATCATTGAGAGTACCAGTTTTTATTACCGTTGCTCTGGGCATATGTCGAGAATGTATTGTCCCTCTGTTATCCAGTCCAAAGGTAGGAAACAAATCAGCTAAAGTTAACTGATAGGAACTAGCCTCCCGTTGTAAGGCCATAAACATAGCACAAACGCCTCTGGGCGAAATTCGATTTTCTTTCCCTAAACCAGAACCATTAATCAGGAGAATTTCCGACTTGGGAAATCTAGCAACTTGGGCTGCTGCGGTACTAACTACATCGGCTCCTCCCACGGAATCGGCTAACATTTCCGCAATGTCGTTATTACTAAAAACGTTCATTTCCTTAATGAGTTTTTGCAAGGGTAAGGAAAAATGACGTACCAGTAAGGTTTGTCCAGCTTTGGGTTGGGTTTCGACTTTGATATTACCAGTAATATTAACTTGGTGATTTAATATTTGTTTGAGTAGTTGACCAGCTAAAAAAGGATGACGTTGGAAATTCATAGCAAAATTCCCCGTAATCACCAAATTTCCCTTTACTTGTTTAATACCCATTTGATTGAGAGTCTTTCCCAGAGCGATCGCTTCTTGGGAAACAAACATAGGATCACCACTACCAGTAATCACTAAATCACCCCGCACGACCCCATTTACTATCGGTCCGGTGCTACTAACTAAAGTCTCAAATTGGTGATCTGGGCCCCAAGCTTTCAAGGCCACCAATGAAGTAGCAACTTTAGTTAAAGAAGCAGCAGGTAAAGGTATGGTACCTTGATGATTAGCCATCAGCATCGGACCCGACTGCAACCAAATCCCCTGAGAGGACATGAGGTTTTGGTCAATTAATTTTGACGTGATCAAACCGTGAAGATATTCTTGGACTGTAATAGCTCCTGCTGGGCTAGGATCAGGGACGAGAATCAAGCTTGAGCTACCTTGCCAAGCTAAGAGACTCAAGGCTTCTAAAGGTTGAATTTGCACTTTAGCCATTTCTAGCCATATAGAAAACAAACTTGATCCTAATAATTCCAGCATAGTTAAATTCCTGTATTGGTTAATTGGTAAAAGTTTTCTTTAATTTTATAGACGTAAGTCATACCATAAGACTATTTTAAATTCCCTCTTTTTTCTAGCGACTTGTACTAATATACAAGCCTAATTATATTTATCAGCATTGAGTGATCAAATAAGAATTCACTAAGTCAGAATAATTGTCAAATTAGCTTAATATTTGACAACCCAGCATAGCACCTGCAGCAGATACGCTCAAGCCATTTGTTATGTTTAAATTTGGTAAATTTTGCCTCATTAGGGAACACCAATAAATAAATTACCCAATTTTGTGGGATGGGTATCCTGTCCGTCCTTGATGATTAGCGGGCTTTTCTTCCCGCACCACAAGAAATTTTTGGGTATTTTTTTAATTGGAAGTATCTTACAGCAGTTTGAGATCAAAAGCGGTACAAAGATGGTAAACTTTAAAGATGGAAAAAAAAGAAAATAATTGAGATATATATGGCAGCAGCATATTCGACTGATATAAGACAAA
>NZ_JACJTO010000063.1 GCF_014698755.1 Aphanizomenon flos-aquae FACHB-1287 | reverse complement strand
TTTGTCTTATATCAGTCGAATATGCTGCTGCCATATATATCTCAATTATTTTCTTTTTTTTCCATCTTTAAAGTTTACCATCTTTGTACCGCTTTTGATCTCAAACTGCTGTAAATTTGGACAGACTAGAAGCCTATCTCACAAACATTACTACCTGGGGAAGCAAAAACACCTATTCTATCTGTGAACTTGCTAAAGTTGTCATTCATAAAGCTTATAATGTATCAAATATTTTAACCCCACCCTAACCCTTCCCCTTGCTAAGGGGAGGGAACTGGATTTTCTTGTTTCTCTGCTTCATAAGAGGGGGTAAAAGTCCCACAAGCAGAAGTTTTAGTTTTTAAATCTGGTTAAAAGTTCATAGTACCAATTGTTCCTGTCCCCCCAGACATGACAACCATACCAATTTTGTCCGCTAATTTCTCTAAGTTCGGTGTCGCTAGAATGTCCGCTATTTTAGGATTTTGTTCTGCTTTTGCTGCTGCGACCAATTCCTGGATAACTTGACTAATATTAGGGTCCGTTTTCGCTGCGGTTTCTATTTCCAGTACAGCTTCACCATAATTAAGGGGTTGTTCTGGTGCTTGTTCAATAGCTGCTAAAGTTCCAGGTAGTCGCTGTTTCAACAATTCCGAAAACTGCTGAGTTTTGTTATATAAAGTGTCTCCAATGTTTTCGCCAATTTTTTCCAAAGCTTTAGTAGCGAGTAAGGTCGCAACAGCAATAGCAACAGTTGTTAATGGTTCCATTTGTAATATTGGTTAAAGTATCATTTTCAGATAGTATAGCATTTATACACGACCTGGTAATTCTGCTTTACAAAAATAAATTTCAATTTTTAAATGTAGTGCAAAACTTATTTTTAAACTCAAGATTTTAATTACTTAATCTCAATTGCTATTAGCTTTAACATAGAAATTCCCAACCTAATAAAATACAAAATTATCCGCGTTCATCCGCGTTCATCTGCGTTCCACTCTAACCAGTAGTACATCACATCCCTAAAGCTTACCATACATAATTTTTGTTAAATGAAAATATAAATTTGTTACTTCATACAATAAGATTAGATAGCGATACAATCTTAATGTTAAAGCAAACAAAGCTTAAAGATAGTAATCTATTTAATTAGTAACTATAAACAATAAGATTGTCAGATTAACATAGCCAATAGATAAAACGACAAACTTATAAGACCTTAAAAAGATGTAATTTGTTGTTGTAAACGTCGTAAATTGTCCCGAACGGTTATTGTATCACGGTGATTAGCTCCTAGCGTTCGTTCAGACATAGCTAAAGCATCAAGGTAGAGAGGTTCAGCTTCACTGTGTTTTCCTTGCTTATAGTAAAAATATGCTAAATTGTTTAAGCTAGTAGCAACATCAGGATGGTCGCCTGTAAATAGCCGCTTTGTCATTTCTAAAGCATCAAGGTAGAGAGGTTCAGCTTCACTGTATCTTCCTTGACTATCGTAAAGACTTGCTAAATTGTTTAAGCTAGTAGCAACATCAGGATGGTCGCCTGTAAATAGCCGCTTTGTCATTTCTAAAGCATCAAGGTAGAGAGGTTCAGCTTCACTGTATCTTCCTTGACTATCGTAAAGACTTGCTAAATTGTTTAAGCTAGTAGCAACATCAGGATGGTCGCCTGTAAATAGCCGCTTTCTCATTTCTAAAGCATCAAGGTAGAGAGGTTCAGCTTCACTGTATCTTCCTTGGTTATAGTAAAGACTTGCTAAATTGTTTAAGCTAATAGCAACATCAGGATGGTCGCTTGTAAATAGCCGCTTTGTCATTTCTAAAGCATCAAGGTAGAGAGGTTCTGCTTCACTGTATTTTCCTTGATTATGGTAAAGAAGTGCTAAATTGTTCAAGCTAGAAGCAACATCAGGATGGTCGCCTGTAAATAGCCGCTTTGTCATTTCTAAAGCATCAAGGTAGAGAGGTTCAGCTTCACTGTATTTTCCTTGATTATGGTAAAGAAGTGCTAAATTGTTCAAGCTAGAAGCAACATCAGGATGGTCGCCTGTAAATAGCTGTTTTCTCATTTCTAAAGCATCAAGTAAGAGAGGTTCAGCTTCACTGTATTTTCCTTGGTTATCATAAAAAACTGCTAAATTGTTTAAGCTAGTAGCAAGAGCTTCTAGTTTTTGAAATTTAGTTTGTAAAACTATTGCTTTCTCAAGATATTCTTGAGCTAAAGTTAATTCTTTTTGTCTATCTGTAGATTTTGCTGATTCTACTCGTTTAGCATACAAAGTACCTAACTGACTGTAGAGAACTTCTGTTTTACTACTATCTGCTCCCCATTGCTGAATAGCTTCTGCTAAAGATGCTTCTAATTGTTCTGGTGAAAAAACAGAACCTTCTTGATTATCTTTAATATTACCAAGACTTTGATTAATTGAGAAATTACCTTGAACTAAAGACAGTTCAGGTTGAAAATGAAATACCCCATTACGCCAACTCCAGAAATCAGGTGCTTGCTTAGGGATTTGATCATAAATACGTGATGGTATCCATAAAATAATTGGCATTTTGAGTTCTCGCAATGCTTCTCGCGTCCATTGCAAATAACCAAAAAACTTTTTCAAAGATTCATTTTGATTAAATGATCCTAAAGTTTCCGCACCTAATACGATAGCTATGGCATTTTCTGTTAATGTAACTTGTTGTGTAATGGCTTGCTTTAAACTCGGTTCTTGACTATCAAGATAAACTCGATAAATATTGTAATTGGGTGCTAATTCCTGCTCATAATTAGCTATAATATTTTCACGCTGTCTATCTGCATCACACACAGCAATGAAAATCTGTAACATACCAACTCCAGCTTCAAGAGAAACTAACAAACTCAAATAAGTTTGTTCATTTGCGTTGATAATAGATTGATTAGTTAAATTATTCATTAAATTAAATTTTCTAACTTTAACTGTTGAATTATCAAAGGATGTAAATCATACCAACTTTCAGTATTTTTATATTCAATCACATAAACATTGTGAAGCAAATCAAGAAACTCTTGCTGTTTAGGATCATCAGGACGATAATCAGTATATGTTTGCTGTAAAATCTCCCGGTCAGTTTTGCTCAGAGTAATCGTCATATCATTCCGCAAAGAATCAAGAGCTTCCTGCAAAATCATCTCATCAATTTGCACATTATCAATTGATTCTCCTTTTTTTGCTTTTTGTCGTAACTGTACTAATACCAAACTACAACATTTTTGAGTAATGCGAACCAATTCTCGAATCACACCACCACTAGATAAAGTAATTTTCAGCAAAACATCATCTGCTAATAAAGTATCATCAATGCGTTTTCGCAAAATCTTCTGTAATTTATCTATTGTTTCAGCAACAGGTTGAGATTCATCTTTGTGACTTTCACCTTTAGGATAAACCTTTAAAACTGGCATTAAAAAAATAGAATTATTCGTTTCCGTTTCGATATGTCTTTTCAAAACACCATCACGAATCGTAGCAATAGGGAGAGTATAAACAACAAAGAAATTAGGTTGTAAAAGAACCTTAATATTATCTTGAAAAATACTTTTAATAGCTGCTAGATCGAGTTTATCTAAATCATCAATAATAACCACAATTTCTTTTTTACAAGCTAAAGAAACTTCTGTAGCAATCAAATTGACAGTATTAATCAAATCTCGAAAATCACGTTTAAACTTAGTTTCTATAACGTCGCGGATACTTGCTTCAGCCTTTAATTTACTTTTGAGGAAACTCCAAAAATCAAAACCCACCTCCAATTCAGCCCCGATTTTACTTTCTTCAATCTGTGTTCTATCTTGAAACCAATTAAAGAATTGTTGTTTTTTCTGACTATCAATCTGAATATTTTCTTTTTCTGCTTTATCCATAATTTGCACAGCAATAGCAAAAAGAATATTAATGTGATTGATAGCAGTAGTTTCAATTAAATCAGAGATAGAGAAAAAGATAGTCAGATAATTATGATCAAATTCTCTAGCAAACTCTGCTAACAAAGTAGACTTACCACAACCACGATGTCCAGCAAAAAATAATTGATTAGTATTATCATCACTATCTAAAATTAGATGCTCTAATTTATCAATTAAATCATGACCATAAGGAACTTGAAACTTTTCAATTTCTTCTGTTGTAACTAAAGGTTGTAATTGTAAATTACGAAATGCTTTTTGGAACGCCTCAATACGGTTGACTACCATTGTTAATACCCTCTATAAATCTACATTTTCATGTTATAACAATTTGATCCTTTAACCATACCTAAACAAAAAAAAATCTTTCTTAGGCAAATAGTACCTAAAACAAAGATTGTCACCTTTCCTAAATCAAATACAACCACCCCATAAATATAGACTTATCTTCCCTTCTCTTCCTCCGTGAACTCTGTGCCTGGAGTAGTTCGTTAAAAAAACTCCAGTAAAAATAAAGTCCTATATATTCCGCAACACAGACCAACTACTAGCAATAGGCATTCTCCAACCAGTCCCAAAAGCGCGGTCAGTAATTTTCAAACCTGGTGCAGCTTGTCTGCGTTTAAATTCCGCACGAGACAATAACTGTAATATCCTATCCACAACTACCCGGTCATGACCTGCAGTAACAATTTCCGCCACAGATTGATGTTGATAAAGCAACCGGTCGAGAATATCATCTAAAATATCATAAGCCGGTAAAGAATCTTGGTCAACTTGACCCGGTTTAAGTTCCGCACTGGGTGCTTTTGTGAGAATATTGTTAGGAATAACCTCTTGTAATTGTCGAGAATTTAACCATTTGCAAAGAGAATAAACACGAGTTTTAGGAACATCTGCAATTACAGATAAACCTCCATTCATATCACCATACAAAGTACAATAACCAACAGCGACTTCTGATTTATTGCCAGTAGATAAAAGCAAATAACCGAACTTATTAGAAATTGCCATTAACAAATTACCACGAATGCGGGACTGGAGATTTTCTTCAGCAATACCAAATTCAGTTCCCATAAATAAATCATTTAGAGAAGAATCAAAAGCTTGCATTAATTTCCCAATAGGTAAAATCTGAGTTTGAATATCTAAATTTTTAGCTAATGCTAAAGCATCAGTGATAGAATGTTCTGAACTATAGGGAGAAGGCATTAATACACCAATTACATTTTCTTTGCCTAAAGCCGCAGTAGCAATAGTTGCAACCAAAGCAGAATCAACTCCGCCACTTAAACCTAATAAGACCTTAGAAAAACGACATTTATGAACATAATCTTTAACACCTAAAACCAAAGCGTTCCAGATTTCCTCATTTTCAGATTTATCAACGGGGGAAATATGACCTAATTCGATATCTTGTTTATTGCTATTAAATTCAATAGTGATAAAATCCGATACAAAACCATGAGCACGGGAAACAATCTTACCTTGTTTATTAACAGCAAAACTGCGACCATCAAAAATCAAATCATCATTTCCTCCCACTTGATTTGTATAAATAATTGGTTTTTGGAAACTAACTGCACAATGTTTTAACATTGCTTCCCTTAGATTTTGTTTACCAACAGTATAGGGAGAAGCGGATAAATTAACAATTAAATCTACTTCTAAATCAGCTAAATCATTAATTGGATTAATTGGATAACTGCGCTTACCCCAAAATTCCTCATTATTCCATAAATCCTCGCAAATTGTCACACCAATATGAAGATTATCTAATTTAAAATGATTAGGTTCTAATCCATGTTCAAAATAACGATGTTCATCAAAAACATCATAAGTAGGTAATAATCTTTTATGAAAAAAATGCTGAATTTGACCATTTTCCAATAAAGCTATACTATTAAATAAATTTTTACCTCCAGTAATGTGAGCTTGAGAATTTTTAACAACAGTTCCCACCAATACAGCTAAATTAGGAGGTAAATCTGCGGCTAATTTTTCTAATGTTTGATTTATTGAAACCACAAAACTAGGATTTAATAATAAATCTCTAGGAGGATAACCACAAATTGATAATTCAGGTGTTAATAATAAACGGACACCTGCTAATGATGCTTGTTGGGACATTTCCAGAATTTTTTGAGCATTTCCAGATAAATCACCAATAAGAGGATTAATTTGAGCAATAGCAATTTTCATGATCATAAAAAAAGGAAATAGATAAAATAAATCTCACACAATCATCTGTATTTATCAGCGTTAATCTGCGTTAATCTGCGTTTAAATTCCTACCTCCTTTCTTCATTAAATAAACACCAAAGCTTGGTCTTTAAAAGGTGCAAATGCTTCTTGATCAAATTTATATAAACTTGCGGGACGACCTGCACCTCGTGAGACTTTAATGCCAGTATCTGATAAAAAACCTAACTTTAGTAACCGCGCTCGAAAATTAGAATAATCTGCAAAATTTTCGCCTAAAACTGTAGTATATAATTGATACAAATCGTTTAAGGTAAAGGTTTCTGGTAAGACTTCAAAAGCGACGGGACTATATTCTAATTTATTTTTTAATCTTCTATGTCCATAGGTAATAATTTCATTATGATCAAATGCTAATTCTGGTAATTGTTTGACGGGATACCAAGCAATACCAGCAACTTTATCAGCAATTAATTCTGCTTCTTCAAATCTAACTAAAGCAAAATAACTAACTGATAAATAACGAACTCCATAACTATCAATTTCTTCTCTGGGGTCACGGTTAGGACCACCAAAAGTATAAAGTTGTTCTAAATAAAGATTATTTACCTTTATTTTTTCAGCCATAATGCGATAAGCCGCATTTTCTAAAGATTCTCCTTGACGAACTAAAGTACCAGGAAGACTCCAATAATTTAAAAATGGTTCTTGCTGTCGCATGACTAGGAGAACTAATAACCGATTTTGGGCAGTATCTACAGAGAAAATCACATTATCAACACCAACTTTAAAGTCAGCTAAGGGTTGTTGATTTATGGAGTTGAGAATCTTTTTTGGGTTACGTATTGGCATTCGTACAAATGCTGTTGATGAATATAGGCAATGACGGGAGGTGTGAGAGTATTGATATCTCCTTGTTCACGAAAAGCAGTGGAGGAAACATCTAAACCGATTAAATTAGCAATGGCAATTTTTCCTCCGATTTGTTTAATTTTCTCTAAATCATAATTATCTATTATATATCCTGGTCTGGGAATTACCAGTAATTGCACCTGTTGTAATAAATCTTCAATATGATACCACCGGGGTAATTGTTTGACTAAATCAGCCCCAATTACTAAAGTATATTCAATATCTTCTCCCCATTTTAATTTTGCTTTACCTACAGTCTCTAGAGTTTTCCAACTGCTAAGATCTTGTTCTAAGGCAATATTTTGTTTATGAATATTGATATCTTTAATTAACAGGTCTAACATTGCAGCCCTGTGTGGTAAAGGAGTTTGTTGGGATTTTAAAGGATTATTTGCAGCCCATACAGCTACCCAATCATAATATTCAGATAGCCATTTGAGAATTATCAAATGTCCCGCAGTCGGTGGGTCAGCACTTGTACCAAATAAAGAAATTTTCATGGTTTTTAAAATTTATTTACTCATTAATTTGATTTGAATCACTAACGCAAAAGTCAATTATAATTTATTTTCTTTGCGTTTTTTCTATCAATTTCTGCAATGTTTTAGAAGTTTCGATTTTAACAGAAATAGGATTTTCTAATCTTCGTGTTTCTTCTGGTAAACTAGCAACTGAAGCTTGAGTACGTTGACGAATTTTTGTTAAAGTTTCTGGTGCTTGTAATGGTTTACCTGCTTTCATAACTAACTGTAATAAAGGTTGGGAATTTTCAGCCTTTTCAGTTATTAAACCCAATCTATCTTTCTCGATTTTACCATCTACAAAAGAACGAAAAATTTGTTTTTTACCTGGATAAGTTAATTTACCGCTTGATTCTTTCATGACCGCAATTCCATCAATGTCTACAAGTTTATAAACTCCATTTATCGGTGAACCTGTAACTAATTTTGTCCCTAATCCATAACTATCAATTTCTGCCCCTTCTCTCTTGAGTCTACTAATTTCCCACTCATCTAAATCACCACTGGCAAAAATTGAGATATTAGGTAAAAGCGATCGCACTTGTTTTGATAAACTGACTAAATCCCCAGAATCTAACCTAATTCCAGATAATTTCATCTGGCCAGAATTGACCTTTTTTGCTAATTTCTCCGCCGCCGCCACTGTGTTATAAGTATCAATTAATAAGGGCGCGTCAGGAAAATACTGATGAAATGCGGTAAAAGCCTGTTCTTCACTCCCTTCTAAAGCGGATAAAGCCATGACTAAAGCGTGCGCCATTGTCCCACTCGGTTTTTGTCCTAGTTGTAGCGCAGCTAACACATTAGACGTGGCATCTAAACCACCTGCTAAAGCCGCCCGTGCCGCCCATAGCGAAGCTTGAGGACTAAAAGCCCTGCGTGTACCAAATTCTAAAAGGGTGGCTTTTTCTCCTGCTATATCCCGTAATCTTGCGGCTTTAGTAGCAATTAAAGTTTGATAATTAAGAGTATTTAAAAGATATGTTTCTACTATTTGTGCTTGCCATAACGGTGCTTCCACCCGCAACAGGGGTTCATTGGCAAATACCGCTGTTCCTTCAGGAACAGCCCACAGGTCTCCAGTAAAACAACCTTGTTGCAAAAGTTGCCAAAAATTCTCATTTGTATAGGTGAAAATTCCCGTTCCCCGTAAAGCTGCAATTTGCCCGTCATTAAACCGGAATTTGGTTAAATATTCCAAAGCTTGCGCTAAACCCATGGCTATTAAATAGCCAAAACCATTAGGTAAGTGTCTGACGAATAATTCAAAACTGGATTGTTTTTGTTCTATCCCTTCACCTACATAACAAGCTGTCATTGTTAGCTGATACAGGTCTGTTAGCAAGCTGTAGTCCTGAGAACTGATATTTAGTTCAGGATTTTCATAACTTGGCTTTTCATGGTCTTTTTCTAGGAAAGTTGTCATCTGAGATGCCCCTACCAAGAATGTCTCTTTATTTATGGTAGTATTTACTATAAATAATGTCAAGTCTCAATTAATAAATGATTAAAAATTCCCGCAAAGTCTATATTTATAAGGAGGTTAAGCTATTTTTTCACAATTAATTTATATTTCTTAATGGTACAACTAGTCATAAAAATCCCCAAATTCTTGAAAAAGTCAGGGATTTTGTACTTATACCTATGTTAAAGGCACAATCGCGCTCATTTGTGCTAAATCTAAGACAGTGGCTAATTCTGTTTCTGTCATTAAACCTTTTTCGAGAACTATTTGCCGTAAAGATTTACCAGTTTCTAAAGATTCCTTAGCCACAGCCGCAGCATTTAAATAACCAATATGAGTATTTAAGGCAGTGACTAATGCTAAACTACCTTCAGCATAGGCTAAACATCTTTCTTGATTAGCTGTAATACCTCGAATACAGCTTGTAGTTAAAGCCGAAATTGTATTACCTAAAATCTCAATACTGTGAATTAAATTATAGGCAATCAGGGGCATCATTACATTTAATTCTAATTGTCCCCCTTGGGCAGCAAAAGCGATCGCATTATCATATCCCATTACCTGAAAACATACCATAGATGTCATTTCTGCCATGACTGGATTATATTTTCCAGGCATAATCGAAGAACCGGGTTGGACTGGAGGAAGTTGAATTTCCTTAAATCCGGTTTTGGGACCAGAATCCATTAATCGCAAATCGTGGGATATTTTCACCAAATCCTGGGCTAAATTCCGCAAAGCCCCGGAAACATTCACAAAAGCCCCCATACTTTGCATAGCGGCCATTAAATGGGGTGCAGGTTCTAGGGGAAATTCCAATAATTGCGAGAGAATATCCACGACTTTTTGACGATATTCCGGGTGGGTATTCATTCCTGTTCCCGCAGCACTACCACCTAAACCCAATACCATTAAATCCCCAGAAGCAATATAAAGACGGTTTTGGTGTTCTGAGAGGATTTGCCCCCAAGCACCAAAATTATCACCTAATCGCACAGGTACAGCGTCTTGAAGGTGGGTTCTCCCGGATTTGACGATATCTTGAAATTCTGTAGCTTTTGCCTCTAAAGCCGAAATTGCCCCTTCTAAAGCTGGATACAAAGTTTGAGAAAGTGCCAATAATCCACCAATCCGAATGGCTGTAGGGATAACATCGTTGGTAGACTGTCCATAGTTTACATGATCGTTGGGACTAAGGAATTGATAATTACCTTTTTGCTGACCGAGAATTTCTAAAGCCCGATTTGCCAAAACTTCGTTAATATTCATGTGGTGTGAAGTTCCCGCACCAGCTTGATAAACATCAACTACAAACTGATCTCGCAATTTACCTGCTAAGATCTCATCAGTGGCTTGAATAATCGCTGTGCTGATATCCGCGGGAATACAATCTAATTCTCCATTCACAATAGCGGTGGCTTTTTTAATATATAAACAAGCATCTATATAAGTAGGTAAGGGTTTAATGCCGCTAATGGGAAAATTTTCGATAGCCCTTTGGGTTTGAATACCATAATAAACGTTGTTGGCAATTTGGCGATCGCCCATTGAGTCTTTTTCAATACGAAAATCTGTATGATCAGTCATCATCTCTTAATATGGTAGGAAGCGGGAAATAGGATTGTAATTTATCATAAATTAGATGGGGAAAAATTCTGTAAATTATAATTTTCCCAATTTGTGAGTTAATACGGCAATATTTACAGAATAAGCTGTTTATGCTGGGGATTATCTCCACATTGTTAAGAAATTATAATTAATTATTGAAAATGTATTAGAATAGTGATAAGAGATTTCCCGTCAGTGAAAGTACCTGTTCACAAACCGTCACAAGGACTGTTACCAGCAATACACAATATTTGGTATACTCGCTCACACTCATGGCATTTTCTAGTTAGGGAATAGGTAATAGGCAGACGGAAAGATCAATCATGAGTAAGTATTCTTTCCACTTACCTCTTCCCCAAATCACCAATTATCCATTACCTATTTCCTTAATTGTTACATGAATCTAAATCGAGTTAAATCCATCCCCAAATGGACACAATTACCATCCTCACCTATATTTTGTCTAGAAGCATCTCCAGTAGATTGCATAGATAGTTCTGTTGTACAATTACAACAGCAGATGGAATATTTAAAAATCCAATTAGAGTTAGAAAGACAGGAATATAGTCGTAAAATACAGCAAATTCAGAAATTTCAAGGATTACTCCAATATATTACCGAACAAATCCGCGATAGTTTAGATGATCAACAAATATTAACAATTGTCCCTCAAGAATTAGTTAATTTATTATCACTTAATCGCTGTCAAATTGAACTTTATAATCTTTCTTTGACTGCTGCTACAATTACCTATGAATATAGTTCTAGTTTACCTCAATTTCAAGGTTTAACCACCATAATTGCTGATTTTCCCCAAATTTATCAATCTCTATTACAAAAAAAAATCTGGCAATCTGTGGAAATAATACCAGGACATTATTCTAATTTGCAGTTTATGAATCAATTAGCTTGTCCGATATTTGATCATCAAAGTATTTTCGGTAATATTTGGCTAATTCAGCACAAAGAAGCAAAATTCGGAGAATTAGAAATATCTTTTTTACAGCAAATAGCTAATCAATGTGCGATCGCAATTCGTCAATCTCAACTATCTACAAAAACCAAATCCCAAGTTAAAGAAATTGCTAAACAAGAACATCATCATCACCAATTTATCAAACACCTTTCTCAAGAATTATGTACACCAATTACTAATATTAATCTTGCGGCTCAAACTTTAGAAATTTTGATAAAACCAGGAAAGATTTTAGATCCAGAAATAGCATCTCATCTATTACAAATTCTGTATCATGAATGTGGAAGAGAAAATAAATTACTTAATGATCTTCTCAATTTTACATATCTAAAAACCCATACTGAACCGACTAATTTAATTAGTATTGATTTTCCCACTTGGTTATTTCCCATTGTTGAATCTTTTCGAGATGTTACCAATTGTCAACAACAACATTTATATCTGGATATCTCCACAGAAATTCCCCCTTTATTTACAGATATTACTAATTTAGAAAAAATTATTACCCTACTACTTAATCAAGCTTGTCAATGTACTCCCCCTGGACAATCAATTACATTGACCGCCGATTTGAAAGCAGACACGGTAGAATTGAAAGTCAGTATTTCTGGTATGGAGATTCCTGACCACGAACTATCACAGATTTTTGAGCCATTTTACCACATTCCTAAACATTCCTCTTGGCAAGCACAGAATACTGGACTAGAGTTAGTATTGGTAAAAACAATGGTACAGCATTTAAATGGGTTTATTGATGTTCATAGTAGTAATAGTAGCATCACCTTTACCATCCAATTTCCGCTGTTTTCAGCTTCTTAGCTGGAACACAAAAGTCTGAGTCAGTAAGCAAAATCTCACTATAAAAAGTACATAGTCACCCCACAAATCATCACAATAGATACAGCAGTTTCCGCTCTTATGAGGTACAAAATTGAATCATCAAACTCTTGTTGTGGAGGCATCTTGCCCGCTAGATATTTACATCATAACATCAGAAAGTGCTGTATTAGCACTTCTTCTCCTCTTCCAAGTATAAGCAGCTAAAGCCATAACACAATCAATAGTTTAACATAAAAAACCCCTGAGAAGGTTATGACATTCTCAGGGATTAAATATTATTAATAATTAAATATTTTGGGCTATTTTCATCAGGCTTTTCTTAACATTCATCATCACCATCTTTAATATTAAAGAACCATCACTTTGTCATCAAATCATATATATCATCAAACCCTCATTTATTCTTGTTATTAAGATCATTTATTAAAAATTAGTTTATTAGTAATTAAAATATCTTTTTACCTGACTAACTCATGGGAATAATTAACAAAGGGGAATAACCGACAATTTTCAATTATTGTATTTGCAGATTTTGACAAAATTACCTTGTCAGAGAAAATATTGTTATTCTTGGGACTTAAATACTTATGTCATTAGATATTTCTCAAAACCTCTTATCTTCAAAAGAAATCAATTATACTGCCATTTCCCAAGCCAATAGCCTTCAAAATCCTACTGACAATAGTATAAATTGGGGTAAAAACAGTACCTCTTCCCAATATCAGATAGAAAGAAACGCATTCATAGCCGACAATAGTAATTATAATTCAAATAATGGTTATGGCTTAGTAAACGCCGGACTAGCAGTAAGTAAATCCGCAGGTGTTAGTCCCTATACAGATGCTCCCAAATTGGGAGGCAATAATTGGGGAGCAGATCTGATCAAAGCCCCTACAGCCTGGAATAATGGATATACAGGACAAGGAACTATTGTCGCCGTACTAGATACAGGCATAGACTACAATCATCAAGACTTAAAAAATAATATTTGGAGTAGTACCAAAGAAATAGCTAGTAACGGCACAGATGATGATAATAACGGCTATATTGACGATATTCATGGTTGGAACTTTGTAGATAACAACAACAATATTTCAGACAACAATGGACATGGAACCCATGTTTCAGGAACCATAGCCGCAGAAAATAACAGTATTGGTGTCACTGGCATTGCCTACAACTCCAAAATTATGCCAGTCAAAGTTCTAGATACCAACGGCTCAGGTTCTTACTCAAATATCGCCAAAGGCATTTATTACGCAGTTGATAATGGCGCAAATGTCATTAATCTCAGCCTTGGAGGTAATTCCTCCAACGATACCCTCAAATCAGCCATAGAATATGCCAGCAGCAAAAACGTAATTGTTGTTATGGCAGCCGGCAATAATAGCGACTCAATGCCATCCTATCCTGCCCGCTACGCCTATAATTCAGGAATTGCCGTAGGTGCAGTAGATAAAAATAATAACCTTGCCGACTTTTCCAACCGTTCTGGTTCTCAACAAATCACCTATATCACCGCCCCAGGAGTTGATGTTTACTCCACAATACCCAATAATCAATATGCCACCTACAATGGCACCTCCATGGCAGCCCCTCACATTGCTGGTGTCGTCGCACTCATGGTCAGTGCTAACCATAACCTAACAGAAAGCCAAATTCTCCAAATCATTACAAGCACATCTGCAAATAGCACCAATCCTCCACAGCCAACAACACCCACACAACCCGGCTCAAAAATGCCATCTCTCTTTCCCCCACTAGACTCCTTTTTCCCCTTAGACCTAATTAACATAGTATCAAAATTGCCTTTTAGCCTCCAATCCCAAGAGCCAACCGCTATTCCCCTTCCTCCCGTTGTCATCTCCATGCGCGAAAATCAGTTAATCCTGAGTTTCAGTAATCTAGAAACATCACCCGCGCAGCCGTCCGATTATTCCCAGGAGAGGCCAGCAAATTCCTTCCTCATGCAACTGACACTGCACTATTACGACAGCCCTGCAAGCAACAAAAGTGAACATAGTCTTGATAATCAAAACTATTGGACATGATTCAACCCACATTACCGAAAAAGACAACCTTATCCCCAAAAACTCCACCCATCTAAATAAACTATAAATAGGGAAAATCCTATCTAGTCAAGCCTTTCAAGCTTCATCGCCCAATAAATCACCCCTACCCAAAAAAACTTTAAAAAACCCCTTGACAGAAAAAGGAAGGATTGATATATTAGATAAGTGCCGGGGAGAGAAAACAACTCACGGCAACTGAACCGAGAAAAAATA
>NZ_JACJTO010000062.1 GCF_014698755.1 Aphanizomenon flos-aquae FACHB-1287 | reverse complement strand
GGTTAATGCTATTACTGATGAAAATGCTCTCAATTGGTTTAATCATTGTGGATTGTTTTTTGACCCTATTTAGATAGCTATTCTTGTACTGGACTTGATATCAAACTGCTGTAATTGCTTTTCGTCACCCGGAGGTGGAAGATCCTCTGTCTATGTTATATCTGTTATCACGGATTGTCCCCAAGGTGGCCAGGGAAAAAGGTATTAGTCTCAAATACCCAATTCAAAGCCATTTTATGTATGAACGAGGTATGACGCTATGGGCGGGAAATTGGTTAGGATGGTTATTTTCTAGACTTGGTGGTGTACCGATTCGTAGGGGAAGACGCGTAGATAGAAATGCTATCCAAATGGCACGGGAATTATTTGCTAATGCAGAAATGCCGATAGCGATCGCTCCTGAAGGTGGTACAAATGGACATAGTAGCATAGTCAGTCCTTTAGAACCTGGTGTAGCACAGTTGGGTTTTTGGTGTGTGGAAGACATGAAAAAGGCCAACCGTGAAGAACAGGTTTTTATTATTCCTATTAGCATTAAATATAGTTATGTAAATCCACCTTGGCAAAAAATAGATTGGCTGTTATCTAAGTTAGAAGCTGATAGCGGTTTACCTATAACGGAACTTAGTCAAACTGGAAAGGAACGGGAAGGAATTTTATATCAGCGGGTTTTGCGTTTAGCTGAATATCTAATTTCGCAAATGGAGGAATTTTATCAACGTTTCTATCATCAGGAATTTTCAGAAATTATCAATTCAGAAGTTCCTATTAATGAGATTTTAATTATTAGGTTAAATCGGTTAATGGATACGGCTTTAAAAATTGCAGAAAAGTATTTTAATGTCCAGTCTCAAGGTAATTTTATTGATAGATGTCGACGTTTAGAAGATGCTGGTTGGAATTATATTTATCGAGATGATATTGCTGATATTCAAAGTTTATCACCTTTTAA
Source organism: Aphanizomenon flos-aquae FACHB-1287 (assembly GCF_014698755.1). Taxonomy (GTDB): domain Bacteria; phylum Cyanobacteriota; class Cyanobacteriia; order Cyanobacteriales; family Nostocaceae; genus Dolichospermum; species Dolichospermum flosaquae. The sequence continues at coordinate 14,441 of NZ_JACJTO010000062.1, read as the reverse complement.
ACGTGGTCTAGCTGATTGGGTAGCTAAAGAAGCAGATTTGAAAATGCAACACATGAGAATTGCTGAAAGTTTTGTAGCGGTTACTGCTAATTATATTCTCGAAAAACCCACTCCAGAAAGATTTGCAGAAACCCTTTTATTAATGTTTGATATGTTGTCTCGCATTCAGAATTCTACTTTACCAGGAAGGCCGCGTTTAGGTTTCAAACAAGCTATGATTTCTGTCGGTAACCCGATTAATGTCAATGAAAAATGGGAAAATTGTCAGGGAAATAAACAAGCTTTACGAACGGGTGTAAGTGAGTTAACGCAGGATTTACATAAAATGTTAGAGGAATTAATTAGAGATTAATTTCTTCCTTTGCTCGAAACAAAAAATCTCACAAAAAATTATTGTTAGGTTCTCGTTCCCATACTCTGTATGGGAATGAATTCTAGAAGGCTCTGCCTTCCTTCAATAACATTAGAGGCAGAGCCTCTGCGTAGCATTCCCAGTCAGAGACTGGGAACGAGGTAATAGGTAATAGGTAATAGGTAATAGGTAATCTTCCCAATCACCAATCACCAATTACCCATTCCTCATTTACGATAACGTCTCAAGACGTAGACGTAAAATTTCTGCTTGTTTTTGTGCTTCTACTAAAGTCTCTCTAGCACTTTGTACCACATCTGCGGGAGCTTTATCCACAAATTTAGAATTGCTTAATCTAGCGGTCAAAGACTCAGCTTCTGCTTCTGCTTTTTGTAAGCTTTTCTCCAATTTCGCCCGCACAACTTCAATATCTACAACTCCTTTTAAGGGAATTATTACCTGTACAGTCCCGACAACACCAGCAATGGAATTTTCTTTTTCTATCATTGGAGTTGCTAAAACTTCTGGTTCAGTTGGTGTTTCACTAGGTGAAAAATATTTTGTCAATAACTCTTTTCTGGCTTCAGCATTGAGTAAATATCGGAAAGTAAACCAACCAACATAACCCAAACCAATTATTTCAAAGCTGGTACCAAATAAGGGAATATCTAATGCAGTATTAGCCACAAACACAGCTACTTTTAAGCTGATAAGGGCGACAACTATTAAAGCAATAGTCTTTAAACCATCCCAATATTGATGATCTTCAGTTGTGACAATTTCTTCTGGAATCACAACAGGATTATTATCAATCATTGTCAATTTTTCAACCTTAGCTAAATCTTGAATATAAGCCTGTCCCGCAGTCAGAATGAATCTTTCACTTTCGCTTTCAGTTTGCAAATTTGCAGTGATTTTTACCCCTGGTTTAATATCTGCTTCTGCTCGTAAATTACGAATTGTGCGAATTGTGCCAATTAATAAATCAAACTGGGTTTCTAATACTGAATCAATCAGATTATAATCGGGTTCGGGATAGGATTGTAAAGGTAAAAGTTGGGGATTTTCTGCCGGTTGTTGGGTGAGAGTTTGCCAGATTTCCTCAGTAATATGAGGCATAAAGGGATGTAATAATTTTAAAATCCCTTCTAAAATATAAGCGATGATTTGTTGGGCAATTTTGCGAGATATAGGATTTGCATCTTTCTGTAATCTGGATTTTACTAACTCAATATACCAATCACAGAAATCACCCCAAATAAATTCATAAAGTCCTTTTGCTGCTTCTCCTAAACCATAATTATCAATGTCATGATTTGTTTGTTTAACAACTTGGTTAAAACGCGAAAGAATCCACTTATCACTTAATTCTGTGGGAACTGGTTGACCTAATTGGGCTGGAGTTTGTCCGTCCAAATTCATCATTACAAATCTGGCTGCATTCCACAATTTATTGGCAAAATTGCGAGAGGCTTCGACAGAAATAGATTCATCTTTTTTGCGGTCATATTCTAAACGAATATCTTGGCCAGCACCAGCAACTTCTTTAATTAAGGTGTACCGTAAAGCGTCCGTTCCATATTTGGCAATCAACAATAATGGGTCAATACCATTATTTGCAGATTTCGACATTTTCTTATTATTTTCATCCCTAACTAAACCATGAATATACACAGTTTTAAAGGGCATTTTCCCGGTAAAATGTGTACCCATCATTGTCATTCTTGCTACCCAGAAAAAGATAATATCAAAACCAGTCACTAGGGTAGTAGTTGGGTAATATGTGGCTAAATCTTCCGTTTCTTCTGGCCAACCTAATGTAGAAAATGGCCACAGTCCCGAAGAAAACCACGTATCTAAAACATCAGGGTCTTGTATTAATTGTACGTCTTCCCCAAATTGGATTTTAGCCTTTTCTAAAGCTTCTGCTTCATTCCGGGCAACAAAATAAGGAGTTGTATCCGTAATTTCCCCTTCAGTTTCGCTAATAGCATACCACGCGGGGATTTGATGCCCCCACCACAATTGACGAGAAATACACCAGTCACGTAGATTTACTAACCAATCACGATAAACTTTAGACCAACGCTGAGGGACAATTTGCGGTGAATCTTGGGTATCAAGGAAATCTAAGGTTTTATCAGCTAGAGGGCGGATTTTGACAAACCACTGGGTAGAAAGTAAAGGTTCAACAGGGACTTTACCGCGATCGCTATAAGGTACTGTATGTTTATATTCTTCAACTTTGACTAAAACGCCTTCAAGTTCTAACCTAGCTACCAAGTTTTTACGAGCAACAAAGCGGTCTTGACCTTGAAAATCTCCCGCATTTTCATTGAGTGTACCGTCCTTATTCATAATATTAATGAACGGTAAATCATGACGTTTACCCATTTCAAAATCATTAGGGTCATGGGCTGGAGTCACTTTAACACAACCCGTCCCAAAGGTCGCGTCCACCAATTCATCACCAATAATGGGGATTTCTCGGTTCATAATCGGTAAAGTTACGGTTTTACCAATTAGATGTTTATACCTATCATCCTGGGGATTAACTGCCACCCCTGTATCACCTAACATAGTTTCTGGGCGGGTTGTCGCCACTTCCAGAAAACCAGAACCGTCACTGAGAGGATAACGGAAGTACCATAAATTACCATTTACCTCTTTAGGTTCAACCTCCAAATCAGATACAGCCGAACCAGAAGCAGGACACCAATTGACTAAATAGTTACTACGGTGAATTAACCCCTCTTCATGGAGACGAATAAACGCTTCTAAAACAGCCTTTGACAAACCCGCATCTAAAGTAAAGCGTTCCCGCGACCAGTCTACAGATACCCCTAACCGTTTTAACTGATTAATAATTGTACCACCAGATTCCGCCTTCCATTGCCAAGCCCGTTCTAAAAACTTTTCCCGTCCCAAATCATGGCGAGTTTTTCCCTCCGCCTTGAGTTGCTTTTCTAAAATCGTTTGCACTGCTATACTAGCATGGTCAGTTCCCGGCAACCACAGGGTATTACGTCCCTTCATGCGGTGGTAACGGACCAGAGTGTCAATGATGGACCCCTCAAAGGCATGACCCATGTGTAAACTACCAGTCACGTTAGGTGGAGGGATAACAACGCAGTAGGGTTCACCTTTGTGGTTGGGGTCGGCCTTGTAAACCTGGTTATCTTCCCAGAATTTTTGCCATTTGGCTTCTGTGGAGAACGCTTCGTAAAGACTAGGGAGATTAGGAATAGTTACAGTCATGCTGAGAATAATAATTGTATGACAACTTTACTAAATTTTGCCACAGGCTCAGAAAATCTTTGTAATTCAGTTCTGGTTAATTAAGAATAGACATCTCCGAAAAAGAATGTAGAGATGTTAAATAGATTCTCACTACAATTTATAAGCGGTTATAGTTTTTACTTCTATCTTATTTATTAATACAGAGTAGTGAATTGTTGTGTAAATTTTGCCCAGGAGCATATTAACTCAAATTGTTAAGTAGGTCATAAATTGGAGATTGAGTGAGTATAAACCAGATAAATTCAATTATTTGACCAATAATGACGTTTATTGAGGTGCGAAAAAGTAGGACTTTTGGGGTATTCATTGACGACAAATAACGCTAAAGTTCTAGAGACTTGCAAATCTTGATACCAAACATAAACAAATATTTCAATACCCTACAGTTTGAGTATTGAAATATTTCTTACCTAAAAGTCATGATTATCAAAGTTGCATTCTTCAAAGTAGATTAGTGTTGTTTTGGTGTAGTTGTTGACTAACCAGGCAAAATCTTAGACAAGTTGAAAACCATTTCTAATAAGTGAGTCTACTCAGTTGTTAATTTTTTGACTACACTACGGTGTAAGCAAAATTAAAAGTTAGGAGGATCTCTGAAAGGCTATTGATCCTTGATCCTCCTGATTTTCTTGACAAAAATCTTACCTACATTCAAGGAGAAATATAATAATGTCTACCGTATTAAATTCTTGGAACGATACTAAGAATAAGGCAGAAATCATAAAATTTGTGGAAAAAATCACTACACAAGGACCTGATTTTGTACTAGTGAAAGATCGTATTGCTGTTTTTGATAATGATGGAACTTTATGGGCTGAACGACCTAATTATTTCCAAGTAGACTTTATAAAGTTACAGACTGAAGGAAAAGAATCAGCAAGAAATGTAATCAAACCAGATTTAAGTCAATTTCCTGAAAATATCCGCAAGGCAATAAAAGATTCCGAGGGAAAGATTGATCGAGAAGGGGTTAGTTTTCTTATTGATGCTTTCCAACAAATCTCAACAGATGAATACATCACAAAAGCTGGAGAATTTGTTAAACAAGATCACAGTTCTATTTCTTTCGAGGATGACAATCAGAGCTTTGTTAGGTTTGATGCTCCATATATAGACCTAACTTTTCAACCTGTAATTGAGTTAGTCCAGTATCTCCAGTCAAAGGAATTTCAAGTCTATATTTGTTCTGGTGGTGAAGTTGATTTTATTCGCTGTTTTGCTGAAGAAGTCTATGGTATTCCCCCTGAAAATATCATTGGTTCAACCTTCGTCAGATTGTTTGATCAGAAAGATGGTGGAGTGTTAGTTCGTAAACCGATTTTAGGTCAGTATAATGATACAATTGGTAAACCATCAGGAATTGAACTTCATGTTGGCAAAAGACCAATTATTGCAGTGGGTAATTCTAGTGGTGATTATCGAATGTTTCAATATACTAGTGCTGAGAAAGATAAATCTTTGATAGTATTGATCAATCACGATGATGAAGAACGTGAATATTGCTACAATAATGTTCCCTACGCAATAGATGATGATAATGAACCTCTGAATCAATCTCTAGACCATGCTCAGGATCATGAGAATTGGCTTGTTGTCAGCATGAAAGATGACTTTAAGACGATTTTTGAAAACAATCCACCGCGATTATCAGTTTCAAAAAGTAAAGTTGCAAAAACTTCAATACCGTTGGAGCTTAGTACAATTATTCAGCAACTAGACAAGATTGTAGACAAATTAAAAGACCTTTGTAACTGAGTTCACCCGGTTGTTAAATTTTTGAATACACTGCGGTGTAAATAATATTAGAAATCAGGAATATGTGTACAGATATTAATCTTTGATATTCCTAATTTTCTCCAAAAAATGTATTACTATTAACCATAGTAATTAGTAGCTTGAGTAATATCCAACTAACAAAGATTAAAATCAAGAGATTGTATTGTTTAAAAATGAAAATAGTTATGAAAAATATTTGGTTCAAATCACTACTTTTTAGTTTGTTAATCATAGGTCTATTTTTCGGTTTTTCCGCAGAAAGGCATCTTCTTCAGAACATAGCTGTCCAGAGGGAATGGTATTTATTCCCGGTGGAACTTTTAATATTGGTTCAGATGTTCACTACAGTTCAGAACGTTCTGCTGAAGATATTACCGTTAATAGTTTTTGTATGGATAAATATGAAATTACTAACGCCAAATTTGCCCAATTTGTCAAAGAAACTGGTTATATTACAGTAGCAGAACGTCCTTTATCAAAAGATCAATTTCCTGATTTATCAGATGATAGTAGAAAACCGGGTTCTTTAGTCTTTCAAATGGCAGACGCAGAAGCGAAAAGAGTCCGCTATTTAAGCTGGTGGAAATGGACTTTAGAAAGTTTCTACAAAAAACTTTTCTACATTATACTATCGCTTCCTATTGGCACAAACTAGTCTTCAGGCGGGATTAAGATATCTACATTACCGAAAATACGAATACTCCTTTTTTTTTGCTCTGCGGTGATATTATACAAAATAGAGTTATAATGGTCTGGCTTTTCTCTGTACTCGCACTAACAAGATTGCAAATATCATTAAAAGTGGTTAATATAAAGTAGAATAATATGAATACCGAAAGTCAATTTTAGTAAAAAAAATCCTATGAGAATTTTAGTGACGGGTGGTGCGGGGTTTATCGGTTCTCATTTAATTGATAGATTAATGAATGATGGTCATGAAGTCATTTGCTTGGATAATTTCTATACAGGAAAGAAACATAATCTCCTCCCATGGTTAGATAATCCTAATTTTGAAATCATCCGTCATGATATCACTGAACCAATTCGGTTAGAAGTGGATCAAATTTATCATCTAGCTTGTCCTGCTTCACCAGTGCATTATCAGTACAACCCGATTAAAACTGTTAAAACTAATGTTATCGGTACACTTAATATGTTAGGTTTAGCTAAACGGGTGAAAGCTAGATTTTTACTAGCTTCTACCAGTGAAGTTTACGGAGATCCAGAAGTTCATCCCCAAACGGAAGATTATCGAGGTAGTGTCAATCCCATTGGGATTCGTTCATGTTATGACGAAGGGAAAAGAATGGCGGAAACCTTAGCATTTGATTATTACAGAGAAAATAAAGTCGAGATTCGCGTCGCCAGAATATTCAATACCTATGGACCGAGAATGTTAGAAAATGATGGGCGAGTGGTGAGTAATTTTGTCGCTCAAGCATTACGAGGTATTCCTTTAACTGTTTATGGTGAAGGTCAACAAACCCGCAGTTTTTGCTATGTTTCTGACCTAGTAAATGGATTAATGCGATTAATGAATGGTGAACACACTGGACCGATAAATCTGGGTAATCCTGATGAATATACGATTTTAGAATTAGCTCAAGCTGTGCAAAACTTGATTAACCCAAATGCAGAGATTAAATTTGAACCCCTACCTGCTGATGATCCCCGTCGTCGTCGTCCTGATATTACTAAAGCACAAACTTTATTAAATTGGCAACCTACTATCCCTCTACAAGACGGGTTAAAACTAATGATCGAAGATTTCCGTCAACGGTTTCAACAGGTTTAGTAGTGCTAAATTCCATTATAAAAAAACAGGGGTTCTAAAAATGCGTGTTTGTGTAATTGGTACTGGTTATGTTGGTTTAGTAACTGGTGCTTGTTTGGCTCATATTGGCCATAATGTAATTTGCATAGATAATAACGAGGAAAAGGTCAAATTAATGAAGTCTGGGCGGTCGCCAATTTTTGAGCCAGGACTCTCGGAAATTATGCAATCTGCCATTGATAGTGGTAATATTCAATTCTCTAGTGATCTGGCGGCTGGTGTTGATCATGGCGAAATCCTGTTTATTGCTGTGGGAACTCCTCCTTTACCCAATGGTGAAAGTGATACCCGCTATGTAGAGGCTGTGGCTCGTGGTATCGGCGAAAATCTCAATGGTGGTTACAAGGTAATTGTTAATAAATCCACTGTTCCCATTGGTTCTGGTGACTGGGTAAGAATGATTGTTTTAGACGGTATTGCGGAAAGACAAAAAACATTTGTAGCATCTGGTGATACACTTGGAAACAGTAAATTATCGGAAATCGCTAATGATTTTGATGTGGTGAGCAATCCAGAGTTTCTGCGGGAAGGTTCAGCAATTTATGATACTTTTAATCCTGATCGGATTGTTCTAGGTGGAAATAATGAACAAGCCACTCTCATAATGAAAGAATTATACGCCCCAATTGTAGAACGCAAATTTGCGGCTGATAAATCTTTACCTCCTGTTCCTGTTCTCGTGACAGATTTAAGTTCCGCAGAAATGATCAAATATGCGGCTAATGCCTTTTTAGCGACTAAGATTAGTTTTATTAACGAAGTCGCTAACATTTGCGATCGCATCGGTGCGGATGTTACCCAAGTAGCAAAAGGTATAGGTCTAGATTCCCGCATTGGTAGCAAGTTCTTACAAGCTGGTATTGGTTGGGGTGGTTCATGCTTTCCTAAAGATGTTTCCGCATTGATTCATACCGCTGGTGATTATGGCTATGAAGCCCAACTGATGAAAGCTGCTGTCAGTGTCAACGAGCGCCAACGCTTAATCGCTTTAGAAAAACTGCAACAAGTTTTAAAAATTCTCAAAGGTAAAACTGTGGGCTTACTCGGTTTAACATTTAAACCAGATACCGACGATTTACGGGACGCACCCGCATTAATACTTATTGAACAACTCAACCGACTAGGAGCTAAAGTTAAGGCTTATGACCCCATAATCTCTCAAACAGGGATGCGTCATGGTCTTTCCGGTGTATTAGTAGAAACCGATGCAGAAAGACTAGCAGATAGTTGTGATGCTTTGGTACTTGTCACTGAATGGCAACAGTTCAGCACTTTGGACTATGGGAAAATGGCAAAATTGATGAATCACGCAGTGATGATTGATGGTCGTAATTTCCTTGATCCCCAAACCATGATCCGGGCTGGATTTCAGTATGTGGGCGTGGGTAGGGCTTGCTGAAAAAGTTGTCTGTCAGAGTAGGGAATTTTTAATTAAATCGCCGCCCAGTGGACTCTGGACGGCGTTGATTTTTTCAATTTTAAGAATTGTTAAGAACTGCGCGGAATTCGTTCTATTTCCGCATAACCACTAAAAATCAATCTTTGACCTTCTGTTTCTAAACGATTTAGTCGCATTTTTACCCCATCTAAATCAAAGCGATCTAAATCAACCATATTATCCAAAATTTCTACCAATGCCACACTTAAAGTCTGGGAAATCTCCCGTTGTGCTTCTGGAACTCCCTCAAGTTCAATCTTAGGGTCTTTGAAAGAAACCCGCCTTCTTCTTTCAATCCCAATACCAACGGTCATACTTAGGGGTATGAGTTCACCATTGTTTAAGTCGGCTGTGGCTACCAAATGTAAGCGATTTTCAGGTAATAGCTTAATTTGAACTTCGGTAAAGGAAACCGGTTCACCACCGGATATTTCAATTAAAGTCGGTTCAGAAAGGTTCAGCAGTCGCTTTTTCACCAGTTCCGACTCAAAAGCCCGATTAATGCCTGTTTCTGATAAAATCACCTGGGCTACCGCTTGGGTAGGTTGTTTGAGATTGAGTTTACCACTTAAAACCGAGCCGAAGTCAATGGCTACCGCGTCGGTTTCAAAGGACATTTCCTCTACTGCGAAGTCTTTACGAATTACTAGGCCACGACCGTTCATTTTAAAGCTATCAATGCTGCCTTGCAACAGTTTGCTGGAGGGATAGCAGCGCACAAAGACTTCTACCGACTCGCTCTGGGTAAACAGGTGGCGAATCGTTTGACTGGCGACTGTGTTGAGCATTCGCTCTCCCCAATCGGTGCTTTTCGTATCTGTTAAACCAGTAAGTCCGCCGAACATTAGGTTTTAGTCTCTAGAAGTTCTTTATATTTTTGTAACAAATTGTGAACAATTATGCAAGCGATCCCCTGATTTAATTTGCTAATGACTTAGAACAGGATAACTGATGGTTGATTGGTGATTGGTGATTGGTGATTGGTGATTGGTGATTGGTGATTGGTGATTGGTGATTGGTCATTGGTCATTGGTGATTGGTCATTGGTCATTGGTGATTGGTGATTGGTGATTGGTCATTGGTCATTGGTCATTGGTCATTGGTCATTAGTTAAGAACTTCCTTGTATTACCTATTACCTATTACCTATTACCTATTACCTATTACCTATTACCTATTACCTATTACCTATTACCTATTACCTATTACCTATTACCTATTGCTTTTCGTTGAGTCTGATAAATGTGAATTTGGTCTACTAAACCCCCAATACCAGGAATATCATAACCATAAAGTTGAAACCCCTTACCGACAGAATTAGTTAAAACGGCTGAACCTTTACCTTGATAATAAACGGGAACTGGACGATTACTATGATTTCCCCAACCATATTTAATCTGAGGATTAGAACCCCAAAAATGACCGGCTTTTATAGAATCGGATTCAGCGGTTAAAGTTTCTATACCTTTTTCTTTGAGTAATTCAGAAAAGTTAGGATTTAAAGTGAGATAATGATCATGGTCAGCAGTGACAATCAGTAGATTATTTTCCCAACCACCATTATTTTTAATCCAGTCAATTGTCGTTTTTACAGCTTTGTCAAAATCCAACACTGTCCCAATCATATTATCTAGATTATCATCATGGGCAGCCCAATCAATATCACCACCTTCTACCATTAACCAAAATCCATCTTGATCTTTCGATAAAACTTCTAAAGCTGCTTTGGTTAAATCATTGAGTGTGGGATTTTCATTAATTTCTTTCGCAATAAAAGATTTATCAGTCTCTCCAGGAAGTAAAGGCCGAACTGTATCCGGGTTTTTTCCTTGAGAACCAAACAGGGAAAAAATACTCAAACCTGTATTACTATAATCTCCATTGGCCGTGCTTACAGGTAGATTTCCCTCTTGTCCCCTAGCTCCATATAATCCTAACAGGCGATCGCCCATATTTGGATCTAATTTAGCCGCAGTCAGCGCTAATTTTTCAGCCGCATCTTTTCCCCGTTCTAAAAATGTGTAATTATAACGGTTTTGATTGGGATTCTTACTCAACTCTGTATAAGTCGTTTTTGTGATATATTCAAATTTAGTCGGAGGTTCTACACCCGTAGGTAAAGATTGACTATTAGCACCCGTAAGCGGATGACCACCACCTAAAATTACCGTTGGTTGATATATGCGAAGTTCCTGCTGGAGAATATTATCTAAGGTCGGATAATCACCATCATATTTATTCCGACGATTAACATTAGCCGCTGCTGCTCCTGGTGTAGCATGATCTACAGGAACAGATGTGACAATGCCCGTAGATTTACCATGATCAGCCGCAGTTTTGAGAATGGTTTCTAAGGGTTTTTCAAAAATATCAACGGAAATAGCGTTATTATAGCTTTTTACTCCCGTATACAAAGTAGTTGCTGTATTAGCAGAATCAGGATAACTATACTTGATATATTCAGGATCATTACCAGGTGTCCAAGGATTTATCCCTCCCCGTTGGGGATCATAACCCACCAAATTACCGACCGCATGGGAATTAAGATTTTTTTCTCCCCCAGATGGTGTATTTCCGGGATTAAATTTGGGTTGGAATTTAAACCCTGGTAAAATGGGACTAGCGCCTGTAATCGGATTAGAACCAGATAATGCGGAATTATTTGTGCTGAAAACCCCATTACCAGGGGCAATAGTAGTACCATAGGTGGTAGCGAGAGCGTAATTATCCAGAGTTTGAAAACTCAGTCCTTCCCCCCGACCAGAACTGTAATTATATCCTTTCTCTATAGCCCCAGCGCGAGCCATTTCCCAGCCCATACCATCCCCAATCATTAGAATGACGTTTTTAGTTTTGGTGACAGGTGTAGCTAGGCTAAAATGGCTATTGAGAATAATGATTATACCAACTACAATGATCAAGCCTGTAGCCAATAATCGGCGTTGATGTCGAAATTGTGAACTAGATTTAATGACCATTGGTAAAATACCTGCTACAAAATTGCTTTATGATGAGAGAATACTAAAAAATGATCACAAAACTTTAGATTTACCTATCATGGCGAAAATTCAGTTTGCTAGAGATGTTGAAGAAACAGTAGTTCCAGACGTGCGGTTGACAAGAGCGAAAGTGGGTGATAGTGGTACAGCAACATTTACCTTCACAAATCCTGATATATTGGCACAAGACGGTAAAATCGAACCTACTGGACTTTATTTGATTGACGAAGAAGGGGAAATAGTTATTCGTAATGTTCAGGGTAAATTTGTCAACGGTAAACCAGAATCACTAGAAGCAGTTTATGTGATGCAGTCTCAAAAAGAATGGGACAGGTTTATGCGGTTTATGAATCGCTATGCTGAAGAAAATGGACTAGGATTAAGTAAATCTTAATTGGTCAGTGGTCAGTGATCCATTGTCAGTTGTTATTGGCTGAAATTTAAAATATCTATGGAATTTCAACCACATCCAGATACACAGAAAGTTCCTGTAAATTGTGCGGTGATTACCATTAGTGATACCCGTTCCCCAGATACAGATAAAAGTGGTCAATTAATTAAAGAACTACTTTTAGCTGACAATCACATTGTAGGATTGTATCATATCATCAAAGATGAGTCAAGAGAAATTACAGACCAGATGGAAATTTTGGCTCAAGATGCTCATATCAATGCTGTAATTTTTAATGGGGGAACGGGAATTGCTCCCAGAGATACCACTTATGACACCTTGGAAAAGTTATTAGAAAAGACTTTACCAGGATTTGGGGAATTATTTCGGTTTTTAAGTTACCAAGAAATTGGTTCACGCGCTATGGCTTCCCGCGCTGTCGCTGGTGTTTATCAAGGTAAAATTATTTTTTCTCTTCCTGGTTCTAGTAATGCTGTGCGACTGGGTATGGAAAAGTTAATTTTACCGGAATTGGTGCATTTAGTAAAACAGTTATATACCACTCCTCAATGAGTTATGAAAAACCAGATTCCCGACTTCTTGAATAAGTTGGGAATCTAATAAAATTGCTATAGTGGGAATCAGATTTGGTGATAAGCACCAGCCTAAATCCGGCTATTATACAACAGTTTTGGGGTCTAAAAAAGCTTCTTTACCTGTAATTAATCGAGATCGACGATTACGAGTAATATAATTCCATGCCCATTGAATTACTACTACTAATTTAGTGTCAAATTCAATCAAGAAGTAGATGTGAATTACTAACCAAAATACCCAAGCAATGAAACCTGTAAGTTTGATAAAGCCTAAATCAACAACGGCTAAATTCTGTCCAATCATTGCCAAACTACCCACATCATTATATTTAAATTCTGGTAAAGTTTGACCTTGTAGCCGTTTTTGAATCAGTTTACCTACATACTCTCCTTGTTGTTTAGCTACGGGAGCAACACCGGGTAAAGGTTTACCATGTTGATGGGAGAAATTGGCTAGATCTCCAATTACAAAAATGTTTTTATAATCTTTGATAGTCAAGTCAGGTTCTACAATTACTCTGGCAGAAAAATCGCATTCTACATCTGTACGTTCTGCGAGAATTTTCCCCAAAGCTGAACCTTGTACACCCGCAGCCCAGAGAATAGTTTTTGAGGGGATTTCTGTGAATTCTCCGTTTTGCTTAAAGGTAACAATGTCATTTTCAATATTTGTGACTCTGGTTTGAGTGCGAATAAACACACCCAATTTTTGTAAAGATGCTGCTGCTACTTTCGATAATTCTGGCGCAATGTGTGGGAGAATGCGATCGCCCCCTTGTAATAGTAAAATTTTCGTTTCTGCAGTGTCAATATTGCGAAAATCTTCCTTGAGAGTTTGGTATGCTAATTCCGCAATTGCCCCCGCCAATTCTACACCAGTCGGACCGCCTCCCACAATCACAAAAGTCAACAAAGCCTGACGTTTTACCGAATCACTTTCTTTTTCTGCAGCTTCAAATGCTGAAAATATCCGCCGACGCATTTCTATAGCGTCTTCCACAGTTTTCAAACCTGGAGCAACTTCTTTCCAGTTATCCTTGCCAAAATAGGAATGGTTAGCACCTGTAGCCAGAATTAATGTATCATAGGGGACTACTTGATCACCTAAAATAACTTGTTGGGCTTTGGGATCAATATTACTTACTTCTCCTAATAATACCTTTGTATTCTTACTTTTGCTGAATACAGATCGCAATGGTGCGGAAATATCAGAAGGTGATAGCGTCCCTGTAGCAACTTGATATAAAAGCGGCTGAAATAGGTGAAAATTACGTTTATCAATGAGGGTAACATTTACCTTTGCATTAGCAAGAGCCTTAGCTGCATACAATCCACCAAACCCACCACCAACGATAACAACCTGATGTGGTGTATTCTTCTCATGGGGGATAACCATAAACATTATTTCCTTTTGTTAAGAGTCGTGTAACCTTTCTTAACAAATATGTAACAATATTATAATATACTTTGCCGTCTATTGAGAACTCTTGAAAAACTCATAAAAGTAATCAAATTTACTAATAAGTGATTATTAAAGAATTTGCAACTAAACACCATTATATTTAACCATAGCGAAATTAAACCAACTGATGATATAATAATTTGTGTACATGATCAAAAAGTAGCTATGAACATTAAGCTTTTACAGCAGTTTGATATCAAGTCCAGTACAAGAATAGCTATCTAAATAGGGTCAAAAAACAATCCACAATGATTAAACCAATTGAGAGCATTTTCATCAGTAATAGCATTAACC
>NZ_JACJTO010000061.1 GCF_014698755.1 Aphanizomenon flos-aquae FACHB-1287 | reverse complement strand
TTTGTCTTATATCAGTCGAATATGCTGCTGCCATATATATCTCAATTATTTTCTTTTTTTTCCATCTTTAAAGTTTACCATCTTTGTACCGCTTTTGATCTCAAACTGCTGTAAAAAAAATATTCATCTTTTATTCACATATAGAATACTGGAGTTGAGACTAAATAGGTGATATTCAAGAAAAAAACAGATTTGATTTCACTATATTCTTGTCGGAATTAAAGGATATGTTATAATTGCACTGTCTGAAACTTGATGCTCATGGGTGCAAGTTTCAAAAAAAATTAAAAAAATTAAAAAAAATTTTTTTTTTCGCTCTTAACCGATTGACTTGCGCCGCGCGGTGTGATATTCTGATAATGGGAATGCGTCCCTAAATAAAAATTTTGCAACCACTCCATTATATTACTATAACCATAGTACCACAGCGAAAGCCACCTGAACCCTGAAAATAAAAATTTTTTTTTGAAAAACTTATTTAAAAACTAAAATTAATAACTTTAACTTATGAATTAGTTAAGAGGGTCACGGGTTACTAATTTGGCAAAAGAAAATGTTGATTAATGGTGATTAATACTGAAAGCGATTCCTAGGTCGCGCTTCGCTATCGCTACCCTAATAAAAAATCCCCTGAAAAGAGGTAAAAAGACTCCTTTCAGGGGAAAATTAATTAAGAACTTACGCCGGGTAAATTCTTAACCGCCGATTAGGTTCATCGCCAAAACTATCAGATTTGAGGCGATAATGTTCTACCAACTCATGCTGCATTTTCCGCACTTGAGAAGAACGAGGTAGTAACTCCACTGGCTGACCCTTAGGAATAACAATCTGTTCTACAGCCAGTCTGGCTTCCTCCAGAGCATCCATTTCATCATCACTACCGTTGTGTAGTAATAATTGTAACTCCCTGTCATCGCCAATATCTGGATCATCCAGATTCAGTAATCGGCGTAAACTGCGAGTAATTTGGGGAATTGTACTAGACTTGATCACATGAATGGGCACGAGACGGGCTTTAGCCATTTGTCTTAACTTAGCATGGTTCTTAACGTGCGATCGCAAAGCTAAAATAGCATCAGCACTATCTAAGTCTTTTGTCAAAACCACAGGTAAAGTCAAGACATTAATCACCTGTTCAAGTTGATCACGACTTACCCCATAGGGATAAATGTATAATGGTAAATCCTCCCCATTTGGACCGGCTGGTTTGCGACTGGGAAAATTAATACTTTCTGAGTAATTGAGAGATTCATCCAACAACCGGTCAAATTCACTGCGTCCTGTTGGTCTTTCCCTATCCAGAGATAAAGGTGGTAAAGCCACCATTTGTCCAGAAGAACGCCAACCATGAGGTTTAGCGGCCAAGAAAGACTCTTCCACATTAGTCACGTGGCCATTACCATTACCACCATTGACCACAGCCAACTGTCTAGCAACACCCACCTTACCATGATCATCAACCGTTCTCGTTTGTGGGTTAGGTTGACGACCACGTAACAGAGTATCAACTGTATCAGCCACACAGTCATGAACTACCCAGCGTTGGCGTTCCAACATTTCCACAGCAATTTCAAAAGTGGGCGGAGCCTTGCGTTCCAAAACCGTCTTTTGCGAACCTCGCCGTCTAGCCTCATCATCTCCCAGAGTTACAGCCTGAATACCTCCCACCAAATCAGATAGAGTCGGATTTTTAATCAGGTTTTCAATCTGATTACCATGAGCAGTTCCTACCAATTGTACCCCCCGTTCAGCAATTGTTCGGGCTGCCAAAGCCTCCAGTTCCGTACCAATTTCATCAATAACAATTACTTCCGGCATATGGTTTTCCACCGCCTCAATCATGACTTGATGTTGTAACTCTGGCCGAGAAACTTGCATCCGTCTCGCCCGACCAATAGCAGGGTGAGCAACATCACCATCCCCAGCAATTTCGTTAGATGTGTCAATAATCACCACTCGCTTATTTAAATCATCTGCCAATACCCGGGCGATTTCCCGTAAAGCTGTGGTTTTACCAACACCAGGACGACCTAGCATGAGAATTGATTGACCAGTTTCCACCAAATCGCGGATCATAGCAATTGTTCCGAATACCGCCCGGCCAACACGACAAGTTAAGCCAATAATCTTACCACTGCGGTTACGGATAGCACTAATACGATGTAAAGTTTGCTCAATTCCTGCCCGATTATCCCCCCCAAAATTTCCCACTCGTTGAATGCAATCATCTATCTGTGCTTGAGTGACCGGTATTTCGCTCAGATACTCTGCTGCATGGGGAAACCGAGCTTCTGGACGACGGCCTAAATCCAAAACTACCTCAACTAAAATATCTCCTTTCGGATGATTTTCTAGTTTTTGTTGCAGGTCTTGAGGCAAAATGTCTAACAACTTTTGGAGATCTTCTGTAATCGTCATTGCAATAATTGGTGACTGACGTTTTTAGAGATGTGGTTGGAGCGTTACCGCCCAGACTTAATCTGGAAAATGAGAGCATGGGCAAGCCTGACAGCTTCCCACAGTAGTTCTGGTTCATCTTCTAAGCGAATACTGCCTTGACTATCAGTGTTAATCACCTCCTTTTGTGCTAACTGGTCAAGAATGGGTGACAGCAATACACGGGCGTAGCTGCCATAGGCAACCCCAGCTATTTTGGATCTGGGATTGTGATCTTGTAATCCCAAATCTAAAATCGGCAATCTCAAATCATGAAGCAATCCCATTCCCTTTAATTTAGGAACGGTATAGCTATTAGTGCCGCCCGCCAACTGCACATATCCCGGTAGGTTTGCTGCCAAAACTTTTTGCCCTAATTTCACTGTGGCTATGGTAGTACCATCACCAATATCACCACTCATAGAACGTCCGTCAGTTTGCCAAATCAAAAACTGCGGACGGGGGACAATTAAATTGTAAATTGCTTTTAGGTAATCAATTAACCCTTCTCCATCATTACAACTGATGGCCACTAACTTTAATTTATCCGCCCAAGGAGCCATTGCTACCCACAACCGTTGGAATTCTGCCAACCGTCCCACTTGAGTATGAATTTCTACGGCTTCTATTCCCGTTGATATAATCAATGGTACGATCTCCCCCGGTGTTGACACAGATGATTTTGTGTAAATTATCCCATAAGGACAGACAGGAAGGCAACGGCCACAGCCATAACATTTTTCAGAAATTACCCCAGAAAAATCATCTTTGGTATTTTTAAATAAAATTGCTTGGGCTGGACAAATTTTTTCACAGGGTCTAGAACAATCCTCAGGACAGTCCTGAGAATTAAACTCAGCTTTTCTAAAATGAGGATCTTCACCATCATTGAGACTGACCATTAACAAGGGTAAATTACCTGTAAAGGCAAAACCTCGTTTCTGGGCCTCATGTACCAAGCTTTGGGCTACTAGTAAAGCCTCTTGAGTAGCGGCAACTACAGCAGAATCGGCTGCTACATCTATACAGTCAGCACCAGCCAAAGTATAAGCTAATGCTAGACTTCTGACCGCAGGAAGGTGTTGATAACTGGCTCCGCAAATTAACTTGAACCAGTTACCTTGTTTCAGGGATTGTAAAGGGGCTAATAAATCAGTCACATTTCTATTATGCTTTTATTCCACTGAAAATAGCAGCCTGTGATCAGGAAAATTGAGATTTTTTGGTTCCAGGAACGGAGAAAGCGGTTTTATCTGGGGTTTTGGAAGAGTGATTACTAAGTATTGCTATCTCTGGATGCTATGGAAATTTGTGGTTTCCGCGTTTTCACTAGGGAACTTAAGATCAGCTACCTCTACTCCCTTTAGTTACTTAATTGGATATAGCAAGATATTTGCTAGATGTGTCATAATTTCATGGCTTTACGGATGAATATGCAGGGGATTTATCAATTGAACCCATTCTACCAAGTGGCCAGAAACGAACTACAGCCCGACCAATGATATTATTACGAGGAACAACACCCCAACAACGTCCATCATAACTGTTATCACGGTTATCACCTAACATCAAATAGTAATTTGGCGGAACGGTTTGTGGTTGAGCTAAAAAAGGAGGTTGAAGTCCACCGCTATTGCAAGCTTCAACAAAGGTTTTCACGGTGGAGGATAGGTAAACATTTTCCTGTAAAGGCTTATTGTTAATATATACTTTACCCTCTCTCAGTTCTACCTTTTCACCAGGTAACCCGATTACTCTTTTTATAAATGCTTCCCGCTCAGGATTATTTGGTATTTCTTGGGGCGGTAAAAATACTACTATATCCCCCCGCTCTGGGTTGGCAAATTTATACTTCACTTTATCAACAATAATTTTGTCTGCCAGCCATTGGTCTTTGACTCCATGTAGGGTTGGCTCCATAGAACCAGTAGGAATCCAACGAGCTTCGGCGACAAAGGTACGAATTCCTAGAGCCAGAAAGATACTCAAAAACATCGTTTTACCTAGCTCTAGTATCCAGGAATTATTAGATTGTTGGCTAGAGTTTTTATCAGAGGCTTGATTTTGCATGAAATTGTTGAAGTACGTTAAGAGACTAGTATTGAACTCAGACAGATAGACTTGATATTACCTAATGTTAACAACATAGAACAGATGACAGGTAAATAGAAGAAAAAATCTAGTGTTTTCCTGTTACCAACTACAAACATTGGGTTTTTAACCGTCTGGTTACATGGGGGGATTTTGCTATAGCATAACAGGGCTTTGTATTTATAGTAACACTCTTACTTGATGAAAAAATATTTATTTATGAAATGTTTGTCTTTAAAATTTTCCTGTATAATAAAACTGTTTGGCTAAAACCGTTTGGTTGTATTTACAAAAAATAGTCCCTATTTTACTGAGACGTTAATTCAGTTAGACTGTAGTATTACCTTACTTGATCCGTACTATTATATACCCCTTTGTGACTTTCACCACTAGATAACATCTAGTCAGGAGTAATATTTTGAAAATCAAACTCTATTCCCTCGGCCTATTTAATCATTGCAGAACTTTCGTTTACCTGAGTTTATTGCTAACCTTATCAGCCATCTCAGTGAATTCCGCATCAGCGGCAGATAATATGGTAACTGAAAATCAGAAAAGTGAATTAATTACAGATCAAGCAGTTACGATCCCAGAATCAGAACAAAAGATTGAATCTATTTCTGAGCAACAACAACCACAACTGATTGCACAAACAGAGGACAGCAATCAAGATGATGTTAATAAAATCCGTCAAGAGTTACTAATTGAACCCCTGCTCAAGATCAAAACAGTAGAGCCTAAACCAACCTACCCACCTGGACTTAGTTTTGCAGGTCCGAGTGCCTTCGGGGCTAACATGGGTGATGTGTTTGTAGGAGCATCAGCAGCAACCGCTGGTAATAGGGGTAACTCTATAAATGACATAGACGCGAGTACCAGTGTTGGTTTTGGTTTAGGTAATTCCCAAAAACTAGTTGGTCTAGAATTATCCTTCAACAACGGTAGTGTCAAAAACTTTGGCTCTAATGGAACTTTTGACTTAAAAGCTCACCGCATTGTCCATGCTAAAGCCAGCAATCAAATTGCTGTAGCTGCTGGCTGGAAAGCCTTTGCCCAGTACCAGACTAAGGAGAGTAGTGAGCAGATTAGGCCTTCCAGTGTCTATGGTGTGGTAACAAGTTACTCCCTTTTAAAACCTAATGATCCTGTGAATAAAATGCCCGTCTCATTGTCCCTCGGTGTTGGAGGTGGAGACTTTAGGCAAGGTAACGCTAGTACAGGTGTATTTGCTGGAGCAGGTGTGCAGGTTCATCCTCAAGTCGGTGTGGGCTTAGGTTGGAGTGGAGTTGGCTTAAACCTTGGTGCTTCCTTCGTACCTATACCTACTTTACCCTTAACCATTACACTCCAAGGTGCGGATCTTACTAATAACAGTGTAGGCGGTACAACATTTGCATTAAGCATAGGTTATGGTTTCAATTTTTTACCTAAATAGGTCTTGTTGATCAGGTAGCTTGGCGTTAGCTAATAAACCTAAAACCCTTGCCTATAAAGATTTTAAGAGATATTAGAGTCACAAAAGATACAAGGAAACAGAGGCGATATCATCAATTGTCAAACAGTTCCATATTTTAGATAATCATCATGTTGAAAACCAGAAATCTCATTTTTGCCCTTAGTTTGAGTCCTCTGCTGTCATTTGCCTGGCAGTTACCCAATCAAGCCCAGAGTTTCAGTCCCAGCAAAGGTACAGCCGGTGTTGATGCTGGTGCTGCTACTAGTGCTTCACAAACTAGTGGTTTTTCCACACCAACGACAGGAGGAGGAACAGCACTAGTCGTAACAACAACAGCAACAACAACGACAGGAACTTCTATCATCATTCCTATCATACCTGGTGTTTCAGCCACCATTACAACTGGTGTTTCCACAACAGGTAATACGTCGGTGGGTAGTACGACTGGTGACACCGCTACAGGAGGAGAAACTGCACCGGTGGCCATATCAGCAGCGACCATAGAATCAACTTCATCTAGCGTCACTGTAACAGAAGGTGCAACGGCAAATACTGTTGTGATAACTCTTGCGCCGCAAGTCCAGGTTACTGTGAATCAGTTAGCTGCTGCTATTGTTCAGACCCTTAGTACAACAGGCGGTACAACAGGCGGTACAACAGGCGGTACAACAGGCGGTACAACAGGCGGTACAACAGATGGTACAACAGGCGGTACAACAGGCGGTACAACAGGTGGTGCTGCTGACGTTGGTTCAATACTGACAGGCGGGGCTGGGTCACAACAGGCTGCGGCTGCCTTGACAACCAGTTTGACCGCTGCGGGTATTCCACCACAACCAACAACAGCATTAGTCACCTCCCTTAGTGGTTTATTTAATTCTACTAGTGTTTCCTTACCAAATCAGCCTATAGCTCAAATCATATCAGGACAGATAACAGCAAGCAATAAAACTTTTAAACCAGTTTATGTTATTGCTCAAGGGAGTCCAGGGCTAAATGTCAATATTAGTAAGCTAAATGATGCTATTATTGCCTACAATAGAATTATCCTCCAAAGCGAACCTAATACTCTTAGAAATCTCTCTCGAAATACAGGTTTCGTCAGTATTGGTAGCATACTCAAACAATTGAGAACTGGTATC
Source organism: Aphanizomenon flos-aquae FACHB-1287 (assembly GCF_014698755.1). GTDB lineage: Bacteria > Cyanobacteriota > Cyanobacteriia > Cyanobacteriales > Nostocaceae > Dolichospermum > Dolichospermum flosaquae. Next base: position 8,949 of record NZ_JACJTO010000061.1, on the reverse strand, counting down.
AAATAACCCTCTATTTAACCACACAAAAGTAAACCCGAAAAGCACTTCTTCCACTTGGCTATTTTATAGTGGCAGAAGTGTCGGCTTAGGTAATAGAATAGATTCACGACCAAAAAATCATACTGTATCTTCTAATATTTATTTTTTTATAAGTATTTCTAGAATTACTCAAAACCGACAATATTGGCATTATTAAGAAAATTATCAGGATTTTGCTGGGAATTTAAAGCCTAATTCATGTAGTCCATATATAAGCAATGTATATGTATGACCTTGATTTTTTTTAGTATTTATATTTATAATATACAGTAATGGTATATACTCATCCAATCAGGGAGTAATTAATGATCAACCAGTTCAGAGCAAAAACCTCTATTTTCCTAACCACTCTAGCTGTATGTAGTTCCTTCATTGTCGCATTTCCAGTCAAGTCCCAATCTCAGACTGGTGCACAGGTAATTTATGTTAACCCAACTACTGGTGAAAATACTGCACAAGCTGGTATATCTGCCGCAAGACCTTACAAAACTATTACCTTCGCCTTAGCCTCAAATCAGGTTAAAGCCGGTACAGTAATTCAATTAGCCCCGGGTAACTATGCCAGCGAAGCCTTCCCTATAAAGATCAAAGAGGGCGTGACATTACAGGGTAATGAATCTACTAGTGGGGAGAAAGTAGTTATTTCGGGTGGTGGTGATTATGTCAGCCGCATTTGGGCTAAACAGAATATTACTATCTTAGCCAATCAAGATAGTACAATCGCAGGGTTAACCGTCACTAACACTAATCAATCAGGTACAGGTGTATGGGTAGAATCCACTAACCCAACTATCAAAAACAGTACCTTTATTAACAATGGGAGAGAAGGAATCTTTATTACAGGTACAGGAAATCCCAAAATTGACAATAATCGCTTTATCAACAATAGTGCTAACGGTATTGCCGTAACCACATCAAGTCAAGGAGAAATTAGTAATAATTTATTTCAGAATAACGGATTTGGCTTAGTCATTGGGAATGATTCCAGACCCTCGCTCAAAGGAAATCAAATCCTACAAAACAAGGATGGTATAGTAATTTCTGAGGATGCTAAACCTTTGCTGCGTGACAATAAGATTCAGGATAACAAACGGGATGGAGTTGTTATTATTCATCGTGCCTCACCTGACTTGGGGACTAGTAAGAATCAGGGTGGCAATATCATTGCTAATAATAGTCGTTATAACGTTCATAACGCTACGAACTTTAACACAATGTTTGATACGTTCGATACCCCAACGGATTCGGCTTCATCAGATTCAACTTCATCAAATTTGGCTTCATCAGATTCAACTTCATCAGACACTGATAAGAAAGAACTGCTAATAAAATGGGGACTAACGCCTACAGGCTGTAACTCTGGTAGTAAAGTAGTCACCATCATCATGGGTCGCGGGAAATACTGTATTGAGCCACATCCTGACTTAACAGCTACACGTTACCGATATAATTCCAAGACTGGTAGCCTAAAAGCCATAGCAGATGGTTTATAGGTTTCTGCATAAAAGTGAAATTTAGTAGTTACAGAAAAGAAATCTCATCACTGCTCATTTTAACATTAAAGAGGTCTTATGAAACATCAACTGAAAACCATGGTGGCAACTTTAGTTCTATCTAGTATTTTTGCTATGGGGTCTGTAGTTCAAGCTTTCCCAAAAGTAGATAATACAATAGATGATAGTGCTGATTTAGATACAGACCTGTCGGAAGAAGCCGATACAAGAACTGTATTCTCCTGTGTACCTGATGAAAATGGTGACATAGCTACCGTTGGTCAGCGACCTGGAGGAGAACCAATTCCCGTAATTGTCTGGACTTCAGATAGTTCCAAGTATTTTGGTAACAAAGTTAGCCCTGAAAGCCGTTGCAAAATTGTCACAGAAAGATTTAATCAGGCTGTAAAAAATAGTGACGGTAAACTCCAAAATGTCGTGTTGACCAGCGGTATCATAGGAGATAGAACCGTCATTTGCGTACTTTCTATCAAGGATACTGGTTGTGATGGTAATAATACCCTGTTTACTTTAAACCCGAAAAATGCTCAGAATCCAGACAAAGTTCTTGCCCAAATAGCCCAAATCAGTCGTAAAGGTTCTAGTGCTGGGGTAATTCGGGAAACCAGAGGTCGTGTCCAGGTCAAATTGAGCACTTTACTAAAAGAGAAACTTACTACTCAAAACAAACCTACTACTAAAAAACCTGCTGCCCAAAACAAACCTACTACTGGTGGTTTGTAATCTTTTAAATTATTCTCTCACCCATCGTAAAAGTCTGATCATCTTCTTTATTAACATTTAGAGGTCTTATGAAATATCAATTGAAAACAGCGATTGTAGTTGCTACTTTAGCCCTATCTAGCATTGTTGGTTTGGGTTCTACAGTTCAAGCCTTGCCACCTGTAGATAATACAGTGGATACTAGTAGTGATAATTCAAATGTAGACCCATCGGAGGAAGCCAACACAGGAACTAAATTCAGTTGTGTACCGCAAGATAATGGTAACGTGGCTACCGTTGGTCAGCGCCCCGGGGGACAGCCTATTCCCATAATTATCTGGACTAGTCAAACTTCAAAATACTTTGGTGACAAGTATACTTCTCAAGGGCGTTGCAAAATCGTCACCAATAAATTAACTCGGGCTGTAACTAATAGTAATCGTAAACTCAAAGACGTTGTTTTAATGACTGGTCGAATCAACAAAAGCACTGTGATTTGTATAGTTTCTGCAAATGAAACTGGTTGTAATAAAGATAATCAGCTATTTACTCTCAAACCAGAAAACGCCAAAAAAGCAGACCAAATTCTTGCCCAAATCATGCGAATTAGTCGTGAAGGTTCTGGTGCTGGGGTAATTCGAGAAACCAGCACTCGTCTCCAGGTCAAATTGGAAGATGTACTAACAAATAACCGTAATCTGTCTATTGTCCAAGGAGCGAAAAAACCTGATGTTAGAGATAGAGATGACTCAGGTGGCTTGTAATTATTAACTCAAGTTGCTAGTTATTTAATCCGGGGAAAAGGTCATTGCTAATTAGTAATTAAGGAAGAGATAAAGTTTTGATCTCTTCCCTGATTGCTAGTATATAATTTGTAGGCATGATTTAATCCCCATTTTTTGAGCAATAATCATGTTTTCTCCCATAGCTCGCAGATTGTTTTTAATATTTATTACCACGGTTTCTGTGATTCAGTTGTATGCCTATTCCCACCCAGTAGTTTTGGGTGCTACTTCTTCCGAAAATCTTGATATTACCGTCGCCAAAATTGCTAATCAAGTAACTGTCAGAATTTTAACTAAATTTGGTTCTGGCTCAGGGGTAGTTATTAAACATGAAGGACAAACTTATACAGTATTAACAAATAATCATGTAGTTACTGATAGTCCTGAAGATGGTTATGGAATTTTGACTTCTGATGGTAATATTTATCCAGCAAAGCAAGTCAATGGCGTTAATACAAAAAAATTGGACTTAGCCCTGGTAAAATTTACTAGTCCAGAGGATTATCCAGTGGCAACATTGCCAAAGTCAAAAGCTATTTCCGAGGGAGAAAAAGTATACGCCTCTGGTTTTCCAGCTTGGCATTTTGTCTTTAAGGGCAAGAAAATCACTAAAATGGAAGAAACCCGCAATTGGGGAGTTAAAGCCTTTAAAATCAAAACGGGAACTATTAAAATGCAGCTTACCAAAACTCTCCCTGGTGGTTATCAATTAGGCAATACTAATGATATTTTCCAAGGTATGAGCGGGGGACCTGCATTAAATCAGCAGGGTGAACTAATTGGTATTAATGGGCTGTTAAAATATCCTTTTCAGGGTATCGATGCTTTTACTTTTACCGATGGTACTATACCAAAGGAAGAGGATTATTTGCAAATGGAATCTCTTAGTTGGGCTATTCCTATTGACAATATTCTGGCTTTTCTCGAAGAACAAAAAATTGTCAAGGAAAATAAAACATAGTTATTAGGATTTACAGGAAAAATCAGAATATGAATTTATATTTTATCAGGGTAAATTATACTATTTTAACTACGGCAGTAGTCGCAACTCTTGTAATTTCTCTGCCAACATCTGCTGCTGATACTGTTAGTACCCAAAAGATTGCTCAAGTTGCTAAAAATACCTCAGTCCAAATTAATGTAGAGGGTGATCTTACTCCCGGAGGTTCAGGTGTAATTATTGCCAAGGAAGGTAATATTTACACTGTCCTTACGGCCAATCATGTGGTATGTGACGACTTAAAAAGGTCAGAAAAAATTATTTGCGCTACAGATACTACTTATTCTATACGCACAAATACTGGCAAAGATTATCCTGTTAAAGATGTTAAAGTATTACAGAAAAATAAAAATGACCCAGATTTAGCTATAGCTACTTTTGTGGCCACAGAAGACTATCCCATTGCTACTTTAGGAAACTCTGACCAAATGGTAGAGGGTGCTGATGTTTTTGTGGGCGGCTTTCCAGCGGTGTTTGGTAAAGTTGGAGCCGCCAGAGACTTTGCTTTTACTACGGGTCTGGTTGTTTCTCGCTCTAGTAAAGCTATTAATGGCTATGGTTTGATTTATGATGCCAGAACTATAACTGGTAATAGTGGTGGTCCAGTGTTTGATATTGCTGGTAGGGTTGTGGCAATTCACGGGTTAGCTGATACTTCAGGTAAAAATAAAACAGAAACGGGAGCAGTAGTAACACAAAAGACGGGATTTAATGCGGGGATTCCTATTAATACTTTTTTAGCTACAAATGAGCCAATTATTAAAAACACCCAATTTAAGGAGGATAGTAGTCCTACTGATAAACCTGTTAATAATTTAAATAATCCTCAGTCAGCAAGAGACTTTTATGCTAGGGGTATTACTAGACTAGATCAGTATAATTATCGGGAAGCAGCAGCAGATTTTACTCAAGCAATTAAGCTTGATCCTAAATATATAGAAGCATACTTTAAAAGGGGATATTCATACACTTGGGTAAGCAAACATCAAGAAGCTCTTACGGATTTTAACAGAGTTATTGTTCTTGATCCTAACTACTTAGATGCCTACCTCAACCGCGGTTGGAGTCAGATATTCTTACAAAATGATCAAGCGGCCCTTGAAGATTTTAACCGCGTAATTCGTCTTAACCCTAACTACGCTCCCGCTTATGCTCATCAAGGCATGGCTTATATTAAATTAGGGAAGTATCAAGCAGCATTGGAATCTTCTAAACAAGCTATCCGTCTTGACTCTCGCAATAGTTATGGTTACACTATTCAAGCAGATGTGTTTAATAACTTAAAGGACTATCCAGCAGCGATAAAAGTGTCAACTCTAGCTATTCTAATTGATCCTGATGATTTTAGTGCGTACATTAACCGTGCTCTAGCTTATACTTTAATTGGTGATTATCAAAATGCACTTTCAGATTACCAAAAATCCTCAGAAATATTTACGAGACGTTATGTTAAAAAATCTACCTCTGAAGCAGAACTAAAACCACAACCAAAACCAACTTCTAATTCTTCTAGTGACTCAAATTTAGAGCTAATTAAAAGCTGGGAATTAATTGATGTCCCCTGTACATCTAGAGAAAATGTAGTATCAATTATGATTGATGACAAAAAATATTGTGTACTTCCTCATCCTAGTTTAACTTGGAAAGATTATCGATATAATCGAGGTACGGGTAAGTTAGAACCTTTAACTTAAAACCTATCCCCGTTTAAGCTTTACTAGGTTTCTATTAGGCAAGATGCCCGCACTAAAACATCAAATTTAAGCACGTAACATATTAATTATATTTTTCTAGAAGTGTCTCTATACTAGCATTATGATTTAAGAAGGAAAATAAATGGCTGTAGAGCAGTTTTCCATCTTTGTCTAACACAAATTGAGCTGGTAATGGCGCTCCTAATGCTTGTCCAGTCTTATAAGTACGAAATGTGTGACAACTAGAATCACTCAATAATGGCATTTTTAAACCCAAGTCTTGAACAATTACAGTGCTTTGCTTTTTGTCAGTGCTAGTAATTAATAAAACTTCAATTCCCCGATTTTTAAACTGTTCATAGTTCTCATTTAAAGCTTGAATATGGGGATAACAAAATGGACAATACTGCTTTTCTGTAAAAATCCTGGTAAAAGCTAGTAAAACTGGTTTTTTACCCCGATAGTCAGACAGTCTGACTATAGTATTATTAGTAATGTCTGATAATTTAAAATCTGGTGTGTTTACACCCAATCTAAAATCATCTAACGCAGGGATAGGTAAAAAATTATGGAAAAATCGGTCATTAAACAACCCATTGAAATTATTGGAAGTCAGCATAAAAAATAATTAATTTCTAATTATTAAAATTATCACCAATTACCAATTCTTAACCATCAATTCTCCAAAATACAAAACTGGAGTCAAAAATTGTCGCTGTGATCAAGGAATGTCAACTAGTCCCATTCATTTTATTTAAACTCCCCAGGCCGGATTCGAACCAGCGACCAATCGATTAACAGTCGATCGCTCTACCACTGAGCTACTGAGGAACGCTCTTAACTTTAGCTATAATAAACCGAAATTCAAATTAATGCAAGGGGTTTTTGCAAAATTTTTTAATTTTTTTTTGTTGCTGCTGAGACTGCTTTCCTTTAATGCTCAAAACCCTTTCCAGCAGCGATATTCAGAGATTTATGAATTTTAGAATTTATAATCCCATGCGTAATTCCGTTAACCGTTGTCTGGCCTTTGCGTCGATCCCATTCACCAAAAATCTAGTTTTGGGTTGTTTTTGGGACTTATACCGATGACGCATCCGACAAACAGTAGTTTCGACCTCACCACACAGTTGATGCGCTGATAACCATTCAGCGCCATAACCCTGAACTGTTAATTGCTGCGCCCGATCTGAGGTAGCGACAATCATGCGAGAAATTAAAGATTGGGCTATTTGGTGACGGAGAGACGCACAGGTTTTTTCTATATATGTGTCTGCGGTCTGGCCAAAATCCGTATAATGTACCGTTAAAAATTCTGTAATAGTTTCTCTGTTACTAGGAGTGTTTTGATATTGTGCATCAAAAACAACCTGAGTTTCATAACCTTGGAAAGCGCTATAATTAGTCATCGCTTCTACTAACTCACCCCGTGCAGCTTCAAGTCCAGCATGATTACGGGTTTTTATCAAGCAAGGCCAAGCGCCTATAATATTGTAGCCGTCCACTAATAGAACGGCCGGGACTATGGAACGAGACATGGTTTTTAATCACAATTATCTAGAGTTAACAAAAATCATTCATAAGACTTATAGTAAATGAAGCATTGCTTGTAACCCCATGCTACAAAAAATAAAAAACGCTTACTTCGGTCAAAATTAGACCCTAAGATAGAAGTCGTAATTCCGAAAACCCCTCTAAAAATCAGCTTTACTGAAGTTGTTTTCTATAAAAAATATTTTTCCCTAGTCTTGAAAATTTGATGTTTTCCCAGATCAAAAAACCAGATACCTATACAGCATCCTGTATTCTGGTATCTGGCTAAAAATTTATCAAAATTCTGGAGATTTGAACGGGTAGAATATCTAATTATGTACTTGAGTTAATCGCTGTTTAAGACGTTCTGCTGCACCGGCATCAACTAAACAACCTTTTTCTAATAAGAAAGCACCATCACAGTAATTTAACTCTTCTAACCGATGAGTGACCCACAAAGCCGTAATACCGCGACTTTTAACTAGATTACGCACACTAGCCACTAAATCCAGTTGACTATCTGGATCTAGCAAGGCAGTGGGCTCATCTAATAATAAAACATGACAATGACGAGCGATCGCCCCAGCAATTGCCACGCGCTGTTTTTGTCCACCAGAAAGCGCGTAAATAGGTCGTCGCTGTAGAGACAATAAATTTACTGCTCCTAAGGCTTCTTCAACCCTAGACTTGACCATAGCAGGTTGCAACTTTTCCGCCACCAATCCAAAAGCCACATCAGCGCCAACTGTTGGCATTACCAATTGATGATCAGGATTTTGGAACACAAAACCAACTGGGGGTAAAACCATAACTTCCCCAGATTGAGGAGCTAATAAACCCGCGATTAATCTTAACAGCGTAGATTTACCACTGCCATTTGTCCCTAGAAGCATCCAAAACTCACCTTTAGGTACTTGAAGAGAGCAAGATTTGATTACTTGCTCCCCATTAGGCCAAAAGAAGTTTAAATTATTAACTTCGATGCCCGCTGCTGTCATGTTTATACCTTGAGTTATTCAGCCGTAAAAGCAGCAAAGCCCGGTGGTTTACCACTGCTACTAGCTGCACTATCTTTTTGGATAATCTGGATTCCCGAAATTTCACTAGCACGGACGGCAATTTTTTTCTCTGCTTTGCCTTCGCACTTGAGTTCTATAATATCAGGATTACCAGTCCGCATTGCTGCCAAAATTAGCTGATAAACAGCTTCGGCATCTTCAGTAGACTTGCGTTGTACTGATATGGGGAAAGCAGTATTTCTGATGCTTAAGTCAATGGTAAACATTTAGAATTAATCAATTTTCACTTGTAGAACCTATTCTAGCGTCATTAGTCAGTTGTCAGTTGTCAGTTGTTAAGGAATTTTTCCCTACTTGTCCACCTCAATAATCCCTAAATAAAATTTTTTTTAGCCTACTAGCAAAATTAGAGATTTTCACCTATTATGATAGAAAGCGTAAAAAATTGTAAACTAGATTAACAATCTGGTTAAATTTGTGTAGATGGCTAATAGGTCATCTATAAACGCATAAAATCCGTAATTATAAAACATTTTGGAGATTTGTTCTTATGACCATCGCAGTTGGACGCGCCCCCAGTAGAGGGTGGTTTGACGTATTAGACGACTGGTTAAAGCGCGATCGCTTTGTATTCGTAGGTTGGTCAGGAATCCTATTATTTCC
>NZ_JACJTO010000060.1 GCF_014698755.1 Aphanizomenon flos-aquae FACHB-1287 | reverse complement strand
AAATCAGTTATGTTCATTGGATGGAAGATATTATGAAATGTTGACATTTTTACCCTTGATAATACTAGTATACTTAAATATGTAAAGTTTTGTAACGACATTCAACATTTCTGTTTTTGACCCAAGATTTATAGAGTCTTTTTGTCCGACATTCCAACCAAAAACGACAGTACCAATTTTATGATTAATGCAATGGTTGATTGCGATCCGCGCTGCTTTATTAACTGCATCCCTCATTTGGCGATTACGCTTTTCTGTTATTGATGCTAATTGCTTAGACCAAAAACCTTGAGGTTGATTTTCTTTGAGAACCGAAACGCGTTTATTGTACCATTGGTTAACCGACTTTAACTTGCGCCCATCAATTAGAAATGATGTACCAACGTTGCTGACACAGGTTAGCCAATTATTCAAACCGTGATCAATTGATAAAACATTCTCAGTATTTACGTCGGGTTTGAGAGAAGATATTTTATAAATTAACTCCAAATAAAATTCATTATTTCTTGGCAGTATTCGATATTCTTTGATGTCCTTATGCTCTAAATTAGAGGGCATGGGAACATAAAAAGCGTCAAGCCCAAACCAAACTTTTACCTTGCTACCCATTGGGAATCTTAGTTTACCGTCCTTTAATTTAATAGCTTGTCCAGGAAAAGTTATAAGATTTAATCCACCCTTCCGGTATCCAGGTAGTTTGGGTTTTTGAATTACCGTACCCCTCTTAATCCCTTTCAAAAGTCCAATATAAGATTTGAAAGATTCCGCCACAGTTGTTAAACATTGCTGTGCAGCTTGAGAATGCATCGCTCCAAAATGGGAATTACTTGCTAACTTACGATGCAAGTCAAACTTACTAGGAATTTTACCCGTCCTGAAAAACAATTGCCTGGCATAATAAGTCCCGCAATTAGCAAGTTTATTTGACTCCCCGCACAAGAACTCAAAAATCGCTCCTAGCTCCTGATTGGGACTGATTAATATTTGTTGGCATCCATACATACATTGCGTGATTCTCCCTTTGTCTTATAATAACACAATGTACGAATAACTGCAATACATTATGAAAGACAAAACAGTATCAGTTCGACTCTCAGAACGCAGAAAACACAAGCTGCATTTGTACGCAGCGCAAAGAGAAAAAACCATTACCGCATTGATAGAAGATTGGGTAGATAGTTTAAAGTTGAAAGAAAATAAAGATAATATTGAAGGCGGTTAAAACCGCCCGTGTCGTTTTTCATCCCCTGTCTGTTCGCCCTTGTCGTTCCCGAAGGTTAGCACGAAAGACGGAACTAGAGTTCCTGTTTCTCAGGGGCTTTCAAACTTTCCGGTTTTCCTGGTAAAAATAAAGAAATTATTATTTAGATAACCAATGCAGCTTATCAGTGCAACCATTCCCATATTAGCGACAGAAACCGTAGACAGTTCCATGGTATTAGCCGCCGTGCTATTAAGCTTAGTCGTAATTTACTTCGCCAGCAAACTGGGTGGAGAATTATGCAACAAAATCGGCTTACCAGCAGTTTTAGGTGAACTTCTCGGTGGTGTAGTTATCGGTGTCTCCGTACTCCATTTATTAGTCTTCCCAGAAGGTGGTACAGACGCTTCTAATTCCTTAATCATGACCTTCCTGCAACTCACCGCTGGATTAACCCCAGAAGCCACACCACAGGTATTTGCAGTCCAGTCCGAGGTAGTTTCAGTTTTATCAGAATTGGGTGTAATTATCCTTCTGTTTGAAATTGGCTTAGAATCGAACCTCAAAGACCTCATGGCCGTTGGTGTTCAAGCCTTCGTAGTGGCTACAGCAGGGGTAATAGTCCCCTTTGCTGCGGGTACTGTGGGATTAATGACCATATTTGGAATTAGTGCCATTCCGGCCATTTTTGCTGGTGCAGCTTTGACAGCAACCAGTATTGGTATTACCTCCAAAGTGCTTTCCGAATTAGGACGGTTAAATTCTAAAGAAGGACAAATAATCCTTGGTGCAGCCGTTATTGATGATGTCTTGGGAATTATCGTTCTGGCGGTAGTTGCCAGTTTAGCTAAAGATGGTGTCGTAGATGTCGGTAACGTCATTTATTTAATTATTAGTGCCAGTGCTTTTCTAATTGGGGCGATAGTTTTCGGTAATATCTTTAATAAATCATTTGTAGCGATCGCTGATCAACTCAAAACTAGAGGTGAATTAGTCATTCCCGCCTTCATTTTTGCCATAATCATGGCTTATCTCGCCTCTGTCATTCATCTAGAGGCTATTCTGGGTGCTTTTGCCGCCGGGTTAGTCCTTGAAGAAACCGACAAACGGAAAGAACTGCAAAAACAAGTTATCCCCATTGCGGATATGTTAGTTCCCGTCTTCTTCGTCACAGTTGGGGCAAAAACCGATTTGGGAGTCTTAAATCCAGCCATTCCCACCAATCAGGAAGCCTTAATCATGGCAACTTTCCTGATTACAGTTGCCATCATTGGTAAAGTAGTGACAGGCTTAACAGTATTTGGTCAACCGGGCATTAACCGCTGGGCCATTGGTGTGGGGATGATTCCCCGAGGTGAAGTCGGCTTAGTATTTGCTGGTGTAGGTGCTGCTAGTGGTGTCCTCTCAAAACCATTAGGAGCAGCAATTATTATGATGGTTATTATTACCACATTTATCGCTCCTCCCCTGCTAAGATTCGTATTTCCAGAATCAAATACCGCCACAAATTTAGACAGCAACTCTGAAAAATTATTAGCAGTAGAAACACCACAATCTCTCAGCACTACAAAAGACAATTAGTAATTTGAATGTCACCACAATCTCTCGGTAAAACCCACAGAAAATATTTAGAAATTTGATCTACTGTAGGTTCTACATTTACTATATCAGGAGGTTGGAGGAAACTTCTTTTATCCAATCTCCGTCTTCTATAATATTGGCACTCTCTAATTTTAACAATGGTTATTATTCCTACTTTTAAATGCTTCAGAAACAAATTAATATAGAAGATTATTTACCCTTGGTATAAGTTTTTCCTTGTTTCCCATTTTCGTAGTCTTTATCATGTTTTGTATGCCCATTTTTCATAATAGTGTTCAGTGTTTAAAGATGTTTTCAATAATTATCGTCAATAATCCAGCCAACTATGTCAGAAATTGACATTAGGGGGTGTTTTTTATATGTATACCAGGCATTAATTATTAATTTAGCTAAGGAGAAAAACCCGTGAAATTACAATGGTTAATACCTGCTACCTTTGGTACTGTAATTATGCTATCGTCACCAACTTTAGCAGCAAAATTAGAATCTTGGCGATTTGATCGTTATCAAAATCTATTAGAAATTAATACCAATAGTCCTGTAAAACCAGAAGCACAACTCATTTTTAACCCCACTCGTTTAGTAATTGATTTACCGGGTGTAAAATTGGGACGTTCCCAGTTACCTCAACAAATAGGTGGAGGAATTCGGGAGATTCGTGTTGGTCAGTTTGATGAACAAAAAACCCGAATAGTTTTAGAACTGAATCCTGGTTATAACCTAGATCCTCAACAAATAAAATTTCTGGGTAAAAGTCCTAATCGCTGGACAGTGCAATTACCAAAATTAGCAACTGATTCAAGCTTATCTACCACTAACAATACCACTAGTAATAATAATAATTACAATCTAGCTAATATAGACCCCCAACTTAAACCAGAGTTTTCACCTATTGCTAACAACAGTAAAGCAACAACTCAAATTGAGAAATTACAAATCACTGGGGATGGATTTTTTATTCGTACTAATGGTGGTAATCCGCAAACGAGAATCATCAGAAGCCAGGATAAAACTACTATATTTCTTGATATCCTTGGTGCAACTGTATTACCCAGTTTAACTCAAGGAAATTTAGCAGTTAATAAATATGGTGTGGACAGCATTGGATTTACTCAATTGCAAACAACACCAACATCTGTTCGCATCACCTTAAAAGTAAACGAAAATAGCCCTGACTGGCAAGTAACTTCCAGTAGTAGCGGTTTAGTCGTACTTCCTAGCAAGAGAATTGTTAATGCACCGGAAAATGAGAATTTTCCCCCAATCAGAACAAATAACAGTTCTCCAGCTACAATTCAATCTGTAGAACTTACAGACAATGGTACACAATTACTGATTAGAGCAGACCAAGTTATATCCGCTACCACAGGTTGGGATAGAAGCTCTGGTTTGTTTCGGATTACCATTGCCAATGCTAAATTAGCTAACGAGGTACAAAAGCCCACATTAGATCCTAATAGTTCTATTCTCAAACTCCGTCTCCAATCTCAACCGCCAAATACTGTAGTTATCTTGATTCAACCTGCATCGGGTGTTACACTAAGTGTACTCAATCAAGAGGGAGACAAATTTCTGGCTCTCAAATTGCAACGATATCGTCAGATCAGGCCAATTGTAAATTTACCTCCCTTATCACCACCAAAGCAGCCACTACCTGACCTAAATTCAAGTCAACCACAAACTAGACCACGACGACCCGTTCGCCAAGGAAAAATAGTAGTTATAATTGACCCCGGACATGGTGGTAAGGACCCAGGTGCGATTGGTATTGGTGGAGTTCAGGAAAAGAATATTATTTTACCCATTGGGAAAAGGATTGCGGAAATTTTAGAACGAAATGGCATCCAAGTAATTATGACAAGAGATTCTGATTACTTTGTTACTTTACCAGGACGAGTAACAATGGCAGAACAAGCTAATGCTAGTGTATTTGTCAGTATTCACGCTAATTCAGCCGGTGAAAATCGTCCAGAAGTTAGTGGCTTAGAAACATATCATTACGACACTGGGTTAACACTAGCTCGGATTGTTCATAGTAAAATTCTGCAAAGTCTTAATATCAGAGACAGAAGCGTACGGAGAGCTCGGTTTTATGTTCTCCGTAAAAACTCTATGCCCGCAATTTTAGTAGAAACTGGTTACTTGACTGGTAGAGACGATGTTGCCAAACTAAGAACTTCAGCTTATCAAAATCAAATGGCTGAAGCGATCGCCCAAGGTATTCTTCAGTATTTAAGATCAAGATAATCGTAACTCTTATTACTTATCATCTTATGCCATTACTAATGCTAGAAAAAAGAATTTGTTGACCAAATAGTAATACTAAACTGATTGTATGCTAAAATGTTACGCCATTAGCCGTACCTTACCGCCAACTCAAAAATCTTTTACCTGAGCAAAGTTAAATTTGCAGCGATAATGGTCTGAAGATTAGCCCATAAGTTGAGATATTGACAAATTCCATAATATGAATCAGGAGAAAGGATTGTGAAACTACATTGGTTAATACCTAGCACTTTTGGAACAGTCTTCATGCTATCTTCGCCCGCTTTGGCCGCGAACTTAGACTCTTGGCGGTTTGATGCTAATCGAAATCGTCTAGAAATTAACACATCTAGCCCTGTCCAACCCCAAGCCCAACTTATTTTTAACCCCACTCGCCTGGTAATTGACTTACCAGGGACCAAATTGGGTCGTCCGTCATTCACACAACAGATTGGTGACAAAATTCGCACTATTCGCATTGGTCAATTTGATGACCAAACAACACGCTTAGTTGTAGAACTCGCGCCTGGTTACACCTTTAACCCCAACAAAGTCAAATTTGTTTCCAATCGTAACCGCTGGACAGTAGAATTACCACAGCCAGAGGTGGTTTCTGGGCAAACGGTCGAACCATCACTACCTCCAAGATCAGATCAATCATCTGAGTCAATACCGGATTCCAGAAGTATTTACAACGTAGTCACCACAAATCGAATTACCCCATCAAACCGAGAAACAAATCCAGGGGTAATGCAAATTGATAAATTGCGAGTTACGGGAGATGGTTTTTTCATTAGCACCAGTGGCGGAAATCCTCAACTACAAGTTAATCGCAGTCAAGATGATCGCTCTTCTGTCAATATTGATATCATTGGCGCGGTTTTATCACCAAATATGGAACAACGGGATGTAGTGATCAATCGCTATGGAGTCCGTCGCATCCAATTTAGTCAATTATCCAGTTATCCATCTGCTGTTCGCATGACCTTACAATTGGATAATCCTAGTCGTAATTGGCAAGCAATATCTAGTGTTGACAACGGTTTTGTAGTGATTCCAGATCGTTTCGGTAAATTGTCTAATGATGATCAATCCTCTGTAGCATTACTTGGTGATTCCCCCGCGACTATTCAATCTATAGAAATAGCTGGAAATGGCACACAATTACTAATTCGCGGCGACCAAGCTATATCTGCTACCACTGGCTGGGATAGAAATTCCCGTTTATTTCGTATTACCATCCCCAATGCTAAATTAGCCAATCAGTTTAAAAGTCCCACTTTTAACAGTAATAGCCCTATTCTGAAAGTTCGCCTCCAACCCCAATCTCCTAATACTGTAGTTGTTCTTGTCCAACCTGCATCTGGTGTCTACTTAGGTGGAATTAATCAAGTTACCTCTCGGTTATTAGCGCTACAATTACAAACTGATCCCCTGGCTCAACGTCCTCTAATTACACCATCTGAACAACCTATACCAGTATTAGATCCTCCAGGCTTTGATACAGATCCTTCACAAAAAGGATTCCAGGAACGTTCACCAGTTCCTAAAGGCAAAGTTTTGGTAGTTATTGATCCAGGACACGGTGGTAAAGATTCTGGTGCTCCTGGTCTGGGTGGTTTACTAGAAAAGGATGTTGTTCTACCTATTAGTACAAAGCTTGCAAGAATTTTGGAGCAAAACGGTATACAAGTTGTACTCACACGAGATGCTGATTTTTTTGTAGAACTCCAAGGACGAGTGGATATAGCTAAACGTGTTAATGCTACTCTGTTCGTCAGCATTCACGCTAATTCTGTAGGTAATCGATCTGATGTAAATGGGTTAGAAGTCTATTATTATGACAGTGGTTATGCCTTAGCAGATACTGTTCGCCAAGCTATTCTCCAAAATATTAGTACCCTTAATAATAGAGGAACTCGTAAAGCTAGATTTTATGTTCTGAGAAAAAATTCTATGCCTGCTATTTTAGTGGAAACTGGCTACATGACTGGTCGGGAAGATAATCCTCGTTTAAGATCACCAGAATACCAAAATCGTATGGCTGAGGGAATAGCTAATGGTATCCTTAATTATTTAAAACAACGATAATTATTGTTAATTGTTTGTTATTTTTTACTATTGACCACTAACCACAATCTACATTCATATTTTCTGTGCATTCACCTTCTATTTTTGATACAATCTCCTCTCAAGAACCGCAACGCGCTCCCATTGGGGTATTTGATAGTGGTGTCGGTGGCCTAACTGTACTACGACAAATTTACCAACAACTTCCCAATGAATCAATTATTTATGTGGGGGACACAGCCCGTCTTCCCTATGGTATTCGCTCCCAACTAGAAATTTTACAATTTGTTCGAGAAATCCTCCATTGGATGCAGCAACAACGGGTGAAAATGGCAATTATGGCTTGTAATACCAGTTCTGCTCTGGCATTAGATATTGTCCAGCAAGAATTTAATTTCCCGATTCTAGGGGTGATTTTACCAGGAGCAACGGCAGCAGCACAACAAGGACGACGTATTGGCGTGATTGCTACCCCAGCTACGGCTCAAAGCAATGCCTATCGTCAAGCTATTTTAGCAATTCAACCCAATGCCCAAGTCTGGCAAGTCAGTTGTCCAGAATTTGTACCACTAATTGAACAAAATCGCATCCGTGATCCTTATACTACTGAAATAGCTAAAACTTATTTAGAACCTTTGATTGAGAAAGAAATAGATACTTTAGTTTATGGTTGTACCCATTATCCCCTGATGTCACCAGTTTTGCGATCGCTTCTGCCTCCCCAAGTCAAACTGATTGACCCAGCAGTTCATGTCGTCGCTACTTGCTCTCAAGAATTAGATGTATTAGGTGCTAAGAATATTCATCCACCCATGCCTACGCGCTTCGCCGTTAGCGGTTGTCCCCGACAATTTAGCCAATCTGGTTTACAATGGTTGGGCTATACCCCAATGGTAGAACAAGTATGTTTTACCGAGGCTGTCCTATCTTAACAGCAAAAAGTAGGGGCAAGGATTGACCTCCACCCCTGTAAGTTGCTTTCATTGACTATTAACAGCTTCCGTCACCTTTGCAGTTAACTCTCTTTGCTGGTTGTACTCATTTTTGGTGTGATTTAACCCGCCGTAAGAAATACCTCTTCTGCCTGTTCGTTTTGCTAATGCTAACAGTAAGTACACACTAAACAAGTATCCAGCAGCTAAAATAAATATCATCATAGGCATATTTCCGTAAATCATTGTCCCCCCCATCTCTGATAAAGAATATGAAATTTTATACAAAAGCAGCAGAACTTTAGTTAATCAAGTGTATGGTTGATTACTTTAGTTAGCATCACAAACTGGCACAGCAGAAAACTAATCCTCTCTGTCCAGTTAATTATTTTCTTTAATATCAACTTTCCCAGTCCCCACATCCGATAGCAGTTATAAATTGCTATATAGCAAACTATAACCGCGCTCATCAGCAGTTTACCCAGACTGTTTTATTGACCTCATACCGATTTACATAAATGTACGCTAATTCTCAACGTATTCAGAAGACGTTGAGTTAGTTCCATAACCGGAAAAGCATAATTTGACTAAAAAGGTATGATCTTCGCGCAAAAATTGGGAATAATTCCCATCTTCTTATCTTGAGCGACGAGTTATTTTAGACTCACAACACTATTGCGTAAAACCACCCGACGATAGTTCTACTTTGGAAGTGAATAATCTGAAAAGTTTAATATCCTTAGGTATTAGCCTAACACAACTAGATTGAATTTGAAGCTAATTTCTAGACTAAATTTAAAAATTTTTCGTTGGTAACAGCTAGTTTGAGTCTAGTGACAATGCGTGTCATTTTATTAACGTTGTATTCCGACTATTTACGCAATTATGGACAAGCCAAAAATTAATCAATCTTTAGAAGTTATTAATAATAACATATTTATGATCTAATTTTTGGGTAAGTCCTAGAGATATTGAAAATCATATTGGTGGAGGAAAACTTTGCGCTGACACTGGGTTATCTTAAAATTAAAGAATATGTAAACTTTCGTAACCTAAGCCAGAGTCCGCCCATCCATGACCCCAACCACATCCCTGTTTACCCCTGTGGAAGCAGACTTGCAAATACTAGCAGATAACCTTAAACAGCTAGTGGGAAATCGCCACCCCATTCTTTATGCTGCAGCCGAACATTTATTCGGTGCTGGGGGAAAGCACCTCAGACCTGCCATAGTGCTGCTTGTATCGCGGGCAACTATAACGGAAGATATTACAGCGCGTCACAGAAGATTAGCAGAGATTACAGAAATGATCCATACAGCTAGTTTGGTACATGATGATGTAGTGGATGAGTCAGATGTTCGACGTGGTGTACCCACTGTACATAGTTTGTTTGGTAATCGCATTGCTGTACTTGCAGGGGACTTCCTCTTTGCTCAATCGTCTTGGTATTTAGCGAATCTAAATAATTTAGATGTTGTCAAATTACTGTCAGAAGTAATTATGGATTTAGCCACTGGAGAAATCCAACAAGGGCTAAATCGTTTTAATACTGATCTGTCTACGGAAACTTACTTGCAAAAGAGCTATTACAAAACAGCTTCATTAATTGCCAACAGTTCTAAAGCAGCGGGATTAATTAGTGAAACTTCTCGTGAAACTGCCGAACACTTATACAATTATGGTCGCCATTTGGGTCTTTCCTTCCAAATCGTAGATGATATTCTCGATTTCACCAGTTCAACAGACACCCTGGGCAAACCAGCCGGTTCTGACCTGAAAAGTGGTAATTTAACAGCACCAGCTTTATATGCCTTGGAAGAAAAGCCTGATTTAAAAGTCTTAATTGAACGAGAGTTTGCCCAGGAAGGGGATTTAGAGAAAGCATCAGCGCTAATCCATGATAGTCGAGGTATCCAGCGGTCTAGGGAATTAGCCGCCCACCACGCCAAATTAGCTGCCGAGCATATCAGCATTTTAGAACCTTCAGAATCACGACAAGCCTTAATTAATTTGACTGATTATTCAATAAGTCGGCTCTGCTAAAAAATTGAGGGTGATTTCAGATTTGGGATGAGGAGATTTAAAATCCCAAAATCCCAAATTTATTTAGGCAATATGAGGAGGAACCGTTTTTTGGCCTTTAAATTTCTGTAATCTTTGCTGAATCAGCTTTTCTAGCTGAGAACGCTGTATTTCTACAGTATGAGTGAGACTTCCGGGTATTTCTATAAAAACAATACTGTGTACTGGTTTGAGAGCTACCAATTGGAATAAAATTGGGATAACATCCATGAGGGTTGGCAGCAAGTGAGGGTCACGCCCAGCATCTGAGATTAGGGAAACATCTTGTATGGTAGGGAAAGCGTAAATAATTTGCTTTTCTATTTCTGGATTTGCCCGATTGCTCAATGTGGTTAAAACCCAATCCTGCTGAGAATTTTGGAGAATACAGTATTGGTAGTGGTTTAACTTTCGGGCAACAGCGATTAAGACAGGAGCAATTGATGCCATAATTTGTGGTGTCATGCCGTCCTGGGGTGCATTGTCTATCAGCAATTGAATTTGTGCTTCTAAATCCATCATGAGTTGTAAATGACTTTTGGATAATGGCGAACATGGGCAAGAAATATCCCAGTAAATTGGGATTCACAAGTTCAATATTTTTATGCCACACATCCTCACTGTAAATTGGTTTACGTTTGACTTGTACACAAAAACCATGAGGCTATTATCGAAAGTCTGACAAGTCGTGTTCAAAGTATGTTAGGGTCTTTTTGAGAAGTGGGATTATGAATTCAACAGCAAGCGCAACTAATCAGGGGAAAATTTCTATCAGCGTGGAGGTCATCTTTCAATTCCTATTTAAGGAACTTCAACAGTCAACAAAGGCTTCAGCGCAAAATTGTCACGACGTGTCCGTGAGAATTACCAACGAAGTTTTACGGATTTGCAATGAAAGTAAACGCATTCAAACTTCCGGGTCTGTAGAAAGTTCAGCCATGAGCCTAGCTAAACATCGACTACAACAGTGTATTCGGTACTATCAGTTAGGTTCAAGTCGTAGTAGGGTAGAATTACACAGCACACTGAGTGCTATTATTTACCGTTATATTAATCCCCCTCACAAACAATTAAGCTATCAAGGGCGGTTGACAATCATTGAGGATTTCCTCCAGGGTTTTTATCTAGAAGCTTTAAATGCTTTTAGAAGAGAGAACGAATTAGGTTCGACCTATCGCCCCCAAACTCTATTAGAATTGGGCGAATACATGGCATTTACCGAACGATATGGTAAACGTCGGATTCCCCTACCGGGCAAGCAGCAACAGCTAATTATTCTACGAGCGCAAACCTTTTCTAAACAACAGCCGTTAGAAACAAGTGTAGATATAGAACAGGCCTCTGAAGGTGGTAGTGGTGAGTTTGAAGGTACTTGGGAAGAGCCAGCTATTCAACAATTGCGCTCCGCTATGGCAATGCAACCCGAACCAGAGGAAAATACTCTCCGCTCGGTTGTGATTACCGAATTAATAGAATACTTAGAAGAAAAAGAACAGTCTGATTGTGTTGATTACTTTGCTCTTCGTCTTCAGGATTTATCAGCGCCAGAAATTGAGTCAATTTTGGGTTTAACATCTCGGCAACGTGATTACTTACAGCAACGGTTTAAATATCATTTAATTCGGTTTGCTCTTTTACATCGCTGGGAATTAGTACATGAGTGGTTAGAAGTTTCTTTACCCAATAATTTGGGTTTAACTCCAATTCAATGGGAAACTTATTTAGCACAGTTAGATGATAAACAAAGATCTATCTTAGATTTAAAGCAGCAAGGAAAACCTGATGGGGAGATATCTAAAATTGTAGGGTTGTCAATGGCACAATTACAGAAACGTTGGTTTAAGATTCTAGAACAAGCTTGGGAAATTCGTAACTCCTTAGTGTCCGGATCTAGTGCGTCTACCCATGAATGGTAACCTGTATATCTTTACAAAATTATCAACTTGCTTGGGTATTGAAAAATTATAATTCCAACACTTACAAGTATAGGTTGTTATGATGTAAGGAAACTCATGGGGTAAACATTCTTCTGTTGATGGTAGCCAAATTATTGGTAAACTCAAATTGGGAGATATACCCCAAACCTTTCAAATGGGAGAAATTCCTACTGTGCAAGAACGTTTCCAAGCAATTCTTAAGCGTCGGTTACAAGACCAAATAGCCGAAAATCCACCTTTGTTCCCCTGGGAAACACAAGTGGTGGATTACCCTGAGAGTATAGAAGGACAATTAATGGGATTAGTTCCTGTTTGGGGGTGGACTGCCCACCAATCCAAGCTAAGTTTACCTATTTCTTTACCAGAACAAGTTTTTCGGCAATTACTGGAAAAATGTCAAGTGTTGTTGACATCTTCTTTACCCCTAGGAGCTAAATTAGTTCAAGTGGTCGAAAGTATGTTCCCCACGGATACTCAGGTAATTAATGACTTAGCTGGGTTAGTGCTGAGAAGCTCTTATCGTTCAGCTGATACTCTGACAGCTACACCGGATGTCGAGAGTGATTATTTTGACTTACTACCACGGCAACAAATGGCTTTGTCCTTAATGGCGGCCAAGCAATTGTTAGAAAATTTAATTTTGCCGATTTCATTTACTCAGCCACTACTGGAAAGACAATGGCTCACTAGTGTGGGAACTTTGAGTATTCGGGTGGAATTACGCAACTTAGGTAAATCTACGAAGTTGATTGTTCAAGGTGAATTACCAACACCGGGAATTTTACAAGTTCAGAGTCATTATACTCAAGATTGTATAAAATCAGATACTTCGGAAATACCAGTGATTGAATTACAGATTGATAGAAATCAGCCAAATTATACCTTAGCAGTTGAGTTCCCCGAATTAGATCAACAGCCTTTATTGTTGGCTATTCAGGTGAAAATCTAATGTAGAATAATTGCCATATCTAAAAATTAGATGGAAGTCATGGCAATAGATGTATAATAATCTTGATTAGTTCCCTGGGGCTATAACTTAATTCATTCTCCTTGCAGTCAAAAATATCAATATTAAGGGCGTATCTAACTACCTTAGCTATGAGCAGGATACTTGGATACCTATACTACCAGGGGATCTAAGGCTAGGATAGGGGGGGAATCGACACCTAGCATTATGTCCGCAGCGTCTACATCATAGCTTTGGTTACTTAACAATGTTTAATTTATCAAGGATGAATCGGTTTTGGCCTTTACCGAAGCAAATAACTAAGGGAAAATCCTTAGTCAAAGAAGTGGAAAATTCAATTCCTTTACGAGTGCTAGTGATGGTACTGGTAATTTTGGGGATTGTGTCCACGGATATTGCCGGTGAAACTAAATTTAGTCTGTGGACGATACCACTGACTATGGTGGGAACATGGTGGAGTTATTACCGTCGTCGTAGTTCTAATATTCCTATGCAGTTTTGTATAGCCATAGGAATGTTATTGGCTTTAGGTGCTTTTTTTAGGCATTTTATGGCTGATTGGAGTGATACCCGGCTAAGTTTGGCGGAGTTATTGATTCAATTGCAAGTGCTACATAGCTTTGATACTCCCCGACGCAAAGATTTGGGCTATTCGATTGTGATTGGGTTAATATTGGTGGGTGTGGCGGCGACATTGAGCCAAACAATGGCTTTCGCGCCTGTGTTACTATTATTTTTAGCCGTTGCTCTGGCAACTTTAGTTCTAGATTACCGCTCTCGTTTAGGTTTCCAGCACTTTACTACGGGAGAATCGGCCAAAAGAAATTCTAGTTTCAATTTTAAATTTCTAATTTTCAATTTTTTATTAATTTTGGCTTTGGGACTGGGGATTTTTGCCATTTTACCCCGGTTTCCCGGTTATCAACTTAGGTCTTTTCCCGTAAGTGCGCCGCTGAATGTTCCAGAAAATTTTACAGGACGGAGTATTATTAATCCCGGTTATGTCCGTGAAGGTAAGGGTAATAATAGTGGTGGTGGGGAAGGAAAAGCTGGCGAACCGGGACAATTAGATGATAATTTTTATTACGGTTTTAATAGCGAGATGAACCAAAACCTGCGGGGAGGAATGAAACCCAAGGTGGTGATGCGTGTGCGATCGCAAGCAGAAGGTTTTTGGCGCGTCCTGGCTTTTGATAATTATACGGGTAAGGGTTGGAAGATTTCTCGTAATGATCAAGTTACTACTCTGAGAAAATCCCCTTGGTCTTACCGCATTTCTTTTGACTCTCCACCTTTTACGACTGTAACAAAAGAGGTTGTGCAAACTTATAATATAGTATCGGAATTACCTAACCTAATTCCAGCACTGTCCTATCCGAAAGCTTTGTATTTTCCTACACCAGAAATAGCCGTTGATCAGGAGAATGGTTTACGCGCGCCTGTAGGGTTATCAGAAGGGCTAACATATACCGTAGTTTCGGATGTTGCTTACCGCGATCGCTCTTTGTTAAGTAAAGCCTCAACTAAATATCCAGCCAATATTAAACAGTATTACCTACAAATCCCCGCAACAATTGCCGATAAAGTCCGAAAACGCACTGAAGAAGTGCTGGCTAGTTACGACCAACAAAGGGTTTCTCGTTCTCCAGGAACTAAACGCCTAGATTCAACTTACGAAAAAGCTCTTTACTTGGCTCAATATATTAAACAAAATTATACCCTACCCACCGATCCATTAGACTTGCCTTATTTGAGCGAAAAGGATGATTTAGTAGAAAGCTTTTTATTCAAAAATAAAGGCGGTTATCCTGACCATTTTTCCACTGTATTAACGGTAATGCTGCGTTCTGTAGGTATTCCAGCGAGGTTAGTGGTGGGATTTGCACCGGGGGAGTTTAATCCGTTTACAGGGATGTATGTTGTCCGTAATACTGATGCCTACGCGATGACGGAAGTTTATTTCCCTAAGTATGGCTGGTTTACTTTTGATCCAATTCCTGGACATCCTTTGATTCCTCCTTCAATAGAGGAAGATCAGACCTTTAGTGTTTTGCGTCAATTTTGGAATTGGGTAGCTGGTTGGCTACCTTCACCAGTTACAGCGATTTTAAATACGGTATTTGGGACGATATTTAGCTGGTTATTTCTGGGAATAGCTTGGTTTTTAGCTTTATTTACTAAAGGTTGGTTAGGGGTATTAACCGGTTTAATTGTGGGGACAATCGCGGCCTTCTTAGGTTGGTTGGGTTGGGGACAATGGCGTAAGTGGTTAAACATCCGCTGGTTAAAGAAATTACCCCCAATGGAAAGACTGTATCAACAAATGCTACAATGGACTGCCCACAAGGGTTTAGGTAAGCATCCAAGTCAAACATCTTTAGAGTATGCTCAAATTTTATACCAACACCATTCTCCAGAAATAGCTGAATTGATAGATGAAATTTGTCATGCTTATGTGAGTTGGCGTTATGGTGGATATAATCCCGAATGGCAGCAATTACAACAAAGATGGCAAGCATTGAATAAAGGTGAAAAACGTTCTATTTTCGGCTTAAAGATTGGGTAATTGCCGTTAATTAAGGATCAATGTAAATGCTATATAATTAACTGCAACTAGCTTTATGTAGAAACTAGTACGGCAGTACTATCTAGGTTTCCGATTCTCGTCCTTAAAAAAATGATCCCACCCATATTAATTTTAAATTACGAGAAAATGGTCCTAGCTTATATGGATGCAATTCTGCATATATCTTATGGAAGATTTTTAGCGGATTTGATTGATAATATAGCTAAAAAAAGCGTTTGTTATGAAAAAACTCTAGATAACGTGGTTTAAATCGTTGTAACTCCCATTCTTTAGCGATAACATGAGAATAAGTTTACTACAAGCTTTTCATTCTCATTTAGCTGAAATTTTTTTATGGAAATTCAATTAATCAATATCGGCTTTGGTAATATCGTTTCTGCCAACAGGGTTGTTGCCATTGTGAGTCCAGAATCTGCCCCGATTAAACGGATTATAACCGATGCTAGGGATAGAGGTCAACTGGTTGATGCTACCTATGGACGACGGACTAGGGCGGTGATTATCACTGATTCTAGTCATGTTATTCTCTCAGCGATTCAGCCAGAAACTGTAGCTAATCGGTTTGTAATTTCCCGTGATCATCATGTTGTAGATAATTAATCATCGGCAATAGTTACGGAGGTACTATCTCAACTAGACTGGTTTTTTGTCACCATTGCTACAAATTCCTTAGTTTTGAGGCTAATTTGAAAATCAAGGGTTAGTAACTCAATCCCTAAAGGGATTGAGTTTGTAAGAGATTGCAAGCTATACTGGCCAGCCTAAGTATTTTTTGAGAGAGTTCATCACCTCAAACCCTTTGTTTATCTTGGTTTGACCGAAAAGACGGGACACAAGCCCCGTCCTTCTAGGACGGCTTTTCTTGATTCTTGATATACTCTTTCAATATTTCTAGTGGCGCACCACCAACTGAAATAGCAAAATAAC